>JBFIFN010000007.1:0-116382 GCA_041602775.1 Woeseiaceae bacterium | reverse complement strand
GCGCCGAGGAATCTCGCGTAGATACCTTCGTCCTGGGCGAGGAGTTCGTCGGCGAGTTCGTCAGCCGTCTCGAGATTCCCCTGCGCCAGCTGCAGCTCGACAAGATGGACCAGCGCCCTGTTATACGTCGTGCGGGACTGCGATTTCGATTCAACTTCCAGCACCGAGCGGAATGCCGCCTCCGCCTCGGCGTAGCGCCCCGAGATCGCGTGGTAGCTGCCCTGGGCCAGCAGTGACTGTGCGTGCGTCGAATCGAGCGCCAGCGCTTTCTCTATCGGCGCCTGCGCCTCTTCGATCTTCCCCTCGGCCATGTACACGCGCGCCAGCTCCGTGTATGCGTCTGCAGAGTCCGGATCGGCCGCGATGGCCTGTTCGAGGGCGCTTCGCGCGTCGTCGATCCGGCCGAGGGCAAACAGTGCACGGCCGCGCAGCAGCAGCAGGTCCGCGTCAGCAGCACTGCCTGTTGCGTCTTCGGTGCCGAGATATTCGAGCACCTCGCTGGCCTTGCCCTGGTTGAGCATGGCGGTTCCGAGCGGCACGCGGAGTGGATCGAGCTCGGCGCCGAGTTCTAGGGCTGCGCGAAGTTCCTTTTCCGCGTCGGCGTAGGCGTCCAGTTCGAGGGAAACCATGCCCAGCTCGATGCGGGCGTCGACGTCGTCCGGGTTGGCCCGCAGGATGTTCTTGAGGTGAATCGATGCCTCGCGATACTCGCCGGCCGTCTGCGCCTCCCTGGCCTTGAGCATCAGCGATTCGGGATCAGTGTCCGAACATGCGGTCGACAATGTCAGCAGCGCCAGCAGCAAAACGGCTAGCGGCTTTCGCGTATTGCGTTCAATAGACATACAAGTTCCTCTCCGGCAATAGGCAGCTCGGGATTCGAATCAGGGACTGCGAAAGTCCAGGAATTTTTTCTTGGAGTATACGCCATCGGTGGTGACGTTGGCTGACGGGCGCGGGTTCCGTGGCAATTTGTGCTGCGTCCGGATATCTTCTCACTGTCCCGAAACCCAGCCGGATACCACGATGCCATGAGCTTTTGTCGACACCATCCTGCGACGAATAGTCGTTGGCATTGTGACGACTGCCAGCTGTCGTTTTGCGATCGCTGTGTGTACACACCCGGCAACCAGGCGCGGCCCGGCTGCCTGCACTGCGCCGAGCCGCTCGAATTCGAGGCGACGCAGGGAGACGCCGTGCCGTTCTGGTCGCGCTTGCACGACTTCTTCGCGTACCCCTTTCAAGCCGGTCCGATCGCGCTGCTCGGACTTGCCATCGTGATCAGCGTCGTCCTGTCGCCGGGGCTCATTGCCGCGCTCGCTGGCATCTTCATCGTGCTGCTGCAGATCAAGTACGGCTTCAACGTCATCGCCGCCATGAGCGAGGGTGAGTTCCAGGCGCCTTCGCTGCCCGCAACGATCACCGAGCCCGGTTACAGTGTGGTCCTGAAGCAGTTCGCCATGCTCGCTGTCATGTTCATGACGACGGCAGCGGTCAGCGTCAAACTGAGTCCGGCGCTCGGCATCCCCCTGGGGATCTTCTATTTTCTCGTTCTGCCGATGAGCACGATCGTGCTTGCAACCCAGCACTCGCTGCGCGCGGCGCTCAACCCGGCGATACTCGTGACGCTGATCTATCGTATCGGCTGGCCCTATTTGCTGGTCTACCTTTACCTGCTCATGATGTTCAGCTGCAGCGTGACGTTTGGCCAACTCGCGTTCGAATACGCCGGTATGGAAGCTGCGCAGGTCATCACGTCGGTATCGGGCTATTATTTTGCGCTGGTCATGTACAGCCTGATGGGTTACATGGTCTACCAGTATCGGCATCGGTTGCAGTACGGTTCGTCGATCGACGACTTTTCGCTCGCGCAGGATGCCTCCGGCGAGGATCCGCGAATCCACGTTCTCTTGCAGCAGGGTGACTATCGGCGGGCAATGGACCTGCTGGTCAGCAACTGGAAGGGCCACGACTATCCGCCCACCCTGATCGAAAAATACATCAAGATCGTGCGCCATTGTGGCGCTTGGGAGCATCTCGAGAAACACCTCGTGCCCCTGCTCGCGGCGCTGCTCAAGGCCAACAAGACATCGATGATGCCGCGCCTGTTCCGCGATCTGCTCGCCGTACAGTCGGACTTCGAAATCAGGAACACCGCTCTTGCCATCAAGGTTGCCCAGGCCGTGCGTGAACGCAATGACAGCAAGCTGGCTGCAAGGTTGTTATGGAATCAGCACCGGCTCACGAAGGACAAGGCGCTGCAACGCGAGTCCATCGACCTGCTCACCGAGATTCTGGAAGTGGACCTGCAGAAACCCGAGATTGCCGCAAAGTACCGTGCCTTGCGGGAGAGTAAACCGGACCCGTCTGCGTCGAACGATGGCGGGCTCAGCCTGGCGGACTGAAGGCGGCGCACGACGTCATCGCGGCATTGACCGAGGCGATCAGACCTCGACGCTATCGTTCCTCGATTGCATTTGCCCGAGGCGATACGCATTGGCGTCCCGCAGCGTATCCGCATCAAGCAGCTGGTGTTCTTCGGCCGATTCGCAGATCGTCTTCGCGAGACCGAGCTCGCCGACGGCGATCAGCTTGTTGATCAGCTTCGCCAGCAGTTGCCCGCGGATTCGTGGTCGGGGTGCGGCGCAACTCCAGTAATCGCGAATGACTTCCAGTGTGTCTTTGCCGAGCGATCCGGTCGGCAGGACGGTCTTCAGGTAATTGAACGCGGCAAGGTGGTAGTCCTTCGTCGCCGGCTGCGCTTTTTCGAGCTGGACCAGCTGATAAAGCGCCCGCGCATCCCCGGGATAGGTTTCGAGCAGGCGCAGCAGCGCCCCCTTGGCCGCCGGGAAGTCCGCGTGGTCGATCAGTTGCAGCGCGTACTCGAGGTCCTCGCGGTACTCGAGGTCCCTGTCGCGATTCTCGATGATCTCGGTATCGATCCTGGCAAACGACGATCGCCCTACCAGTACCAGGGCGGCCCCCGCGACCAGGCCGCCGGCGTGGGCGCTGTAGGCCACGTTGCTCTCGGTGAAGAAGAAGTCGAAGACCTCCTTGCCGACCCATACCGGCAGCACGAGAAGTGCCGGCAGCTTGACGTAGTTGAAGTACACGCCTATCCAGTAGAAAAACCGGATCGGTCGCTTTCCGTAGGCGGCGACGTACATTCCCATCAGTCCCGAGATCGCACCGGATGCGCCAATAAGGACAACGGGGCTGCCGAGATGCACGAGGCCGTACGCGGCCGACCCGATCGCGCCGCTGAGCAGGTAGAACAACAGGAAGTTGAAACTGCCGAGAAGCTGCTCGACGGTCAGGCCAATGAGCACCAGGATGACCATGTTGCCGACCAGGTGAAACAGGTCGCCGTGCAGGAACTGCGACGAGAACATCGTCAGGAAAGCAAAGTCGGCGGGAATGAAACCGTATCGAAGATAGGCCAGTCGATCGATAAAGGTCTCTACGATGATTCCCTTTTTCTCGACGGCGTCGAGTTGCTCGAACGTAAACCAGTCAGTACTGCGTTCGAGATATTGCGAATACTCGCGGTCGGTGAGCATTTGCACGGCCAGGTAGAAGCGCTCCTGGTCACTGAGGTCATCGGCCGACGCCGGGATGCTCCAGCCGTCGTCTTCGACCGCCGAGCTTTTCAGGTAAGCCTGGTACAGCGGCAACTCGATCTCGAGGATCTGCTCACTGTCGTAGGCTTCGACAGCGGCAATCAAGGTTTCCTCATCGCTGCCGTTCGCAACCAGGAACACGATGACGTTGGCGACCAGAAAAAGGAAAGTCACGACGGGCGGCCTTCGAATGCTGAAGGTTCGCTCCATCGGCAGAATAAGCATGCAAAGGCTCCGGGCTGCTGAAGACGGCGGGAATCAGACCTGCGGGAGAGAATATTACCTGCGAAACCCGGATCGTTCTAATGTCACTGGCAAAGCGCGACTTTTGCCCCGTATCCCGAATGCGGTTCGCGGCCATGGCGACCACCATTAAATGGTCAGTGAGACTCATTTGCAATCGAGGGTACTAGGGAGTAATTTGGATTTCGCTCGCTAACGTGGTCGAGCATCGCCCGCGGTTCTTAACATAATAATAATGTCAACATCGACCGATTGTTGGGTCCGTTTCGCCAGCAAAGCGCTCTGCAAATTCACGCAGTTCCCCCTGCTGCGCTCCGGCGAATCGCGAGGCGAAAATTGCGGCCACCATTGAATACCCTCATAAGAAACAAAACAGGAGAGCCCAGATGAAAGTTGGATTCAGAGTAACCGCGGTTGCTGCCGGGCTAACGATGCTCGTCGGTTCGACGCTGGTGATGCCCGCGTCCGCAGCCGAACGCGCGTCGATGCGCACGGCGAACGTGCCCGCGTCGATCGAGCAGCTCCGCCTGTCGGAACCGCTCACGACGGCCGTCGATCGCAGCGTGGTCGACGCAGGCTTGCTGTCTGCGCAGGGACGCCAACAGGTGCTCGTACGTCTGCGCACGCCGTCAGTCGGCAAGTCGAAGGCGAGAACGCCCGGCGCCCAGCAGCAGCACAAAGCACGCCTGCAGAACGAACAATCGGCCTTTTTCAAACGAGCCGAAAAACAGGCGCGTGGCGCGAAGATGATCGCCAGCGCGCAAATGGTATTGAACGGCGTCGTCCTCGAAGTGGATGCCGGTGATATTGCAAAGCTCGCAGCCGACAGAGATGTCCTTCGCATCAGCCGCGTTCGCGACTACGAGATGGACCTGTCAGACACAGTGCCGTACATCGGGGCTGCCGCAGTGCAGGCCGCCGGAACCAACGGCGCCGGCGTCAGCGTTGCCGTTCTCGACAGCGGTATTGACTACACCCACGCAAGGTTTGGTGGCGCCGGCACGATCGAGGCGTACATCGAGGCCTGGGGTGTGGACTTTTCCGATCCGCGGAACACGACGACGGACGGGCTGTTTCCGACCGCCCGGGTCGTCGACGGCTTCGACTTCGTCGGCGAAGTGTGGCCCGCTGGCCCCCTGCTTCCCGATCCCGATCCCATCGATGCGCCCGACTTTTCGGGTCCGGCAGGACACGGCACGCACGTCGCAGCGATCATCGGTGGCGACAATGGCGTCGCGCCGGCTGTCGACCTGTATGCAGTGAAAGTCTGTTCGGCCGTGTCGACGTCCTGCAGCGGCGTCGCGCTGATACAGGGCATGGAGTTCTCCGTCGATCCCAACGGTGACGGCAACACGAAGGACGCCGTCGACATCATCAACATGTCGCTCGGTTCCAACTATGGCCAGCCTTTCGACGACGACCTCTCGGCTGCCGTCGATGCTGCTTCGGCACTCGGTGTTCTCACCGTGTCGTCGGCTGGTAACGGCGGAGACCGGCCCTATGTCACCGGTTCGCCGTCGTCGGCCCCGACCGCGCTCGCGGTTGCCCAGACGACGATGCCGGCAGGTTTCCTGCAGCTGCTCACGGTGGCGGGTGTCGACTATCCGGCCGTCTTCCAGAGCTGGTCGACGCCGCCGGGCGGCGTTCTTTCCGGCCCCGTTCAGTACGGTGACGGCGCCGGTGGCAACCTGAACGGTTGCGCGCCGTTCGCGCCGGGTTCCCTCACAGGCCTGGTTGTCCTTGTCGATCGCGGAGCGTGCTTCTTCACGACCAAGATCTTCAACATCGGCAACGCGGGTGGCGTCGTCGGCATTATCGGCCTGGTCGCGCCGGGCGCGCCGTTCAATGGCGGCTTTGCGGATCCGGGTGGCCCGATCACGATACCGGGTTACATGATCAGCCAGGCGGACTCGAACGCGATCAAGGCGGCACTGCCGGCTGCCGGCACCGTGGACCCGAGCAACATCCTGTCCCTCGCGGGCCAGATGGTGGGTAGCTCGTCGCGAGGTCCGCAGCACGAGAACACGACGCTGATCAAGCCGGAAGTCGGCGCCCCGGGCGCCTCGGTATCGGCGGCGTCCGGCACGGGCGACGGCGAGACCGGCTTCGGTGGCACCTCCGGTGCATCGCCGATGGCAGCCGGCGCTGCGGCGCTGCTGCTCGACGGTTTCGACACCAACGGCAAGGGCATGGGCAATGGCAAGGCCAAGGGGCTGGCGCTGTCGCCGCTCGAAGTCAAGGCCCTGCTGATGAATACCGGTGAGACGAACATCCTCATCGATACCTTCAGCGGTTTGGCGGAAATCAGCCGTATCGGCGGCGGAGAGGTTCGTGTCGATGCTGCGATGGACGCGCCCGCGGCAGCCTGGGAAGCTGGCGGCACGAGCGCCGGTCTCAGCTTCGGCTTCGTCGACGTGGCCGACGCAAACATGAGCGTCACGAAGAGCGTGCAGGTGCACAACTACTCCAACGAGTGGCGTAACTACACCGTGACACCGTCGTTCCGCTTCGGCAACGATGCGGCGAGCGGTGCCATCAGTCCGTCGGCGCCGGGCACGGTCACGATCAACCCGGGCTTCGGCAACGACTCGGTGTTCGACGTTACGCTCGACATCGACGGCGCGGCACTTCCCGGAAACTTCATGAACTCCGGCAGCCAGGGTGGAAATCCGGCCGTGCTCACGCTCAACGAGTACGATGGCTACCTGACGCTCGATGACGGTGAGCACACGATGAGCCTGCCGTGGCACATCCTGCCGCGCAAGGCGGCGCGAGTGGTGCCCGACAGGTCGACGATCGTGCCGGGCTCGTTCCCGGATATCATCGGCCTCAACAACACGGGCATCGGTGCTGCGCAAAACGATGCCTACGCGTTGCTGGCGGTAAGCCCGAACCAGCCTGAGGGCGGCAAGGGCGCGCAATCGCCGACGCCCGATATCCGTGCCGTGGGAATCAACACGTTCCCGGTTCCGGCCGGGTTCTGCAGCGCTCAGCCGTCGTTCATCTGGGCATTCGCGATCAACACGTGGGAGCGGCAGGAGCATCTGCTGCCGGTCAGTCACCTGATCTTCCTCGATACGAACCAGGACGGGACGGACGACTATGTTGTCCTGAATCGTGACCTGTCGGGTCTGGGTACGATCAATGACGGCCGACAGGTCTCCTGGGCGCTCGACCTCGCGACCGGTAATGCAACGGCGTTCTTCTTCGCAGAGCATGCGACGAACACCGGCAATACCGTGTTGCTGATCTGCGGTGAACAGATCGGCCTGACGGGGACCGACATGCTGGCGACGAACGTCGACATGGATGTCTTCGCACAGGACTTCTATTACGGTGGCCCCGGCGACCTGATCGAAGGCCTGACGGTCACGCCGCTCGGCGAACGGTTCTTCGGGTTGCCGAATGACGTGCCCGCCAACTCCGGCGATCCTGCCGGATTGCAGGTGTTCGACTTCGGTCCGTTCCCTGGCAACTCGCCGGAACTCGGCGTTCTGTTGTTCACGAACGGTGATCGCGGTACGGGAGCTCGCGGCGGTGCCACGCAGGAGACGGAAGCGCTGCTGTTTACCACGCCGTAATCTCGCGGCCGAAAAGCTGTAACACGAGGCAAGGGCCCCTCCCGTTCAGGGAGGGGCCCTTTCTTGTGGGCACTAGAGATCGTCGGGGCGCTGCAGCAGGGTTGGAAGTTCGCACAGGAAGAGATAGCCGCGTTCGGACGCCCTGTAGTCGTACCGGCGGTCCTCGTACTCGAGGACGATGCGATAGCCCGGTACCGTGGCCTGTGTGTAGATCTCTCCTGGCCGCGCACAGCCGAGCGAACCGTCGTCCCAGACGACCGAAGCCGCTTCCCGGACCTCGATCGACGCGGCATCGATATCGAGCTTTCCAGCCAGGTCATTACGTGCGGCGGAGAGGATCGAATCGGGGACTTCGCCGGTGACGGGCGTGCGCGCTTCGTCGGGGACCTGCGCCAGCTGTTTGCGATCCAGCTCGCGGCGCACGTCCATCCGGCGCTCGAGTTCCTGCTCGCGATCGAAGCCGGAATCCTTTTTTTCCATCGGGGCTCCCTTGCTGGCGCAACCCGCCAGGGCCGCAACGGCCAATAGAGCGAGTGCTGTCGAAACACGCATCGTCAGGTCCTTTACATTCCCCGCTCGGCGTACGGGTTGCGCTGCACCGAAGCCGAAGCTTATCGCCCTCTGCCGGCCCCTGCTACTGCAAATTATTTATCAGGAAACCCAATACGAGACGTTTCTGCTCCGGGTTCAGGGACGTCACGACGTCCTCGAGACCCTCGGGCAGGTGCGCCGTGGGGTCACTGTCCAGTCGAAACACGTAGTAGTCGAAAAAACTCCGCCACGCGGCGCGCTTCTCGGGGCTGAGCCTCGCAATGCTCAGCATGCCGTGCAGCAGGGTGTCGTTGGGCGATATCTGCGTGTCTGTCTTGCCGCCCCACCAGTAGTTGACGAGAAGATTGAAGCGCTCCATCGATTCCACCGCATGCCACCAGACGGCCGGAATATAGATTGCGTCACCCGGTTCGAGTACGGCCTGCCGGGCGGCTTCGAGCGCCCTCGTAAACCTGGGAAAACGCTCGAGGTCCGGGTCGCGCAGATCGACCATGCTGATGGGTACGCCGCCGGGGGCGCCCAGGGTCGGGCCGACATAGAGATTGCCGATTTCCTCCGGCGGGAACACCGTGAACTTGCGCACCCCGGCAACCACGCAGGCGATATTGTCGTCGATGTCATAGTGCGGGGCGATGATGGCCCGGTTGCCGAACCACATGGTCGGTTCGACGGAGCTCTCGAGCAGCGGGTTTGCATTGCTTTCGGCAAAGCCCGGCAGGGTTTCATTGATCGGTATCGCCTGGATGGCAATCGCGTGAGGATCCTCCTGCTCCATCAACTCGATGAGTTGCTCCAGGGCGGCGGTCACCGGCACCCGGGCCCGCCGGAAATTCACGTTCAGGAGGTCTTCCCTGTAGAAGAACCGGCCGTTGATGTCGGGTTCACCGACCGCGGCATGGACCCGCTCGCCGTTGTCGAAAGCTTTCAGGTAGTCGACGATTGCCCTCGGCGACGTGGCGCCGGCCTGCACCGCGGGCCAGTCCCGGACCAGCGACTTCATGAGCGCGGGACGGTTCAGGGGAACGATTTCATTGCGAAAGCAGTCGACGTCGACGTCCCGCCATTCTTTTATCGGGGGCAAACTGTCCGCCATGAGGTCATCGCTCCGATTTCGTCGTTACCGCCGCCCGCCGCCGGCCGCGCGAAACATACATCCGCGATTGCCGCGAAAGACAGGCGGTCATCACATCGCTACTATAGCCACTTTCGTGTCACAGGGGATGCCGCGATGGCATCAGCAGTTTCTCGCGCAGCGTCAGCGATCGCTTTTTCGCAGCTGTTCTTTACCGCGGTCCAGGCCGATGAGGCCAACCGCGCGGATACTGGCGCACAGCCGATCGACGATATCGTCGTCACCGCCCGGCGACGCGAGGAAAGCCTGCGGGAGATTCCGATCTCCGTGACCGCGCTGACCGGCACGCAACTCGAGGCGCGACAGATTCACGCCATGGATCAGCTGGGGGACGTCGTTCCCAACCTGCAGCTCGACAAGGCGGCACCGTCGTCCGGCTCCAGCTCCGTCGGCCAGATTTTCATTCGCGGCATCGGCCAGTCAGACTACACGCCGGTCACCGATCCCGGCGTCGCGATGTACGTGGACGGCATCTACATCGGCCGCTCGCCCGGCAACGTACTCGACCTGATCGACATTGACCGGGTCGAGGTCCTGCGCGGACCGCAGGGTACCCTGTTCGGGCGCAACTCCATCGGCGGGGCGATCAAGGTACACAGCCGCCTGCCGAGTTTCACCGACACCGAGAATCGCATCGATCTCAGGCTCGGCAACGATGCGCTCCAGGCGCTCACGCTGCGCTTGAATCAGCCATTGACCGACTCGCTCGCGACAGGCTTTGCAATTGGCAGGTTACTGCGTGACGGTTACGTCGAGCGTCCATTCGACGGCACCATGACCGGCGATCGTGATCGCTGGTCCGCCCGAGGCGCCGTGCGCTGGGAGCCGAATGATGCGGTCGCGGCGTCGCTCGTCGTCGATTACACCTCCATCGACGAGAACGGCGCCCCGGTCGTCTCCGGCGGCGTCAACGACCGCCAGCCTTTTGCGACCTTCGGCAACGCCGTGCTCGAGAGTTGTGAAGCTGTCGTGATCAACCCGGTTTTCGACGGTACGCCGGCGAATGGTCCGCCGGCGTTCCCGCCGCCGGGTGCCCCGACAGGCGGTGCGCCCGGCTGCTACGGCGCGGATTCCAGGCCTGGACCGTTCATCTCCGAAGGCACCTTTCCGGTTACGTCCCAGCTCGACAGCAGCGGCGCCGCGCTGACCGTCGACTGGGCGCTTGCCGACCAGTGGCTGTTGCGGTCGACGACGGGCTATCGCGAGATGAGCATGATCTCGTCCCGGGACGGCGACAATACGCCGGCCAATATTTTCGCTACGCGCGACGACTTCGATCACGCGCAGTTCACCCAGGAACTGCAGATACAGTTCGATAGCGAATGGCGCGGCGCGTCCGCCTTGCTCGGGCTGTTCTACTACGACGAATCCGGCCACAATCTCGTCGACGTCACAGTGCCACCCGGCGCGATCCAGAGCGGCGGCTTTTACGACAACCAGTCCTATGCGCTGTTCGCCCATGTAACATTCGACCTGGCCGAGCGGCTCACGCTGTCGATCGGCGCGCGGCATACCGAAGACCGTAAGGGCTACCTGCCCGATCAGTTTTCACAGGGCGACGCCTCGGCCGGATCGGAGCCGGGATTCTTTCCGCCCACGTGGCCCGCGTTCGAGGGCTTCTATCTCGCCCCGACGGGCCCGATGCCGGCCGGCGAGCGCATCCTCGACTACCGCAGCAGCAAACTGGACTTCGACGCAACCGATACCACCATCGATTTCAAATATGCGTTCTCGGACGCGCTTATCAGCTACGTGACGTACGCGACCGGCTACAAGAGTGGCGGTTTCGACCAGCGCTTCGTTGGCCCGACGCCCGACCGCGCGCCGAGTTCGTATCGTCCGGAGTCGGTCGACAGCCTGGAATTCGGTATGAAATTGTCGACCCTGGAAGGGCGCCTGCGGGTGAACGTCGCGGTCTTCGACGCCGATTACGACGATCTGCAGATCATCGTGCGCGAGTCGTTCAATCCGCTGACGGTGAATGCCGGCGATGCCCGCGTGCGCGGCGGCGAACTCGAACTGGACTGGCATGCGTCAGAGAACTGGGAGATCGGATTCTCGGCCGGCCATCTCGACACCGAGTACCGCCGCCTGAACCAGCCTGCCCAGGACTCCGGCGTACGGCTCGGGAACAAGCTTTCCAATGCTCCCGCATGGAGCCTGGCCGCCGGGACTGCGTACCGTCTCGGACTCGGTGATCGTGGCGACATGACGGTACGACTGGACTGGTCCTGGCAGGACGATGAGTTCCACGATGCCGTCAACAGCCCGCAGATTCGCCAGGACGCGTTTCACCTCGTCAACGCATCGCTCACGTATTCGCCGCAAGACGGACCCTGGCAGTTGACCGCGGCAGTGCGAAACCTGTCTGATGAAACCTACCTCGTCACGGGTAACTCCGCGTTCGACACGGCGGCAGCCTACGTTGAGCAGGTGTACGGACGTCCGCGGGAACTCCTTTTTTCCTTTAGCTACGGGTTCTGATCTGCAACTCGCATGTCGACGCCATCGCAATTGTCCAAGGGCACAGGGAAGGCAAAGCCGCTGAACATCTGGCTGATGGGCATGCGGCCGCGGACGCTGACCATGGCGGCCGTGCCGATCGTTGTCGGTTCCGCCCTCGCCTGGGCGGGCGGCGCCCCGCCGGACCGGATCACTTTCATCGTGACGCTGCTCTGCGCGATGCTGATACAGATCGGCACCAACCTCTTCAACGACGCTAACGACGGCGAACGTGGCGCCGATGGCCCGGACCGCATCGGGCCACAACGGATTACCGGTTCCGGGCTGGCACGGCCGCAACAGGTCCGCCGCGCCGCGGTCGCCTGTTTCGCCGGGGCGCTGGCTTCGGGCGTCTACCTGGTCGTCGTCGGCGGCGTTCCGATTCTCCTGATTGGCCTCGCGTCCCTGCTCGCCGGCTACGCCTATTCGGCGGGGCGCAGACCTTTGTCCCACGGACCGTTCGGCGAGGTTTACGTGATCGTCTTTTTCGGTTTGATTGCGGTGGCGGGTAGCTATTACCTGCAAAGCGGGCAGCTGCCGGGACCAGCCGTTGCGCTGACCGGCATCGCGGTCGGTTGTTACGCTGCCGCCGTGCTCCTCGTAAACAACCTGCGTGACACCGAGGCGGACCTGCGGGCGGGGCGCAAGACCCTCGCCGCCAGGCTGGGCGTGCGAGGCGGCCGGCGGCTGTACGGCGTGCTGTTGCTCGCGCCGTTTCCAATACTCGCTGTGGCGCTCGGTGTGCAGGCAATCGGCCTCGCCTGGCTCGCCTTGCCCGTTTGCCTGTGGCTGGCGCTGCAGTTTTCGCGCATGCCGGTCGGCCCGGGCATGAACGCGCAGCTTGGCAGGACCGCGCTGGTCCAGGTGCTCGTCGGCGCGCTGCTCGTCGTGGAGCGCCTGTCTTGAATCCCGTCATTTCCACGCTGCTGCCCGCGGGCCTCGCGTTCATCATGTTCGCGCTGGGGCTCAAGCTGAGCGTCTCCGACTTTCGGAGGGTACTCACTTACCCGGTGGCCGTCGGGCTCGGACTGGTCGCCCAGACGCTGCTGCTGCCCCTCACGGCATTCGGCCTCGCCGTGTCGTTCGAACTGGCGCCGCAGACGGCCGTCGGCCTGATGATCCTCGCCGCCTGCCCCGGGGGTGTGACGGCAGCGATGATCACGGAGCTGTCGCGCGGAGACACGTGCCTGTCGATTACGCTCACGGCGTGCACGAGCCTGCTGTCTTTCATCACGGTGCCGATCATCGTCGGCTTTTCGCTCCAGCATTTTCTCGGCCACGCAGCGACCATCGACTTCCCGGTGGGCCAGGCCATCGGCGGTCTTTTCCTGATCACGATAGTTCCCGTGGCGGCCGGCCTGTTCCTGAACGAGGCCGGCTGGCTGAAGCCGCTGCCTGCGAAGATCATCGGCAGAATTGCGACAGCGGTCTTTCTGGTGATCGTCTTTCTGACCTTTTTCACCGAATGGCCCAGCATCACGGCGCACATTTCGACGATCGGGCCTGTGATCCTGCTGCTCAACGTCCTGACGATGGCCACGGGCGCCTTGCTCGGTGTCGCCGGCCGCCTGCCGGGACCCGGCAGGATCGCGCTTGCCGTAGAGTGCGGCATCCAGAACAGCGCGCTCGGCATCACGGTCGCCGTGAGCCTCGTGAGCGTTTCCCAGCTCGCTGTCCCCAGCGTGATCTACGCGTTCCTGATGAACCTCACCGCGCTGGCCCTGATTGCGTTTCGCCAGCTGCAGGCCAGCCGCACGGCCGGCTCGGGCGCATACTCGTAACTTGCCCCCGGGGCCCTACAGTACTTCTCGCACAGCGCGATAGGCCTGCGAGATCGCGGAATCGGTGTTGGATGCGGCACCCGCATCCGAATTGGCAATCGAAATCCGGCCCAGGCGTTGTCGCCCGACGACCCAGGGTTTGTCCGCGTCGCTTTCGTAATCGGGCTCCCACAGCAAATCAGCGTTGTACGAATAGCCGTGCGCCCAGCGATTGACGGTGATTGCCGTGATGTCCCTGTCGGCGTCGAAACCCGCGCCGGACAGCGCCTGGTCGAGCTGGTCGCGCACGTGATGTTCGAAAGTCGAGAACGGCGTCTCGAGCAGCTGGCGCCGGCCGGCGCGCCATTGTTCCGGCCCCTGGATATCGTCGAAGTAGGGACCGTGGCACATGTGCAGGGTCATCGGCTGATCGGGATCCGCGCCGAAGCGATAGTCCCCGATTGAAACCGGGTAGTCGAGCTCGACCTGCTTGTAGAAGTCGTTGGTGTAAAAGACGTATCGAATGCCGAGATCGGCAAAGGCGCGCCAGTTAGGAATCGTTACTTTCGTGTAGGTCAGCGGCACCTTGACGTTGTAAGCAAGTCCCGCTTTCTGCGTCTCCGGCAACTCCGGGCAAATGTAGGGGATGGCGCTGTTGTAACAGGCCATGATGCAGTTCTTCGCACGGACCGTGTGCGCCTTGTCGGCACGGACATACGTGACGTGAACGGTTTTCGAGTCGGCGCTATGGGCGACGTTGACAGCCGTGCTGTTCAGACGGATACGCAGCGAAGCGCCGTCCCGGTCGAGCTTGCTGTAGTCGAGGCGTGCCGTGACGCTGTCCTCCATGGTTGAGCCGGGCAGGGCGCCCGGAATGAGGCTTCTCACGAGGAGCCGCGCGACCGAGGCATTGCCATCCGGAAAATGAAAAATATAAGGTTCTGCACCGCGTCCGCCTTTGCGCTCCAGCGTGTGCTCGAGGCCGGGCATACCGCCGCCGTCGGTGTAGCCAAGGATATAGATGGCCGGAACCTCGTCCATGCCGACGCACCAGTAGCTCATGCCCCAGCGCTGGTACATTTCGAGTATCTGTCTGTCGACCTTGACGTATTCCTCGAGATAGTGGCGGTAACTGATCCTGCTGAGCAGCGCTACCTTCTCGTCGCGCGTCATGCCTTCCAGGTAATCACGCTTCTCGGTGAACGCACGGACGAGGTCGGCTCTTGCCGTTTCGCTCAGGGGAGCCTCTGCAGCAAACTCCTGCCACGGCCTGGTGCCGTAACCGGGAACGAGCTTTCGTTCGCCGTAGGTCTTCTCGTCAAAGGCAATCGCATAGGCCAGGCCCAACCTGTCAAACAGGTCCTGGTCGAAGTAGTCGTAGAATCGCTGAACGTCGATGCCAATGGCTCTGAGCAATGCCCTCGATTCTTCAGCGTAACCCGATGGCGTATCGATCGACTCGGTACCGCCGTACGCGATCTGGGTGCGACCGTCGAGACTGAACTCGTTGCGCTTGGCGTGGCCGCCGAAGTCATCGTGATTATCGAGCACGAGGATGCGGGCCGACGGCTGTTCGCGGCGGTAGAAGAAGGCGGCGGACAGGCCGCTGATGCCTCCACCAACGACGACGAGGTCGTAATCCTCCTCGACGGCTTCGGATCGCCACGTCGTGCCGGCAACACGTGCATGCATGATTTCCCACGATCCGTCATGGCTACCGCGAAGCCCGGTCTTTGCGGGCGGGTAATAGTCCGGGCCCAGTGCAGACGTCGATGTACCGGTGCCGAAGACCTCGGTCCAGGGCGTCAGGAGCGAGGCGCCGATCGCGACCTGCGTGCCGTTCAGAAAGTCCCTGCGAGTAATCCTGTCCGCCATTTGCCCCCCCTTGTTGCACGGTTTTCGCTATCGCGTACGCTCATCCTAGCAAAGCCTGGACGAGCCGCGACACGCTCCGGCTGATCCTGTTGTCGTTGCGTATTTCGCAACAATTATTTGCATCTGACACTATTTGTTCGGGAATAATCAATAAATAAGCTTGCACAAGGGGCATTTTTCGGGAATCACCCGCACAGGAACGAGACATGGGTCAATTGATTGACGGCAAGTGGCACACGGACTGGTACGACACCAAGGCGACGAGGGGGCGCTTCGTGCGCAAGGATTCGAGCTTTCGCAGCTGGGTGACGGCGGACGGAAAAGCCGGGCCGAGCGGTGACAGCGGCTTCAAGGCTGAAGCCGGGCGCTATCACCTGTACGTATCCATGGCCTGCCCCTGGGCCCACCGCACGCTGATTTTTCGCCGCCTCAAGGGTCTCGAGGACATGATTTCGGTGTCCGCGGTCAACGCATTCATGGGCGACGAGGGCTGGACCTTCGACGACGGCGACGACGTCATCCCGGATACGGTCAACCACAAAGCCCGCCTGCACGAGGTCTACACGCAGGCCGATCCCGGTTACACCGGCCGCGTGACCGTGCCCGTGCTGTGGGACAAGGAACGCGGCACGATCGTCAGCAACGAGTCGTCGGAGATCATCCGCATGTTCAACAGCGCGTTCGACGACATCGGCGCCACGCCGGGCGACTACTACCCCGAGCCGCTGCGCGACGAGATCGACGAACTCAACGATTTCATCTACCCCAACATCAATAACGGCGTCTATCGTGCCGGGTTCGCGACCACCCAGGAGGCCTACGAAGATGCCGTTCGCGACGTCTTCGCGGCACTGGACCAGCTCGAAGAACGGCTTGCCGGGCGGCGCTACCTGACCGGCCCGAACATTACCGAGGCCGACTGGCGGCTCTTTACGACGCTCGTGCGCTTCGACGCTGTCTATGTCGGTCACTTCAAGTGCAACGTGCGGCGCATCGTCGACTACCCGAACCTTTGGGCCTACTTGCGCGACCTTTACCAGCAGCCCGGCATCGGCGACACAGTGAAGATCGATCACATCAAGCGGCACTATTACGCCAGCCACGACACGATCAACCCGACGCGCGTGATCCCGATCGGTCCCGAGATCGACTTCGGGGAGCCGCACGGCCGTTCCTGATGCGCCTGAATGCCGATTTCTCCGAGCGCGTCGTGATACGCCCGGATGACCACGACTGGGTGCCGTCGCCCGTGCCCGGTGTCGAACGCATGATGCTCGATCGCGTCGGGGACGAAGTCGCTCGCGCCACCTCGCTCGTTCGCTACCACCCCGGCAGCGCGTTCTCGCCGCACACGCACGGTGGCGGCGAGGAGTTCCTCGTGCTGGAAGGCGAATTCGGCGACGAGCACGGGCTCTATCCGCGCGGCACCTATGTCCGCAACCCGATCGGCACGCAACACACGCCTCGCGTCGGTGACGAGGGCTGCGTCATCTTCGTCAAGCTCCACCAGTTCGAGAAGGCGGATCGGCAGCCGGTCAACATCAACACCAACGACGCGGAATGGTTGCCGGGGCTGGTACCGGGCCTCGAGGTGCTGAGCCTGCACGAGTACGGTACCGAACACGTGGCGCTCGTCAGGTGGGCGCCCGGCACGCAGTTCCAGCCGCACACGCACTGGGGCGGCGAAGAAATCCTCGTGCTCGAAGGCTGCTTTTTTGACGAGCACGGCGAGTACCCGGCCGGCAGCTGGATTCGTAACCCGGACCAGAGCCGGCATACGCCCTATACCCGCGAGGAAGGGGCCCTGATCTACGTCAAGGCAGGCCACCTCGCGCCCGGGACACCCGAAAGTGTCTGACCGCCGGTCCTGCCGCAGCTTCGATGTCGTCATCGCGGGTGCCGGCATCATCGGGCTCAGCATCGCCTGGGAGCTCGCGCGCCGCAGCAAGCTGAAGATCGCAGTGCTCGAGAAGGGCGCCGGCACGGGCGAGGGCTCGACGGGTGCATCGTCGGCCATCTGCCGCTACCGCTACTCGATGGATGACATGCTGCACCTGGCGAGCGACGGCATCAGGGCCTACAGGAACTGGCCGGCGTACACGAGACTGGATCAGCCCCGGGCGGTCTTCCAGAACGATGGCGTTCTCTGGATGCCGGGCAGCGATACCGCCTGGGCCGACACCGAACATGCGCGACTGCAGCGTTTCGATATTGCATCGGCGGTCCTCGATGACGACGACCTCACGGATCGATTCCCGGCGTTCAGTACCTGCACGGTCGCACCCGACACGGAAACCGGCGAACCGCACGAGTGCCGGGGCGGTGGTCGACACCTGCTCGAACTGGACGGCGGGTACATGGACCCGACGGGCGCAATGCAGGATCTCGTCGCTGCCTGCCGGGCACACGGCGTCGAAGTGTCCTTCCGCTCGCAGGTGATCGGCGTCCGCAAGCAGGGCGGCCGCGTCAGTGGCGTCGAACTCGGGAACGGTGATTTCGTTGCGACACCCCTGTTGGTCAATGCTGCGGGGCCATGGTGCCGGGGGCTCTACGATGCCGCGGGCCTGGACGTGCCCTGGGACCTCAAGCCGACGCGCATCCAGGTGCTGTACAGGGATCGCCCGCCCGAGTTACGCGGTGACATTCCCGTGACCGTGGACATGGAGGGTGGTATTTATTTCCGGACGCAGAATCGCGGGCAGCAACTCATCATCAGCTCCGTTCTCGAAGCCGACGAGCGCGAGGCGGTTCCCGATCCGGACGAGTTCAACCGCGATGCCGACGATGACTTTCGCCTGATCAAGCTGCACGTCCTGCATCATCGACTGCCCGATCTGCCGCCGCGCGGAAAGGTCCTCGGCTACTGCGGCCTGTACACCGTGAACAGGGACGACGTGCACCCGATCGTGGGTCCGACGGCGATTGACGGCTTCTGGGTCGCCAACGGCTTCAGCGGGCACGGCTTCAAACTTGCGCCGGCGATCGGTTCGATGGTGGCGCAGGCCATCACGGGGGACGCCCTCGCAGCGGATACGTCGGTTCCCCTGTCGTTTTTCTCGATCGACCGCGACCCGATCGACATCGGATCGAAATCGGTGCTGGCCTAGAATCCGGGACCATAACGAATGCAGCCGCTGGCCCGTACGTGAGACCCAGGGTCCGGAGCTTTGCGTACTGACATAGGGTAAACTCCGCGCTTGACTGAACCCAGGCCGCTGCCATCATGGCACGTCGACTGGTTAAGCCAGGTACATACAACGGGATAACACATTGAAGAAACTGAGCATTTTGGCCGCCGCCTGCCTGGCGCTGGCCGCTTGCGGCGGCGAATCGCCGTCCTCCGGTAATGACGCTGCAGTCGCAGACGCAGAGCTGACCGGCAACACGGGCCAGGTGCTGTCCGTCATCCAGGTTCCGGGCTACACCTATGCAGAGGTGCGCAACAACGGCCGTAACCTGTGGATCGCGGGCAATCCGACCGAGGTTGCGGAAGGTGAGATCATCAGCTGGTCGGATGCGGCCATGATGCGGAATTTCCAGAGCAAGACGCTGAACAGGACCTTCGACGAGCTGCTGTTCGTTTCCGCCATATACAAAGGCGCCGATGGCGCGCCGCAGCCGGTGGCGGCCATGAACACCGGTGTCGTTCAGTCGACGGCAAATGCGGCGGGCTACACCTACATTGAACTGGAAACCGACGCGGGCCAGGTCGTCTGGCTGGCGACTCCCGAAACCGCCATGACCGTGGGTAGCCGCGTAAGCTGGCAGGGCGGCTCGAAGATGACGAATTTCACGAGCAGCTCGCTGGACAAGACTTTCGACGAAATCCTGTTCGTCCAGGGCATCAGCGTAAACCCGTAAACCCGGCCTAACCGGCAGGCAGGAAGTCGATCGGATAGATGATCGTCACGGGCCCGGTATCTTCCATGGACCCGAAGTCGAAGGTCAGGACGCGCTCGATGACCTGCTGCACGAGCTGCGGCGCGTTCATGTTGGATGACTGCAGCTTGCAGGATGAGACCGACCCGTCCGGTTCGATCGTCAGCTCGAGGACGATCTGGCCGCGCAGCCTTGGGTCTCTGCGCAATTCGCGGTTGTAGAGGCGGTAGAGCGCCGACTTGTAGCGGTCGAAGACGATCTGGATATCCTCGTCGGTGCGGCCCGCCAGCGCCGGGTCGGCCTGAGGTCGCTCGACCGCCCCGGCCGTGTCGATCGAGCTGGCAACGCGCGCTACCGTGACGTCCGCCACGGCGCCACCATCGCTGCCGCCGACATCGCGGCTGATCTCTCCGAGGTTGATGCCGCTGCTGCCCAGCCCGGGAGCGTTGCTGGTCACCATGGACCGCTGCGGTCGACTGCTCGCGTCATCGCCCACGGCGCGCACGCGGGCCTGCGACCCGAGCTGGGCCGTCGTGTTCAGGTTCGCGCGGCTCGCGAAACTCTCGCGAAAGGCCAGGATGCCCTGCGTGCGGACTTTTTCCTTGACCTCCTGTTCCGAGAGCTGGGCCACTTCACGCTCAGGCTCGGGCTCCTCGCTCGGTGGTTGCTCGTCGGCCAGCTCCGGTTCCGGCTCGGGCTCGGGAAGCTCTTCCTCCTCCACGGGATCCTCGACGGGCTTTGGCGGTGGCGGCGGCTCACGTTCCTCGCGTACCAGCCTCGCCATTCGCTCCGGAAGCTCGAGCTGCGCCGGACGCTCCGAGACCGGTATCGTTACGAGGCTTATTGCGTAAACGGCAGCGCCTGCCGCGATTACCGTCAGTACGAGAGACCACCGGTAGCGGCTGTCCTCCGGGCTGCTCCGCGCCCAGGGCATGACCGTATCCTGCTGCGAAACGTCGCCCGGATCGCGTTCGATAACCCACTCGCTGGCCCGAAGCTCATCGCGCTCTTCGGCGTCGACGAGTTCGAGGCGCAGGAATTCGAGATCATGACCGTGATCGCGGATGCCGGCGATCAGTTCGTCGCGCCGCTGCTCTGCGCGCTGGACCGCGTCCCTGTGTTCATCGATCTGCCGGCGAGCGGTCTGCAGGACCCGTGTGGCTTCCTCGCCTTTCCACAACAGGTGCGAACCACCGGCACTATCGAGCTTTTCCAGGGAGTTGCAGACGTCGCCCAACAGCTCGACCTGTTCCTGCCTGGCCTGCAACAGCGCCAGGACGCGCCGGATGTCCTCGAGTTCCCGCTGCAGCTGCTCCAGCGCCTGCCGGCGCCGCTCCATGGACGAGAGCAACGCCTGCTTGTCGTCGGTTCGCTCCCGCTTCACGCTGCCGCTGCCCATGATCTGTCAGCCTGCCGCGCCCTGCTGGATGACGGCGAGCGACACTTTCTCGTAACCCTCGTTCGTGCACGTGGACATGATGGTCTTGATCACTGCGAAGGGCACGGACTTGTCGGCGAGAATCGTGACCTCGTCGCTGCCGGCAACCGCCGCTGTCCTGTCGCCGATGATCCGTTCCTTGAGGTCTGCCAGCCGCGCCGTGATCGCATCGATAGCACCCTCTTCTTCCTCGAGGATGTCGCCGACGAGCGCAACGAGCTTGCCCTGCACCAGGACATTCTCCGGGCTGACGAAGATCACGACGGTTTCGCGCGGCTTCGTCTCGACATTCGACACTGGGAGCGAAACGTCTCGCGGCGCTTCCATGATCTCGACGGAGCCGGAATTGACGAGCAGGAAGAACACGAGAATCGTGAACACGTCCATCAGAGACGTCAGCGGCATCTTCGTGATCTTTACCCTGTTGCGGCTCATGCGCTCGATGCGGCGGGTGTTCCTCATGGCGCGTCTCCGACCGAGATCTCGGTGAACAGCGCGAACAGCTCAGTCTCGTCGTCGACTTCGGCGGGCAATTCGACGCTCCGCACGGTGTCCATGGTACGAATCAGGTAGTCGTAGGGAATGTGCGACTCCATAAGTACCGAGGCTTCCTCGTGTTCCGGACGTTCGCGTTTCAACTCGACCATGAATTCGGACAGCGTGTCGAAGTCGTACTCGCCGTCTTGTTTCGGAATTGCCGCGATGAGCATCGTGCCGTTGCCGATCTCGATGCCCGCGTCACGCACGATGACCTCGACACGGAACGCGTCCTGTTCCTCGCCGGGGCCGCCAGACCCCGAGGGAAGGTTGAGTTCGACGATTGTCAGGCGGGAAAAGACCGCCGTGATGAGAAGGAACGGCACGAGAACGACCATGAGATTGAGAAAGGTCGTTACGTCGATTTCGTACGTGTTGCCACCACGACGCTTGTAGTGATGTCGTTTGCGTGCCATGCGCGTCAGGCCTCGAGTGCTCGCCGGGCCTTTTTCGAGAAAATGTTGAGCGACTTGACCGTCGCCATTTCGAGGCTGTCGATGATGTCACCGGTCTTGCTCGTCAGGACGGCGTGAATTACCAGCAGCGGAATCGCGACCATCAGGCCGAAGGCCGTCGTGTTCATCGCCACCGAGATACTGGCGGAAAGCAGGTCCGCCTTTTCCGCGGGATTGGCGTTGGCGACGGCCGTGAAGGCCTGTATCAGGCCCATGATCGTGCCGAGGAGCCCGAGCAGGGTTGCAATACTCGACGCCAGTGCGACATAGGGTGTGCGCTTTTCGAGGCGCGGCACGATTTCCATCATGCTCTCTTCCATCGCTATCTCGATGTCGTCACGACGGTGGACGGCGCCCTGCAGGGACAGGCCCATGCCCAGGACCTGCGAGATGGTCGAACTGTCGTCCGCGGTCATCTCACGGGCTTCGTCAAAGTCGCCCTTGTCGAGCAGCGGTTTCACCCGGTCCCAGACGCGCCGGTTTTTCCGCGTCACGATGGTCAGCGTGATGTAACGCTCGATAGAGATTGCGAGGCCGACGGCGAAGACCAGCAGGATGGGGATCATGAACGCTCCGCCCGTCGTGAAGAACTCTACAATCGAATACAAAGCTTCCATTTTCGATTCCTTGTTTAGCAGTACGTACTCGGCCTTCGAGGCGCTTGCCTCCGGCGCGGGTTTTTCAGATAAAATTCAAATAACGCCTAGTCTTCTTCACCGGAGCGTATCGCATAGAACCGCAGCTCTCGAAGAAAGACCTCCTTATCGACGGGCAGGGCCCTGTCGTCGAGGGTGTCCGTCAGGCTGATGTCCTCACCGATTTCCGACGATTTCCACGGCACGATCACGAGCGACCTCGGCGCTTCCTCGTTTCCGAGAATCGACATACCGGACAAGGTCTTGGGTTTCCTGTCGCCGTCCCTCGTCGCGGTCTCATCGGGTTCCGCCGCCAGCGCGGTCGGCAGACACAGCATGAGGGCCAACAGGGTCCAGGTCCACTTCGGCATAGTGCCTCCTTAACGATTCATCCGGTTGTTGACGTCAGCAATCCAGATCGCGACCTCGTCGTCTTCCGGAACTGCGGCCATGTAGGTTTCATACTCGCGCATCGCGCAATCGGTGTCCGAAAGATACAGGTCGCAGAGGATACCCAGGTTGCGACGCGCGAAATGGTAGTCAGGAGACGCGGCCAGCGCCGCCTCGTAGCTGGCTTTCGCATCGGCGAACCTTCCGAGTTTCCGGTAGATGATGCCGAGCTCCGTGTGCACGACGGGGTGGCCGGGCGCGACACCGGGTGCCAGCGCATTCTGGAGATGATTCTCCGCTGCCTCCAGGTTGTCGGAAAGGTGGTAGGCAATTCCGAGATTGACGTGCGACGCAGCGACCATCGGGGATTCGGACGCCAGGAACGCCAGCTTGTCGATGGAGGACTGTCTCTCGCCGCGGTCGAGCAGGTTGACGGCCTCGAAAAACGCCGTGCGGTATTCATCGCTGACCGGCGCCGACTCCCGGATAGTGAGCGCAGGGGTTTCCGGCGCGCCGGGCGGCTCGTAGGTGTACATGTCGACGGAGCGCAGCAGTCCCTCACTCACCTCCTGCTTGGCGTAGCGCGCGGGCAATAACGCCGCCAGTTCGTCGAGGCTCTTTTGTATCCAGTCGTTGTACACGCCCGTCAGCATGAACTCGTAGTTGGCCTCGTGCACGGCGATCGCCTGGTCCTCGAACGGATACGCCTCTTCCTCGATCAGGAGTTCGTAACTGTTCAACTCGGTTTGCGACATGCCTGCGGGCCGTTCGGAATCGAGTAGCGATCGGCTGAAGTTCATGTACGTCTGGGCGATATAAAACGTCGCCGCCGCCGTGACTTCGGCGACCTCGTAGTTGACGAGTTCCTCGAGTGCAGCAATGGCCTCATCCATGCTGTCCTGTTTCAACGGCAGGCTGTGCTCGAAGGGCTGCGTGAGCGGCAGTCGGGCGAATTGCTCGAAGCGGCGTTCGGCCAGCACGAGCGCGGCGTTCGCTGCCAGCAGCCGAATACGATCGTTCCCGTCCTCACCGGCGTTCCTGGCGACGGCAACCATGGCGTCGAGCTGCGTGTAGTATTGCGCGTCATTGGACAGCGCCTTGTGGATCTCGGCAATGCGTAATCGCGTGTCCATGTTGATGTCGACCGGCTCCGGGTACTGGTCGACGTATTGCCCGTAGACCCGCGCCGCGTCGGCGAGCGCACCGCTTTCGTTATAGAGGTCGCCGGCGGTCAGAAGCTCGTCGCGCGCCAAGGCCGGGTCTTCGGCGCTGGCGGCAAGTTTCTCGCGCTCCGCGGCCGAGCGTTTGATCTCGCCGATTTCATTGTAGACGTAGGCAAGTTGCCGGGTGGCATCATCCGCGAGCCTGTGTCCGCTGTGAGCCTTGCGGAACGCCTCGAGGTCTGCGGCCGCCTGCGCCCACTGCTTCAGACCGATTTGTGCGACGGCGGCACCGTACTCGGCCGATATCCGGATCGTGGACGAGGCCCCGGCATCCTCGACTCGCCTGAAGTGATCGACCGCGGCCTGGTAGTCCTCCTTGCGACTGGCCGTTTCGCCCTGCTTGTAGATAGCGGCGGCGAGGCCGTCGAGGAGCGCGGTTCGTTTGGCGTCACCGGAAGGCGTCAGCGCCAGGACCCGGGTGAAGGCGCGTTCGGCGCCGACGTAGTCCTCGACTTCGATGGACGAGTACGCGACGACCGACCAGGCAGAGCGGCGCAGTCCCGAATGGCTGTGCGGGTAACGGGCGATCATCTTGCGTGCTGCGTCGATGGCAAGGTCGTATTTCTTCAACTCGTAAAGATCGTTGGCCGCGTTCGTTAGTACGTTTGGAACCTGGTCGTGTTCCGGAAACGCGTCAGCGAACCGCAACGAACTCGTCGCGGCGAGACTCATTACGCCGCGCCGCCGCGCTCCGTCGGCGCTCTTGAGCTCCTGGCGATACGAGTAGATGGCCGCATAAGCCGCATCGTCGCTCCAGTCTTCCGTGCCGTAGTCGTACGCGGCATGCTCGTATTCGATCGCGGCATCGACGTATTCCTGCCGCTCGAGAAGCAGGTCGGCAAGCCGGTAACGGGCCATGGGCGTCGCCGGCGCACCCGGGTAGGACGTCACGATTTGCCGATACCAGTGCCGGGCCTCCTCGAAATTGCGCTCCCGTTCTTTCCTGAGTCGGGGGTCCTGGTAGAGCGCGTGGAAATAGCTCGCCAGGTCAACCAGGTGTGCCCTGAGGATCCCGGTCACGCCGGGGGACTCGTAGATCTCGTTCTCGATCCAGTATTCGGACGACAATGCGAAGCGATTCGAGAAGTCTTTCTTGGCCTCCACGACCCGCTGGGGGAATCCGGCCTGCTCGAAAACCTCTATGACGCGCATGCTGAAGGCCGGCGCTTTCTTGTGCATCGGATTGAGGTCCACGAAAGACCGGTACACTGAAGCGGCGTCGTCATAACGCCGCTTTTCGAAATAATACTCGGCGAGGTTGGCGTAAATCTTGTCGCCATAGTCCGGCTGGCCGTGCTCCTCGAAATAGTCCCTGGGCACATCGGGACCGCCGAGGTTGTCGAAGCACAGGCTGATCACGCGGAAAGTGTCGGTTACTCGATGCGCTTCGCCTTCTTCCTCGTAACGTTCGAAGACGTAACCGTTCATCCTGCGATGATTCAGGACCGCGAAGAAACTCTCCAGCGCTTCGTCGTACAGCGCCTGCTTGAAGAAGGACCAGCCGAGCTTGTAGAGCGCGTGCTCGTAAAACTGCGAATCCGCGCCGACAACGACGACCAGGTGATAGGCCTCTTGGGCGTCGCGCCATCGCTTGCGAACAAAGTAGTACTCACCGCGCCGGAAATTCACTTCGTCGGCCGTCCTGGCGTACGGATACTCCCGGACGAGCCGTTCCATGATCTTGATCGCTTCGTCGGGCTGCCCGATCTCATCGTAAGCACGCGCCATCTGGTAAAGAACCTCGTCCTTGCGCTCGTAGCTGCTGTAGCTCGCAAGAATCTTCTTGTAGGTTTCGATGGCTTCCAGGGGGCCGGCCGGGACAGGCTCGCCATCGAAATACCGGATCTCGCCGCCGCCCGCTTGCTGCAAGAGATCCCGGTCCTCTCGAGTTGTGCGCGTTTCGAATTCCGCTTCCGATTCGGCGGGCCGTCGCGGCGCGACGACGGACTTGTCCTGCCGCTCCGGGGCAACGGGCGCTGCCTGTTTCGGAGCGGGCATTGCCGCGCCGGGTTTCGTGCCGACGACGCCATAGACTTTCTCGATCTGCAAGTCGGCCATGCGCCGCATGGCTTCCGCCGTCTCGGCGCCCGCGGGCGCCTCGTCGAGGTAACGTCGATAGCTCTGCTCGGCGTCATCGACGCTTTGCTCTATCGTTGCGGATTTGAAATCGGCTTCGACCTCGCCGAGGTCTTCGATTGTCTTTTCGGGCGGCGCAGTGGCGCACGCGGCCAGCGCGGCTGCGACGAGTCCGAGGAACGCCTCGCGCCGACGCTTCACTGTTCGTCCTCCCGGGTGATGCGGTCCTTGCTATCGGCCAGCCCGAAGCGCGCCTTGCCGGCGTAGACGTCGAGCCGGCGCAAGCGCGCCTTGAGTTCGTCGGACGCCAGTTTCTCGAGCAGCTTCCCCTGCTTGGCCATGAGATCGTCGATCGTGGCGATCGCCTTCTCTGTCTTGTTCGACAGGCGGGCCACGGGTTCACCGTAATCCTCGAAGCTGTCCGCGGCGGCCCGGCGCGCAACCGAGAATCGATCGTGTTGACGCTGGGCGAGTGTAACGGCGTTGCCGAGCTCCCCCAGGCTGCTGTCGAGTTTGGCGAGCTGCGCCTGCGCTCCGGGCGAAGCCGCGACCCGGGCTCGCTGCTCGCGCAGCGCCGCGTGCTGCGCCGATAGTTGCTGCAATCGGGAGTCCAGCTCGCGAAAACGTTCGTCGAGTTCGGGCAACAGGGCTTCGTAGTAGCGTTCGCGGTCCGTGATCAGCTGGTCGTAGGCCGCAATGTGCGCTGGCCAATCGGACAACCGACGCTTCAGGTCGGCGAGATCGAGATAGTTCTCGAGCCCGGTCTGGAAGTCATTCGAAGCCAGCAGTTCCGTCAGGTAGTAGGTTTCCGGCGTGTCCGGCAGCGCGCGCAACCGGATGACCCAGTCCGCGTCCTCGCGAATTTCGTCGCGCAAGAGCGCGTTCAGGAACCGCCCATCCTCGATGCTCCGGATCGACCGGCTCAACTTGTCGAGCTGCACCGTGTAGGCATTGAGTGCCCGGCTGTAGTACGCAGCCGCCTGGCTGTGCAGGTCGAGCTGCCCGTACGCGTAGGGCAGCGCGAGCATCGCTTCCTGCGTCGCTCGATCGGTCGCATCTCTTTCGGCCAGAACACCCCAGGAGACGATGGCCTTGTTCGGGCGGCCAGCCGACATGTTCGCCCAGCCGGAACTGAGCAGCGCGCGATTCGAAAACGGCCCGTCCAGGCGGACCCGGTTCAGGTAGACAATTGCGCGGTTGTACTGACCTTCCTCGTGAAGCAGGGTGCCGAGAACGAGATTGGCCTTGTCGCGAATGGCGGCATCGGCCTCGTTTCTCGCCTTCAGGCGCCCCGCCCGGTCGAGCTGGTCATACGCCGACCTCGTCAGGTCGCCCTGCAGGTAGGCGATGCCCAGGTTATAGGCGGCGAAAGCGCCGTAGTCCTTCGACTTGAGCAATTTCTCGAGGATCGGTATGGCCGGGTCCGGCCATTCGAGCGCAAGGTAGATACTGGCCCGCAGGAACGTGACGTCGTCGCGAATTTCGTTGGGCACATCTCCGGAGATGCGGTCCACCGCGCGCAGTGCGTCGTGAATTTGCCCTTTGCGAAAATGCAGTCGGGCGAGCCGATAGGCGGCGTGATTGTGGAAGGGGTCGTCGGTGGATTCCCGGAGCGCCGTCTGGAGCACACGGGCGGCCCGACGGTGCATCCGGTAGTTCAGCTCGAAGTCGCCGACCGAGAAGCTCGCATCGACGGACTGGTACCAGAAAGCGTCGCGCTCCGGTGGCTCGATACCGCCATGCGCGTAGACCTCCGTGTTCAGCTGTTCGAGCGCTTCGAACCACTTCCCCTGGTAGGCGTAGTAAAGCGTCTTGCCGAACGAGGTGCGTTCCGCTGCCCGGGAGAGGTTCGCACTGCTGACGATCACCGTCAGGAGAACGAGTCCAAGCGCCGAGATAGATCGTCGTCTCATCGGTCAGCGTTCGTCGATACGGATCCCGCTGTCTGCGGGTCCCGCAGGATCCACCGTTATGTCAAGTGCCCTGGCGCCGGCGCCTTTCGTGAAAACGTGGCGGCCCGTGCGCACGAAATCCGCATCAGGAGCAATTTCGCCTCTGGCGCTCACGCCAAGCTCGTGCTTGCCCGCAGCGATGTTGCCGATGTACAGAGTCTGTACGCCGCCCTTCTGAAGCGCCGCAAGTTCCCTCGCACTGTAAATATGATGTGCGACGAGGCTGCCGTCGATCCGGACTTCCACGGCGCTGAGATCGAAACCCGTGTTCGGCGCCAGGGCCAGGGACACCGTCACGCGCGTTGCCGACGGATAGAGCAGTCGCTGCTCCAGGACGTTGAGCTCGGCCGCGATGTCCAGCACCTCGGTCTTGAGGTCCTGGACCTGGTCATCCAGCTCGCGAATATCATCGCCCGCAGACCCCTGCGCCAGGGTAGATGCACATGGCGCCGCTAGCAGCGCTGTCAGCAGCAAGCTGTGCATCATCCTCCGCATATCGATCCTCCTTCGCCGGCTCCCCGGTATCCTACCTGTCGTCGAAACACAATCCTAACGACCAAAGGCTAAGGCGATGTAGCTGATGATTGCGTCGATGTCCTCGTCGGACAGCACGTGTCGCCACGCCGGCATCGACGTATCCGACAGGCCATACTTCACGATTTCCCGGAAAGCCTCGGGTGTCTCGTGCAGCGTGAAATCGTTTGAGGTGAAGTCACGCGGCCGGGGTTCGAGGAAGCTCCCGATCCAGTTCTGCGCCGTGCCGTCGGGCGCGTGGCAAAAGGCGCAGTTCTCCTGGTACAGCTGCATGCCGCGCGATGCCTGCTCCGACATGTTATCCGGCACGACGGGGACATCGTGCCGGGCGTAAGGCGACGCGGCGCTGATGATGTCGAGAGGCGCCTCCCGGTGTGAGTAGTGTTCGCGGGGGTAGGAAACGGCGCGCGTTCCCCACGTCACCGGGCTGCCGCCGGAGTTCGGCTGGTCATGGCAGCTGACGCAGGCGCTCTCGTACAGCGCGCGCCCGGCGCGCTGCTCCGCGCTGAGTTCGACGAGCGGCGTGCTCACCGGGATCCTGCCCTCGACGAACGGAAACGCGGCGCGATACCGGTCGTGATCGTCCCAGCCGTTCTCGGGCGAATGGTACTTTTCGCCGGTTTCGGGCTTACCCAGCAATTCGTCGCGCACATAGGCGACGACCATTTCGATCTGCCGGTCGCTCAATACGGAATCGAAATTCACCATGGCCGTGCCGGGGCGACCGTTGCGGACCGCGTCGAGCATCCGCTCGACCGGCAGCGTTTCGTGAGTTTCCGCTGTGAAATCGCGCGGTTGCGGGTCGAGATAGGTGCTGGAAAGGGTGCGCGCATTGCCGGCATAAGCGTGGCACTGGTAGCAGTAAAAGCGGTAGATCGACTTGCCGTCCGGAAACGTCATGCCGGCATCGACAGCGGCGACAGACGGGCCTGTCCACAGGCAGCCGAAGGCGGCCAGCAGCGCGACGCAGGCGCGAACCGCATTGCAAGCGGAGGTGTTTTTCGTTGAAATAGCGCTCATCATCTCTTTGTGGATGCCTGCCGGTTTCGGCAGGCGCGCATTTTAGACACAATCCCCGATCGGTTCGACACTGCACAGAGACTGCTGAATTTGCACAATATGGCAAAAAAACCCGGAAAATCACTTTGGATCGCGGTTTTGGGCTCCTGGATCCTCGCGGCCTCTGCTGCCGACCCCGATGCCGAAGCCGAATTGCGGGCAGGCCTCGAGGCCTGGCAGGCCGGTGACATGATCGGTGCACTGCAGCACTACCATGTTGCTGCCGAAGCCGGGCTGGCGCTGGCCCAGGCGAAGCTCGGCTACATCTACGACCAGTCCAACGACGACGAGAAGGCCGTCTACTGGTACCAGGCAGCCTCGGAACAGAATCATCCCGACGGCGAATTCGGGCTCGGCGAAATGTACGCCAAGGGAGAGGGCGTCGAGCAGGATTTCGATAGTGCGATTGAGATGTACATGCGCGCGGCCGTCGGCGGTCATGCGCAGGCGCGACGCGTGCTTGCCAATGCCTATGAGCACGGCAGTCTCGCGCGCGAAGTCTCCAAAGCCGAAGCCCTGCGCTGGCTGACGCTTGCGGCGAACAGCGGCGACGTCAATGCGATGGAGCGCATGGTGACGCTCTACAGCGAAGGTGGGCTCGGCGTCCAGCCGGACCCGGGCCAGGCCGAGCAGTGGCAGGCCCGCCTTGCTGCGGCGCAGGGCGAATAGGTGTAACCATGCGCTCTTTGACCCTGTTATTCGCCGCGATAGCCATCATTGCCGTGGCCTGGTCGTCTCCCGGGTCTGCCGCCGATCGCAACAATGGCCGCGCGATCTACGAGATGCACTGCATAGGTTGCCACGGCGAGCGCGGCCAGTCCGTCGACCCGACGGTGCCCAGTTTCGCCAACGGCGACGGGCTGTTCATGATGGACTCCGAGTTGCTCGATCGTATTCGCCGCGGCAACCAAACCATGCCGGCCTTCCGTGGCCTGTTGAGTGACCAGGAAATACGGGACGTTATCTCCTACCTGAGAACCCTTTAAGAACACATGATCGTCCGGAAAATCCTGGTTCTTTTCGGCGCGGCGCTCGCCCTGCTCATGGGCTGCGGCCGGACCGAAGCGCCCGCACCGGTGCTGCCATCCGTTATCGACGTCTTCAACATCGGTGCCAGCGCCTACGTGCGTTCGCTCGCTGTCGATGCTGCCTCGAACCGACTCTGGGTCGGTACGTCCGGCGGCGCGCTCGAGGTCGATCTGGCATCGCACGCGATGCTGAACACCTTCACGCGCCAGGACGGGCTCGCCAACGAGTACGTTTTCGGCGTCGGGGTCGATAGCGACGGTTACACGTGGTTCGGCACCAATTCCGGCGGTGCCTCGCGCTACAGGGACGGTGAGTGGCAGGTCTATTTCCCGATGCACGGGCTCGCCGACTACTGGGTGTACACGTTCGCGGAACAGCACGACAAGATCTACTGGATCGGGACCTGGGATGGTGCAAACCGCGTCGATCTCAGGACCATGAAGATGACGACGATCAAGGATGAACTGATCAACGAGTGGGTATACGGGCTCGCCGTGGACTCCGGGAACCGCGTCTGGTTCGGCACGGAGGGCGGCGTATCGATGCTCGATGGCGAACAATGGACGCACTTCACCCATGAAGACGGGCTGGGTGCCCCTAACGAGAAAGGTCTGCCGGCAAGTGCGAATACCGGTCTCGGCACGCGCAACCGGCACGACCTGACGATCAGCGTGGGCGGGGCGGCGAGCTACAACCCCAACTACGTCTTCGCAATGCTCGCCGATCACGACGACGTCATCTGGGCCGGAACCTGGGGCGCCGGGGTCAGTCGTTACAAGGACGGCGCGTGGGCGTCGTACACGACGGCCGACGGACTTGCAGGTGACGTCGTTTATTCGATTGCGCAGGGACCCGACAAGGTCTACTGGTTCGGCACCAACAACGGTTTGAGCCGTTTCGACGGTGTCAACTGGACGACCTACGGCGTCCGCGACGGGCTCCTTGGCCCGAACGTCTACGCTGTCGTGATTACCGACAGCAACGAGATCTGGGCGGGAACCAAAGGCGGCGTTGCGCGTCTCGCCATCCCGACCGAAACAAACTGAAAATGAGGATTACCGGGTGACGAAGAATCTGCTTATCCTGGCCGCTATCGTCGCGGTCGGCATCGCCGCCTACTATGTCGGCGCGCGCCAGGGCGCCGCACCGCCGGTCACTGACGCCGCGATGCCTGCGGCACACCCGCCCGTCGCGGCGCCCGATCCGGACGCGCACTTCACGCACTTTCGCGTAGGGGAGAGCAACGTCAAGTCGATCCTCGCGGATCGCGAGATCATCTGGGTGGGTACATCCGGCGGCGTCATCCGGTACGACACGACGAGCGACAGCTACAAGCTCTACGACAATCGCACCGGTCTGCTGGCCAACGGTATCTTCCATCTGAGCAAGCTCGATGGCCGCCTGGTCGCCGGCACCTACGGCGGCGGCATGTCCATTCTCGACGAGCAATCCGAGACCTGGAAGACCTACAACATCCCCGAAGGACTCGGCGACGGGTTCATCTACGACGTGCTGAAGCTCGACAACGGTGACGTGTGGATCGCCACCTGGTCGGGCGTCAACCGCGTGCGAGGCGGCGACCTGGACGACCGCTCCAAGTGGGACCTGTTTACGGTCGCCAACACCAACGGCGGGTTACCGAACGACTGGGTCTACGCGCTGCAACCCGGGAAGGACGGCGCGGTCTGGCTGGCCACGGAAGGCGGCCTGTCCCACTTCAAGGATGGCGAATGGCAGAGCTGGGGCCATGCCGACGGCCTCGGCGCGAAATACGACGTCGTGAAAAGCGAAATCGAGTTCCGCAACGATCCCGCCAATTTTTCCGAACACCACGCGCGGCAAAAGGAAGAAATGGGTCTGCAGGACGTCGACGTGGCGTTCAATCCGAACTACATCGTTGCGCTGCTCGTCGACCGTGACGGGACGGTCTGGGCTGGCACCTGGGGTGGAGGCCTGTCGCGCTTCGACGGTGACAACTGGACGGTCTATACGGTAGCGGACGGTTTGCCGGGCAACCACGTCTTCATGCTGCACGAGGACGAGCAGGGCAAGCTCTGGATCGGCACGAACAACGGGCTCACCCGCATGGACGAGAGCGGCTTCAAGACCTACACGACGTCGGACGGTCTCTTCTCGAACCGGGTGTTTGCCATGACCACCGGCGCCGACGGGAGCCGGTGGATCGGCAGTTTCGGCGGCGTGGCGCGGATTACGTCGCTGAACTGACGGTCATTCGGCCGGCGCGGCCGTAATGAACTGCCGATAAACGAATTCGGCGACGTCGGCGATGTCCTGGTCGCTGAATACTTTGCTCCACGCGGGCATCTCCTTGCCGATGACGCCGTCGGCCACGCCGGTGTACAGGCGCGGCCGGTTGAAGATCTGTTGCGTCGCGGGGTCGAGGAAGTTGCGCGGCTTGGGGAATATGAAATACGCACGCGGCCCGTTGCCGTCGCCGGCGGCGCCGTGGCATTCGGCGCAATTCGCGTAGTAGAGCGCGCCGCCGCGCTCGAAACGACCGTCGAGATTATTGGGGAACGGCCGGTCGTGGTAGCTGCCGCCGGCATCCGCGGTTGCCGCATCGATGTTCATGAAACGCGTCCGGACGTAGTCGACGATTCCCTCGATTTGTTGCGGATTTAATTGTGACGCAAAGCCCGGCATCGGCGTGCCGGGACGACCGTTGGCGACGGCCACGATCATCCGGTCGCGCGTGAGTTCGGCCCGTGCGGCAGCCGTTGTGAAATCGCGGGGTTTGGCCGACAGGGATTCCCGGCCCCACCTGGCGCCCTTGCCGTCATCGCCGTGGCAGACGCTGCAGGATTCCCGGTAGATCCGCGCAAACTCGCCGTCGGACGGCGGCGCGGCGGCTTTCTGCGCCGGCTGGCGCGCGAGCCCGTCGAGCACGTAGTCTGCGAGTTCCTCGATCTCCACCGGTTCGAACTGCGTCTTCCAGGCGATCATCGCCGTGCCGGGCACGCCGTTCGTGATTGCGCTGATCACCCTCTCGCGAGTCGCATTGTTCGCAAATTCCGGGTCGGTGAAATTTCTCGGCGGCGGCGTGAGTCCCCGCTGCGCGTGGGACTGGCCGTCGCCGCGATCGCCGTGACACACGGAGCAGTATTCCGAGTAGCGTTTCTTGATGGCCTCGTCGGCGGCGAAAGCGCCCTGCGCGCCGAGCATAGAGCCGATGAGAATAAGGAAAACGAGCCCGCGACTTTTCATTGTCCGGGCACTCGTGTTAGGTATAAGCCGAGATTTCTGCTGGTTCATGTTAAAAATATGCTCGCGTCCCAAGCCGGGTTTCTCCGGCTAATAACCGGACTGAATATGATTTCGAATGGCCGATGTGGCAGTGGATCATATTTGCCCTGGCTCGCGCCAGCCACGGGCAATGACCCGGAGTCGAGTACCGAGGATACAGTGATCATGTCGAAAAGAAACTTTGGGGTCGCCGTCGTCGCCTGCCTGCTGGCCGCCTGCGCTGCGGGTCCGCAGCCGGCAGAGCAGCAGGACGCTTTGCAGATCGTGTATCCCGCGCCGCCCGATCAGCCCCGATTCTATTACGAGCGCACGGTCACGGGCAGCGCGGATTTCGAGATCGTCAATCGTGAAACCCGGTGGCGTCGTGCCTTGACCGGTGAGATCGCGACGTCGTCGGGTTTCTCCAAGCCGTTCGACGTCGAGGTTTGCCAGGGCATCATGTTCGTCAGCGACACGGTGAGCCGCCAGGTGTACCGCCTGAGTGCGCGCGAAGGGGACTTCTCGCAGATCGGCTTGCGCGAACCGGGACAGCTGCGCAAGCCGCTGGGCATGGCGACCGACGAGGAGTGCAACCTGTATGTCGCAGACCAGACCGCGAAGCGCATCGTCAAGTACGACCAGAACGGCAACTACCTGAACGCCTTTGGCGGCTCGGACATGTTCGACCGGCTCTCGTACGTGGAGGTCGACGCTCACGGCGAGCGCGTTTACGCCGTCGATACCGGTGGCGTCAGTTCGGAGCGTCACCACATCCGGGTCCTCGACGGCCTGACCGGGGAAGTGCTCTTCGATATCGGCCGGCGCGGTGCCGGCGATGGCGAACTCAATCTCCCGAGGGACATCGCCATGGCGCCAAACGGCAACCTGTACGTCGTCGACGGCGGCAATTTCCGCGTCCAGGTGTTCGGGCCCGACGGTGCTTTCCTGGGCAAAATGGGCAGCATCGGCAACCGCACCGGGCAGTTTTCGCGCCCCAAAGGTATCGATACCGACGCGGAAGGCAATATCTACGTCTCGGATTCGGCGTTCGGGAATTTCCAGATTTTCAACGAATCCGGTCAGCTGCTGATGTTCATCGGCAACCGTGGCACGGACGGCGGTCCCGGCATGTTCATGCTGCCGTCGGGGCTGGCCGTGGACGAGGATGGCAGGGTTTACATGGTCGACCAGTACTTCAGCAAGGTCGACGTCTTCCGGCCGGCAGGACTTGCGGCCGAGGACGGTTACCTGGGCATCCTGAGCCAGCGCTGACATTATGGTTAGCGGGTGACCTGTACTATAGTACAGGAATGATACGTAGTTACCGTAGTGTGTGACTTTGTCACTGGAGCGGGGCTTGACCGGCGTGTAAATTGCCGAACAGTGGATTACTCAACGTACTGGGCGGCTCAAAAGCCACCGGGGGATGATTAGAAATGGACTGGAAAAGACTTTCGCAGGGGGTCGCAAGCGCCACGGTGCTGCTGTTGTTTACCTCCACCGTCAGCGCGCAGGTTGCTGGCAGCCGGCACGACCTCTCTACGGATCCGGGTTCGCTGACCAATGAAGTGTGTGTCTATTGCCACACGCCTCACGGTGCGGACCTCAACGCCGTGGTTCCGTTGTGGAACAAGACGCTGCCGACGTCGACCTACCAGCGTTACTCTGACCTGAATACCTCGACACTCGACGGCACTGAAGCGACTGTCGGCTCGGTATCGCTGGCCTGCCTGAGCTGTCACGACGGCTCCCAGGCAATGGACAACGTCATCAACGCGCCGGGCCGGGGTCTGAACTCCGGTGCTATCGGCACGGTCGGCAAGATGACCGGCACACCGGTACCGATGCTCGGCACGGACCTGCGTGACGACCACCCGATCAGCATCCAGTACGGTGGCGGCGGCCCGACCGCGGCTGACGCTGACGGCGTATTCGGTGGCACGCTTGGTGACCCGGATTTCAATCCGCCCACCAAGGCGACCATCAACACGAATCCGGCCTGGTGGGTCGACTCCGAAGCGACGCCGGACGGCCAGCGCCAGCGCACGGACATGATTCTGTACACGCGAGCCGATGCTCCGGCGGGCGCGGGTAACGCCCGGCAGCCGTTCGTCGAGTGCGGCAGCTGTCACGATCCGCACAACTCGAGCACGTTTAACGGCACTTCGCCGAACCTGTCGGTCGGGTTCCTGCGTATCCCGAATACCAACAGCCAGATCTGTACGGCCTGTCACCTGAAGTAATATGATGGATCCCGGGATCGTTCCCGGGAGCCGCCACCGCAAGGTGATCGCAGGACTGCAGGGCCTGGACAGAACTTACAGGGCCCGGATGGCAATTGCCGTCCGGGCTCTTTTCCGTTTTTTGAGATAGGCGTCACGGAGACAATATGGAACTAACATCGCGTTACCCGCTGCATTTTGCGCTGATCGTCTCAATTTTGCTGGCCGGGTTTTCGGCGCCGGCGAGTGCGGAAGGTGCAGGCATCGCGACGATCGATGGTGACCCGGTGTCCTACGAAGAATTCGAGCGCATGGTCTACAGCGAGGCGCGGCAGCGGTTCTACCATGCGGCACCGAGCGACGACGCAACGTATCTCGCCTTCCGACGCGAAGTCGCCGACATGCTCGTGGATCGCAAGCTGAAACTCAGCGAGGCGCGGCGTCGCGGCATGGCGCCTGATTCCGAAGCGGTTGGCCTGGAGCTCGCCAGGTACGAAGCGCAATACTCGGGGACGGAGCAATGGGAGGCCGAGGGCGAGACGATGCTCGAGCGCCTTCGCGTCTACTTCGAGGAGGAGAGCCTGCTCGAGCAAATAGACGCCGCGCTGCGTAAGGTCGATACACCCAGTGATGCGGATGTGCGGGCGTACTACGACGAGAACATCGACAAGTTCACGCAACCGGAGCAGGTAAAGCTGTCGGTGATTCTGCTCGCCGTGCCGGCCTGGTCGGACAGTGCGACCTGGGATGCCGCGCGGGAGAAGGCCGCGGGAATCCTGATGAGCATTCGTGAGGGGCGGGACTTTGCCGACGCGGCGCGAGAGCACTCCGCCGATCCGTCCGCTGCAAACGGCGGTGACATGGGCTACGTGCACGCGGGCGTTCTCGAAGGCGAACTCGCCCGGGTCGTCAGCGAGCTGGATGACGGTGAGATGGCGGACAGTCCTGTCACCGTGCTCGAGGGCGTCGTGCTCGTGCGCGTCGAGAATCGCCGCGCTCCGCAGGTGCATACCCTCGACGAAGTCCGCGAACGGGCTACGGCGCTGTGGCGCCGTGACGCCGAGCAGGCAGAATACGAGGAGGCCATTGCGCGCCTCCGGGGTGCAAGTGAGATCGTAATGGACGAGTCCTACCTGGAGAAATTGCCAGACTGAGCAGGCCATGAGTGACGGGCAGCAGGTACTGACCACAGCCTCGACAAAGCGGGGCGCTGCGTACCGCGACGCGATCGCAGCGCTCGCACTCGTCCTCCTAACCTGTCCGGCGGCATTCGCACAGTTGGGTCCCGTCGAAACCCGCGGATACCTCGAGTATCGCTACATCTACCAGGCGGGCAGCGATCGGGACGGCGCAGGTTCCCACGGCGCCGCGCTCAGAACCGACCTGTCCACGTACGTCTGGCGCCCCTGGATCCTGAGCGCCAGGGGATCGTTGCTGGTCCAGGAGTATGGCACCGATTCGCCAACCGGCCTGACCAAGAGTTCGGTCCTGCAAGGCGGGCTCTGGCTGGACTTCCTCGCGCGCAGCAAGTACCCGCTCACGATATTCTACGAGGACTTCGATGCCGATTACGACAGTGAGCCGTTCCGCCGAACCGCGAGAACGCGCAGCCACGGCTTTCGCCAGCAGTTGTCGTCCGAGCGGCTCGGCATCTATTCGCTCGAATACCGTCGCGGCCTGACCGACTCGCTGTACGCGGACGGATTCACGCTGCCGACACGCAACGACAACCAGCGATGGGAACTCAAGGGCCGCAAGGTGATCGGCCGCAATAATTTTTCGCTCACGTCACGGAGCCTCGAGGTCGACGCGCAGGAGCCCGACATCAGGACGGATTCACTGCGCCACACGCTGAGGCACAATTTCCGCACGGGCACGCGGTTCAACCTGCAGAACACGTACTTCATTACCGACGAGCAGTTCGAGTCGGCGTTCCTGGAGACCGACCGCGTATACCAGCAGCTCTACAGCCTGGCGACCTGGCGCCCGGACAGGGACAACCGCTGGTTGATCACCGGGCGCGGGCTGTTCCAGGAAAACGAGTCGGCCAGCATGGCCGGCGGATCCATGCAGTCCAATGCGTCGCTGAGCGGCACGGCGAGCTTCCGGTTGACCGACAGGTTATCGCTGACCGGCGCGCTGGGCGTGTCGAGGGCGGACGGTGACCTGACCGGCGAGTCCACGGCCGGGTACCAGCAGGTCGGCGCGACCTATTCATCGATCGGTTATCCGCTGTGGGGTGGCACCTACCAGTTCAGTGGCCGCGGCACTTACGGTAATCGCAGCGAAGAGGGTACGCTCGAGTCCCACGACCTTCGTGAAACCAAGTTCGACGTCGGCCACAGCCTGGCTCGCGTGTTTGAAACGTCCGGCGGCAAACGCATCGATATTCGGGGTATTCAGCGGGTCACGACCTCGAGCAATTCTGCCGGGTCGGAATTCAACATCCTGAGAAACACCATTTACTTTACGAGCGGCGTGAATGGACAGGACATGTCGCGTTATTTGCGTTTTGCCGTGACGGACCAGCGCACGTTTGGCGATGAGGAACGAAGTTTCCAGCTGGTCGACCTGCAGTACAGCTTGCAGGGCACCCTGACGCGTGACAGCAACTGGAACCTGAACGCGACGATCCAGTATGGCCTGCGCAACCAGACCAAGCCGCCAAACCTGGTCAATGAAAGCACGTCACTGTCACATCGCATCGGTGCGGCTTACCGCCATGCCAATCTTTTCGGTGTTTCTTTCCTGAACTTCTCCTCGGACTTCCAACTCCAAAGTGAAGACTTTCAGTCGGAGGACCCGTTCGATCCGGACTTCGACGTCGATCGACAGCGTGTCAGTTTGTCGTGGCGCAACCGCCTCGATTACAGGGTCGGCCTGCTGCAGATGCAGGGCGACCTCGGTTTGCACGAAGTGGAAGGCAAGTGGTTCGGGTCGTTCCGGCTCACCGTCCGCCGCTACTTCGGCATGCGATAATGAACTCAATCCGGAAGACGCTTGGAAAAATGAAAACCAGATTATCAACGCTCACATTCGTCATGTTCGCCGGCATCGCGGCTCTTGCGATAAATTCGCTTCCGGAACGCGCCGAGGCCGAATACGGTGATGTCGTGATCAACGAGTATTCGGATGACGCCGGTATGAGGCCCGTTGTATTCCCGCACTGGTTTCATCGCATACGGTTTCGCTGCAAAGTGTGTCACGGCGATCTCGGGTTCGCATTCAAGGCCGGCGGTAACGACATCGACATGGTCAAGATCATCGACGGCCAGTACTGCGGTGCGTGCCACGACGGCGACATAGCGTGGTCGATTGAGAACTGTGAGCTCTGTCATTCCGGGCAACCGAATACGCCGACGCAGGTCCATCACAGCACCGTCCAGCAATTGCTCAACAGCACCCAGGGCACGACACGCGATACCGGGGGAGCGGAAGAATGAAACAGTTTTTCGCACGTCCCCTGGCACTGGCCGGCCTGGTGTTGGCGAGCCTCGGCATCGTCGTCATGCACGGCGCGCTCGCGGATGACAATCCGAACGCATTCAATCGCCTGATGAAGCCCCCGAGCGAACGCAATGCGCCGCCGGAGTCGGACGGTATTCACGATCCGACCGCGGACGGCACGATGATGCTGCAACCGCCGCGGGAGGCGTTCGGTGGTCTGCCGAAGTCGCGATCGGGGAACTACGTGGACTGGAACAGGGCTGTCGATGAAATGCTGATTTCGCCGCGTTCTGACCTTCGTAATCCCGACGCGACTGCCATCGTGCTGGACCTCAACATCGTGCGCGAGGTGAAGGGTTCGATGCCGGATGTCGTTTACCCGCACAAGCAGCATACGCAGTGGCTCGACTGCGCCAACTGCCACCCGGCGATCTTCATTCCCATGAAAGGTGCAAACCAGATCAGCATGGCGTCGATCCTGATGGGCGAGAAGTGCGGTGTCTGTCATGGCAAGGTCGCATTCCCGGTGTCCGAGTGTCGCCGCTGCCATGCCAAAGCAAAACCCGTTGACCGGAACTGATCAGGGGGTCAACCAGTGAGTAGCCAAATGAACAGACTTTTCAGATTTTTCTCTACTGTCGTCCTGACGACGGCGTTGCTCGTTTCCGGAGTGACGGTGGCGGAAACCGGCAACGACGATCCCCTCGCCAAGCGCGTGGCCATGGTTCACACGCTGCTCTATGAATCGAGCGCCGCAAAGCAGGTCATCAGCAACGGCACGGAGCCCGCGCTTGCCAAACGGCGCGAAGCGATTCGTCTGTATGAGGCCGCAGCGGCCGGTGGCGACATCGAAACGCGCCGGGCCCAGCTGAACCAGGCGGTGGCGACGCTCTACGACGCGGTCGCGCTGGTCAAGAACGGCGCCAAAGGCGACGAAAAGGCGCTTCGGGATTTCGAGAACCGCAAGAGCAGTCTCGATGCCCTGCTGGCCGCGCACGAACGCATCATGGACGAGAAGGGAAAGTCGCAATTGCACACGCTGCTGCTGGCGGAAATAGAGGAAGACACCGGTATGGCGGAAGCTCTCCTGGCCGAGGGCAGGGTCCCGGAGGCGCGTGCCCATCTGGACAAGGCCTACGAGGTTACGATGCTCTCGGTCGAGCACTCGCGCGAGGGCGAAACGCTGACCCGGCAGCTCAAGTTCGAAACACCGCGCGACGAGTACGTCTACGAACTCGATCGTAACGATACGCACCGGATGCTCGTGACGATGCTCCTCAAGGAAAAGTTGGAGAGCGAATTCACGAGGAAACGGGTATCCGGTTTTCTCGAGTCCGCGGATGACTATCGCGAGACTGCTCTCGAGCACGCAGACGCCGGTCGATTCGAAGATGCGATCAGCGCACTGGAGCTGTCGACGAATGAACTCGTCAAGGTGATTCGCGGCGCCGGCGTTTACATTCCTGGTTGAGAAGTGCTGCGACTCGTTGCACACGGTCTTCTGATCCTGTCGGGCGTAGGCTTTGCAGCGACCACGCTGTTGGCGGGCAACTGGAACGCGCTCTATAACGACAATCTCCACGACCCGTCCAATCCTTCGCTGCGCCTGCTGCAGGACCCGGCGCAGGCATTATCGGTGTTGGCGCCGGATCCGGCAGGTAACAAGGTCGACTGGGTCGCGGCCGTAAGGCAGGGGCAAATCCAGCCGCGAACGAGCATCGACGGTTCGCGCATTCCCGAGCAGCACGACAGCGAAATCATCATGAAAAATACGTTGTCGTTGCCGGCGGTGCGCTTTTCGCACGATGCCCATAATCTCTGGATGTCCTGCGAAATGTGTCATGACGCGATCTTCAAGCCGGAGATCGACGGCAACAACATCAACATGAGCAAGATCCTCGATGGCGAATATTGCGGTCTTTGCCACGGCGCCGTGTCGTTTCCGCTGACGGAATGCAACCGCTGCCATAACGTGCTGGGCGAAGGACAGGCTCCCGCGTCGAGCAGCGGCGCGGTGGTGGGTGCCTTATGAGGCTGCGCAACCGGAAACTGTGGCCTCTTTTGCTCATGGTCCTGCTGGTGCCCCTGGCCGCAGCCTGGGCGGAGTATGCCGATGTCATCATCAACGAAAAGGCAGAGAGTGAAGGAATGCCGCCGGTGATTTTCCCCCACTGGTTTCACCGGATTCGCTTCCAATGCTCGGTGTGTCACGTCGACCTCGGCTTCAAGACGAAGGCCGGGGGCAATTACATCACGATGGACAAGATCAGCCAGGGGCAGTATTGCGGCGCTTGCCACAACGGGGAAATCGCGTGGTCGCCGGAAAACTGCGATCTCTGCCACAGCGGCGAGCGCGGCCTGGAGACCGGCATCAAGGGCGGTCACCAGACCTCGGGCCCCGGCATCTACTGACGGGAACGGCATTGCACCTGAGATTCCGCAACAGGCAGGGTGACACAGGCGCAGCCACACGCCTGCGCACCCTCGTCGGGGTGCTCGTCGTTCAGGCGCTGGGAGCGTGCGCTTCACTGGATGAGCCATTGCTTGCAGACCATGACGGCACGGACTACTGGGATTCCGGGCTCGTTTATCACCGCCACATTGATGTCGCCACGTTGAGCGGTGGCTTTTCGTCCCCTGGGCTGATGTTGTCGGGTTTTGTCAGCGCCGTTGCCGCAAACGCCAACGATCTTTATTTCATCGACGAGGGGGCCAGGCAGCTCGTGCAGGTCGACCTCGCCTCGATGACGGGAAGAGCGCTGGCCAGCCTGCAGAGCCCCGCAGTGCCGGGTCTCTATGCGGACATCGACGGCAAGGTGTATGCGGTCGACCGCGCGCAAAACCGCCTGCTTGTCTACGACAACTACCTGTCCGATATCCAGTCCATGCCCCTCGGATCGTTTCCCGGCAATCCTTTCGATGTTGCCATTGCCGGGCAGGGACAGGATCTTTACGTGCTCGATAGCCTGGAGGGCCATATCGCGACAGTGGACATGTTCGGCGGCGTGACGCGAGTACTGCGCCCGGAACTGCCCGCCTCGATGTCATTCGTAGCGCCTCGCGCTCTCGCCACGGCCGGACAGCGGCTCCTCGTGCTCGATGCCGGTGCCGACCAGGTCATCGAGTTCGATCATTACGGCAGCCCGGTCGGCGTCTATGCCGCCGACGACCTCGATAACCCGAGCGCGCTGGCTGCCGATGCCTGCGGCCGTTTCTACGTTGCCGACCGCAACGGGCTGTACCTCGGTTTCGCCGATATGAGCCTGCCGGGACGACGCGTGACTGTACCGGAACTGCCGGCCGCAGACGTCAGCGACCTGTGGACCGACGGGGTCTTCCTTTTCGTTGCGACACGAGCCGATGGCATCCACATGCTGTTGATCGACCCGACATGCGGTGCGCCATGAGGGGTCTTGCCGCGCTTCTCGCCCTGGCCGCGCTGGTGGGCTGCACTTCCGCGCCGCGGGTCATGGACCTGCACCCTGGCGTCGAGGGCATCCGGCCGGCCGTGACCTGGCCGGGACCGCCGGAAACGGCGAGGCTCGAGTACGCCGGCATGCTGATCGGGGAGCAGAATTTCGTTCGCCCGGGGCCGGAGTCCACGAGCGCCAGGTTTTTGCGCTGGCTTACGGGCCTCGGCAACGGGAAAGACCGTGTCGCACAGCTCGTGCGGCCCCAGACCGGCATCGTGGATTCACGCGGTCGCATACTCGTGACCGATGGCGGCAATCCGTCGGTGTTCGTGTTCGACGAAGCGAACGGATCCTACGAGGTGTGGCGCGAAGCCATGTCGGGTCTCGATTTCCTGTCGCCGGTCGGGATCGCTGAGCACCCGGCAGGCGGATACCTCGTCGTCGATGCGGATATCGGCGCAATATTCGTGCTGTCGCTGGATGGCCGTCCGCTGGGCCGCTTTACGACCGACGAGTTGCTGCGGCCGACGGGGCTGGATATCGACGCGAACAGCGGCGACGTCTACGTAGCCGACAAGGATGCGAGTCAGGTCAAGGTCTTTTCATCGCGAGGCAGGTTGTTGCGGACGATCGGCGAAGCGGGCACGGGCGAGGGCCAGCTGAACGCCCCGTTGCACGTGCACGTCAGCGGCGACAGGCTGTTCGTTTCCGATGCGCTGAACGCCACGATACAGGTCTACGCCAAAGACGACGGTCGACCACTCGGCCAGATAGGTCGGCGCGGTTTGTACGTCGGCAACCTGGTTCGGCCCAAGGGCGTGACGACGGACAGCGACGGCAACGTGTACGTGGTCGAGTCCTACTACAATCACCTGCTGGTTTACGGGCAAGGCGGTGAATTCCTGCTACCGATCGGCGGCATGGGCAGCGACATCGGTCATTTTCTGCTGCCGGCGGGCATCTGGTCGGACGGACGCGATCGAATCTTCGTTGCCGACATGTTCAATGCGAGGGTCGTGATCTTTCGTTACCTGGGTGCCGGCGCGTGAACGGCAGACGCGCGACATTCGTCTGGGTCGCGGCACTTGCCGTGCTGGCAATCACTGCGAGTGTGCCCGCGCGGGCGCAGACGGGCGCCAACGTCTCGCAGAGCAAGCACAACCTGTCTCCCACGGGGACCGGTGCGGTGACGTCCGACGAATCCCAGGTCTGCGTGTTCTGCCATACGCCTCACGGTGCGACGAATTCCCCGGGTGCGCCGCTCTGGAACCGTGCGCTGTCCACGCAGGCGTATACAACCTACATGTCGTCAACGATCGACGCCGATACGATCGCGGGCCAGCTGGCGGATCCGGGCGGCAGTTCGAGATTGTGCCTGTCCTGCCATGACGGGTCGCTCGCGATCGGTACCGTGAACGTCTCGGGCGGGCAGCAAAACGTGACGTTCAACATGACCGGCACCGGCCCCAGCGGCGAGATGCCGGCCGGCGACGGGTTGCTGACCGGATACACACGCAACCTGGGCACCGACCTGACCAACGATCACCCGATTTCGCTGACCTTCGACACGGCGCTGGCAACAAGAGACGGCGAGCTGCGTGATCCGGCGACGAGCCCCCATATCGACCTGCGCAGCCCGGGCGTGCGCCCGGTGTTTCCGCTGGAAGCGACCGGCCCGGCGAACGAGGCACAGATGCAGTGCGCCAGCTGCCATGATCCACACCTGCCGGACAGCGGCGGCCAGCCCCGCAAGTTCCTGCGCGGCAATCGCCTGCAGCAGATCGATCCGGTCGGCGCGTTCGATGTCGACAACGACATCATGTGCCTGGGGTGCCACGAAAAGGAAGGCTGGGTGGGCTCGGCGCACGCATCGTCGATTGTCGCCGACGAGGTCTACACGGCCGGGGCCGCGACCCAGCGAGAATTTCCCGATACGACCGAGGTCTGGCAGGCGGCGTGTCTCAACTGTCACGATTCTCACACCGTGTTCGGTGCCCGCCGCCTGTTACGGGAAGGCACGGACAGCGGTGCGGTGCCGAAATCAGGCGGCAATTCCGCGATCGAGGAAACCTGTTACCAGTGCCACAGCGCCACGCCCGCGGTTGCGAATACGGCCGGTGAAGTCAAGGACATCGCCAGTGATTTCGCGCGCATCTATCACATGCCGATCAACAACACCGACCAGGAGGCGGCAACCGAGGCGCACGACATTGAGGATTCCGACTTCATCGAAGATCGTACGAAGCTCGGGCGTACGCAGCCGCTGAATCGCCACGCCGAGTGCACCGACTGCCATAATCCCCATCGCGTCATGCGCAACAGCCTGTTCAACGGTACGGGCGACCCGAACGAGAGTACCCACGCGCACGGCACCGGGCATTCCAACCTGGCATCGGGCGCACTGACCGGCACCTGGGGCGTAGAGCCGACCTATGGCGCGACGACCTTCCTCTCGCTGCCGACGGGCTACGAAGTCAAGAGCGGCGTCGGTACCGGCACCGATGTGACGGCGGCGCACGTCACGCGCGAATACCAGGTCTGTCTCAAGTGCCATTCGGATTACGGCTACGACGACAACAACGTCTATCCAATCGGCAACCGGCCGGACCTCAGGATAACGGGTGGAGGTACGCCGCCGGGCACGAACAACATGCAGCAGTACACGAACCAGGCGATGGAGTTCCAGGCCCCGATCGGCGACCAGGGTGAACCGGGCGGCAATCACCGCTCCTGGCATCCCGTTATCGAGGCAACCGGGCGCGACGCAGCGGTGGCGCGCAACATGAGCGCCACGACCGACATGTTCCTTGCGCCCTGGAACGGCGCCAATATCGGCACGCAGACCATGTACTGTTCCGACTGCCACGGATCGAACACGGCGAACGGAACGGCGGTGCCGACCGGGGACGCCCCCTGGGGGCCGCACGGCTCGAATAACGTCTTTATCCTCAAGGGCACATGGAGTTCGACGAACAGCAACACCGAATCTGCGATCTGCTTCCGCTGCCACAGCTATGACAACTACGCGACGGACCTCTTTGACGGTGACGGGGCCCAGTATGCGAGTGGGTTCGGCGGCCCGGTCAATGTCAATCTCCATCACGAGCACGCCAAGCGTGTCGGCGGCGGCGTCAACCTGAAGTGCAACTGGTGCCATGTCGCGGTTCCGCACGGCTGGAAAAACAAGGCGCTGCTCGTCAATCTCAATGACGTCGGCCCCGAAGCGGGCCTGCCCCCGGGCACCGAGGTTCCGATCAACGGCAACAACGCGACGTACAACGTGGGCCCGTACTACATGAATGCCAAGCTGAAGGTGGTCACCTGGCGCACCAGCGGCACCTGGCGCGTGCAGGACTGCGGCTCGGCCAGTAATTCGCCGAGCACGGGGGGTGATTGGATGAAAGACGTGTGTGACCCGCCACCATGATGAGCTTGTTGAGAAAACTCGCGTCGTTGCGGCTGACGCTCGTCGGCATGATCCTGCTCGCCGTGCTGGCCGTCATCGCCAGCCGCCGTGCCGATGTCGACGCGGGCGTCACCGTGGTGCCGCTCGCAATCCTCGTGATCAACCTGTTGGCGGCCTTGCTGACGAACCGGAGTTTCCGCGCGCAGACAGGGTTGCTCGTCTTCCATGTCGGCCTGTTGCTCGTGTTCGTGTTCATCGGGCTCACGGTATTGCTGCGCTTCGACGGTCATGCCGAGGTTTTGCAGGGGACGGCGTTCGACGCAGCCCAGGTCGAAACGGTCGACCAGGGTCGCTGGCACGACAACCGACTCGATGGTCTCGAGTTCTACCAGGGCGAGGTGCGGATCAACTACCTGCCGGGCCTGAACCGGCAGGACACGCACAGCACGATTGAATACCGCACAGGCTCGGGCGAGCTGCGCCGCGTGGCGATCGGCGACACGCGCACCGCCAGCATCGACGGCTACCGCATCGCGGCCACCTTCAACAAGGGGTTCGCGCTGCTCCTGCAGTGGAGCGGCGATGACGGCAGCGAGATACTCGGCGCCGTGCACATGCCGTCGTTTCCGGAATTCGACTGGAAGCAGGTGACGACGTGGACGACGCCGGCAGGCCAGGAGGTCGAGCTCGAGCTCGATTTCGACCGGCCGGTGTCCAGCGATACGTCGGCATGGACCTTCGGCGATACCTCGATGGCGTACACGGTGCACGTGGCCGTGGCCGGTGACGCGCCGCGGACCCTTCAGAAAGGCGAATCGGCACGCCTCGAAGGCGGAGCCATTCGCGCCGTCGATCTCAGGGTATGGATGGCCTACCAGATCGAATACGTGCCGTTCCTGCCCTGGTTGTTCGTCGCTGCAATGCTCGCGATTGGCGGGCTCGCCGCACATTTCGCCCGGCGCTACCTGCCTGCAACCGTACCCGCCGGTACTGACAAGAAGGAGGATGCGCTCGCACATGTCGCTCGTGCTTGAACGTCAGCTCGTCCTCGTCGCGGTCTTGCTGCTGGCCGCGGCAACGCTCGTGCAGGTCGCGGGTGTCGTTTTCGGGCGCAGCGCGTATCGGCCGACCGCGGGGATCTATACCGCTGTCGTTGCGGTTCTCGCTGCCGCGATCGCCGGGCGCTGGGTCCGTGAAGGCCAGGGCCCGTTCCTGACGCTCTACGATATTCTGCTCAGCAATCTGTTCAGTCTCGCCGTGCTGTTGCTACTGGTCACCGCGTCGCTGCCCGGCGTGCGTTCCGCAACGCTCTTCGCGAGTCCGCTGCTGCTCGTGCTCGGCGTCTGGTTGACGGGCGTGTCGGAGATAGCGACACCGCTGCCGGGCGCGTTCGATAATGCCTGGCTCTGGGTGCACGTACTCAGCGGGAAGCTCTTCCTCGGCCTGAACCTGGCCGCCACGGCGGCGGCGAGCGTCATGCTGCTGCAAGGGGCCGTGCCGAGCCGGCGCCTCGCCGCGCTGGCGGCGCAGCCGCAGGAGACCGAACAGCAGATCTGGGCCCTGTTCTTCGTCTCGTTCATTTGCCACAGCGTCATGCTCGTGGCGGGAGCGGTCTGGGCGCACAGCGCCTGGGGCCGTTACTGGTCCTGGGATCCTCTCGAAACCTGGACGCTGGTCACGTGGCTGATGCTGGGCGGTATCCTGCACGTGCGTTCGACATTCAGGAACCTGTCGCAGGGAGTTGGCCATGCGCTGATGCTGGCTGCGTTTGCCGTTGCCTTCCTGACGTTTTTCGGCGTGCCGTTCCTCAGCATAGCGCCGCACAAGGGGCTCATGTGAGCCGGCGTATCGACAAGCGCTACACGGTGATACCGGCCATCGTCGTCGTTACCGTATTGGCCGGCTTTACCCTGCGCACGATCGAACCACAGGGAGAAATCGTCGCGACCACCGAGGATCACGACCTGCGTCTTTTGCACCAGCAATTCCAGCAAGCCGTGGCATTATTGCAACACGGCGAGTACGACTACGCGGTCCAGGGATTCCACGAAGTCCTGAAAGTTGCGCCGGATATGCCCGAGGCGCACGTCAACATGGGCTTCGCGTTGCTGGGGCTCGAGGAATACGAGGCGGCCAGGAGCTTTTTCGACACCGCGACGAATCTGAGGCCCGGACAGGGCAACGCCTATTACGGCCTCGCAATTGCGCACGAGGGACTGGGCGATTTGCGCCAGGCCGTCGCTGCCATGCGCACTTACACACACGTTGCCGAAGGGGAAGAGCAGTATCGCCGCAAGGCGGAGGCGGCAATCTGGGAGTGGGAGGCCGCATTGACGGCAGAACAACAATGACCAAGACGAACAACCTCGCAATCTTGATGCTGTTTGCCCTTGCACCTGGTGTACAGGCTGCAAATTGTGACGAGGACCAGAGCAAGGCGCGCCAGGTGGGGCAAAGACTTGATCTGCTGGCCCGCCTGCTGCACGACTCCGAACCGCTGCGCAGGGCCCAGGCCGCAGGCGACGCCGAGGTGCTCGCGCAGATCGGCGAGGCGCGCAAGACAATGGCGGACGCCCGGGCAGCGCTCGACAGTGGTTGTGTTGCACAGGCATCCACTCTTTCCTCGTCAGGCCTCAAGCTCGCCACTGCGGCATTTCGCAAGGCGCCCGACAAGAGCGCATTGCAGATGCGCGACGCGTACGAGGAGGCGCTGCAGCTATCGACGAGTTTCCTGCTCTCTCTCGGTGCGCAGCCCGAAGAACAGCACGAACTGAGTGCCGAAGACCTGATCGGGATCGAGCGACAGATCGAGCGCGCCGAATCGCTGGCATCGAGCGGCAACTATGCGGGGGCGGTACGCCTGCTGGCGCCAGTGAACGATCGCCTGCAGCGTCGGCTGGCGGCCGTTCTCAGTAACAAGACGCTGTACTACGAAAAGGACTTTGGCAGCGTCGCCGACGAGTATGCCTATTACAAAGAGCAATACGAGGGATACGTGATGCTGTTGAAGACGGGACAGAAAGAACCGCCTTACAGCGCCCGGGATCGCATCGAGTCGTTGCTGGGGAGCGCCTCGGGACTGTACAAGGAGGCGGAGACCGGGGCGGCAGCCGAGTCATGGGACGACGCCATAATAAAGATGCAGGACGCCGTCAGCCACGTCGAACAGGCGGTGCGCGCAAGCGGATTCACGTATTAAGACACTCAAAGAAGCAGACATTATGAACCAGGCCAATCAGGACACCATTCATCCCGACTTCCGGACGTTGCTCACCTGGGTCGCGTCGGGGCTACTGCTGTACTTGCTGGTCTCGGGCGCGCTGATCTTCTGGATGCCCTTCGGCGCGTATACGCAATACTCCGTCATCGTGCACGCAATCGCCGGCGTAGTGGCGTTGCTGCCTGTCGCCTTTATCATCGTCATGCACTGGCGTCGCCGCGTGTCGTCCATTGAGGGGAATCCCGCGGCGCTTGCGAGGGCCGGTGTGGCCATACTCGCCATCAGCATGGCCAGCGGACTTCTCATCGTGTTGCAGTCGATATTCGGCCGCAAGGTCGACGACCTGTGGTGGCTCGTGCACCAACTGTCGGCGCTGGCGTTCGGCATCCTCTTGTTCCTGCACCTGCTGCCGATCCTGATGCGCTATGCCAATACGCCCTCCACGCCGCGCCGTATCGCCCGGCGCTGGTTCCTGTTGGCCGCAGCCGTCCTGCTGGCAGCGCCGCTGGTAGTAACGAACTGGCTCGCCGGGCAGGTCGAGACAGAGCCGCAGTTCCAGGCATTTGCCGAAAACTACGTCTGGCGGTACGGCGAGGATCGCCCGTTCTGGCCGAGCCGAGCTCGCATCGCCGGTGCGCCCTGGGAGCAGCAGCTGCGCGATGGTCTGTCGGTCCTGTTCAGCGAGGAGGAACGCGGGCGGCTGCTGACGGCAATGGCCGCTGACGACGATCGGCACTCGGGGCCGCTGGAGCGACTCCGGCAGGAGGCTTCCATGATGTCTCTCACCGCGGCACGCCAGGCGCAGTTCGATGAGCTCGTAGTCGCGACCGGCGAGTCACTGGCGCAGCATGGTGCGATCCGGCCCGAGCCGCTGCTGGGTTCGGAGTCCTGTGGTTCCGGCGGCTGCCACGACGACATCTACACGGAATGGGTGCCGAGCGCGCACGGATTCGCCGCATTCGACCCGCTGTTCGTCGACGTCCAGCAAGCCCTGGCGGAATCCGGCGGGGCGGCCGATACGCGTGCCTGCGCCGGCTGCCACGACCCCGTCACGCTCCTGAGCGGCGCGCGGGACGGCAGCTCGATCAGCGGCGACCACCTGACGATGAAAGAGGGGGTGTCGTGTCTCGTCTGTCACAGCATCGCGGAGACCGATACCAAGGGCAACGGGGGCTACGTCCTGCGAATCCCCGAGCGCTACCTGTTTGCCGGCGAGGACGGGGCGGGCAATTTCTGGAACCACTTCCTGATCCGCAGTTATCCGGAGCAGCACGTCGAGACCTTCGCGCGGCCGCTGTACGAAGAGAGCGAATTCTGTGCCGCGTGCCACAAGCAAACCGGGAATCTCGGCGAGGACACGCCGATCGGACTCGCCCAGGAACAGAACGAGTACGACAGCTGGCGTGCCGGGCACTGGTACAGCGAGGATGAGCCGGACAAGACGATCAGCTGCCGCGATTGCCACATGCCGCTCGTTGCGGGCGCGGATCCGGTTGAAGGCGATCAGCACAGGAGCCACCGCACACTCGGCAGCAATATGTACGTTCCTGCGGTGCTGGACCTGCCTGGCGGCAAAGAGCAGGCTGCACAGACCATCATGTGGCTGCGCGGGGAAATCGATATTCCCGAGATCGCCGACCGCTGGGTCGACGGTCCCGTGGTCGCGATGAGCATTGTTGCGCCCGATGAAATCGAGTCGGGCGAACTCGTCAACGTTACGCTCGTGCTGCACAACAACAAGACAGGGCACGACTTCCCGGCAGGACCGCTGGATATCCTTGCAAGCTGGATAGAGCTGAAAGTCGAGGACAATCTGGGCCGTACACTCGTGCATCTCGGCGACCCAGAGGGCGACAAGCCGACGCTCGATGCGCCGATCGTCTACAAGGCCGACTGGTATGACAAACGCGGCTTGCCGGTCGAGCGCCACAACATCTGGGAAGTCGTCGGCTCCAGTTACAAGCACGCGCTGGAGAGCGGTGGCGTCGAGAGTGTGGACGTCGCTTTCCGTTGCCCGGTGATCGCGAGACCGAAGATCTCCGACTCGGTCAGCGAGCAGGGACCCGGGGAGCGTCGTTCGGACGTCGTTTTTTCTATTGAAAATGAGGCGGTTACAGAGTTGACGGTGACAGCGCGCCTGCTCTATCGCAAGGCCAACCCGGAGTTCATTGCCAGGACGTACGGACTCGAATCGGCCATCGAGGCGCCGATCATCGAGCTGAACGTGGCGACGCATACGGTCTCGGTCAGTCCGCCTTGACGGGCGCCTGACTTGACCCGGCGGGCGGCCGGGTTAGACTGGATCTTCCCGGATACCCGGCCATTCTTGGAGCCAGGAATCGCTACGTCGCGCAACAACGCTGATCGACTGCAACGTGTTTATCCAGGCATCAGCGGCCTGGAGGAGAGCGTCATCGGCCGCTTGCTGGCCAGCGCGCAGACTATCGACCTCCCGGCCGGCGAAATTGCATTCCGCAAGGGCGACGAGTGCAGGAATTTCATTCTCGTGCTCGACGGCTGTGTGCGCGTCCAGCTATCGTCGGAGGGCGGGCGTGAGGTCACCCTCTACCGCGTCAAGCCCGGCGACACCTGCGCACTGACCACATCGTGCCTCGTCGGCAAGGAAGACTATCCGGCGGAAGCGGTAATCGAGAAAGACGTCACCGCGCTGATGATCCCCGATCAGGAGTTTCGTCAGGCGCTGCTCGATTCCGAAGTATTCAGGCTGTTCGTTTTTCGCGGTTTCTCCGGGCGCCTTTGCGCCATCGTGGCGCGCATGGAGGCAGTCACGCTCAAGACGATTGACGAACGACTGATTGAGCAACTGCTTCAGGGAGACAGCGACCTGCTGTCGAATATTACGCACCAGGTCCTGGCGAGCGAGATCGGCACGGCACGTGAGGTCGTGTCCCGCAAGCTCAGGCGCTTCGAATCGGACGGCCTGATTCGCTCGTCGCGCGGGCGGATAGAAATCCTGGATCGCAAGAAACTGGGTGCGATGGCGCGTTCGTCCTCGGACGCATGAGTTCCTGTTAGCCGCTGATCAAGCGGCACTGCGGCCGACGATCGGCCGGCCGCAATGCGTTCTGGCAGGTTACGAGCGGGGCGCCCAGACGGAGCACCAGCCGTTCGCGTTGACGACCTTGCCCGGGAAGATCTGGCAAGGCACCCACGGCTCTCCGTCATTGCTCTGCGCGAGTGCGCAATTGGCGCAATTCTGGACGGCGGCCGGGTTGGCGCGGGTCGCCGGATCGACGGACGACGCGTCGTGAGTGTATTTCATCGCTATTGCCATCGGGTCGTCTTCCGAGAGCTGCGGCAAATCGGTGGCGTGAGAAGACCGGATCGGGCTCACAACCCAACCGGCCACTGCGGCTGCGGACAGCTGTATGAACCTGCGGCGTGCCAATCGTTTCATGCGTATCTCCTGGAAACCGGATGTCGCAGATTGCCGCCTCAGGCGGAATCCTGACGGATACTGCAGGTATTGATCCCGAGTATCGAGTACAGCGGACAAAAACCGGCCAAACCGGTCACGAGAGGCACCAGGCCCACCCAGCCCCAGGCGGTTTCCGGACCGACGAACACGAGGCTCAGGACGGCGAGGCCCAGGACAACGCGCAATGCGCGATCGATCGTTCCTTCGTTTTTCAGACTCATCAATTTTCTCCTGCAGTTATCGGATAACGAGTAAGAAGTGCGATGATGAGCGAGAATCGGCGTGCGTTCAGTGACTGAGTCACGCTGTCCGGTTGCGGGAAATACGTAGCAGTTCCGACGGGTCGAGCACCGTGACTTTCCCCCGCGCGAGAGCAACGAGCCCGCGTTGTTCCATGCGCTTCAGGTGACGCGATACGACCTCGCGGGCCGTGCCCAGCTCGACGGCCAGCGCATTGTGCGTCATCTCGGTCTGCCCGCGCTGATGCAGGTCAATGAGCGCCTTTGCCAGGCGGTAGTCGATCGACGTAAATGCCAGCTCTTCCATTCTGCCGATGACTTTCGCCAGCCGCTGTGAGAAACCGTCAAACACGAAGCGCCGAAACTGCGTCGACTCCTCGACGGTTTGTTCGAAGACGGCCCGCGAAAACGCCAGCGCTTCGATGTCCGTTTCCGCAATAGCCTCCGCGGGATAATCCTCGCTGCTGAAAAGACATGACGTCGTCAACACGCAACTGCCACCCGGACCGATGCGGTAGAGGGTGACTTCCTTGCCCTCCTCGGAAATCAGCTGAACCCGGATCTGACCGCTCAGAAGGATCAGAAACGACTCGCAAGCATCTCCGGGCCGGAAGACGAACTGATCGGCATCCAGGTGCACGGGCGTGCCGGACCTGAGGAAGCGATCGAGATCCGTATCTTCGACGTCACGTAGCTCGGCAGGAAGGGCCGTTTTGTCGGGAAGTTTGTCGGCGTCTGATTTGCTGTTCATCGGGCCAGGAAAACGGGGAATCGTCGACAGTATGACGGTATTCATCAGTGCTCAGCAATTCAAGGGCCACCCGCACTTGCAAATAGCCCCGCGCGGCGGGATAAAGGGCATGTACAGATGTCACCATGGAGACGAGGATGTTGCGCAGGTTGCCCGTTTTTCTCTTGCCGTTCCTGCTGCTGAGCCCTTCGGTCGGCCACGGCGCCCCGTCGAACTACGACGAGTGCATCCTCGATTCTATGAAAGGTGTGTCGAGCGACGTAGCGGCGCGCGCCATCATTGAAAGTTGCCGCAACCTGTTCTCCGATTCGGCGGTCGAAGCCGCGCCGCTCGCGGCGCCTGTGCCCGTGACTGCTCCGGACGTGCGGGACGCCGCGATGCCAGCCGCCCCCGCAGCAGCCTCGGTCGATCCCGCGCCACCCGATAGGACTGCGGCACGTCGCCTGACGGCCGACGAGCTCGCCATGCTGCGCAGCAGGGCCAAGGTCTTCGGCAGCACCTACCGCGTCAGGATTGAAAACGAAAATCCGGAACTCACGCTGACAGAGGTGACCATCGCCGTTTGGGACGACGCCGATTCGGCGGCCGGACGAAAAGAATACAGCGAGGCGGTGGACATCCCGCCGCACACCTCGGCCGAGGTGAAATACGCCGTGCACTATCGCGGTGACGAGACGGCCTGGCGTTGGGGCGTCGTTGCGGCCCGGGGCGTCGAATGAGCAGAGCGCATGCGATCTGACGGATCCAGTTACCCGACAGGCCGCTATTTCGACGAATTGATCGATACGGACGGCAAGCCCCGCCCCCATGCGGCCGAACTCGTCGAGTACTTCAGCACGATGCACCGCAAGGAGCTGCTGGCCCGGCAGCGTGCCGTCGACAAGACGATCGTCGACATGGGCATCAGCTTTACGATCTATTCGGAAGGCGACAACATCGACCGCGCGTGGCCGCTCGACATCATTCCCCGCGCGATAACGGGCAGCGAGTGGGACCGCACCGAAGCGGGCCTGGTGCAGCGGGTGCGGGCGCTCAATCTGTTCATCGACGACCTGTACAACGATCGCAAGGTCATCAAGGACAAGGTTGTTCCTGCTGACCTCATCGACAGCTCGCGAAACTACCTGAAACCGTGCATGGGACACAGCCCGCGTCACGGCGTGTGGGCCAACGTCTGCGGGTCCGACCTGGTGCGCGGTGGCGATGGCACGATCTACGTGCTCGAGGACAACCTGCGGGTGCCGTCCGGCGTCTCCTACATGCTCGAGAATCGCAACGTGATCAAGCGCGTGTTCCCGTCGCTGTTCCAGAACCATCGCGTGCGCCCCGTCGGGGAGTACCCGACCGCGCTGGCCGCGATGCTCGGATCGATTGCGCCCGAGTCGATGCAGCATGACAAACCCGAAATCGTCGTGCTGACGCCCGGCATATACAACAGTGCGTATTTCGAGCACAGCTACCTTGCGCGGACCATGGGCGCGGAGCTTGTCGAGGGCGGCGATCTCGTGGTCGGCGAAGACGATTGCGTTTACGTTCGATCGATCGACGGGCTGAGCCGCGTCGACACCATCTACCGGCGCATCGACGACGTCTTCCTGGATCCGGACGTGTTCCGTCCCGATTCGATGCTCGGCATACCGGGCATCATCAGGGCATGGCGTGCGGGCAACGTCGCGATCGCCAACGCGCCGGGCTCCGGCGTCGCTGACGACAAGGTCGTCTATTCCTATGTCCCCGATATCATCAAGTACTACCTCGGCGAGGATCCGATCATCCCCAATGTGCCAACCTGGCGCTGTTCGGACCCGCAGCATCTCGACCACGTACTCAAGAAGCTGCCCGAGCTGGTCGTCAAGCCGGCCAACGAATCCGGCGGTTACGGCATGCTCGTGGGGCCGCACGCGTCCCGCAAGGAACACGCGAAGTTTCGCAAACTGTTGAAAGCGGATCCGCGCAACTACATCGCGCAACCGACGCTGGACTTGTCGACGGCGCCAACGCTGAGCGGCGGCAAGCTGGAGCCGCGTCATCTCGACCTGCGACCGTTCATCCTGCAGGGCCAGAACGTATCCGTCACGGCCGGTGGCCTGACGCGCGTCGCCATGCGCAAGGGCTCGCTCGTCGTCAACTCATCGCAGGGCGGCGGCAGCAAAGACACCTGGATCATCGAGGACAGCGACTGATGTTGTCACGGGCCGCAGAGCGGGTTTACTGGATCGGCCGTTATGTCGAGCGCGCCGAGAACACGGCGCGGATCGTGCAACAGTATTCCCTGCTGTTGCTGGACCTGCCGGCCGAGGCTGGCGTGGCGTGGCCTGAGCTGGTGCGCATTTTCGGTGCGGAGCAGACGTTCCGGCAAAGCGGGCGTGACGAAAACGAGCTCGGTATTCTCGGGTTCCTGCTCGCCGATGCGGACAGCGCCGCGTCGCTCGCTTATTCGCTGAGGATGGCGCGCGAAAATATCCGCAACACGCGGGATTTGCTGCCGCACGAAGCGTGGGAGGCCATCAACGAACTGAACCAGTATGCGAAGCGCAACCTGCCGGCCGCAGCGCGCGACGACGATCGCTTCGAAGTCCTCTCCGAGTGCATCGGGCGCTGTCAACAGATCACGGGCCTCCTGAACGGCACGATGAGTCACCACAGCCCGTTTCATTTCCTGACGCTCGGCCAGAGCATCGAGCGAGCGGACATGACCAGCCGCATCATCGACGTCGCCGCCGCTCACCACCAGCACAACGTGCGCCTGGTGCGGCGTTACGGCTCCACGCTCTGGACGAATGTCCTGAAGTCGGTCAGTGGTTTCCAGATGTACCGTCAGTTTCGCCAGCCGCAGGTGGAGGGCCTGCAGGTCATCGATTTCCTGATTCGCGACACGTTCTTTCCCCGCGCCATTGCGAGCTGCCTGGATCGGGCGTCGACGAGCTGTGCATCGCTGCCGAAGGGCGAGGCGACGATCGAGGCGCTCGACGCCGTGCGCCGTCTGACCGGGCCGCAGGATGACACGACGGCCGCCGACATCAGCACGCTCATGGATCAGACTCAGCGGCGTCTGGGTCGTGCCCATGCGGCCGTCGTCGATACCTGGTTCCTCCCGGGTGGGCACGGATGAAGCCACTGGCGTGCCGCTGCGGACGAGCCGTCTATTTCGATAATCACGCCTGCGGCACCTGTGGCCGCCAGCTCGCGTTCGATGCCGCGTCGCTCCAGATGCAGGCCGAGGCCGGCCCCGGCTCGGGACTCGCTTTTTGCGCCAACCGGGATACGGCAAGCCGCTGTAACTGGCTGGCCGAGGCGGCCGGACAATTTTGCCTGTCCTGCCGATCGAGCGAGGTCATTCCGGCGCTGTCGAAAGCCGAGAACCTCGATCGCTGGCGCAAACTGGAACGCGCCAAACGCCGTCTCCTCTACGACTTGCTACGGTTGAACTTGCCGGTCGACAGCAACCACCTGCGCTTCGTGTTCAAGGAGGATCGACGCACCAATCCCGACGTCCACGAAGAGCACGTCAACATCGGGCATGCCGAGGGTGTGATCACGATCAACGCAGCAGAGGCCGACGCGGTCTATCGCGAAGAAATGCGCGTCCTGATGAATGAACCGTATCGAACGCTGCTCGGCCACTTTCGTCACGAAGCGGGCCATTACTACTTCGATCTAGTGCTCGACGATGAACATCGGGAAGCCGCGCGCGACCTGTTTGGCGACGAACGCGAGGGATACGACGAAGCGCTACAGCGTCACTATCGCGAGGGCCCGCAGGCGGGCTGGGACGGCAGCTTCATTTCGGCCTACGCCAGTGCCCACCCGGTCGAGGACTGGGCCGAGACCTGGGCTCACTATCTGCACATGCAGGCCGCACTCGAGGCGGCGTCAACGAATGGCCTGATGACACAGACGCGCGGCGAGGATTGGCAGGGCGAATTTGTCAGTTTCATGATCGCGGTAAACGAAGTCATGCGCAGCCTGGGCCTCGCCGACGCCTATCCGTTCATCGTCACACCGGTGGTGGCGGCCAAGATCGGGTTCGTGCACGAAGCGGTGCAGCGCTTTACGGATCGACGAGTCGCACCTGGACCTGTGGCAGGTTGAGCGGCGGCAGACGCTCGAAAGCGAGGCGCAGGTTTTCCGCCCAGGCTTCGCGGATTGCACGGAGGTACGGATCATCATCCTGGTACACGATGTGCGTGTGCGCGCCCGGGGCCCCGGCGTTGTAGATCATGAGTTCGATGGGCGGGCCGACGCTTGCGTTGCTGCGCATCGTCGAATCCATCGATACGAGTCCGCACAGTGCCGCCGTCTCGAGGGGCGCGCTTGAACTGATGATCCTGTCGAGTATCGGTTTGCCGTATTTCTGTTCACCGATCTGCACAAACGGCGCCAGCGCCGTGGGCGACACGTAATTGCCCTGCGAGTAAATGTGAAACAGCGCGTGTGGAGCGTCCCCGATCTTGCCGCCGAATATAAAATCTGCGTCGGGCGAGAATCCGGACTCGCGCTGGTCTTCGGGAAACTTGTCCTGGATGCTGCGACTGACCCGGCCGATGTAGTCGGCCGCGTCACGAATGCGCGTGGCCGTCGCCAGGCTGAACTCGGCGCCTTCGCGAATGTCCCGGTGAACCCGGGCCACGACCTCCTGGGTTGTTGCGAGGTTGCCCGCGCTCAGGAGGGTGAAAAATCTCCCTTCGAGCTGGGTAAAAGGATGCATTTTGCTGAAAATGCCGAGCTGGTCGATGCCGGCGTTGGTGCGTGAATCGGAGACGAAAACGAGGCCGTCATCAACAATTGTCGCAAGGCAGTATGTCATTGACGAAGCTTAGCGCAACGGCGGCAATGTTCAAGCCTGCCCGCACACTGCGCGCAAGCCGGTTTCGTCGAGCCGTTCCCCCACTCCGCCGACTATTCGTGGTGGCGACGCAGGTACTCATCGAGGGCGCGCACGCCCCAGCCCGTGAAACCCTTGGGAGTGGTCGCTGACGGCTCGTCGGCGAGGTCGACGCCTGCGATGTCGAGGTGCGCCCAGACCTGCTCCTCGGCCACGAACGTGCCGATGAACGCAGCGCCGATGCTCGCGCCGGCACCCGTTGCGCCACCGTTGATAACGTCGGCGATCTCGGAGCGGATCTGCTCGAAATACGTATCGTTGAGGGGCAGGCGCCACATCAGTTCGCCCGCCGCCTCGCCCGCATCCAGGAGCTGGTCCGCGAGCGCGTCGTGACGGCTGAACAGGCCGGCATAGTCCGGACCGACGGCGCGACCGACCGATCCCGTCAGCGTGGCAACGTCGATCAGGACGTCAGGCCTGTACTTTGCCTGGGCGTAGTAGACCGCATCCGACAGAACGAGCCGCCCCTCCGCATCCGTCGAGCTGATTTCGATCGTCTTGCCCGACATCGATGTCAGCACATCGCCGGGTCGAATGGCCGTTCCGGACGGCATGTTCTCGGCCAGCGCCGCCAGCGCCACGACATTGACCCTGGCACCGCGGCGCGCGGCGGCCAGCACCGTCGCCGTGACAACGGCAGCGCCGGTCATGTCGCCCTTCATACGCCACATGCCGTCGTTCTTTTTCAGCGACACGCCGCCGGTGTCGAACGTGATGCCCTTCCCTGCCAGTGCCAGAGTCGGCCGGTCGCCGCCGGCCAGGTACTCGATGACCAGGAGGCGGGGAGGCCGGGACGAGCCGCTGCCGACGCCGAGGTGAGCGCCCATGCCGAGGCGCCGCAGGTCTTTCTCGTCGAGCACTTCGATAGTAACGTTTCGGAGGCCGCGAAACTCGGCGCGAACGCGCTCGACAAAAGACTGGGGATAAATGACATTGCCGGGCTCCCAGCTAAGGTCACGAGCCAGATAGATGGCGTCAGCCACGTGCGCGAGGTCGTCGTGGAACGTGCCGGCCGCATTTGCATCATTGCTGTGGACCGTCACGCTCCCGCGGGTGTCGGGGTCGAGTCGCTCGAGCTGGTAGCGGTCGAAGCGATAGTCGCCGAGGCGATAGCCGAAGGCGACGCGGGCCGCAGTCGCGTCGTCTCCTCGTTCGAGTCGCGACCAGAGGATGCTGACAGCAGTACCGCTTGCGCCGTCATTGAGGCTGGCAGCGAGGCCGCCGAAATCCTCGGCGGCAACCCTGTCGAGCGGCCCGCTGCCGACGCCGATCAGATCGATCCGCGCATAGGGCCTGACGCCGAACAAGGTGAGCGTCTGGCCTTGTTCTCCGGTAAACGCCGCCTCTGCGACAGCCATCGAGATGGCGCCGTTCGTCCGCTCGTCGAGCTCTGCGGACAGTCCGGACAGCTTGTCTCCCTCCGGGACCGGGACAACAATGCTCCCGGCAGCCGGCCATTCGAGCGGCCCGAAGTCGATGGGCCGCTGGGCGAGCGCCGGCGTAGCAAGAATGATCAGGGCAGTGATCGCAGGCAGCATCTTCACGCAGGGTCTCCGGCTTCTATTCAATGAGCACTGACGGAACATCATAGGATGTTCGCGCGTCCGGTGAAACGCCGGGATACAACCGGAAACGATTTGACGGCTTCACCGCGTGCCCGTTCGCGTCGGTCCAATGCGTATCGATTTGTATCCGTCGACTCGCGTTGCGGCAAGCTTGACTTAACATTGGCCGACTATGAGCGATAACAATGCCCGCAAATCGAAACGCCCCGCTTTTGCCGAGGAGCCCGGTCACGGCCAGGAGTCGGTCTGGGACTATCCGCGTCCACCGGAAATCGTCCGGGACTATCGACCGATCGAAATTCGCGATGGCGAGACGAGCATTGCCAGCGCGTCCAGCAGCTTCAAAGTCATGGAGACGGCGAGCCCGCCGACGTTCTACCTGTCGAGAGACACGGTTGATTTCGGTTGCCTCGTGCCCCTGCGCCTGACGACCTACTGCGAATGGAAGGGCACCGCAACCTACTGGGCCCTGGAGCGTGAGCCGGCTGAGCCGGTTGCCTGGAGTTACGAACGTCCGCGGGCGCGTTTCGAAAGTATCAAGGGCCATGTCGCTTTCTACCCGGGGCGCGTCGACTGTTACCTGGCCGGCGAGCTCGCGCGCAGCCAGTCGGGGCGTTTCTACGGCGGCTGGATTACGTCCGAGGTGGTCGGTCCCTTCAAGGGCGAGCCCGGCACGGGCCACTGGTGATCCACCCATGCCCGAGGGGCCTGAAATTCGCCGCGCGGCCGACAAGATCGCGGCCGTGCTGGTCGACCGGAAGATCGAGTCGGTCACGTTCGGGCTCGAGCGGCTGCGGCCCTACGAACACCGTCTCCGGGGCCACACGGTGACGGCGGTAGATACGCGGGGCAAGGCGATGCTGACGCGATTCGACAATGGTCTGACGATCTACAGTCACAATCAGCTCTACGGTCGCTGGTACACGCTGCGCAGGCCGCGCATGCCGAAAACGAATCGCCAGCTGCGTATCGAGCTCACGACGCATTCGCACAGGGCGCTTCTCTACAGTGCGTCGGATATCGACGTTTTGCGGAATGACGATCTCGCAGACCACCCATTCCTGCGCCGGCTCGGGCCGGACATCCTCGACAGGGCTCTGACGCCGGACCAGATCGTCCGGCGACTGAGGGAACCGCGTTTCCGCCGGCGCGCGCTCGGCAACCTGTATCTCGACCAGGGCTTCCTCGCCGGCAACGGCAACTATCTCCGTTCCGAAATACTGTGGGCGTCGCGACTTGCGCCCGACCTCGAGCCTGCGTCGCTGACAAACAGGGAGCTTGAAACGCTTGCACGGCAGACGCTGCGGATCGCGCGCCGTTCGTATCGCACGCGCGGCGTCACCGTAACGCCGTCGCTGGCGAAATCGCTTGTGGCCGAAGGAGTGTCGTTCCAGAACTACCGCTTCTACGTTTTCGGCCGCGAAGGCCTGCCGTGCCGCCGTTGCACAACGGCGGTAGAAAGGTGCACGATGGGCAGCCGCAACCTGTTCGTCTGCCCGGCCTGCCAGCGTCGGGAGTGAACGGGCGCGAGGGAGCCATGAAGACCATTGCAGTAATCGGCGCGGGCATCTCGGGCCTCGTCCTGGCACGGCAACTGCGCGATGTCGCCGCAGTCACCGTATTCGAAAAATCGCGCGGCATTGGCGGCCGCATGGCGACGCGCTACGCGAACGGTTACGAGTTCGACCATGGGGCACAGTTCTTCACGGCGCGCACGCCAGCCTTCCGGGAGTTTCTGCAACCGCTCATCAATGCCCGGGTTGTCGCCAACTGGACCGCGACATTTGCGGAACTCGACAAAACGCGCGTGAGAGACCTGCGCGACTGGAGTGACGACTATCCCCACTATGTGGGAATGCCACGCATGAACGCGATCGGCAAATTCCTGTCGCAGGGACTCGATGTCCGCACTCACACACCAGTTGCCGAGATACGGCGCGAACGGGGAAGGTGGGCCGTTCTCGATAGCGACGGCGACCGTCACGGCGGCTTCGACTGGCTCGTGCTGACGGCGCCTGCTCCGCAGACTGCGGACCTGGCAAGCGGGTTTCCGGGGCTGGCCGGACTGGGCAGGACGCACACCATGCGCGCGTGCTATGCCCTCATGCTGGGTTTCGCGAGACCGCTCGAGCTGCCCTGGCAGGCTGCTGCCGTGCGCGACGCCGACATCAGCTGGATATCCGTGAACAGCAGCAAACCGGGACGCGAGACTCCGTTCGCCATGCTCATTCATTCAACCAACGCGTGGGCGAACGCGCACATCGACGACGAGGCCGACGCCGTTCGCGCCCACATGCTCGACGAAGCGTCGACAGTCTGCGGCATGGATCTCAGCGTCGCCGACCATTGCGGCCTGCACCGCTGGCGCTATGCCAACATCGCCAGGCAGGGCGGCCCGGATTGCTTCATCGACGGTGACGCGCAGCTTGCCGCCTGCGGTGACTGGTTTGTGAGGGGCCGGGTCGAGGCCGCGTTCGCGAGCGCACACTCACTCGGCAGGCAGCTGCGCGGCCGTCTTTAGGCTGCGCCGCCGTCTTTAGGCTGCTCGGCCCTCAGCTCGCCTTCTGCCGGTCTCGGTCTTCGTCTGCGCCGAGACCGAGAGCGTCGAGCAGCGACGGAATCTGCTTTTTCAACCTGAAGAATCCGCGCCGGGCATGCGGCCACGCTGCGCTGTCGTAGGGTCGGCGCAGCCGCAGCAGGCTGATATCGTTCGCCGCCAGCCTGTCGGCAGCGTCAGCGAGCAGTTCCGCAACGGGTCCAGTGGGCGCATAAGCCGTGACGATCGTCTCCAGACGATGCCGCGCGGCCCAGTCGAGGAGCACGTCGTTCCAGTCGTCGCTCGTCGACAACGTTCCGTCTGCGGCAAAGGCGCGGGACGCGCGCTCGACGCCATCCTTGACAGCGCCCTCGGCAAAATCGTGCGCAGGTCCGCCGACCGGCAGGGGCGATCTCATATTCGTCGCCAGAGCCCCGAGAACAGCAACCGGCGGCTCGGGCAATTCCAGCGACTCAGGTGTGCAGTCCTCCTCGGTGACCAGCAGGCCGTAGCGGGTTCCGGCCTGCACGGTTTGCGGCGGCGACAAAGGTGCCACGGGGTGGGAGGCATTCTCTGTAAGCGCCGGCGCTCGTGTCGCGAGACGACCATCGGGGAAGAAGCGATTGTCTGTAAAGCGCGCGATGTTCGAGGCCCGCGCCAGGTAGGTCTTACCGGGTGTATGCAGCCCGCAGACCCAGCGCCACCCAAGTGTGTTCGAGGCCGGGTCGCCGTCCACGAGATGGCGGTAGAAGAAGTCGGCACCGAGCTGCCAGGGCAGTCCCAGCGTGAAGACCCAGATGCTGGCGAACCACATGCGCGCATGGTTGTGCAGATAGCCTTCCGTGACGAGCTCTTTGGCCCAGGCGTCAAAGCAATCGATGCCGGTCCTGGCCTCGATCGCCGCTTCGTAACGCCGCAATGCCTCTGCGTCCTTTTCCAGCGATTGCAGCAGGCGCGACACGGAGCGGCGGTACGCGGTCCAGACGCTCGGACGATGCTCCATCCAGCCTTTGAAATACGTTCGCCAAAACACCTCCTCTACGAACTTTGCCGAGGCGCCCTCCGTGTGTTGCTGCAGAACCGAGTCCAGGACTTCCTGCTCGAGCACGAGCCGATGCCGCAGGTAGGGTGACAGCATGGACACGTTGCCCCGACGCTCGGGGCCGAAGTCGAAGTTACGTGACTTCGCATAGAGCGGCCCGGCGCGGTGCGCGAAGTCGCGCAGACGCCTCAGGCCGGCCTCGCGCGAAGGCTCACCGGCCGGACCGGTCATCTTTCTCGATCCGCGCCCGCTGCAGCCGGCGCATCGACTCGCGCTGATTTGCGATGAATGCTCCCGCGATAATGCAACAGCCGATCAAAGCTACCATCAACATGTTCTCCGCCTCCTTGGTGTCCCACTGTCTCCACTGTCCATCGTCTTCCCCTTCGTTAAAAAAAGGGCCGGCCTTGTGGGCCGGCCCGGATCGAGCAGAGAACGCGGGGGAGATGTGTGGAGAGTCTGGTTTCTCTGCTGTGGAATTGCGGCGCCAGGCGCGTTGAATTCCATATCTCTATGTTAGAGGCGAGCAGAATGTTGTCAATGGTTTGTCTATAAAAATAATAGACAAAAAGGTATCAAATTGTAACCGGCCGGCTAGTACTCGATACCCTCTGCCTCCGCGACGCGTTCGAGCGCAATCTCGATTAACGACCGTGCCTGCGCCGTGGTTTGATGCAGAAAGCGGTGCAGCGCGGCATCGTCGTCATCGCGATTGGCGCATTGCGCGCTGTAGATTTCGAATGCCGTCAGGTCGCCGACCAGTTGTGCCAGATGGTGCGGGCATTCGCAGTCGATCGCTGTCGAGGCGCGCGCGAGATTGGACAGCTCGCGGCTGGTGAACCGGCGCGGGGCTATCGGCCCCGAGAATTGCCATTCAGGGGTCTGCCCGTCATTGATTTCCGAGACCCTCGATCGCGAGACAGGCTGGGGAGCATAAGAGCGCAATGCAGCGGCGCGCAATGCGTCGATGTCGATCGGTGCGCGCAGCGTTACGGTGCGCGCATCGCGAGCTCGCGCAACATCGCGTTCCCGCCCGAAGCTGTAAACAAGTATGCCGCGCGCGGCGCCCGCGAGCGTGATGAGTTCCTGCAGTTCACGAATCGCGTTCGCATCCAGCACCGGGCACTCGAGGGCCACGATATCGATCTCGTGGCGTGCAAGGTCCGCCACGAAGGAATCCCGGTTGTTGTCGGCCAGCCTGAATTCGACGGGCGTTGTGTCACGACGGTTTGATGAGACCTGGCCCTGGAGGAAGTCGCCGAGCACGGCGACGGCGACTCGTTCGGGCACGCGCGACTGGACGATCTGGTCGAGGCTTTGCACTCGCTCGCGCAAGGCCTCGATTTCTTCCGTGGCAATCTGCCCGATCTTGACGCCCCGGTCGGTCAGTGTTTTCAAAAGGCCCAGCTTTTCAACGTCCGTCGCGTCGTAGACGCGTCGCCCGTTCGCGGCACGCGCCGCGACGACCGCGCCATAGCGGCGTTCCCATACCCGGATCGTGTGGTCGCTCAGGCCGGTCAACTTGGCCACGGCGCCGATGCCGTAACGATGATCTTTGCTGCTGCTCATGCGTGGACACCCGGATGACAAGGGAAGGAGGCGCGAATAGACATTGCCAGGTTGTTTATATAATGTGCCGACGAAATTTCGACATTATATAGACACATGAAGGACATTCCAGCACCGGGCCACACCGAAATCAGCGTCTGCGGCCTGCACCGGCGCTTCCGCGAGGGTGCGCGCGAACACGTCGTTCTGAATGACGTCAACCTCGACGTGCTGCGCGGCGAGACCGTGGCGCTGCGCGGCCGCAGCGGCTCGGGAAAGTCAACGCTGCTCAACCTGGTTGGCGGCATCGATGTGCCCGACAGCGGGCGTGTGGTCGTGGCCGGCGTCGATGTCACCAAGCTCGACGAACACCGCCGCACCTTGTTTCGTCGGCAACACATCGGCTTCGTCTACCAGTCCTTCAACCTCGTGCCGACGCTCACGGTCGCCGACAATGTGAGGCTGGTCCTCGAGCTCAACAAGGTACCCGAGGGCGACGCGAGAGCGCGTATCCAGCAGCTGCTCGAGGCCGTGAATCTTGCCGATCGAGCACAGAGTTACCCGGACGTCCTGTCGGGCGGCGAGCAGCAGCGCGTCGCAATCGCGCGAGCGCTGAGTCACCGCCCGTCCGTGCTGCTGGCCGATGAGCCGACCGGCAATCTCGACGACACGACGGCAGAGACCGTCCTCGGGCTGCTTGACGATCTCGTCCGAAAGTCGGGGGGCACGATGCTGATTGCTACCCATAGCGCGACCGTCGCGTCGATGTGCGACCGCGTGATCGAGCTGCACAACGGCAAGCTGGAAGAGCGAGCGTGATGCCCGCCACCTGGCGCGCAAGTCTCGGCTACCTGCTCCGCCATCCGTGGCAGCTGTTCCTGTCGATGCTCGGCGTAGGGATCGGCGTTGCGGTCATCGTCGCTGTCGACCTTGCAAATGCCAGCTCCCGAAAAGCGTTCCTGCTCTCGATGGACGCGGTGACCGGCGAGGCAACACACCAGGTTGTGGGCAGCCCTGCAGGTTTCGACGAGTCGGTCTACGTCGATCTGCGTGTCCATCACGGTTTCAGCGCCATTGCCCCGATCGTCGAAGGCACCGCCATGATCGACGAAGTCTCGCTGCAGCTGCTCGGCGTTGATCTGTTCGCCGAAAGCGAAATTCGCGCGTTTACGGGTCTTCGAGCTGACGCCGGGTCGGATACGGAATCGCTGTTTCGTGAATTCCTCGTGACGCCGGGTGTCGTGTCGATGTCGGATCAGCTGGCCGCGCGACTGGGGATTGCCGTCGGCGACGGGTTCACGCTCGTTGCCGATGGCCGCGAACACCGAGCTCGGCTTCTCGCGACCATCGAGGACCCGGATGGTCGTTTCGCCAACCTGCTGGTCGCCGATATTGCAACGGCGCAGGAGTGGCTTGGAACAGCCGGCCAGCTGAGCCGAATCGATGTGAGAATTGCCGCGGACGATGGTCCGGCGCTGGCACGCCTGGAGGCGTCGCTGCCTGGCAGCGTCCGCTTACTCACCGCGGCCGGCCGTACCCGTGCAACCGCCGAGATGAGCAAGGCGTTCATGACCAATCTCACGGCAATGAGCCTGCTGGCGCTGCTCGTGGGCCTTTTCCTGATCTTCAACAGCGTCAGTTTTTCCGTGCTGCAGCGCCGTAATCTCATCGGCATCCTGAGAGGCATCGGCGTAACGCGCCAGCAGCTTCTCGTAATCATCCTGGCCGAGGCCGGACTGCTGGGGCTCGTCGCTTCCGTGCTCGGCATCGCGTTCGGCGTGTTGCTCGGCGAGCAACTGCTGGCCCTCGTTTCCCGGTCGATCAACGATCTCTATTTCCGCGTCAGCGTCACCGCTGTCAGCGTCGCACCCGCGTCGCTCGCCAAGGGTCTCATCGCCGGGATCGGGGCTGCACTTGCGGCCGCGGCGGCGCCCGCGCTCGAGGCGACGTCGTACCAGCCGCGCCTGGCGCTGACGCGCTCGACGCTCGAGCGTCGAACCCGCAGCTTGCTGCCGTACGTTACCCTCGGGGGGCTCGTCGTGATATTCGCAGCCGTCGTGTTGCTGGCGGTTTCGGGCCGCAATCTCGTCGCGGGACTGACCGCCGTGTTCCTGCTCATTCTCGGTTTTTCGTCCTGCGTACCCTACGCAGTTCGGCACCTGTCCAGGTGGCTGGAGCCGGTGGCCCGGCGATTTGCCGGCATGCCCGCGCGGCTGGCAATCGGGGGCATCGCCGCGGGGCTGAGCCGTACGGGCGTGGCCGTCGTCGCCCTTGCCGTCGCTCTGTCGGCCACGATAGGGGTGAGTGTCATGGTCGATAGCTTTCGCGGCTCGGTGAATCGCTGGCTGGAGCAGTCGCTGCAGGCGGACGTCTATGCGGGCGTACAGCGGGGCGCGCTGGACGCGGGCCTGATCGATGCGCTGCAACGCATCGACGGTGTCGAGGCCACGAGCACGAGCCGCCGCGGGTGGATCGAGGAGTCGCGTGGACGCACTCAGCTCATCGCCATCCGAATGGCGCCCGAAAGCTATGCAGGCACCGAACTGCTCGACGCCGACCCGGCCGAGGTCTGGCCGGCCTGGGAGAGCCGGGATGCGGTCCTCGTCTCGGAACCTTACGGCTACTACAACGACGTCGGCGCCGGATCCCGCATCACGCTGCCCACTGACAGAGGACCGCGACAGTTCGAGGTGCTTGCGACGTACCAGAGCTATGACGTCAATGCGAGTGCCGTCATGATGAGTCGGGTGACCTACGAGCGGTATTTCGACGACGATGGCGTCGACACGATCGGCCTGTACCTCGAAAGCGGCGTGCGCGCCGACGATATCGTGGCGCGTGTGCAGGCGCTGAGCGTCGGTCGCCAGAACATTCGCGTCGATTCGAACGCGCGCATTCGCGAGCTTTCACTGGATATCTTCGATCAGACCTTCGTCATTACAAACGTGTTGTACTGGCTCGCCATGGGCGTCGCCTTCATCGGGATTCTCTCCGCCATGCTCGCGCTGCAGCTCGAGCGTGCGAGAGAACTCGCGACGCTTCGTGCGCTCGGCATGACACCGCGGCAGGTCGGGAGCATGATTACCCTGCAGTCGGGCGGCATCGGTTTATTGAGCGGCCTCGCGGCCATTCCGCTCGGCCTCGTCATGGCCTGGGTGCTCATCGAGGTCATCAACCGCCGCGCTTTCGGCTGGCAGATCGACATGAGCGTAGCACCGGGCATTCTCGCGAGCAGCGTCGCTTTCGCCGTGATCACGGCAATTCTCGCCGGCATTTATCCTGCGCGGCGCGCGGCGCGCAGCGAACCTGCGCTGGCCATGCGGGAGGAGTAAACGTGAAGCTGCGTGCATTCCTGTTGCTGGCGTTCATTCCGGGCGGTGTCTTTGCCGACGCCGCCCCGGCGCCCAGCGAACTGGCGCGCCTGCTCGGTGGAGGTGACGAGGGTTTCGCGAAGGCCGTGTCGCCGAGGCCGTTCGAGTTCCCGGCCGACCACGGACCGCACCCGCAGTTTCGCAACGAGTGGTGGTACGTCACGGGTAATCTCGACGCCGAGGACGGCCGGCGCTTCGGCTACGAACTCACGATTTTCCGGTTTTCGCTGGCGCCGACACTCCCGGAGTCCCCTTCGGCCTGGCGCAGCAACCAGGTCTACATTGCACATCTTGCTCTGACCGACGCGAAGGGCGACCGCTTCTTCGTTGCGCAACGCTATTCTCGCGGGGCCCTCGGTCTCGCCGGCGCAGCGGCCGACCCGTTTCGCGTATGGATCGACGACTGGTCGATCCGCGATGATGCCGCCGCGCCGGGTACGTGGCGCCTCAGCGCCAGTGCTGGTGACTTCGGTGTCGACGTGAACCTGAGGCCGCTCAGGGCACCGGTTCTGAACGGCGAGGCCGGCCTGTCGCAGAAATCCGCGGATCCCGGCAATGCGTCCTACTATTACTCGGTGACGCGACTGCAGACGGAGGGCAGCATCACGATCGACGGCAGCGACGTAGGGATCGGCGGCATGTCGTGGCTCGACAGGGAATGGAGCACGAGCGCGCTGGCGCCGGACCAGGTCGGCTGGGACTGGTTCGCGCTGCAGCTCTCCGACGGCAGCGACCTCATGTTCTACCAGCTGCGCACTCGCGACGGGCGCCAGGACCCGCTGAGCTCGGGGACTTTCGTCGAGCCCGGCGGCGCCGCGTTCCACCTGCGTGCCGAGGAGGTTGCGCTGCGCGTCGAGGACGAGTGGCGAAGCCCGGCGGGCGGCACCTATCCATCAGGCTGGACGCTGGCGCTACCCGATCGTGGCCTGACACTGCGCATCTCGCCCGTGATCGCCAACCAGGAGCTGTTCACGACGGTGCGATACTGGGAGGGCGCCGTGGATGTTTCCGGCGAACGCGACGGCCGGCCGATCTCGGGCCGGGGCTATGTCGAGCTGACGGGCTACGCGGACTGACAGGTGTCTAATCGGGACTTTATCGGCCGCGACAATTCAGTAGGATGTACCCCTCGCACTCGGAGCAAGCACTTGATTACTACAGATGTCGTCGTCGTCGGCGCAGGCCCGTGTGGCCTGTTCCAGGTATTCGAACTCGGCCTGCTGGGCCTCAAAGCCGAGGTCGTTGACTCGATCCCGCGCCCTGGAGGGCAATGTACAGAGCTCTATCCGGACAAGCCGATCTACGACATTCCGGCAATTCCGGTGTGTACGGGCCAGGAGCTGACCGACGCGCTCCTCAAGCAGATCGAGCCGTTTGCGCCCGGCATGCATCTCGGCCAGGAAGTACAGCTCGTGCAGCGGCAGGACGACGACACCTTTCGTGTCGAAACAAGCAAGGGCACGACGTTCAACGCGAAGGCCGTGGTTATTGCGGCCGGCGTCGGTTCATTCCAGCCTCGTGCCCTGCGCGTGCCGAACGTCGAGGCGTACGAAGGGAAGACCCTGCACTACCGGGTCCGGGATCCCGAGCAGTTTGCCGGCAAGCGGCTGGTCATCCTCGGCGGCGGTGACTCGGCGCTCGACTGGGTCCTCGAGCTCGCGGACACGGCCGAGCGCATCACGCTCGTGCACCGGCGTGACGAGTACCGCGCCATGCCCGACTCGGTCGCAAAGATGCAGCGGCTCGTTGCCGCGGGAAAGATGGACGAAATCCTGAGCGCGAAGGCCTCGGCGATCCGGGGCGACAACGGGCAGGTATCTTCAGTCACGATCCAGCCCAAGGAGGGAGACGCCGTTGAAGTCGACGCGGACCATATTCTCGTATTCTTCGGCCTCGCGCCCAAGCTCGGGCCGATCGCCGACTGGGGTCTCGACATCAATCGCAAGACGATCAACGTCGACACCGAGAAATTCGAGACCTCGGAGCCGGGTATCTATGCCGTCGGCGACATCAACTACTACCCGGGGAAGAAGAAGCTGATACTTTGCGGTTTTCACGAAGCGGCGCTGGCGGCATTCGCCATCAAGCAGCGCATCGAACCCGAGCGCAAGGTGCACGTGCAGTACACGACGACGAGCCCGATCATGCACGAGCGCCTCGGCATCGAGGACTGAAAAGCCGGCGCCTTGCGAGCAGCCGTCAGAGCGCGTCGACCGCAATCGCCATGGTCGTCTCGGGAGGCGCGATAGCGGCGGCGAGAAAGCCGCTGGCACGAGGCAACATGTGCGCGCAATAGAAACGCGTCGTGGCCACTTTCGCGCCAAGAAAAGCCTTGTCCGAATCCCCGGCCGAGCGACCCGCGAGCGTGGCCTGCGCAAGGAACGCGCCGGCCAGTACGGTGCCTGCGAGCATCAGCAGGTTGAAGGATGCCGTGGCGGCCGCAGTGGGATCTTCTCCGGCATTGTCGAGAAGCCACGCGACGCCCTGCTCGAGTTCATCGAGCCCGCGGCGCAGCGGCGCAGCCGTGTCGGCGAGCGCTTCGTCACCCGACAGCGCGTCACAGGTCTTGCGCAGGTCGTCGATCAGTGCGGCAATGTCCTTGCCGCTGTTGGCCAGGATCTTGCGGCCGACGAAATCGCCGGCCTGTATGCCGTTGGTGCCCTCGTAGATGGGCAGGACGCGCGCGTCGCGATAGTGCTGCGCCGCGCCGGTCTCCTCGACGAAGCCCATGCCGCCGTGGATCTGGATGCCGAGCGACGTGGTCTCCTGGGCGATTTCCGTGCACCAGCCTTTGACGACCGGGGTCAACAGCGCGAGCCGCGCTTCGGCAGCCTGCCGCTCGCTGTCGCTGCCACCGTGATGTGCCCGGTCCACGAGACCCGCCGTGACAAACGACAGCGCTCGCATCGCCTCGACCTGCGAGCGCATGAGCATGAGCATGCGGCGCACGTCACCGTGGTGCGCAATGGGTACCCGGCCCTGGTGCCCCGGGACGCGTCCTTGCACACGGTCGTTGGCGTATGCGCGCGCAAGCTGGTAGGCGCGTTCGCTGACCGCGACACCCTGCAAACCGACTTCGAGTCGCGCCTGGTTCATCATCGTGAACATCGCCGCGAGTCCCTTGTTTTCCTCGCCGATCAGGTAGCCGACGGCACCATCCTTGTCGCCGAAGCTCATGACGCAGGTCGGGCTGCTGTGGATGCCCAGCTTGTGCTCGAGCGAGGTCGCGCGCAGGTCATTGCGCTCGCCGGGTTCATTGTTCGCATCCGGCAGGAATTTCGGCACGAGGAACATCGAGATGCCGCGCACGCCTTCCGGCGCACCTTCGATGCGCGCAAGCACGAGGTGAATGATGTTTTCCGAAAACTGGTTGTCGCCCCAGGAGATGAAGATCTTGGTACCGAAGAGCCGGTAGGCGTCGCCATCGGGGACTGCTTTGCACGTGATGGCCGCAAGATCGGATCCGGCCTGCGGCTCCGTGAGGTTCATCGTCGCCGCCCACTGACCCGTGATCAGTTTCGGCAGGTATTGCTGCCTGAGCGCCTCGGTCGCGTGCGCTTCCATCGCGTGGACGGCGTCACGCGTGAGCATGCCCATCAGCGAGAAAGCCATGTTGGCGCTGGACAGCATCTCGGAGGTGCCGTACTCGACCGTCGCGGGCAATCCCATGCCATCGAATTCGGGCGATCCCCCGACAGCGGGCCAGCCGTTCTCGACGTACTGCGCGTTTGCCTCGACGTATTCCTCGGGAACGTGGACGGTGCCGTCCTCGATGCGGCAGCCTTTCGTGTCGCCGACCAGGTTGGTCGGCGCGATGACCTCGCCGGCAAATCGTCCGGCTTCTTCCACGATCTGGTAGACGTCCTCGGCATCGAAACCACTGAATGCTTCGAGGCTTAGCAACTGGTCGAGTCCGGCTGCGTGGCGGATACAGAATTTGATGTCGTCGACAGGGGCGCGGTAATCAGTCATTGCCAACCTTCTTGTTGAATGACGCGTAAGCGGGGCGGACCCTGAATTATAGCGACTATCCGGCCCGATGGGCGGCCGCGCCTGCGGTAATCAACTATTGATTTCTAAGGGAAAAAACCGGACTTTTGGCCGGTAAAAGTACAGGAGAAGTGACTATGGGTTTCGCGCTATCCGACATGACTCTGAGCAGCCCGGCCTTCGACGTCGGCGGGCTGGTTCCGCGTCGCCACACGGGCGAGGGCGACGACGTGTCCCCGGCCCTGTCCTGGAAAGATGCACCGGACGGCACGCGGTCATTTGCCGTGATCTGCCACGATCCGGATGCACCGCTCGTCAAGCCGGGAACCTACGGGTTCGTGCACTGGGTCCTGTATGGCATCCCGGGGAACGTTAGCGAATTGCCCGAGGCTTGCGGCGACTACGTGCAGGGGATCAACGACTTCGGCAATGCGGGCTACGGCGGCCCGATGCCGCCGGAAGGGCACGGTACGCACCACTATTTCTTCTGGCTCCTGGCGCTGGATAACGAACCGGACCTGCCCGCAGGCCTGACGATGTGGGAACTGCTCGCGAAGATCGAACCGAACGTCATCGGAATGAATCGGCTCGTCGGCACCTACGTGCGCGACTAGCTACTTCAGCCAGACGACGTAGACACCCTGCATCGTCGCGCAGCGGGCCTCGTCGTGGAACAGCTCGACGTGAACGTCGAAGCGGATTCGCCGCGTGTCCCCGGATTGCAGGCGGGCGAGGCATGCTCGAAAGTCGTCGGGCTTGACGAAAGCCCGTACCCGGAGCATTCCGGTGGCGGGTCTTTCGAATGTCATCGTGCTCGTGTAAACCACGATTTCCGTGTTGCGAATACCGGCATCGATGAAGCCCAGCGTCGCCACGGCCCAGCCCCCGAACAGGCAAATGCTGGCGATGCTGCCGCCGAACGCCGTGCCCTTGTTGTTGATATTCGGGGCAAGCGGCGCCTCCATCCAGAGCGACAGGTCCTCGTAGCCCGCAAACGACAATTGCATGGCATCGAGTAGCGGGATGTCAGCACGGCATTCGGTCTCAAATGCGTTCAGGTCAATCACGAAATAATCCGTCTGCGATCCGAGCGCTTATGGTACAAAAGCGCAATGAATACTGCTAAACGCCGCTTCCTGTTCGTCTCCATCGATGCGCTCATCAGCGATATCGCGTGGTGCGTTCACCGGGAAGGTAACGAGGTTCGCTACTTCATCGAGAGCGAGACCGAACGCCAGATTGCCGATGGTTTCGTGCCGAAAGTCGACGATTGGGAATCCCACGTCGACTGGGCCGACGTGATCGTCTTTGACGACGTACTGGGGCAGGGTGAAAAGGCCGAAAAACTGCGCGCGGCCGGCAAGCACGTCGTCGGCGGCACCGCGTATACCGATCGCCTCGAGGACGACCGGACCTTCGGGCAGCAGGAGTTGAGGAAACACGGTGTCTCGATCATCCCGTTCCAGGAGTTCACGGACTTCGACTCGGCGATCGAGCACGTACAGGCCCATCCTGCACCCTACGTGATCAAGCCGAGCGGCGAGGCGCAGAACATCAAGCGGCTGCTTTTCGTCGGCCAGGAAGACGACGGGGTCGACGTGATTCACGTGCTCGAATCGTACAAGGCCGTTTATGCCGATACGGTCAAGGTCTTTCAGCTGCAGCGTCGGATGCGTGGTGTCGAGGTCGCCGTGGGCGCGTTCTTCAACGGCTCGGACTTCATGCTGCCCATCAACGTCAACTTCGAACACAAGCCGTTGTTCCCGGGAAACATCGGGCCCGCGACCGGCGAGATGGGCACCTGCATGTACTGGAGCGAGCCGAACCGCATCTTCAAGGCCACGCTGGCGAAACTGAAGGACCGACTCGCCGAAGAAGGTTACGTCGGCTATATCGACGTCAATTGCATCGTCAACGGCCAGGGGATTTACCCGCTGGAGTTCACGGCGCGCTTCGGTTACCCGACGATCAGCATCCAGAGCGACGGCATCGCCATGCCGATGGGCGATTTTCTGCACGGAATGGCGAGCGGTACGCTGCAGCAGTTCAAGACGCGCAGGGGATTCCAGATCGGCCTGCGTGTCGTCGTGCCGCCGTTTCCCTACGATGATCCGAAGACTTTCAGTGCCAATTCGAAGGACCGCGTCATAATCTTCCGCAAGCCCAACCGTGAGGGAGTGCACATCGAGGACGTGCGCGAGGTCAACGGCGAATGGCTGATCACGGGCAAATCCGGCGTCGTGCTGATCGTCACGGGCATGGGTCCGTCGGTGAAACAGGCGCAGGCGCAGGCCTACCAGCGCGTGAGAAACATCCTGATTCCCAACATGTACTACCGCACCGACATCGGTGATCGCTGGTTCGAGGACCATGACAAGCTGCACACGTGGGGCTACCTGCGCGAGGGCTAGGTACGAAAGGCGCGCCGCGGTGCGACTGAGGTGACGTATGGGCCCGCTGCAAGGGCTGCGAATCATCGAACTGGCGGGGCTGGGTCCCGCCCCTTTCGGCTGCATGATGCTGGCCGACATGGGCGCCGAGGTCATTCGCGTCGAGCGCCCGGGCCCGGGCATGCACCCGCAGCTCGACCCGCTGTCGCGCAACCGCAAGTCACTCGCTTGCGACCTCAAGAAACCTGCCGCGATCGAGGCCGTCAGGAAGCTTGCCGCGACGGCCGACGGTTTTGTCGAGGGGTTCCGCCCCGGCGTTACGGAGAGCCTCGGGCTCGGCCCCGATGATCTTTTCGCCGTAAACCGGAAGCTCGCCTACGGGCGCATGACCGGCTGGGGGCAGGAGGGCCCGCTAGCGCGGGCCGCGGGGCACGACCTGAACTACGTCGCCTTGACCGGAACGCTGAACCTGATCGGCGAGAAGGGGCGCAAACCCGTCCCGCCGCTCAACCTCGTCGCGGATTTCGGTGGCGGCGGAATGTTGTTGGCCTTCGGCATGGTGTGCGCGATCTTCCACGCACGGGCCACAGGCGAAGGCCAGGTCGTGGACGCCGCGATGGTAGACGGCGTAACGGCACTGTCGTCCGTTTTTCACACGCTCAAGGCACTGGACCTTCTGGACGAAGGCCCCGGCGCGAGCATTTTCGGGGGTGCCGCGCACTGGTACGACAACTACGAGACGAAGGACGGGCGGTATATCTCCATCGGCTCGATCGAACCGCAGTTCTATGAGCTCATGATCGAGGAGCTCGAACTCGATCGCGAGACGTTCGCGCCGCATGTCTTCCGCTGGCAGCTGAATGACGACGTGCGCGCAGGGTGGGAAGAGCTCAAGCCGCTTGTTGCAGCGGCCGTGAAAAAGAAGACCCTGGCGGAGTGGCGCGAACGGCTCGAAGGCACCGATGTCTGCTTCGCGCCCGTCCTTACGATCGACGAGGCCGTCGAACATCCGCACAACGTCGCGCGCGGCACGTTCGTGCGGGTGGGCGATCAGGTACAGGCCGCGCCGACGCCGCGCTTCAGCGCCACGCCCAACGCCGCGCCGCGACGCGGTGTCGCACCCGGCAGTCACACGCGCGAAGTGCTCGAAGCCATCGGATACTCCGTTGCGGAAATCGACGCGCTGGTCGAGTCGGGAGCGGTGCAGGTTGCGGGGTGAACGCCCGCTATAATGCGGCGAGATGGACGAATTGCCGACACTGAGAGACGTCCGCGCGGCCGCGCAGGTCATCGAGGGCATCGCGCACCGCACGCCCCTCGTGCCGGCTGTGCTTGGAGGCGGTGTCCTGCTTAAGCTCGAGTCCCTGCAACCCACTGGCGCCTTCAAACTGCGCGGCGCGCTCAATGCGATCGCCAGGCTCGACGACGCGCAGAAGGCCCGCGGTGTTGCCTGCGCGTCGACGGGGAACCACGGGCGTGCGGTCGCCTACGCGGCGAAGCGACACGGCATTCGCGCCACGGTCTGCCTGTCGAACCTCGTGCCCGACGTCAAGGCAGACGCAATCGAGGCGCTTGGCGCCGAGATTCGGCGCTGCGGTGCTACGCAGGACGACGCCGAGCGCGAAGTGCGCCGCCTGGTTGCCGAAGAAGGCTTCGTCGACATCCCGCCGTTCGATCATCCCGACGTGATCGCGGGACAGGGGACCATCGGTATCGAGTTGCTCGAGGACCGGCCCGATCTCGAAACGCTGGTCGTGCCAATGTCCGGCGGTGGGCTCATTGGCGGGATTGCGACGGCCGCAAAGGCGCTCAAGCCCACCATTCGCATCGTCGGCATCACGATGGATCGCGGTGCGGCAATGGCGGAGAGCCTCGCTGCAGGCAGACTCGTCTCGGTCGCCGAGGTGCCGACGTTGGCGGATTCCCTCGGTGGCGGCATCACCGGCAACCGCTACACTTTCGGGCTGTGTCGTGAACTCGTCGATGAAGTCGTGCTCGTGACCGAGGAGGACATCTATCGCGGCATGGCAGCGCTGCTCCTGCGCGAGGGTATCGTGGCGGAGGGCGGCGCCGCGGTGGGCTATGCGGCTGTCCTTACCGGCAAGCTCGAACCGACAGGGCCGACGGCGATCGTCATCTCGGGACGCAACGTCGACATGACGCGGCTGTGCGATATCGCGGCCGGCAGGCCAGTGACCGTAGGTGACCTCGTCGTGCAGCCGGACCAGCGTCTCTATCGGTCGGGTCGTTCATCGTAATCCCGGTGCATTTCTTCCTCGTAGACCTGCGAGGCCGTCTGCGCCGCGGACAGGGCGTCGCTGAAATGCACGGGCTGCCTGGCTTCCTTGCGCTCCATTAGAAAGCGCATCACGACGACGACAATGAGCAACACGTGGATAATGCTCGTAAACAGGAAGAGGCTGCTCTTGCCGCGCCAGTCCATAACCGCCGACGCGACGAAGGGACCGACGATGGCGCCGATGCCGTAGACGAACAACAGCCCGGCCGACACCTTGACGAATTCGGTCGAGTCGGCGTAATCATTGGCATAGGCCACAGCGACCGTGTACAGCGGAAAAGCCATCGCGCCCCAAAGCCCGATCAGCACCAGCGCCGTCCGGGGTCCGGCCTCGTCCGCCGTCAGCGTCAGGGCAATGCCGACTACGACGGCCGTGATCGCGATGCCGGCGAGGACCTTGCGGCGGCTGATGGCGTCCGAGAGAAGACCGAGGGGCCACTGCGATATCGCGCCGCCGATGACGGCAGCGGCCATTAGCCCGGCCGCCATCCTCGCCGCGTCACCGACGGTCGCGGCGAAGACCGGTGTCAGGGACCAGAACGCGCCGTTTGCGAGGCCTGCGGCGAAGCAGCCGAAGGTGCCGGTCGGTGACACCGTCAGCAGTCGCGGGATATCGATACTCGTCGATTTCGGTCGCTTCGGGGTGGGGCTTGTCGACAGCGCAATGGGCACGGCGCCGATGGAAAAAAGGACGGACGTGATGACAAACAGCTGCCAGCCGAGGGGATCGTAGAGCAGGGTCATGAGCTGGCCACCGGCCATCACGGTGAGCGTGATCATCGAATACGTGGAAAAGATGATCCCGCGGTTCTCGTTGCTCGCGCGCTCGTTGAGCCAGGATTCGATCACGACATAGAGCGCGGCCAGGCAGAAGCCCGTCACGAAACGCAGCGCGTTCCAGACGACAGGATAGACGACGAGGCCGTGCAGAAGCGGCGCAGCCGATGCCATTGCGCTCATCGCGAGGAAGACGCGAATATGGCCAACGCGCTGTACGAGGTCGCCGCCGCGCAGGCAGCCCATCGTGAAGCCAAAGAAATAGAACGCGCCGAGCGAGCCGATCTGAAACGTGGAAAAGTTCTCGAGGCCGGCGCGCACGGGCAGCAGGGTGCCCTGCAGGCCCTGGCCGGCAAGCAGGATCGCGGCGCTGAGTAACAGTGTCGCGACGGGTGCGAGTGCGCGGATCATGCGGGACTATATACCAAAAAAAAGACGGGGCGCCTTGCGGCGCCCCGTTTCCCCTCCCAGGTGGACTCGGATCAGCTCAGGTGCATATGGCTGTCGAACTCATCCTCGTCGTAATCATCGTAATCGTCGTAATCGTCGAAATCGTCTACATCGTCGTAGTCGTCCCAGTCGTAATGACGCGGGCCCTTTGCCCCCTTCCGGTGCTTTTCATTGAGCCGTAGTCCTTCCATCTGGCGCTGGTGCATCATGCGGCGCATGGCGCGGGCGTCATCAAGCTCGAAATCCTCAAAATCGTTGTAACGGACTCGCATGGCAGTGATCCTCTATTGGAGTCTGGCACGTCGGTATTGTGGCCACGCCGCCTGGGCGGCCGCAGCCGGGTGAGATGGTGCACTGACCCGGGCCGGTCTGGCGGAGCCGTCCTGCTGGCGGCTCAAATCCGGGCCGTGTAACCTGCTCGAGGCAGGACGTTGCTTGTGCTGCATGTCTGTATACATTTCCGAGATCCTTGCAGCCAAGTATCGACGCATTTTGTTCGATGTCAAGTATTTCGATATAAAAATATTATCGCATTATGTCACCCACGAACCCCCGGGACAGCAGGGACGCCGTCGACGAGATTCTCGAGCAGTGGTCGGAGGAGCGTCCGGAGCTCGACACGGCCAGCCTGGGCGTGGTCATTCGCGTCATGTCGCTCTACCGCGAATTCCTGCGGCAGGCCACGTCAGCACTTGAGAAGTTCGACCTCGAGCTCTTCGAGTACGACGTGCTGTCCGCCCTGCGGCGCCAGGGCAAGCCGTTCGCGCTTCCCGCGACGGCCCTGGCGCGAGCGACGGGGCTGTCGGGCGGCGCGATGACCAACCGGGTGGACAAGCTGGAAGCACGGGGCCTCGTGAAGCGCCGCCGCGACGCGCAAGATCGCCGCGGTGTCGTCGTCTCACTGACGCCGAGCGGACGCCGCAAGATCGATGCCGCCATACAGCTGCGGCTGGACGTTGCGGATGAGAGCCTTGCCGACATCAGCCCGGCCGAACGGGCACGGCTGGGCGACCTGTTGCGCAAGGTGTGCCTCGCGGCCGAAGACGACTAGAGCCAGCGCTTCCAGCGGAAGTATGCCAGGAGCCCGGCCGCCGCTACGATCATGATGACGACGGAGGCGACAAAGCCGTTCGGGCTCTCGAGGCCGGGCAGGCCGCCCACGTTCATGCCGAGCAGCCCGGTGACGAAAGTCAGCGGCAGGAACACCGCGGCCACGACCGACAGGACGTACATGCGCGAGTTCTGCTGCTGTGCCTGCACGGCAAGGAATTCCTCCTGCATGACGACGAGCCGCTCCCGCGCGAGATCGATGTCCTCGAGGTAGCGCGTCATCCGGTCGGCTTCCTCGCGGAGGGCGTTGCTCTCGGCGTCGGAAAACAGTTTGCCGGGCTGCCGATAGAGCCGGTCGAGCGCATCGCGCTGCGGCGCGAGGAAGCGACGCACGGCAGCGATCTGGCGCCTCAGCGCCGTGGTCGCTTGCCGCAGCGACGCGTCGCCACCGTCGTCGGCGCGATCCTCCGCGTCGCTGATGCGGTCCTCGATAGAGTTGACGAAGTCGCCGATGCGATCGGCCAGGCGGCCGATCAGCTCGATGAGGAACTCGCCCGGCGTGGACGGCCCGGTGCCCTCGTCGAGCGACGTCCGGACATCCTGCACGGACAGCAGGCGCCGCCGCCGCGTGCTGATGATGCGGCTCGGCTCGAGCCAGATACGCACCGAGACCATGTCCTCGGGATCGTCGCCCGGATTGGTGTTGACGCCGCGCAGAACGACGAGGCTGCCGCCTTCGTTGATCTGCGAGCGTGGCCGGGTCTCTCCGGCCAGCAGCGATTCGACAACGGTGTCCGGAAGGCCGCTATTATTCTCGAGCCAGTTGCGCGCGGATTCGTTGTTGACGTCGAGGTGCACCCAGAGCAGGCCCGCCTCGGGCGTCCATCCGGCAACGCCGGCCGCGTCGAGATCGCGGCGGCCGCCTTTGCCGTCGAGCACGTAGCTGTGCAGGAATTCAGCCGTCATTGCCATCGTCCTTCAGCATGCGCAGCTCGAGCGGGCTGCTCGTATCGAGGTGGACGTCGCGCTGCGGGAAAGCGACGATGATGTCGTTCTCGGCAAACAGCTCGGCGATCCGGAAGCGAATATCACTTCGAATTTCCCGCAGGAACTTCTCGCCGCCGACGTCAGACCAGAAATAGGTGTCGAAAATCAGCGCGTTGTCGCCGAAATCCTCGAACACGACTGACGGTGTCGGCGTCTTCTTGACAAGGTCGTGTTCGCCGACAGCCTGCGCAATGAGCTCGGCAACTCGCTTCACCGGCGATCCATACTCGACGCCAACACGCACCATGGTCCTTATTTCGCGATCGATCAGGGTCCAGTTCACAACCGTGCGTTCCAGCAGCTGGCTGTTCGGAACGAGCAGGTGCACGCCGTCGGTCCGCCGAATCCGCGTCGAGCGCGTACCGACGGCTTCGACGACCCCATTCGCATCATCGATCTCGATGAAGTCGTTGATGCGAATGGGACGTTCCGCCATGAGGATCCAGCCGCTGATGAAGTTGTTGATGATGTTCTGTGCGCCGAAGCCGACGCCGATCGCAATGGCGCCCGTCGCAAAGGCGAACGCCGTCAGCGGGATGCCCAGCAGGCTCAATGCCGTCAGGGCGATGACGACGAGAAATACGATAAAGATGACGCGCTTGATGACGTGGATGACGTCGGCCTGCATATCGGCCTTGCTCAGCCGCCGGCCCAGCAGGAAGACGATGAAACGGCTGCTGTAATAGCCGACAACGACCAGCAGCACGACCAGCAGGACTTCACCGATCGTGATGGACTGCCCGCCAGGCGATGTGGCCAGCGTGAAGTTCCAGAACGACGCCAGTTTGTCCAGCATCGCCGGTGTCAGCCCGTGCCGCGCGTCCGCGTGCGCCCTTTTTTCGCGTTCTTCTCGATAAACTCGATGATCATGTCCGCGATGTCCTTCCCGGTAGCCGTCTCGATACCTTCGAGGCCCGGGCTGGAATTCACTTCCATGACGACGGGACCGTGGTTGGAGCGCAGCAGGTCGACGCCCGCGACGTTCAGGCCCATGACCTTGGCCGACCTCACGGCCGTGGACCGCTCCTCCGGCGTGATCTTGATGAGTTTTGCAGTTCCGCCCCGGTGCAGGTTGGAGCGAAATTCGCCTTCCCTACCCTGCCGTTTCATCGCGGCGACGACCTTGTCGCCAATGACGAAACATCGAATATCGGCGCCGCCGGCCTCCTTGATGAACTCCTGGACCATGAAGTTGGCCTTGAGCCCGCGGAACGCCTCGATAACGCTTTCCGCCGCCTTCTTGGTCTCGGCGAGCACGACGCCTACGCCCTGCGTACCCTCGAGCAGCTTGATGACGACCGGCGCGCCGCCCGCGATCTTGAGAAGGTCTTCCGTGTCGTTCGGAGAATTGGCGAAGCCCGTCACGGGCAGGCCGATGCCCTTGCGCGCCAGCAGCTGGCTGGCGCGCAGCTTGTCGCGCGACCGCGTGATGGCCACGGACTCGTTCAGCGAATACACGCCCAACATTTCGAACTGCCGGACCACGGCGGTGCCGTAAAACGACACGGAGGCGCCGATGCGCGGGATAATTGCTTCGACCCCCTCGATCGCCTCGCCCTTCCAGTGCACGCTGGGATTGTGGCTCGTGATGTTCATGTAGCACTGCTTATGGTTGATCACGAGCACCTGGTGGCCGCGCTGCTTGGCTGCTTCGACGAGACGTTTCGTCGAGTACAGGTTGCGGTTGGTCGAGAGAATCCCGATTTTCATTGATTGACCTCATGGGCGTTGGCGAAAGTCTCGACGACGTCCTCGGCTTTCGGCACGTCGCGGAACGATCCAAGGTGAAACAGCGCGTCGCCTTCATGCGCCAGTGGCAGGTTGCTCCGACCGATCACGATACCATCAAACGGCGCGTGGATGACGTCTTCGCGGCGACCGATCGGGTCGCTGATGGTGGCCAGACGAGCGCCTTCTTCGACCCGGTTGCCGAGCTTGGCGCGATTGCTGACGATACCGCTCGCGGGTGCGCGCACCCAGCGCGTCGAGCGGGCTACGACCGGCTCGACGAAGCGCTTGCGTTGTTCAGCCGCGCTCCGCTGCGGCAGCATGTCGATCGCCCGCATGACGTTGAAAATGCCGCGCAAACCCGCGCGGATCGATGTCTCGTCGAAACGCAGCGCCTCGCCTGCCTCGTAAATGAGTGTCGGTATGCCGAGTTCGGCCGCGCAGCCTCGCAGGCTGCCGTCGCGAACGTCGGAATCGATGATGACCGGCGCTCCGAATGCACGGGCCAGTTCCAGGGTGCGGTCGTCGTCGAGGTTCGCGCGAATCTGCGGAAGATTGGCGCGGTTGATTGCGCCGGTATGCAGGTCGATGCCGTAGTTTGCCGCGGAGACGATTTGCTTGATAAACAGGTTGGCGAGCCTCGCAGCGATCGATCCCTTGGCGCTGCCCGGGAACGAGCGATTCAGGTCGCGGCGGTCGGGCAGGTAACGGGACTGGTCGAGGAAGCCGTGCACATTGACGATCGGCACGGCTATCAGCGTACCGCGAATCGAGCGGATGATCTTGCGCTTCAGCAGGCGGCGCACGATTTCGACGCCGTTGAGCTCGTCCCCGTGGATGGCTGCGGACACGAACAGAACGGGACCGGCTCTGCGACCGCACACGACCTGCACGGGCATGCCGAGCGACGTGGCCGTGTAGAGATCGGCAACGGGCAGCGTGATCTCCGCGCGAGTGCCGGGCTGGACGAGCGTATCACCAATGCGAATTTCACGATTTTTCGTCATGTCTTCTTCGGCGGCTTGCCGACCACGTAGGAACGGCCCGGATTGACGACGGCCCGGCCTTTCATCGCCGTGCGGCCGACCAGCATGCGAAACAGCATGTCGTCGCGGGCCGTCAGCGTTGCCTCGATCGGCCAGGCATGCTCGGCGATTTGCAGAGTCGTACGGATGACGAGGCGCTCTTCCTTGTGACCGCCGGAATCCGTGACCACGCGCTTGTCGATTACCGCAGCATCACAAACGACCACCGTGTCGTTGTCTTTCTGGATCGGGTGCATCTTGAACTCGACGCGCTCCTCGCCGTTGGCCGTGTAGGTTTTCAGGGCAAAGGCGTGAAGGGCCGATGTGCGCGCGCCGGTGTCCACCTTGGCCTTGATGTGCGGCAGGCCGAGGTCCGGGAGACTCACCCATTCGCGCCAGCCGAGCGTCATCAGTTGTCGTTGTTTTGCCATGTTCCGGTCCGGCAATGGCCAGTGCAGGTGCATCATAGCTAAAAACGCGGCCGGCGGGGATGCTCGATACACTCGCCGCCGGGGACAGCCAACCCGCGCGGGAAAGGCTAGAATGGCGGAACGGCGATAGTGCCGGTCGTATCGGGAGGCAGTACATCATGAGCGTGTCGGAAAGGTCAGTGCGGCAGGGCGCCAGCAACGCTGAATGGCAGGAACGCAAGCTCGCCGCAATGGCGCGCGGCCAGGGCAATGCGACGAGTGTCTACGTCAAACGTGCGAAGAACGCTGAGCTCTGGGACGTCGAGGACAAACGCTACATCGATTTCGGCACGGGGATCGCGGTCTGCAATACCGGTCACAGTCACCCGAGAGTCGTTGCCGCCGTGCAGGAACAGCTCGAGCGATTCAGTCACACCTGTGTCATGGTGACGCCCTACGATACGGCCGTGCGGCTCGCAGAACAGCTCAACGAGCTGGCGCCTGGCAATACGCCCAAGAAGTCGATGTTCGTTACCACCGGGGCCGAAGCCGTCGAGAACACGATCAAGATCGCCCGCGCGCATACGGGCCGCCGCGGCGTCATCGCCTTCAGCGGCGGCTTTCACGGGCGCACGCTGCTGGCCATGGGCCTGACGGGCAAGATCACGCCGTACAAGAACCTGTTCGGGCCTTTCCCGGGCGAGGTCTACCACGCGCCGTTCCCGATCGAGTACCACGGCGTCGGCGTCGAGGACTCCCTGAAGGCGCTGCGGGCGCTGTTCAAGGTCGACATCGCGCCCGGGGACGTCGCCGCCATTATCGTGGAACCCGTGCAGGGTGAGGGCGGCTTCTACCCGGCGCCCGACGGTTTCCTGCAGGCGCTCCGCGAGATCTGCGACGAGCACGGCATCGTGCTGGTCATCGATGAGATACAGACCGGTTTCGGACGCACCGGGCGCTTTTTCGCCGCCGAATACGCCGGCGTCGAAGCCGACCTCATGACGACCGCCAAGGCCCTCGCGGGCGGATTCCCGATTGCGGCCGTCGTCGGCAAGGCCGACATCATGGATGCCCCGCTACCGGGCGGCCTGGGGGGGACCTACGCGGGTTCACCGATTGGCTGCGCAGCGGCGCTCGCCGTCATCGACATCATTCGCGAGGAAGGCCTCGTCGAGCGGGCGCTCGGGATCGGGGCGCGGTTCGGCGCGCGCCTCGAAGCGCTGCAGAAGAAGTATCCGCAGGTCATCGGCGACGTTCGCACGGCGCGCGGCGCGATGATGGCCGCCGAACTCGTCGAGGAGGGCGACGCCGGCAAGCCGGCGGCTGACCTGACCAAGGCGCTGGTCGGCAAGGCGGCTGACAACGGCCTCGTCTTGCTGTCCTGTGGCGTGAACGGCAACGTGATTCGCTTCCTGCCCGCATTGACAATCAGCGACGCGCTCGTCGACGAAGGCCTCGATATTTTCGAGGCCTGTCTCGGGGAGTTGTTGACCTAGCTGCGCGCGCGTTCCGCGCGTCAAGGTTCCGTGCGGCTCAGCGCAAGGTCGAGTTTCTCGAGCAAAATGTCGGCGTGTTCGGGCCGGAAGACGAGCGGCGGCCGGATCTTCAGGATACTCCGGAATTCACCGACGCACGAAACGAGGACCCCGGACTCACGCATCGTCTCGACGATCGCTGCGGCTTCACTCGTCGCCGGATGCCGTGTCGCGCGGTCGCTCACGAGCTCGATACCAATGAAGAGACCTTTACCGCGCACTTCGCCGATCAGGGCGCGGGATTCTGCCAGCTTGTTCAATCCGGCCATGAGGTAGCGGCCTGTCTCCCCGGCGTTGCCCAGCAGCTTGTCTCGCTGCACGATCTCGAGCACCTTCTTGCCGACCTCGGCCGACACCGGGTTGCCGCCGAAGGTGTTGAAATAGCTGGTCTGCTTTGCAAACTCCGTCGCGATTGCGGGCGTCGTAACGACCACGGCAAGCGGATGCCCGTCGCCCATCGGCTTGCCCATCGTGACGATATCAGGGACAACACCGGAGTCCATGAAGCCCCACATGTTGTCGCCGAGGCGAGCCAGGCCGGACTGCACCTCGTCCGCGACGACGAGACCGCCGGCGGCGCGGACTTTTGCGTACACGGCCTGCTGGTAACGGGGAGGCGGCGTCAGGATGCCTTTGCCGTCGAAGATAGAGTCCATGATCATCATCGCGGGTTTGTGTCCGTTCGTGGCGAGCCTGTCGATCGCCGTATCGACGAAATCCGCGTATTTTTCCGCGTAGTCCGGTTCATCGTCCGAGTAGGTTCCCCTGTAGGTGTACGGGGGTTCGGCGTCGGCGACAAAATCCGGCATGGGGCGCGCACACTGCGCGCCGCGCGACAATTCGGTAACGAGCGTCGAGTTACCGTGATACGCGCCCTCCGTCATGATGACGCCCCGGTTGCCCGTGACTGCGCAGGCAATGCGATAGGCGAGATCGTTTGCCTCGGTTCCGGTACACACGAAGCTGCAGACGCCGAGCTCTCCCGGCAGGGTGTCCGCGAGCATCTCGGCGTACTCGATGACGGCATGATGGAGGTAGCGCGTGTGCGTGTTCAGCGTGCCGGCCTGCTCCGCCAGGGCTGCTACCACTTCCGGGTGACAGTGCCCCACCGACGGTACGTTGTTGTAGCAGTCGAGATACTCCTTGCCCTCATCGTCGTACAGCCAGACGCCCTCGCCGCGAACGAGGTACAGCGGCTGCTCGAAGAAATGCGTGTAGGCGGCGCCGAGAACTTTGCTGCGGCGTTCGCTCAGCTGCCGGGCGGTGCCGCTCATTGCCTAGCGCGTCCTTTGGTGTTCGGCGACGTAAATAGCGACTTCGCCGAGCAGGATCGAAGCCACGGAGCCGATGACGACGGCCCAGTCCCAGCCTGTGATCCAGCTCCACTCCTGGTCAGTGTCGCGCATGAACAGCACAATGCACATCAACAGCAGGACGGTGCAGATGCAGGACATCAGGAAAGCGATCGTGTCACCGCCGGGCGCCTTGTACGGACGAGGCCGGTCCGGGTCGATCTTGCGTGCGCGATAAAACGCGAGGCATGCACCGATGTAAGGTAGCATGTAGATCACGGCACTGGCCGCAAATAACTTCCAGAACAGGTCCTCGTTGCTCCCGGCGAGGAAGCCGTAGATCAACAGGATCGCTGTCATCGCACTGCCGAGCGTAACGGCAGCGCCGACCGGCGTTCCGTATTTCGGATGCATGATGCCGAAGAAGCGCGGCAATTCGTGATCGATGGCGGCTTCCGCGGCCGCCCGATTTGCGCCGATGGACCAGGTCACCGAATTCGAGAAGAACGTGAAGAGGACGAACGTGCCTATGAGCATCGCCGCGGCGATGCCAACAGGCGATTCGCCGAACAGCACGCGGAACGTGTCAACGAGGCCTTCGACCAGGTCGATCTCGTCGACGGGCACCGCGGCCAGGACGGCAAATGTGCCGAGCACATACATGACAAACACGATCAGTGCCGACCAGAACACTGCTTTCGGGATGTCGCGAGTCGGGTTCTTCATTTCCTCGGCAGCCGAGGACATGAGTTCGAAGCCGAGCATGCCGTAAATGACCGTCGGGATATAATAGATGTTGTTATCGAATCTAGGGACAAACGATTCCAGTGAAAAATCGTTGGCGAGCACGATGCCGTCGCCCATGGCGAAGGCGATGCCGCCGACGATCAGGGCAGCGAATGCGAGAAGCTTGATGACGGCCCCGATATTGGGAACCCACTTGCCGATCTTAAGCGACATGATCGTGATAAGGATGACGACCCACGTTACCGCGATCGACAGGCCGAGCCTCAGGGCGAGGCTCATGTCCGGAAAGAACATTTGCGCGAAGATGCCCGAGAACAGTACGAGCACCGAGGAGATCCAGAAGACGTTATTGAGCCAGTATAGCCAGGTCAGGCGTGTACTCCACCGCGCTCCGAACGTGTCGCGAACCCAGGCATAGATACCGCCCTGTTCGGGATAGGTCGTGCCGAGCTCGGCACTGATCATGGCGTAGGGGACCAGGTAGAGAAAGCCGAAAATGAACCACCAGGTAATGCTCGATACGCCGATTGCGGCGGACGCCGCCAACGTGTCGAGCAGCAGTATGGCCGATACCGTAAAGAGCGTCATATCGCGAATGCCGAGTGTCTTGATATGGTGCTGCGCGGATATGGTCACGGCCTGGAATCCCCCTGAAAAAGCACCCCGGCATCAAAGCACGAAAGCGCAAGGATGAACAGGAGAAACCGCCCGGGAAGAGACGGTGACGCAACAGACAGGATTGCCTGGCGGTCCGGATATCGGTAAAAGAAACGCATGTCCATGAATGAAAGCATCGCCGACCTTGCAGAACTGGTCGATCGCGCGGGCTTCCTCGCCGGCGACGACATCAAGGGTCGCGAACCCGGACTCTTCGTCGATGCGTTCCTGGCGGATGCCGTGCTGCGGCCGACCTCGACCGAGCAGGTAGCGGCTATCCTGGCGCACTGCAACGAGCACGGCATTGCCGTCGTGCCCCAGGGCGGCATGACCGGGCTGGCGCGCGGCGCCCAGACCGAGGCCGGCAATATCGTGCTGTCGCTCGAGCGCATGAACGCGATCGAGGATATCGATCCGGTCAGCCGCACGGCGCGGGTCCAGGCGGGCGTCATCCTGCAAAAACTCCAGGAGAAGGTTGCCGAGTACGACATGGACTTTCCGCTCGACCTCGGCGCGCGCGGCACCTGCCAGGTCGGCGGCAACGCCTCGACGAACGCCGGCGGCCTGCGCGTCGTGCGTTACGGCATGATGCGCGAACTCGTGCTCGGACTGGAGGCCGTGCTGGCCGATGGCACCGTCGTCAACTCGATGAACGAGATGATGAAGAACAACACGGGTTACGACCTGAAGCAGCTGTTCATAGGCTCGGAGGGGACGCTGGGGATCATCACGAAACTGGTTCTGCGGCTCTACGAGGCGCCGAAAAGCCGCAACACGGCGCTTGCCGCGTTATCGAGCTTCGACCAGGTGTCCGGCCTGCTCAAGCATGTGGATCGCAGCCTTGCCGGGCAGATGAGTTCGTTCGAGGTCATGTGGGACAGCTGGTATTCGTTCATCACGGCGGAGCTCGGCAATTGCCCCCTCGATACCGGCTATCCTTACTACGCGATCTTCGAATCGCTGGGCGGCGACCCGGTTCGCGACCAGGAGCAATTCCAGGCGATGCTCGAAGCCGCGGCGGAACAGGGGCTCGTCGACGACGCCGTCGTTGCGACCTCGGAAAAGGACGCCCGCCGCTTGTGGGAGGTGCGCGAAAACGTCGACCGGGTGCTGTCTGGCCCGTTGTTTGCCTACGACGTCAGTTTGCCGATCCGGCACATGGACGACTACGTGCGCCACGTCGAGCGGGACATGAAAGAGCGCCTCCCGGGTTCGCGGCCGATGTGTCTCGGTCACCTCGCCGATGGCAACCTGCATTTCCTGGTCCCGTATGATGCCGACGCCGTGGACGGCATCGAGGCAGCGCACGCGACCAGCGATGCCGTGGTTTACGAGCCCCTCGCGCCGCTCAAGGGTTCGGTGTCCGCGGAGCACGGTATCGGCCTGGAGAAGAAAGCGCACCTGCACATCTCGCGCAACACCGCCGAGCTCGACGTCATGAAGGGGCTCAAGGCACTCCTGGATCCGAAGGGCACGCTGAATCCGGGCAAGATCTTCTGAGGATTCTCCCGCGGGCGCGCCTTTCCATGAAACCTTTGTGGCCAAATCGGGCCGAATAAGCTACTCGACCATTTCGGAGTTCGGAAATGCTCAAAAGAATTGCGACACTCGCCGTGCTGACCATCCTGTCCGCACTGGCTTCGGCCCAGGACCTCGCGGGCGTCGACATTGCCTACGAGAAGCACGTGCTCGACAACGGCCTGACCGTGCTCATCCATGTCGACCGCAGTGCGCCGCAGGCCTATGTGAACGTCTATTACAAAGTCGGGTCTCGTGACGAGGTCGAGGGCAAGACCGGTTTCGCCCACCTGTTCGAACACCTGATGTTCAATGGCACCGAGAACTACGACGAGGAATACTTCGCGGCGATCCAGGACGTCGGCGGCACGCTCAACGGCGACACGTGGCTCGACCGGACACGCTATTACCAGACGGTCCCCAATACCGCGCTCGAACGCGTCCTGTGGCTGGAATCCGAGCGCATGGGTCACCTGCTCGGCGCGGTGACGCAGGAGAAACTGGACCAGCAGCGAGGGGTCGTCCAGAACGAAAAGCGGCGGGCCGAGAACCGTCCTTACGCCCTCGTCTGGGAACGTCTCGCGGCGGGCCTTTTTCCGAAAGGACATCCCTACAGCTGGTCGACGATCGGGTCCATGGAAGACCTGAACAACGCCACGCTCGAGGACGTCCACGACTGGTTCAGGAAATACTACGGCGCGGCCAACGCCATCCTGACCGTGGCCGGCGATATCGATCCTGCCGCGACGCTGGAACTCGTCGAGGCGCATTTCGGGGACATTCCCGCAGGCCCCCCCGTAACGACGCGCGACGACTGGGTGCCGGAACGCACGATCAGCACTCATGAAAGGATGCAGGATCGCGTGGCCAACGACATGATCGCCCGGGCGTGGGCCGCAATCGGCCGCGACCACGACGAGCTGAACTACCTCCAGCTGGCGGCAATGGTCCTTGCAGGCGATCCGTCCTCGCGCCTGCACAAGCGCCTCGTCAAGGAAGAGAAGCTGGCGGTCAACGTCAGCCTCATCGTTCAGCCCTTCGATCTTGCGTCGCTGGTGACCCTGCAAATCGTATTGTTGCCGGGTGCGGACGCCGACAGGGCGCGGCGTATCGCCGAGGAGGAAATCGCGACATTCGCCAGGAGTGGGCCGACCAAGACCGAGCTCGAGCTGACCAGGACGCAGGTTGCCTCGAACATCATCAAGGGCCTCGATTACCTGAGCGGCAAGGCCGTTCTGCTGGCCGAAAGCGAGTACTACCTCGGATCGCCCGATGCCTACAAGCGTGAGTTCGCGCTGGTCGACAGCGCGTCTCGCGACGACCTGCGCAAGGCGGTGGCCACCTGGCTGGGCGACGGCTACCACGAGGTCTACGTGACGGCCTTCGGGGACCACCGGACGGCCGAGTCGGGCGTGGACCGGAGCGCGGGTCTGCCGGAGGTGACGAGTTACCCCCCGGCAACGGCACCCGGCATCAGGGACCTCGAGCTGGACAACGGCGTCAAGGTTCGATTCGTCCATCGGGAGGGTGTGCCGGCCGTCATGCTGAATGCACAGTTCCGCGTCGGGCAGTTCGCGAACGCGGTTGAGAAGCCCGGGGCCGGGTCGATCGCGCTCAACGCTCTCACGAGGGGCACGCGCAAACGTAGCGCGGACGAGATCATCGCGGACCAGAAACGCACGGGCACTTCGCTGGGGGTCCGTATTTCCCCCGACCGGTCGGTCGCCATGATGAGTACGCTGGCATCGCGTATCGATGACGCCGCCGAACTGCTGGCCGATGTGCTGCGCAACCCGGCCTTCCCGGAGGACGAGGTACAGCTCCTCAAGGAGCAGGCCATTACGGGCGTCGAGCAGCGCAAGACGAATCCGTCATCGGTGGCCGGTATGTACATCGACGAGGTCCTGTACGGCGACCACCCCTACGGTCGGGCGCCGCTGACCGTGGAGGACATCAAATCGCTTTCGATCAGCGATCTGCGCGCTGCGTATGCGCGCCGCATCCGTCCCGAGGACATGACGATCTTCGCAGTCGGAGGCATCGACGAAGCAGCCCTTCTTGAGGCCCTGAACAGGCACCTCGGCAACTGGCAGACAAACAGCGAGCCCTCGACGCTCGTCGACGTCCGACGGGCAGTAACTGTCGATACGCCCTCCCGCGTCATCGTGTTCGACATGCCGGGTGCCCAGCAAACCAATATCCATGCAGCGACAGTCATTGACCCGCCATACGGGGACGGCGACGAGGCGTTCACGTTTGCCAACATGATTTATGGCGGCAACTTCACGTCCCGCATCAACTCGAACCTGCGCGAGGAAAAGGGATGGAGTTACGGCGTGCGGTCCGGCGCCGTCATGTCCGTCGGCCCGCGCGTGTGGCGAATTTCGGCACAGGTCCAGACCGACAAGACGGCCGAGAGTATCGTCGAGTTACTGGGCGAACTCGAGGCTGTCGAGTCCGGCAGACCGTTTACTTCGGCGGAACTCGAGAGCGTGCGCAATGAGCGCATCCGCAAGTTGCCGGGCGTCACGGCAACGGCGCGCGGGATTCTCGGCTATATCGTCGACAATGCGGTCTACGACCGTCCCGACGATTTCATCGAGACGCGCAAGGCACAGTACGAAGCGGTGAGTGTCGAGGACATCGCCGCGGCATTCAGGAAACGCATCGACCCGGGTTCCCTGTCCTGGTTCATCGCCGGCGACCTGGCCCGGATCGAGGACGATATAAGGGCGCTCGACCTGGGCGAGCTGGAAGTCTGGGACGTCGACGGCAATCGCATCCGCTAGGCGTCCGCCGACAACGGGCGATCAGCTGTCCTTGCTGTCTTTTCCGGCGCTGAAACTGCCCGTGTCGTACGGATCGTAGCCGGGGTTGTCGTCGTCGTTGGCGGGGCGCCTGGGCGCCGACTTCAATACGCGGACGCGATGCGTGTCGGGCGAATCGAAAACGCTGCTGCTTGACAGATCCAGTGAGCGCCAGTTGTATGGCGTGTCTTCACCGCGGTCGCCGGCCGAACCATCCACGGCGTAGTCGGGGGCGGCGCCGGGGTCCCGATCCGGGATCGTCCGGGATGGCTCGTCCTCTGCACCAAACCACTTTTTCAACACTCTCATCATAGTCTGCTCCGAGGTTGCCCTCAGCGTAGACCCAGAATAAGCGCTCGCGTCCGGAAAACTTCGTGACGCGCATCACATTACCGCTACCCGAAACGCGTTTTTCGAGAGAAAACAACGGGTTTGAGAACTCTATTCGGCCCCCTCGCCGAAACTCTCGAGGTCGACATCCATCGGGTTGTCGGGATTGGCGAGCCACTCTTCGAGCGAACCGTCGTAGACGGCCACGTCGGTGAATCCGAGCCGGGTCATTGCGAACGCATCGATCGAGGCAGCGATTCCGCCGCCACAGTAGGTAATCGTGCGAGTGCCACGATCGTCACCGAGCAACACTGCGAGCTCGTCGTCCGGCCGAAAACGGCCACTCTCGTCCATGAGCGAGGCGGTGGGCACGTTCGCAGCGCCCGGGATGTGACCGGGCCGGTCGTACATCGACCACTCGCCCCGATAGTGCATTTCCGGCAAGGCGTCGATCAGCCGAATCGAGTCGCTGGCGATCGAGGCTCGAACCTCGTCCTGGTCGGCGATCAGGCCGGGACGCAGGCTGACGCTCAGCGTGCGCGCGGACCGGGACGCGGGTTCGGTCGATAGTCCGCCGCCGGCTGCGGTCCAGGCCGCCAGGCCACCGTCGAGCAGCGCCGCGCGGTCGAAGCCGATCCAGCGCAGCATCCACCAGACGCGCGCCGCCCAGGGCATGCCCATGGTGTCGTACAACACCACGCGCGTGTCGTCGCCGACGCCGAGCGCTCCCATCGCTGCGGCAAAGTCCTGCGGTGAGGGAAGCGTGAACTGGAATTCGGCATCGCTGTCGGAAAGTTTACCCATCAGGTCGGCAAACCCGGCCCCCGGAATGTGGCCGGCCTCGTAACTGGCCCGGCCATTCAAGATCCGGAAATTTCCTGCCGCGTCCGGCTCGACGATGACCGTCGCGTCGAGCACGACGAGATCCGGATCGTCGAGATGCTCCATGAGCCATGCCGCGCTGACGAGGCTGTCCATCGCCGGCTGCGCATCGGCGGGCGGCTCTGCTGCCGGCGGCGCCTTGGAGCAGCCGGCCGCAACGGCGAGCGCCGCAATGCCTATGAGTACCGATGTCTTCTCCAGCCATTTCATCTCCGGGTCTCCTCTGGTCATTATTACCATTGGAATTGTACAGTGGTTCCGCCATCCATTCGGTTATAGTGCGTTTCACGTTGCCGGCCGGGATTCGGAGGGTTACATGAAGGCACGCAGACCGTTCGCCAGGGGGAGCGGCTACATCGCCGCACTGTTGCTGGTTGGCAGCCTGGCCGGTTCCTGCGCGGCGTCCGCCCCGGCCTCCGTGTCCGCGTCCGGGGAAGACCTGCTCGGCACATGGAGCGTGGATCTGCGCCCGACGCCATCCGCGGACCCGTATTACCAGGCCTTTGTCGTCACGTCGGTGGACGGCAGTACGTTCAGCGGCACGTTCTACGGCGCCGAGATTTCCGAAGCCCGGCTCAATACGGACTGGGGCAAACTTCGGCTGGCTTTCGTGACGGCCGACGGTTCCGGAGCCTACCATCACTCGGCGGTGCTCGATGGCGACAGGCTGGAAGGCCTGTCGAATTCGACGGGCCGCGGCTTTCTCGCCTACTGGAGCGCCGTCAGGCAGTGAAAAGAATCGTCGGCGTACTCGGCGGCATGGGGCCGGAAGCCACCGTCGATTTCATGTCCCGGGTCATCCGCCTTACGCCCGCGGACAGGGACCAGGACCACCTGCGCATGCTGGTGGACAGCAATCCGCACGTGCCGAACCGGCAGGACGCACTGTTACGTGACGGCGAGGATCCGGGACCGGCGCTCGCAGCGATGGCCAGGGGTCTCGAAACAGCGGGCGCAGACTTCCTCGTCATGCCCTGCAACACGGCGCATGCATTCAGTGACGCCATTGAGGCCGCCGTCAGCATTCCGCTCGTGTCGATCATTGACGTGACGGTCGAGGCGTGCGGCCGCGCCGCGAAGGTTGGCGTGCTCGCAACCGACGGTTGCCTCGCCAGCGGCGTCTTCCAACAGGTGCTGGCGGAGCGCGGCAAGGACGCCATACTGCCCGACGCGGTCGAGACGGAAGCGCTCATGCGCCTGGTCACGCGGATCAAGGCCGGCGACACGGGCGCCGACATCGCAGATGGCATGCGCAATCTCGCACAGGCCCTGGTCGCCCGCGGCGCCGGCGTGATCATCGCGGGCTGCACAGAGATCCCCCTCGTGCTCGACGCAGGAATGCTCGGCGTGCCGCTGGTCTCGTCGACCGAAGCGCTTGCCCGGGCGACGGTCGCCTTTGCAGGAGGCACCTGAGCCGGCCCCCGCTTGCGCGGCGCCGCAGGGCAACAGCGCCGGGCATTTACAGGAAAAGGCGATCACCTTCATGCGATACTGAGGGGTCTACCGCACGTACGCATTCCTCGAAAGGGCGAGAATCATGTCTCAAGCACTCAAATCCAGCGGACAGAACTGGTCGCTCAGCGATCCCGGTCTCCTCAGGACCCAGGCCTACATCAACGGTGAGTGGGTCGACGCCGACAGCGGCGAAACGTTCCCCGTCTACAACCCGGCCACGAACGAGCTCATCGCGGAGGTGGCCAGCGTCGGCGTGGCCGAGACGCGGCGCGCCATCGAAGCGGCCGAGGTCGCGCGTCACGACTGGGCAGCACGATCGGCGCACGAGCGCTCGGCAGTCCTGCGCAAGTGGAACGACCTGATGCTCGAAAATACCGAGGATCTCGCGATCATCATGACCGTTGAGCAGGGCAAGGTCCTCGCCGAGTCGCGTGTCGAGATCGTCTATTCGGCATCGTTTATCGAGTGGTTCGCCGAGGAGGCCAAGCGTGTCTATGGCGAGGTACTGCCACAGCCGCAGACCGACCGGCGCGGCATCGTCATCCGCCAGCCCGTCGGCGTCTGCGCCGCGATCACGCCGTGGAACTTCCCCAGCGCGATGCTGGCGCGCAAGGCTGCCCCGGCGCTCGCGGTGGGTTGTTCGATGGTGGCCAAGCCGCCGCACGAGACGCCGCTCTCCATGCTGGCCATGGCGGAGCTGGCGCACCGCGCGGGCCTGCCGGCAGGCCTGCTCAACGTCGTGCCCACGAAGACGTCGCGCGTCGTCGGGGAGGAGCTCACGTCGAACCCGACCGTGCGCAAACTGACGTTTACGGGCTCGACGGAAGTCGGCAAGACGTTGACCCGGCAGTGCGCCGACACGCTCAAGCGCCTGTCGATGGAACTCGGCGGCAATGCACCCGTCATCGTCTTCGATGATGCCGACCTCAAGCTGGCTGCCCAGGGGGCAGCGGCCTCGAAGTACCGCAATTCCGGCCAGACGTGCATCTGCGCCAACCGCATCATGGTCCAGGACACGATCTATGACGCGTTCATCGAGGAGCTGAAGAAGGTCGTCGGTACCTACAAGATCGGTGACGGACTCGATGAAACCGTAACCCACGGACCGCTGATCTCGCGCAAAGCGCTGGAAGACATCAAGGACCTGGTTGACGACGCCATCGAGCACGGCGCAACGGTTGCAGCCGGCGGCGAATTCGGCGAGGGAGACTCGCACTATGTCGAGCCGACCATCCTTTGCAACGTCGACGAGGGCATGCGCATTTTCAAGGAAGAAATCTTCGGGCCGATCGCGCCGATCTACAAGTTCAGCACCGAAGAGGAAGCGATCGCCATGGCGAACGACACCGAGTTCGGCCTGGCGTCCTACCTGTACACGAGCGACCAGGGCCGCGCCTGGCGGGTCGCCGAAGGCATCGACTACGGCATGGTCGGTATCAATGAGACGCTGATCGCGTCCGCTTACATGCCTTTCGGCGGCGTCAAGGAGTCGGGTCAGGGCCGCGAAGGCTCCCACCACGGCGTCGACGAGTACCTCGAGACGAAGTACCTGTGCTTCGGTAGCCTCGATAAATAGCGGCAACAAGGCCGGGTCGACCGCGCGGAATCAGGACGCTTCCGGATCGAGCAGGTCCCGTACCGGCTGCAGGTGTTTTGTGAAGCGCCGCCAGCGACCGACCGAGCGCAGGTGCGGCGCCTCCCGGACCTGGTGCGCGCTGGCCGTGCTCGTCGCCGAGGCACTGCGGAAATAGTCGAGGCAGGCCTCGTTCCACGACAGGCCGACATACTGCAACACGTCGCGCAGCGCGTCTTCGGGTTTGGCCACGAGGTGTTCGTAGTCGACCTCGATAAAGCGCCCGCCGAAGCGTTCGCGCCAGACACGCATGAGGTGCCGGTAACGCGCGATGTGGCGCGCCAGCTCGCCGATGTCATACGAGTAGAGGTACGCGTCGGCGAACAGCTGCTTGAAGATGGCGAGGCAGGTATCCATCGGGTCGCGGCGCAGGTGAATGATGCGGGCATTGGGCAGCGCGGCCAGGATCAGCGGCAGGTACAGGTAATTCGACGGCAGCTTGTCGACGATATGCGCCGCGTCGAGCCGCAGGCTGGATACGAGGTCCACATAGGCCTCTCCGATGGCGGTCGCATCCGCCGCCGCCGCGAGCCGCATCAGTTCCGCGGTGAATTGCCGGGCCTCGTCGCTGCCCGTGACCTGGCGCACGGCAAAACCGAAAAAGCGCAGTTCGCCACCCGAGGTCGCCGCCGGATGGGCGGCGATCATGCGGTCGAGCAGCGTCGTGCCGGTACGCGGCTGGCCGACAATGAACACGGGCCCGGCATCGAAACATCCACCCCGTTGCGCGTCGAGCCAGTCTGCCGTGAAAGTCGTTTCGAGCGTCGCGAACAGCTCTATATCCTGTTTCTCGTCCCAATCCACGAGTCCGCGCTTCGCTGCAGCGCCGGCGGACCATGCGGCGAATGCGCCGTCGACGTCACCGAGATCTTCGAGCTCCTTGCCGATCGCGTATTGCAGGTACGCGGTCTCCAGCTCGCCGGGGTTCTGCCCAAGCCGCTCGCCCATCGCTTCTATGTGATCGCTTGAAGAGGCCGTCGCGGTGCGCGATAGCAGCCAGTGCACCTGGGCATTGTCGGGCTGACGCTCGAGACAGCCCAGCAGGATACGGCGCGCGCCGTCGTTGTCGCCGCAATACGTGTGCGCATTGGCGAGGTTGAGCAGGAAGGGGACATGGTCCGCCTTGGCGTCGACAGCCCGCTGGTGCCAGTCCCGCGACGCGTCGAGGTTTCCCACCAGCCTGAAGACCGTGCCGATCAGGTTGAGCGTCGCAGGGTTGCCGCGCTGCGCGTTGGCTGCGTTCTGCAGCGCCGCCTGCGCCATGCGAACGCGTCCGTTGGTCGCATACAGCTGGGCCAGCCGGGCCCAGGCCGCCGCGTGCGCCGCGTTCAGTCGCACCGTGTTTTCGAAGGCTTGTTCTGCCGTGATGCGCTCGCCCGAGTTGAGCGCCACGAGTCCGGCGAGAAAATGCGCACGCGCCATCCCGGCATCTGCTTCCAGCACGCGCGCGCAAATTTTCGAGGCTGTCGCCAGGTCGCCACGGTGCAGCGCGTCGAAGCCGGACTGCAGCAACAGGCGGAGCTGGAAATCAGGAGCTTCTGGTGACTTGTCGCTCATACCAAAGAAAAAGGGGCGCCGGCGACCCGGCACCCCTTTTTACACGCTGCTTGCGCGTTAGTCGAAGTAATAGCCGAAACGCAGCCCTGCGGTACGGGGACGATTCGGCCCGACGAGCCAGTCGGGCGTCACTCCGCTGTTGATTTGCGCGCCGGCATAGTTAAGCTCGTCGGTGACGTTCTCGACGTAGGCCGTGATGTTCCAGTTGTTCTCCGATTCGAAGCCCACGCGGACGTTCCATTCCTGGAAAGACGGCAGTTCGGCCCAGAGCTGGCGCTCGTAGCCACCGCCGCGTTCGCTTTCCCAGAAGGTCTCGAGGTTGCCGACGATGCGGCCTCCGCTGACCGGGAAATCGGCCTTGAGCACGGCGGAACCCATCAGGTCGGGCGCCCAGTTCAGCTTGTTACCCTCGCAGCCGTCGACGTCATCCTCGTCGACCGTCTGCGTGGCCGCGTCATAGCGCCCGCCGCAAATCCTCTGGACCCCGAAGGCCTCGGTCTCCAGCCAGCCGGCGGCCAGCACGAGGTCCCAGTTTTCATTGATGGCCCACTGCACGGAGCCTTCGAGCCCGTGGCCGTCGACCTGGCCGAGGTTGTCCACCTTGGCGCCCTGGTCGAAATAGTTGACCTGCATGTCCTCGTAGTCATAGACGAACGCGGTCAGATCGATGGCCACTCTGCCGTCCGCAACGAGGCCCTTCCACCCGAGTTCGTAGTTGCGGGTCTGTTCGGGGTCGAACTGGGCAATGGCGACGTCGTCTCCCGGGCCGAGCGGGTCCTGGTCGCCTTCGCCGAACCACTGGAATACGGGCGCCCAGTTGTCGGGGTTGTTCAGGTCGCAGGAGGTCTCGTCGTCGGGGTCCGAGCGAACCGCCGGGTCGCAGATCGTCGTGTAGTTCGCGGCGAAGGTGCCGAAGCCGCCGGACTTGTAACCTTCCGTGTAGCTCAGGAAAAACGTGTGCCCGTCGGTCGGCGAGAATCGCAGGATCGCGCGCGCCGTCGTGTCGTCCCAGTCGTTGGTGTCGGTCAATCCCGTGAGCATGAAGCCGGGCAGGAAATAGCCGAGCAGCGTGCTGTCGGGCTTGGGGACGCGCAACGAGAAACGCTTCTTGTCGTAGGTATAGCGGACACCGACGGACAGGTCCCACTGTTCATTGAAGGCGTAGGTCAGGTCCGCATAGGCGGCCCAGCCTTCGAATTTGCCCCGCACGAACGTGTTCTCGGTCATCATGCCGTCCGCGGTCGGCACGAACGGGCCGACCTGGATGCCGTAGGTCGGGTAGTAGGTATCCCAGTAGTACTGGATGTAGTCGAAGTACTCGTTGCAATTCATGCGGATACCCGAGTTCGGGTAACCGTAGTATTCCTCGTAGAACGCCTGGGTGTAGAAATACGAGTAGTAGTTGCAGACGCCTTCTTCCTCGAGGCTGCTGGTCACGTGGTAGTCGAGATTTTCCCGGTACATCGAGACACCGGCGTACCATGACAGCGGCCCGTCGGAATTCGACGTCAGGCGCAGTTCGCTTTGCAGGTAGTCGCCCGACTGGTCCTGCGTATAGCGCCCCAGCACGCGCGGCGTCGCGTCGTAATCCTCGGAATAGAAGTAATCGTGGTCCTTGAAGCCCGTCGACCACGACAGCGACATCGCGTCGAAGTCGTAATCGACGTGCAGCCCGAGCGTCGTTATCTTGGCGTCGTCGGCAGATCCGCCGAACATGTCCGAGTTGATCGCCCGCGGGTCGGCCGGCATGTCGGTGATATCGCCGACCGCGGCTTCGAACTTCTCGAGGCGCGGTGAGCGCAGGTCGACGCGGTATGCGGACCCGTCCCGGTCCATATCTTCGTATTCGGCTGTGAACAACACGTCGAGCTTGTCCGTGCCGTAGAGCGTCGACACGCGGAAAGCCGACTTGTCGTGGCCGAGATACTCCCTGCCGTCGAACTCGTTGAAGACATGACCGTCTTCGGTCGAGTAATAGCCGGCGAAGCGCATCGCAAAGTTGTCGTTGATGCCGACATTCGTGGCGCCCTCGACGGCGACGCGCCCGAGATCGGCGACGTCGACCTCGACCATCGCGTCCGAGGCGCCGTCGAGAGTCGGACGTTTCGTGTGTACGCTGAATGCGCCGCCTATGGCGTTGCGGCCAAACAGGAAGCCCTGCGGGCCGCGCAGGATTTCCGCGCGCTCGAGATCGTACAGGCTGGTGACGACAGCACCGTTGCGGCCTTCGTAGAGGTTGTTCTTGAAGAATGCCGCCGAGGGGTCGCCGCCGACGCCGAAGTCCTGGGTGCGTACGCCCCGCACGGAGATGCCGTCGATGAAGGCGTCCGTGCTGTTGCCCGAAACGCCGGGCGTGAAGGTCACGAGGTCCTTGACGTCGTCGAGGTTCACGTCGCGAACGAAATCCCCGGTCAGCGCTGTGATCGCGAGCGGAACATCCCGGATACTTTCCTCGCGCTTGGTCGCGGTGACGGTGATCTCCTCGATTTCCTGGGCAACGGCAGTGCCGGCCACCGAAGTGACGAGAGCGGCCGAGACGGATCTTGCGAGGAGCGTTTTGCGAAACACGACAGGTCGTGCGGATTGATCAGTCACGGCAGTCCCCCCTGAGCAGTTGTGACGTTAAGCCTCGATGTTGTCTTATTACCGCAGGTTTGTGAAGGCTTTTCAGCGGCCGAGCTTACCTGCGTTGCGCTGCCGCAACAGCCTGCAGGTATTGTAAGCTTGCGGCTTCCCTGGAAGACGCCCGGCAGGTACAGGCCCCGTCCGTGACAATACGCCCGAAAGTATGGATGCGCGATGCGCTGCGCGAAGGTTTCGCCGCCCTGCAGGCAGGCGATACGGACCGCGCGGGCGACTGTTGTCGACGTGTTCTCGAGCGGCGCCAGGACCTGCCGGAGGCGCATTTTCTCGTCGGCCTGGTCGCGCTCGAGCTCGAGCAGAAGCGCACGGCCATTTCGGCTTTCGGATCCGTCACCACGCTCGACCCGGGCCATGGCGCGGCATGGGCGCATCTCGCGCGCCTTTTCATGCAGACGGGGCAGACGCTGCGCGCCGACCAGGCACTGGCAAAGGCCGTGCGCCACGCCGACGACAATCCCGTCGTTCTCGACCTGGTCGGTCACGTGCACACGATGCTGGGCGAAGAAACAGAGGCACTGCGCTGGTACCGGCGCGCTGTCGAGGGCCAGCCGAACAACGTGCCCTTCCTCGTGAACATGGCGAACTGCCAGATGTATGTCGGCGAACTCGACGGCGCGGAAGACACTCTCGCGAAAGCACTGTCGCTGTCGCCAACGAACGCGAACGCGCACTGGATACTCTCGAGCCTGCGCAAGGCGACGGACCGGCAACACGTGGACAGGATGAAGAAACTCCTGGCTTCGGGGCGCTTTCCCGCGCGAGCCGAGGCGTTTCTCTGCTACGCCATGGGCAAGGAACTCGAGGACCTCGAAGCCTGGGACGAGGCCTTCGCGGCGTTTGCGCGCGGTGCACGCGCCCGGCGCAGCACGATCGAGTACGACGAGCCGGCTGAGATCGACATGTACGCGGCTTTCGACCGGATATTCACGCGCGACTGGCACGATGCGACGCCGAATGGGTATCGCAGCAAAGCGCCGATCTTCGTCGTCGGTCAGCCACGCACGGGCACGACGCTCGTGGAACGCATTATTACGGCGCATCCCGAAGTGACGTCTGCGGGCGAGCTCAAACAGTTCGGAAACGCGATGCGTCGTTTGTCGAAATATTCTGAGCCGCAGCGATTCTCGGCGGCTCTCGTCGAAGGCGCGGCGCGCGTCGACATGAAGAAGCTCGGCGGCATGTACATCGAGACCTCGGCCAAGATGGCGGGGGACACGCCGCGTTTCGTCGACAAGTTGCCGCTCAATTTCATGTACGTGCCCCTCATACTCAAGGCGCTGCCGAATGCCAAGGTCGTCCACCTGCGCCGCAACCCGATGGACGCATGTTTTGCGAGCTTCAAGCAGCTGTTTGCCGACGCCTACCTGCACTCTTATGACCAGGAGGAAATGGCGCGCCACCATGCGCGCTACTTCCGCCTCATGGAAACCTGGCGCGAGCGCTTCGGCGATCGATTCTTCGATATCGCGTACGAGGATGTGGCGAGCAACCTGGAGCCGAACGCGCGGGCGCTCATCAGCTTCCTGGAACTGCCCTGGGACGACGCCTGTCTCGAGTTCCACAAGCAAAAGTCGGCCGTTGCGACGGCGAGTGCGGTGCAGGTCCGGCAACCGGCACACACGAAGTCCATCGGTCGCTGGCGTCGTTATGAAGAGCAGCTGGAACCGACCCGTCGCACGCTCGAGTCGCTCGGCATACCGCTGGAAACTGCCATCGATAAAGAAATCTCGGGCAGCGTATAATGATCGGCTTTCGGGCCAAACGACAGGGGGCGCGCATTGGCAGGCACCGGCAATAATACCTGGTCTTCGGGCTTTACTTTCATACTCGCCGCCATCGGCGCGGCCGTCGGCCTCGGCAATATCTGGAAATTCCCCTACGTCGTGGGCGTGAGCGGCGGCGGCGCATTTGTCATCGTCTATCTCGGCTGCGTCCTTTTTATCGCCATTCCGATCCTGATCACCGAGCTCTGGATTGGCAGGGCAGGTGGCAGCAGCCCGCCGCTGGCGATGGCCAATGTAGCGCGCCAGGGTGGCCTGAACCCGGGTCGCTGGTCGCTGGTCGGCTACATGGCCATGCTCGTCGGCTACCTGATCGCCACCTACTATTGTGTGATCGCGGGTTGGACACTGTCGTACATCTTCAAGGCCGGCAGCGGCTTCGGACAGGCGGAACCGCTCGCCGTCGCCCGGCAGTTCGACGACCTGCTCGCCAATCCGGGCGCGCTCGTCGCGTGGCACTCGGTCTTCATGGTGATCGCGCTGTTTATCGTCGGGCGAGGCCTCAAGGACGGCATCGAGAAAGTCGTCACGGTCCTGATGCCGGCGCTGTTCGCGATGCTGTTGCTGATGATCGGCTATGCAGCCGTCGAGGGAGATTTCGGCGCCGCCGTTTCTTTCCTGTTCAGTACCGATTTCTCCAAGATCGACAGCGCGACCGTGCTCGTTGCGATCGGGCAGGCCTTTTTCTCGATCAGCGTCGCGATGGGGCTGCTGATGACCTACGGGTCCTACGTGCCGAAGCACGTGTCGCTGACGCGGTCGGCGCTCATTATTGCGGGCGCCGACACGCTGGTCGCGCTCCTCGCCGGTTTGATGATCTTCCCGCTCGTCTTCGGCAACAATCTCGACCCGGGCTCCGGCCCCGGCCTCATCTTCCAGACCCTGCCGACGGCATTTGCCGACATGCCCGGCGGCCGCGTTTTCGGCGTCGTGTTCTTTGTCCTGCTCGCGTTCGCGGCCGTGACGTCGCTGATTGCGATCATCGAGCCGATCGTGCGTTACGCCGAGGACAAGTGGGGCATGCGGCGCCGCAACGGCGTGCTGGTCTTCGGCACGCTGGCCTGGGCTATCGGGCTCCTGACCGTGTTTTCCTTCAACATCTGGTCCGACGTCCATCCGCTCGGACAGTTTCAGGCCTTCGAGAACAAGACCATATTCGACCTGATCGACTACGCGACAGCCAACCTGATGATGCCGCTCGGCGGTATCCTGATGGCGCTGTTCGTCGGTTGGCGCATCAAGCCCGGCGCGCTGGCCGACGACCTGTCATTCGGCAGCGCGGGCTTGTTCAACGCCTGGCTGTGGATGATCCGCGTCGTGGTGCCACTGGCGATCCTGTGGGTGCTGGTGTCGAGTCTCTAGGCCGCTAAGCTGCCGGCACGGCGTGATTACTCGTGCAGGTGTCGCTCGAATAGCCGAAAGATGCGCCGGTAGCCGTCCAGCCAGCTTTCCGGGTGCACGTATCCGTGGGGGTCCTGCGGGTAGATCGCGATTTCCCAGTCTTCCTTTTCGAGTTCGATCAGGCGCTGCACGACGAGCACCGCGTCCTGGAAGAAGACGTTGTCGTCCTGCATGCCCGCCTGGATCAGCAGGGCACCTTCGAGGCCCTCGACGAAGTTGATCGGTGAACCGATGTAGAAAGCCTCGGGATCGAGGTCCGGCGTATTGAGAATGTTCGACGTATAGCCGTGGTTGTAATGCGCCCAGTCGGACACGGGCCGCAGCGCGGCGCCGGCTTTAAACGTGCCCGGCGAACGGAACATGGCAACGAAAGCCATGAAGCCCCCGTACGAGCCGCCATAAATACCGACGCGGTCGCGATCGACGCCGTAGCGGTCGACGAGGAAGTCGATGCCGTCGTGAAGGTCTTCGAGCTCGGGAACGCCGATCCGCCGATAAATGGCCGTGCGCCAGTCGCGCCCGTAGCCCTCCGAGGCCCGGTAGTCCATGTCGATGACAACGTAACCGTGTTGCGTCAACAGGTTGTGGAACATCTGCTCGCGGAAATAGGTGGGCCAACCGTAGTCCGAGTTCTGCAGGTAACCGGCACCGTGCACGAACACGACGGCGGGATAGGATTTCGCCGGGTCGTGATCGGCAGGCACGTAGATCTTCGAGTAGATCGGCTGCTTGCTGTGCGTCGACGGGACCGGCACGATCGCGGGATCCTGCCAGGCGATCGCCTTGAAGGCGTCGCTCATCGTGTCGGTCAAACGCCGCGCTTCGCTGCCCGGCCTGTTGGCCTGCACGTACAGCTCCGGATGCCGGTTGCTCGTCGAGTGCGTGATGAGGAGCTGCGACTCGTCCGGCGAGACGTTGAATCCGTTCATGCCGCCGAGCCGGGTCAGCTGTTCCGTTTCACCCGACGCCACGTCGACCCTCCAGATTTCGTAGATACCGGGGTGACCGGCATTGGCGCGATAGTAGATGTACCTGCCTGAAGGGCCGAGGGCGGGGTCGAAAACGACGTGTTTGCCGGCAACGAGCGCCTTGCTGCGGCGCTCACCGATCCGCCTGGTGTAGATGCCGAGATAGCCGTGATCTTCGGACAGGAACCACAGTGTCCTGTTGTCCTTCAACCAGCCGTGTTCGATGTGGTAGTGATTCACCCAGGCATCGTCGTGCAGGCGATGCTGGTTGACGATCTTCCTGTCATCGAAATCGATCGTCGCAATCCACCGATCCTTGTTGTCGATCGAACGAATGTACAGCGCCACGTTGGTTCCGTCCGGCGACCAGCTCGTCAGCCAGATCGCGACGGCGCGCTCCTTCGGCGCGTCGAGGCGCTTTTCCGCCTTATCGCGGTCCTCGCCCTTTGCGACGAAGTGCTCGACGGCCGAGCGTCGAATATCCGCCAGCGGATCGTCGTCGATTCCGGGCAGGTCGCCAAACCCCAGCGCATGTTTCTCGCCCCTATCGAGGTCGATCAGCCACAGGGCGTGCGGAGCGGGCCCGTTGCGACCGACGCGCTGGCGCAGTTCGCGGGTTTCGACGTAGCCGCTGGTCGTGACGTAATTCGGCATCGTGCCGGCCTTGCCGTCATCAAAGCTCTTCTTGCTCGTGATGACGAGCAGCCAGCGGCCGTTTGGAGACAGCGACTGGCCTTCGAGGTCGAGGTCTTCCCCGAGGTACACGGGCGCAGGCGGCAGGGCATCGTCCAGGGCGTACAAGGATCGTTCGCGTTCGCGCGCCTCGTCTTCATCGTGCTCGGCTTTGCGAAGCTGTTCGTAGAGTCGGCGCTGGTGCGCACGCATGACGTCGAACTCGTCATCGGCGCCAGGATCTTTTTCGAGACGGACGTCCGTCACCTGCTCGACGAGCCCCGAGGCAGGATCGAAAACGAAAAACTGCCGGTCGCGCTGAAAAGCGACCCGCCGACCGTCCGCCATGAACGCCGGATTCGATTCCACGTCCGAGGTGCGCGTCACCTGGCGAACCGTGTCGCCGTCACCCAAGTAGATATCGCCCGCGTACACCCAGGCGTGCGGGTTGCCGGCTTCGCTATAGACGGCCGAGCGGCGCAGTCGCGACGACCAGTTCGACTCGGCGATCTGCGCGATGGCGCCGTCGGTCGTATCGACGGAATAGAGATCCCGGAGTTTGGACCCCGAACGTTTTTGCTCGAAATAGACCGTGCGGTTATCCGGGCCCCAAAACGCTCGCTCCGGGGCGTTGCCGAGCCAGTCGGCGTCGGCCATGATCTTTTCGAGCGTGAGCGCCTGTGCGAACGCGATGTGAGGGAGCGCTGCGAGCAGCAGCGCTGCAATAAAGCGGATTGTTTTCATGCCCGCCATCATACCGGGCTCCGGGGGTCTTTACTTGGCCGTCATTTTGCCGGCGCATGCTCCTTCAGTACGCGACGCGGCGCGAAAAGGCGAGCATGAGCAAGGCGACGGCCGTGCATAGCCCGAGAATCGTGACGAGGTCCTGCGTGTCCGCGCCGCCGTCGATGATGCCGCCGACAACAAAAGGTCCGAGGCCGCCGCCGATCATCGTCGTCAGGCCGTTGTAAAGCCCGATACCGCTCGCGACGTGAGCTCGCGGCACGATGCGCTGCACGATGGCGAACTCCGACGCCGTCCATGCCGACACGCAGAACACGGCAAGGCTGAGCAGGGCCACGGTCAACCAGACGACCTGCGCGCTGCCGGCCATGAAAGCGCCGGTCGCAAGGATACCCGCACCGAAGTATCCCGCGGCGGCCGTCACGGCGCGCCGGTTCGTCTTGTCACCAATCTGCGCCCACAGCCCGAGCCCGAGCAGCGACGCCCCGTACGGTGCCGCGGCGAGAATCGACAGGTCGCCGTATTGCACGCCCTCGAGCGCGGCCAGGTAGGTCGGCAGCCAGCCTGCAACGCCCAGCGCAACGGCGTTATTGATGATGCCGCCAAGCATCATGATCTGGAACGGCCGCGCGAGGAGCAGGCGCCACGTGGGGCGGTCTGCGACATCGATGCTGCCGGCGCGGCGCTCGATCTCGGCCGCAAGATCCGCACCGACGCGCGGGTGCCGGTCCGGCCGGTCGTAAACGAAACGCACGACGAGCGGCAGGCTGACGAGCAAGCCGCCGACGGCCAGCACGTAGAATCCGGCGCGCCAGCCGTGCTGTTCCATGATCGGCACGAGCAGCAGCGGCGCCGTCAGTATCGCCAGGAACAGACCGGCGATCCAGACGCTGTTGGCGCGGCTGCGTTCGCCCGGCGCGAACCACGTGTTCGTCAGCTGGTTCATCATGGGCGGATGAATGCCCTCGGCGAGGCCGAGCAGCACGCGGCTGGCCATGAACACCATGAGCACCTGGCTGGCCAGCGCACCGAGGGCGGTGAACAGCGACCACAGCAGGATGATGACGACGAGGCTCCTGCGGGGCCCGATGCGCGCGCCGAGCGGCGTCAGGAAGATGTTTGCGACGCCGAAGCCGGCGTAGAAAAGCCCCATGAGCAGGGCGCCGTTCGACGCGGTCTCGGCCTCGTTCCAGCCGTTTTCGATCGCGATCAGCGGCATCGCCAGCGAGATGTTGAGCCGGTCGTAGTAGGCGACCAGGAACGTCACGCCCAGCGTGACAACCAGCTTCCAGCGTTCGCTGTTTCCGGATTGGAGGATAATCGTGGCTACCCGTTGGCGTTACGGCGGTCGACAAACCCGTCCGACAGTGTATCGCGAACGAGCGCGGATCATGGACGGATGCCGGCAGGTCGCCCTCCGCACCCGGATAGACAATTGGACGTCTGTGCAATGAAGTACCGCGCGAAATCTGCGAAAATGCCGCGTCATGCCGGCATCGAAAGTCGTCACCATCAGTCGCCGCGGCACGCGCCCGAAAGGCGAGAAAACGAGGCAAAAAATCCTCGCGGCGACGCTGCGCGTCATCGCGAGGGAGGGCATACGCGGCACGACGCATCGCGCTATTGCACAAGAGGCGGGCGTACAGCCATCGCTGACGACGTATTATTTCAAGGACCTGAACGAGCTTGTCTCTCTCGCCTTCCAGGCGTTCATGGAGCAGGACTATGGCGCGCTGGCCAGACAGTGGGAAAAGGCGTTTCGATACCTCGACCAGTTCACGCCGGACGCATTGCACGAGGCAGAGACGCGGCACCGTATCATCGACTACTGCGCGAAGCGCATCGTCGACCATGTACGATACGGGTTGACCGAACATCCGGAGGGTCTCGCCGTCGAACACCATTTCTTCTACGGGGCCCTCAATGACCCGATCCTGCAGGCCTTGTCCGCGCGGCATCGTGGCCGGCTGCTGCAGCCGATCGTGCGTTTTTGCGAGTACTTCAATACGGACGACCCGGAAACCGATGCGCAACTGCTCTTTGGCACGATTACCCGTATCGAGTACGAAGCGCTGTCGTCGCAACCGGAGGACGTCGATTACAAGGCGATCAGGAATGAAATCCGCCGCATTGTCGGCTGGATCGTGAATTCAGACTGAGAGCAAGCTGAGGTAAGACGAATGCGAATTTCCACACTCAGTGGTCCGATCGAGGTGTCCGACGTCGAGCCCAAACGGCCGAATCCGAACGACGGGCTCGGGCTTGCGATGGAGACGCTGCGCGAGCCGCCGCTCAACGGCATGCGATACCTGCCGCCCGAGGGCAGCTCCGGGTGGTACATCTGGGGTGGTGAACACAAGCGGGAAACCGCCGATTTCTTTACCGCCATCCAGGTCCGGGACATCGGCGATTACCTGCCGAACATCAGGCCGTTCCTCGACTTGCCGCCGGGATTTCGTTTCCTGATCCAAAAGGGCAGCGACCCGAAGATCTGGTTCGATGGCAGCCTCCTGGACGTCTGACGATACCGTGGCGCCGCGATGAAACCGGCCACGGCACCGTCTGCCCTGCGCGTGCAGGCCGCGCTCGGCGACGCCTTCGAGGTCCTCGAATTCGAGGAAAGTACCCGTACCGCGGGCGACGCGGCCGCAGCGATCGGCTGCACGGTCGCCCAGATTGCCAAGTCGATGATCTTTCGCGCCACCGAGACTGGCAAGCCCGTCCTCGTCATCACGTCCGGTTCTGTTCGGGTGGACCTTGAAAAGGTCGCAGGCGTGCTCGGTGAGAAAGTGAGCCGCGCCAGCGCCGACTTCGTTCGCGACAATACCGGCTTCGCGATCGGCGGGGTTCCGCCCGTCGCACATCGCGTCGAGCCCATTGTCCTGATCGACCAGTCACTCTTTGATCTCGAATGCCTGTGGGCGGCGGCAGGAACGCCCAACGCGGTATTTCGGCTCGTGCCCGACGATCTGTCGCGGCTGACCGCGGGCGTCGTCGCCGACATCGGTGAATCCTGATCGTGTGACGGAGGTCACACTTCGAGCCGGGAGGCCGGGCTCGTTCCGGCATTCTGTGAGTGATCCCACAATATTTCCGCGGCTTCGCGCGTAACGTCTGGTCGGCAATGACCAAATGCGAGGCGCATCATGCCCAGATTGAACGACCTTATTGAACGAGCCCCGATGGTCTGGCTATTGCTGGGTCTCTTGATCATTTCCGGCGGACTGTATCTCGGCTTCGAGAATACACTGTCATTTGTCTACATCTTCGTCGGCGGTTTCTGCAGCGTCTACGGCATCGTGCTGTATATCTTCCTGGCATTTGAGAAGCCGCGCTCGACGTCCGCCCGCCCCCCGTCCCGGGATTTCATCAGCGAATAGCGTAAGCTCTGCCTGCGTCCGCGTCCCCGGGCGAACCTCAGGTCCCGAAGAATTTCCGTTTTAGCGCGCGTCCGACGATGCGCAGCTTGTTCTTCGTGTCGAATCGCTTGAGATTGGTCTGCACCGTCCCGACCGTGAATTGCGTCTTCTTGCTGTAATCGATGTGCACATTAACGAGCGCGGGCCTGTTTCGGGATGCGGCGTCCAGCGCAGCAGAAATGCCGTCGGCCAGCGCCGCATCGGACGGGATCTCGACGTACTCGGCGCCGACGGCCGCGGCGAAAGCCTCGTGATTCAGCTTGCCGATATCCGTGCAGGCCGTGCGCTGGTACGGCATTTCCTGGGCCTGCGCAATCTGTGCCAGCTCGCCGTCGTTGAACACGAACCAGACGGCGCCGATGTCGTTGGATGCCGCCGTTACCGATTCGAGACCGGTCATGAGAAACGCGCCGTCGCCGACGATACCGACGACCTGCCGCTGTGGCAGCGCCAGCTTCAATGCGATCGTCGCGGGCACGCAGTAGCCCATGCAGTTGAAGTCGGTCGGCGACAGGTACAGTCCGCCCCGGTTGAATTGCATGAGTTCGGCGACCAGGAACGTGTGGTTGCCGTCGTCGGCGACGATGACGGCATCGTCATCGAGCTGCCTGCGCAGCTCTTCGAAAAAACGACAAGGATTCACGCGGCCGCCGGAATCGTGCTTGAGCCAGGCTTCGCGATAGCCGGCCTTGCCGTCCGCAATCGTCCTGGCCATGGCCGAAGCATCGCGCGGGTCGCCCCGGAGCGCAGCGGCGAGCGCTGGCACGGCGTCCCGGGCATCGGCGCAAATACCGACTGTCGCAGGGTAGTTGGTGCCGATAGCGCCGGGGTTGATGTCGATATGAATGAGTTTGTCCGGAGGAACCGCGCCATAGCTTCCCGTGCAGATTTCCGCGAAACGCGTGCCGATGGCGAGCATCACGTCGCAATCGGCAAATGCCTTTTGCGCGGCCGGTACAGCCGACGGCCCGAAGCCGAACCCGGCGTGCAGCGCGTGATCGCCGGGGAATACGCTCAGCCCCTGCAGCGTCGTGGCGACGGGTGCGCCGAGGTGTTCGGCGATGCGAACCAGGTCGTCGCTGACGTCTCTCGCGCCCCAGCCGACAAACAGGCCCGGGTTCTCGGCATCGGCCAGCAAGGCTGCAGCGGCTTCGATCTGGCTCGTGTCGAGTTCCGGTCGCGCAAGGACGCCGTCAAAGTCCGGCATTGATTCCACTTCGCCGGTCAGCAGCTGCAGATTCGCCGGGACTTCGATGAACACGGGCCCGGGGTCGCCCGATACGGCCGTCCGGTAAGCCTCGTAGACGATCGGGATCGCATCCTCGTAGCGCTCGATACGGTACTGCGCCTTGGTCAGGGGCCTCATGATCGCCTGCTGGTCGACATCGTGGAGCTGGAACGACTGCTTCATGTCGGTGCGGATGCCGCCCGAGACGATGAGCATGGGCACTCCGTCGAGGAACGCCTCGCCGACTCCACTGAGCGCGTGCGTGATACCGGCGGCTGGCACGATGGCCAGAGTGCCGATCGAATCGGTTGCGCGGCTGATGGCATCGGCCATGAAGGCGCCGCCGCCTTCGTGCGTGACGAGGACCGGCGTGATGGACTCGGAGCCCAGCAGCTCGTCATAGAGTTCGATGTTGTGCACGCCCGGAATACCGAAGGTATATCGGACACCGATCTGCTCGAGCGCATGGCGAACTAGCGCGGCCGCGGTTGTCTTCATAGTTCCCTGTCCTGGAGTCGCGTCATGTTTGCGGCATTTTCCGCTAATAGTGCGTCGATTCCCATCAAAACATGGGTTCTGCGCAGCACTCGGTCATGTCAACGCCTGGCGATTGAAAATGCCGATGCGCGCGCCTTCAATGTCAATGGAGCCGGCATCCACTCGAAAGTCTGGCGATGCGCCCTCAATCACAAGGCTGAATCCTCGACCACCGTTCGTCGCGCCCTCGGCCAGATCCAGACAATACAGGCCCGGTGGCAGGTCGCATTCGAGCCCAACGTCGGCGAATCCGGGTCGCGTGTCGCAGAGATACAAACTGTCGTGCCTGTGCGTGTAGTTAATATTGTTTTTACGCATCGGTACTGCGGTTCTTGTCGACCGCATCGCAGGTCTTCATGATCCAGAGTCTACATCGCCGGATGCTAAGATGACGCTACAGGCTGAACGAATGCGGATTCCCAACGTACACAGAACGCTGACGTTATTTCTCCAAGGGACGTTACTGGTGGGTGCGATCCTGTTCCTATTCCAGCAGCGCTGGCTGGCCTCGACGGTCACCGCAGCGATAATCCTGGTTACCTTGCTGCCGCTGGTTCTTGGCCGTCGATTTGATGTGCGCATTCCGCCTGAATTCGAGTTTCTGACCGTAATCTTTGTTTATGCCTCGCTGTTTCTCGGTGAGGTGCACGGTTACTACATCAGGTACTGGTGGTGGGACGCCGTATTGCATACGGGATCGGGTTTTCTGCTCGGTGTATTGGGATTCCTGCTTGTCTACGTGCTGAACGAGCGCCCGGACGTGGACATGCACATGCGACCGCGATTCGTGGCGCTGTTTGCGTTCATGTTTGCCGTCGGCATGGGCGCATTGTGGGAGATCTTCGAATTTGCCATGGACCAGCTATTCGGCATGAATATGCAGAAGTCCGGATTGGTCGACACGATGTGGGACCTCATCGTCGACACGGTCGGCGCGGCGGTCATAGCTTTGGTCGGCTGGGCCTACCTGAGTACGGCCGGCAGCAATTCATTTCTCGAGCGCTGGATTCTGGGTTTCATCGAAGCAAACCCGCGGCTATTCAACACGGATACCGGCGAAAATAAAGACAACAGGCAGGCGTCAGATTTCAGTAATCGCAAAGAATAGCGACTTTCCGCGAGGCGGCCTCGATCTGTTCGTCGGTTGACGCCAAGAGCAGCTGGTCTTTCGCTGCGTGGCATTGCTCGGCCTCACGCAAGTGCATCGGGTGGGCGGCCGAAGCCTGGTTTGATTCGCAGAGCACCGCAGCAACCCGCCGGATATTCGCATACTCGCCCCGTTCGACCGAGACGCAATCACCGACCCGCAGGTAGCCCTTCTCAGTGATGAAGTTCGATGTGTCACCGTTCCTGAAACGCAGACGATAGCTGTAGCCCAGCCGATCGCCTTCGAGGGCAGCCGTCGCGAGTCCGCCCAATACTGCCCCACCGATACCGCTTGCGACCTGCTTGGTCCCGGAGCTGTTGCGTGAGAGAACGAGCCCTGTGAATCCACCGACCATGGCGCCGGCTGGCGCGTTGGATGGCAGCTTCACCCTTTCGATATCCGTGACCTCGGCATAGCGAACGCGAATTTCGTAGCCTCGGGCGGCAGGCGAGCTATTGCCGGCACAGCCGGCCAGCAGGCAAAGAGCCGTCAGTACTGCACAAACCGGTGCGAATCTGAACATGCGCGTTTCTCCGCAATCTCGAATCCTGCACGTAACCATACGCGAATCGAGACCCGAAGTACCGGCAGTTGTTCGAGACAGCCACGGGTGACGTTGGAGTCACTTTTGGCAATATCTGTCGAAAGCGTTTCCTTACGTCGACCTCTTCTTGCGGCGAAGGCTGTTCACCATCACACCGGCGAGAATACACGACAGGCCCACGGCCAAATAGCCGGCCACCAGGCCATGACCGATGCCGATATAGGCGGCGCCGGCGATGAACAATGCTCCCATGGAAACGTAGGCCGCGGGCAGCGCTTCGTAGATCTTCGTGGGCAGGAAGATGCCGGGGTAGAAAGAGCCCGAAGAACGATTCGTGCTATCCGATACAGAAGTGTCGAGCGCGGTAAACGGTTTAGTAAAGTCGTTCACAAAGATATCCCTCGTCGTCAGACGGCGTTCGTCTTTCAGAAATATCGCGGCCGTGCCTGACAGTCTCGGCCGCTTATGGTCGCCCTGTGACTGTGTATAACGGATGAACCACTATTCCGGTTTCAGGAAGATGACATAACTCGGCAGATGACGAATGAACGTCAACGGCCGCCGCAACACTCTGACTCAGGTGCATTTCCGAATTGGTCAGAATGGACCGCGCCGCTAGCGAAAGTGGAATTGCGGGTGATTCGCCCTGACTTGCGCAGGGCGAACCACCCGGCAACCTGAGTGCGGGCACAAATCGGCGAGCCAGGGCTCAGTCGTCCGACTTATCCCTGAGCTTCCCGCCGATCGCGATCGCCGTACCGCCACCAGAAACGCCCGGCGAACCATCCGGAAGGAACCGGAGGCCGTTGCCAAAGTTCGTGACCGTGATGCCGTCGGGTACGAGTTTTCTGAAGTCAAGGCGCTGGCCGTTGAAATCAATCGGCGTGCTATCGATTAACCGACCTGAGAATGTATTGTAAAAGAAACCGGGAAACACGCCTTCCGCCCGGGTACTCAGAAGCGCGGACTCATCAATCACGGCAATAGGTATGCCTTCCGAAAACGTGTCTGGATTGCTCCAGTCACGACCATCCGGATTGGGATTGAAGTAGAACGTGGCTTGGGCACCAGGAACCAGCAATGACGCTGCTAATCGAGTATCCGGAGCGGGCAGCGGAATCTGCGCCGGGACGGGCTCGGTAATGCGGACCGTAAAATAGGCGGTGTCCTGCGAAGGTGTACCGTTGAAGAGCGGGCCGTCGACGCCCTCGATGAACGCAACATATCCCACAAATTCACCGGTTACGAATGACAGGTCGAACACGAAATGAAAGGCTACAGCACCCGCCGGGACGCGTTTCACAACCGCCTCACCGGCCAGTGCGGGAATGCTGAAAGCCGACATGATGAAAAGTAGGAGCGAGAGCTTGAGTTTAGACATTTTTCCCTCCTTGTACTTGTTGGTATTTTTGCCGGGTGTACTGCACGCCGCATTCAGTCGTGGCAGACAAGTCATCGCAAATCTGACAGTTTTACGAGTCGCTGGCGTTCATCCACCCTATTTTCCATATCGAGCCAAAACTGAATAGTTGTCAATTCTGGCTACTACTTATTCGAGGGTCGCGTCGCAGCCAATCTCACGAGTGAAGCGCTATCATGGAATGCCAGGAATTGAATCCGGTTACGTTATTTTGGATAGAGAATTGCGACTGACATTCGGCGAAATGTTGCGAACTCAGTTCGCTTTTCTGGGGTTTCGAGCGATTCGAGTTTCCCTGCAACGGGATTTCTGGCGCTGGTTCACCTTTGTTTTTCTGGTGACGTGGGCCGCTGGCATCGGCAGATATTGGGATCATCCGTCGGCAGAGTACTGGCAGTATCTCGGTGTCGGGTCCATTGTCTACATCTTCTGCCTGTCCTTTTTGCTGTATCTGATCGTCTGGCCCCTTCGGCCTTCGAACTGGACCTATCGGGGTGTACTGGTCTTTGTTGGCCTGACCTCGCTGCCTGCTTTGCTGTATGCGATTCCCGTAGAGCGATTTGTTGACCTGGACACTGCGCAAACGACAAATGCGTGGTTCCTGGGCGTAGTGGCGATTTGGCGAGTTGCCCTTCTGATTCGTTATCTGATTGCCTCTGCAGAATTGCACTGGTTTATCGTCGTCACAGTATCGGTACTTCTCTTGTCCGGAATCGTAGTCACGCTGACGCTGCTCAACCTGGAACATGTCGTATTCGATCTCATGGCCGGGATACGAGATGCGGACGCAAGTCCCAACGATTCGGCTTATCTCATCGTTCTGGTTCTGGCCTTCTTCTCATTGTGGGCGTTCCCAGTTGCGTTGGTGCTTTACCTCGGAGCAGTCGTTCACCGCCAGCGATCAAGAAAGAGTAGCGAGACCAACGCCTGACATTGGCCGAAAGCTGTCCCAAGCCGATTCTCATCTATAATGACTGACACTGACCCAGAGCAGCCGTTGAGGCTCTCGGCCAAGTTTTCATTCATGGTCCCAACTGACAACGAATCATCTTCCGGCGCGACTGGCTTCTCTGCATGAACCTGTTCGAGTTCTTAATGATCCTTCTATCCCTGATCGTAGGATTAGGGATTGCAGAGATATTGTCGGGCATTGCCAGGTTCCTGAAAAAGAACCGCAATCGCGAGATTCCCTGGACTCACGGCGCGGCAACGATGGCGATTTTCATCGCCTTGCTTCAAACTTTCTGGGAAAGCTGGGGGCTCCGCACGCTGGAGATTTGGTCCTTCCCGGCGATGCTCCTCATGCTGGGTTCCCCGATATGCTTGTACCTCATGGCGTACATTCTCTTCCCGGAACCCGATGAAATCGCGGGACTTGACGACTACTATTTTGAGCGCGCCCGGCTGCTCTGGCCGCTCGGCGCCCTCACCGTAATAGTCGGGACTCTCTTTCGCCCGGTCGCATTCGGCGATACCTTGTGGGTCATTGATAACCTGAGTGGG
>JBFIFN010000006.1:0-134102 GCA_041602775.1 Woeseiaceae bacterium | reverse complement strand
CCTGTAGTCAATAGGATGCGCCGGCCCGGGAAATGGTTGCGCCTCAGCCCAGAAACATCTTGTAGGCCGGGTTGTCGCTCTCTTCCCAGTGCGCATATCCGAGTTCCGCGAGATGGGCTTCGAGATCCGCCGTTTCGTCCTGCGGGACGTCGATGCCCGCGAGGATGCGGCCGTAGTCCGAGCCGTGGTTGCGGTAATGGAAGAGGCTGATGTTCCAGTCGGTGCCGATGGCGTTGAGGAAGTCGAGCAGGGCGCCCGGGCGCTCCGGAAACTCGAAGCGGAACAGCCGCTCGTTGCGCACCCCGGGCGCGCGGCCACCCACCATGTGGCGCACGTGCAGCTTGGCCATCTCGTTGTCCGACAGGTCTTCGACCGGGAAGCCGGCGGTGCGCAGCTTCGCCAACAGCTTTTCTCTTTCTCGCGCGCCCCTGGTCAGCTGGATACCGACGAAAATGTGCGCCTTGCGGTCGTCGCCGTACCGGTAGTTGAATTCTGTGATACCGCGCCGGCCGACGGCTTCGCAAAAGCGCCGGAAGCTGCCCGGCTGCTCCGGGATCTCTGCGGCAACGAGCATCTCGGTCTGCTCACCGACCGCGGCCCGCTCGGCGATATGCCGCAGGCGATCGAAGTTGACGTTGGCGCCGCAGCTGATCGTGACGAGCGTCTTGCCCTTCAGGCGGTGTTGCGCGACGAATTTCTTCGCCCCGGCAATGGCCAGTCCGCCGGCCGGTTCGACGATCGAACGCGTGTCCTCGAAAATGTCGCGAATTGCGGCGCAGGTCTGGTCCGTGCCGACAGTGATGATCTCGTCGACCAATTCCCTGCACAGGCGATACGTCTCGTCGCCGACACGGCGCACCGCGACGCCGTCCGCGAAGATGCCAACGTGATCGAGCACGACGGGAGCGCCCGCCGCGAGCGACTGTCTCATCGCGTCCGAATCGTCCGGCTCGACACCCACGATGCGGATATCGGGTTGCATTTGCCTGACCCACGCCGCGATCCCGGCGATCAGGCCGCCGCCGCCAACGGGCACGAACAGGACGTCGATCGGCTCCCCGGCCTGCTCGAGAATTTCCTTGCCGATGGTGCCCTGGCCCGCAATCACGACGGGGTCATCGAAAGGGTGGATGAAGACGAGGCCCTCTCTTTCGGCGAGCTCGCAGGCATGCCCGTAAGCGTCGTCGTAGGTGTCCCCGTGCAGGATGACTTCTCCCCCGAGGGCCGTTACCGCCTCGGTCTTGATTGTCGGCGTCGTGACCGGCATGACGATGACGGCGCGAATGCCACGGCTGCGGGCGGCCAGGGCCACGCCCTGCGCATGATTGCCTGCCGAGCTGCAGATCACGCCGTTGCCGAGCGCCGCCGCGTCGAGGTTCGCGATCTTGTTGTAGGCGCCGCGCAGCTTGAAGGAGAACACGGGCTGCAGGTCTTCGCGTTTCATGAGGACGCGATTCCCGAGGCGCCTCGAAAGATTCTTCGCGTACTCGAGCGGCGTTACCTCCGCGACGTCGTAGACGCGTGCGTTGCGGATGAGCTCGAGGTAGTCGGACAGCTTCATGATGCACTTATCGCACACCGGCGCGGCGTCCGCAAAACCCCGGGGCCACGGGATTGGTTGCGGTGGTAATCAACTGGTGTCGCTCGCATAATGGCCTCATGAGCCGACTCCTCATCAGCAACGCCCGCCTGGTCAACGAGGGAGAAATCCGCGACGCGGACGTGCTCGTCGAGGGTGACCGGATCGATCGTGTCGATTCAAGCATCGCCGCGCCCGAGGGTGCGACGGTCATCGATGCGGGCGGCAAATTCCTGCTTCCCGGCATGGTTGACGACCAGGTGCATTTCCGCGAGCCCGGGCTGACGCGCAAAGGCGACCTGGCGACGGAATCGGCTGCGGCTGCGGCCGGCGGCATCACGAGCTTCATGGACATGCCGAACGTCAGCCCGCAGACGACCACGCGCGAAGCGCTGGCCGACAAGTACGCCATGGCGGCCGGGCGCTGCACGGGGAACTATGGCTTTTATCTCGGCGCCACCAATTCGAACATCGACGAGATTCGGGCGCTCCGGGTCGGCGAGGCCTGCGGCATCAAGGCGTTCATGGGCGCTTCGACGGGCGACATGCTCGTCGACGATCCGGACACGCTCGACAAACTCTTCGAGCACGCGCCAGTCATCGTCGTGACGCACTGCGAAGACTCTCCGATGATCTGGGCCAACGAGGATGCGGCGCGCAAGAAGTATGGCGAGGACGTGCCGTTGTCGGAACACCCCAGGATTCGCTCGGCCGACGCCTGCTATGCGTCGTCGTCGCTGGCCATCGAGCTGGCACGGAAGCATGACGCACTGTTGCACGTCCTGCACCTGACCACGGAAAAGGAAATGGCGCTGTTTTCGCCCGGTGATCGCGGCGCAAAGCGGGTCACCGCCGAGGTCTGCGTGCATCACCTGTGGTTCGACGAGTCGCGCTACGCGGATCTCGGCACGAAGATCAAGTGCAACCCGGCGATCAAGCGTGCGACCGACCGCGAGGCCCTCGTCGCGGCGCTGAACGAGGGGCGCATCGACGTCATTGCCACCGATCATGCGCCGCACCTCGCTGATGAAAAGGCGAATGCCTATTTCAAGGCGCCCGCCGGGCTGCCGCTCGTGCAGCACGCCCTGCAATCGCTGTTTGACCTCGTGGCGCGCGGGCAGGTTTCGCTCGAACTCGTCGTCGACAGGGCCTGTCATGCGCCGGCGGACCTGTTCGCCGTCACCGAAAGGGGCTACGTGCGTGAGGGCTACTTTGCGGACCTCGTCCTCGTCGACGCCGACAGACCCTATCGCGTGACACCCAAAAACGTGCGTTACAAGTGCGGCTGGTCGCCCTTCGAGGGGCACGAGTTTACGTCGACGATCGACACGACAATCGTCAACGGCGAGATCGTCTTTCGCGACGGCTGTCTCACGGGCAGCGTCGCCGGCCGCCGCCTGGAATTCACTCGCGCCCGATAGGCCGGTGTTTACTTTCCAGGGGAACTCATTAAGCTAGCGCGAACCCGATGAAGCCGACCGACACCTCCAATCCCGAGTACTTTCACAAGGTCGTCGACTGCCAGTACGGTTGTCCGGCGCATACTGACGTGCCCGAGTACATCCGCCTGATCGCCCAGGGGCGATTCAGCGACGCGTACATGGAGAATCGCAAGTCGAATGTCTTTCCCGGTATCCTGGGCCGCGTTTGCGACCGTCCCTGCGAGCCCGCATGCCGCCGCCGGCGCGTCGAAGACAAGCCGGTCGCGATCTGCCGCCTGAAGCGCGTAGCCGCCGACAATCGCGACGATATCCGCGATCGGCTGCCGCAGGCGCCGGCAACGACAAACGGCAAGAAGGTCGCGCTGGTCGGCGCGGGCTGTGCATCGCTGACCGTCGCCAACGACCTCCTGCCACTCGGTTACGAGGTGACGATCTTCGAGGCGCTCGCTGCGACCGGTGGCCTCATGCGCACGAATATTCCCCAGTTCCGTTTGCCGCCCGAGGTGCTGGACGAGGAGATCGGCTATATCCTCGACATGGGTGCGGACCTGCGGCTCGGGCATCGCATCGACAGCATGCAGGCGCTGCTCGACGAGGGGTATGACGCGATCTTTGTCGGCACGGGCGCGCCGAAAGGCAAGAATCTCGAGATCCCCGGTCGCTACGATTCCGACCGCATACACATCGGCATCGAGTGGCTCGAGTCGGTGGCTTTCGACCACATCGACAGTATCGGCGAGCGCGTCCTGATTATCGGTGTCGGCAATACGGCAATGGACTGCTGCCGCACGTCCCTGCGTCTCGGTGCAAAAGACGTCAAGGTCATGGCGCGGAAGCCGCGCGGTTTCTTCAAAGCGTCGGAGTGGGAGCTCGAGGACGCCGAGGAGGAGAACGTCGAGATCGTCGTCAACCATTCGCCGAAGGAATTTGTCTACGAAGGCGGCAAGCTCGTCGGCATGAGATTCGATCTGATGGAATACAACATCGACGAGCAGGGGCGCATCGACCGTGGCACGTCCAAGGGCGAAGTCATCATCCCCTGTGACGACGTCGTGCTCGCCATTGGACAGGACAACGCGTTTCCCTGGATCGAGCGCGACATCGGCATCGAGTTCGACAAGTGGGATTGCCCCGAAGTCGATGAGACGACAATGATGTGCGCGCGCGACGGCGTCTTTTTCGGCGGCGACGCGGCCTTTGGCCCGAAGAACATCATCTGGGCCGTCGAACACGGACACCAGGCCGCGATTTCGATTCACAAGTACTGTCACGGCGAAGACCTGAACGACCGGTTGCCGTTCGGGCTCAACCTGTCCAGCCAGAAGATGGGCATGCACGAGTGGAGCTACTCGAACGACTATGATTCCTCGGAGCGCAGGCTGATGCCGCACGTCGACCTGAAACAGCGCTTCAGGAAACTCGACATCGAGGTCGAACTCGGTTTCTCGGCCGAGCAGGCGGCCGAGGAAGTCGAACGTTGTCTGAACTGCGACATCCAGACCGTGTTCACGGCGAACCTGTGCATCGAATGTGACGCCTGCCTCGATATCTGTCCCGTCAATTGCCTGACGATCACGCAGAACGGTGACGAAGGCGACCTGCGCGGACGTCTCAAGGCGCCGGCGATGAATCTCGACCAGGCGCTGTTCGTCTCGGAGGAGTTGCCGCAGACCGGCCGGGTCATGGTCAAGGACGAGGACCTGTGCGTGCATTGCGGCCTCTGCGCCGAACGCTGCCCGACCGGCGCATGGGACATGCAGAAATCGACCTTGCTCGTACCTTACGCGGCCGACGAGGCGACTGCCGGCAAGCCGCGCGCCGCGGCCGGCGGCACGAAGTCCTGAGGCAGGCACGTGGCATCGATTAACGACGTCGTCATCAAGGTCGCCACGGTCAATGGCACCGGGTCTGCGAGCGCCAACGGACTATTGCGCAAGGCGATATTCCGTATGGGCGTGCCCGTCGTCGGCAAGAACTACTTTCCCTCCAATATCCAGGGACTGCCGACCTGGTACGAAATAAGGGTCACGGGCGACGGCTACTGCTGCCGCTCGGACCGTGTCGACGTCATGGTGGCGATGAACGCGCAGACCTATGCGCGCGACCTGGCCGAGGTCGAGCCCGGCGGCTGCCTGGTCTATGACTCGACGTGGCCGCGGAGCAAGCTGTTGAACCGTGAGGATATCGCGATCGTCGGCATTCCGCTGTCGAGGATGTGCAATGAGAATTTCGAGGGCGCCCGCGCCCGCATCCTCATGAAAAACATTGCCTACGTCGGGGCGATTGCCGCATTGCTCGCCATCGATCTCGATGTGATCAAGGCCTTGCTCGAGGAAACTTTCGCCGACAAGGCGCACCTGATCGATGCGAACATGCAGGCTATTAATCTCGGCTACGACTACGTGATGGAGAAGTTTCCCTGCCCATTGCCCGCACATGTCGAGAAGATGGACAAGACGCAGGGCCATATCGTCGTCGACGGCAACACGGCGGCGGGCCTCGGCTGCGTCTACGCCGGCGCCACGGTCGGCGCGTGGTACCCGATTACGCCGTCGACGTCTCTCATGGATGCATTCCGGAATTTCTGTTCGCGTTACCGGATCGATCCCGAGACCGGGAAACGCACCTATGCCATCATCCAGGCCGAAGACGAGCTGGCCGCGATCGGCATGGTGCTCGGCGCGAGCTGGATGGGTGCCCGGTCGTTCACGCCAACGAGCGGCCCCGGCATTTCATTGATGAGCGAATTCATCGGGTTCGGCTACTACGCCGAGATACCTGCGGTGATCTTCAACGTGCAGCGCGTCGGGCCGTCGACAGGTATGCCGACACGTACGCAACAGTGCGATCTGTTGTCCTGCGCGTACGCATCGCACGGCGATACCAAGCACGTGCTGCTGTTCCCGGCCGACCCTGCGGAGTGTTTCACGATGTCTCCGGTGGCTTTCGACCTTGCCGAACGCCTGCAAACGCCGGTGATGGTGCTGACCGATCTCGACATCGGTATGAACGACTGGATGGTGCCCGAACTCGAGTGGGACGACGACTACGTTCCCGACCGCGGCAAGGTACTGGGCGCGGACGAGCTCGAGAAGATGGAAAGGTTCTACCGGTATCTCGACGTCGATGGCGACGGCATCACGTATCGCACGTTTCCAGGCGCCCATCCGAAAGGCGCCTACTTCACGCGCGGCTCGGGCCACACGAAGTACGGCGCTTACACCGAGGATTCCGCAGATTACCAGGAAGTCCTCGATCGACTGCTCGTCAAGTGGGAGACGGCGCGTACGCTCGTGCCCGAAGCCGAGATCCGGTACTCGAAATTCAACAAGGCCGCCATCCTGACGCTGGGCAGCAGTGACGGCGGCTGCAAGGAGGCGCTGGACCGGCTTGCGGCGGAAAACGTCAAGCTCAACTACTGCCGCGTCCGGGCTTTCCCCTTTACTGACGCCGTGCGCGATTTTATCGATAAGCACGATACCGTTTACGTCGTTGAACAGAACCGCGACGCGCAGCTGCGCACGCTCCTGGTCGAGGACATCGACGCCGACAAGGGCAAACTCGTCCCGATCCTCCATTACAGTGGTATGCCGCTCAACGCCGGGTCGGTCGTCAACGGCATTCTGTCCGAAATCAAGAAGGGGCAGGCAGCATGACGTTCATTGCGAAACCGAAGGTATCTCACCCGAGCCTGCCGAAGAACACGCTCGGCCTGACGACGCGCGATTACGAAGGCGCGGTCTCCACGCTGTGTGCGGGCTGCGGCCACGATTCCGTGACAGCCGCCCTGATCCAGGCCGTTTTCGAACTCGACATCGAGCCGCACATGCTCGCCAAGATGTCAGGCATCGGCTGTTCGTCCAAGACGCCGGCCTATTTCGCCAGCCAGGCACACGGGTTCAACGCGGTCCACGGCCGTATGCCGTCTGTCACCACGGGGGCGAACACGGCAAATCGCAATCTGACGTACATCGGCGTTTCGGGCGACGGGGATTCCCTCTCCATCGGCGTTGGCCAGTTCGTGCATGCGATCCGTCGGAACCTGAATATGTGCTACATCATCGAAAACAACGGCGTGTACGGCCTGACCAAGGGCCAGTTCTCCGCGTCGGCTGACATCGGCAGCCTGCCGAAGAAGGGCCTGCCGAATCAGCAGGAGCCGATCGACCCGGTCAGCACGGCATTGAGCCTCGGCGCCACCTACATCGCGCGCAGCTTTTCCGGCGACAAGGAGCAGCTCGTGCCGCTCATCAAGGGCGCGATCAAGCACTCCGGATTCGCGCTCGTCGATGTCATAAGCCCCTGCGTCACTTTCAATGACCACGAGGGTTCGACGAAGAGCTATGCGCATACGCGCGACCACTACAACCATGTCAGCGATATCGACTACGTCCATCCGTCGGAGGATGTAACGGTGTCGTACAAGGAAGGCGAGGCGGTGCCCGTCAAATTGCGCGGTCACGACACGATCGTGTTGCGCAAACTTGACAGGCAGTACGATCCGACCAGTCGCGCGACCGCGTTCAAATACCTGCGCGAACGTTTCAATGCCGGCGAGATTACAACCGGCCTGCTGTACGTCAACGAGGAGCGCCCGGAGATGCACGAACTCATGGGCAATGTGGATACGCCGCTCTCGCAATTACCCTACGAGGGCCTCCATCCGGGTAACGAGGAGCTGAAAAAGATCCAGCGCCGTTACCGTTGAAGCCGAAGCGCTAGAGGGCCGGCGTCTCGTCGACATCGAATTCGACTTTCTCATCCGCGCTCGCGGGCAGCTTGGCCATCGCTGCTTCCAGCATCTCGACGTGCTCCGTTTCCTCGTCGCGCAGCTCCGTGAACAGCTCGCGGACCTCGGCGTCCTTGATGCCGGGCAACGCATCGTTGTAGAAGTCGTAGGCTTTCTGCTCGGCGGCAAGGCCCACTTTGAACGCGTCGAGGACCGACATGTCGCGCCGTACAGCGCCCATTTCGGGGGCTTCGACGTCGTAGAGGTCGTCGAGGGTCACCTTGGCAGGCGCATCGCCGAACAACTCCTTGCGCCTGGCCTCGATCTCCTGGCCGTGCTTGGCCTCGTTTTCGGCCATGCTGGCAAAAAAGCCGCCGGCATCGTAGCCGCCCACGGTGCCGATCTGGGTGGCGAACATCTGGTAACGGTGACAGGCTTCCATCTCGATCAGCTTGGCGAGATCGAGAGCGTCCATGAGGCTCAGCGTGGACAGGTCAAGGCGCGTGGACATGGTCGTGACTCCTGGTCTGCGAAGGCGGGGCGCTCACCCCGCATTACAAAGCGGCGATAGTACCGCCGGACGGTGTCAGCGTACATCGCAGTTGTTTCCTATTGCCATAGGCGTTTCCACCAAGGGTCTTTTTTCGGCTCCGGCGTGTCAATCCTGACCAGGTCGATCTTGCTGCGCACGTCGTCGATGTCCCAGCCCGTCAGGTTGGCGAGCTGCTGTGCCTCTCGTTCCTGCCGCTCGCGGACCGCTTTTTCGTAGTCACTGATGTCGCAGGTAGCCTCTCCCGTCCAGGGATGACGTATGACGTAGCGACCCTGGTAGTTTTGCCGGTCACCGGTCTCCTGGAACATGAGGTCTTCGGGAAAGTGCTCGGCATCGTAGCGGACATGGAGGCGGGTCACGAAGACGTTTTGCGCCTGTGGCATGCTGCGCTTGGCCATGCCGTCACGATCATCGAGCCAGAAAACGCCCAGCGATTTCAGCTCCTTCGGCGTAAGCGGATCCGCTGCGCAGGGATCACACCAGGCCATGTCCCAGGCATACTCGAGGAATACGGCGCTTTCGTTCTCGCGAAGGGTCTGTGTCTCGAACATGGCACGGTAGAAGTCGGCGAACTCGTTCTCGACGAATTCCGGCACGTCGAAGTTGCTCGGCAGTTTCACGGTCCGGTAATTGGTGGTTTCAATCCGCCCGGTGCGGGTCAGGGCATAGACGAACAGTTCCTGCTTGCCTTTTGCATTGAGCGTGCCCAGCCGGATCGGCAGCATGAACTTGTTGCTTTCGTAGGCGACCTGGATCGGCCGCAGGTACTGGTAGCCGAGCTTGGCCTGTTCCTTGAGATTGACCCGGGCAACAAAGAAGCGCATGTCCTGTTTCAAATAGCTGCCGACGATGCGCTCCGCACCTCGCGGGAGCCGGTAGTCGTTCTCGTTCAACCACTTGACGAGGCCGCCGCTCTCGTCAGCCGAAAGGATCAGTATGTCGTATTCACCGACCGTGTACTGGGCTTCGATCGTGACGCCACGCGAGCGCGCCGAACGCTTCAGGTCCTGGCGCGACTCCGGAAAAGCCTGGTCGACACCCGCGATCTCGTACATCACGCGCGCGCAGGGGTCGGGGTCGTGGTACTCGACCAGTCGTGGCGCGGTGTACGCGTCGAGATGCTGAATGACGGCACGATCGCCGACATTGATCTGCTCGCGTTCGATCATCGTCGGAACGGGAATCACGATGGCGAAATCCTCGACATCACCCTCGAAGTCGTTGGCCATTGTCAGGACCGTGCGGTCGCCGTCACGAACCAGGACGACCTGGGATGCCTGGTTGAAGAGACTCGTGTCCGCTTTCGCGACGTAGAAACCACAGAATGCCTGTGCCGTGGCCGTAATCGTGACGGTCACAAGCGCCGTGGCGAGGGTCAAGAGGTATTTCATGGCAGGGCCCCTTCGGATTGGTGCCACCGATACCGCACGCCGCGCAGCAAGAAGTCGACGGCGGGAACGAGCGGCGCCGTCAGGACGAGTGCGAGGATCGGGCCGTTCGGCACGTAGTAGACAAATTGGATGACGAAAGCGACGGCCGCCACGAGGGCGCCGTAGAGAACGCGGCCGACGGCGGAGTCGGGCGTCGTCTTCGGGTCGGAAATCATGAAGAATGCGAAAATCAGCAGTGCGCCGCTTTGCAGCTGGTGCACCGGTATCGACATCGGATCGCCCAGCCACAGGGCGCGCCCGAACAGCAGTGCGCCGTAGGCCAGCAGGAACGCGATCGTCGTCTCGGCGCGTTTCGCGCGGGTGAGCACCAGGAAACCGAGCCCGGCCAGCGCCAGCGCGCCGAGCGTGGCGCTGCCCCACTGGCCCGACGACACCCAGGCACGATCGCTTGCAAGCATCATGACGACGAGTGCGACATTGGCCGGATTGAACACGTGCTTGCCGCGCACGCGCACGAGGAACTTGCTGGCAATGGCGATCGCCGCTGCGATCGCGGCAAGTGCCATGAACTCGGTGCGCAGCAGCAGCGTCAGCGACAGGGAGGTGATCAGTGCGCTCAGTGGATCGAAACGCGCGAGTCCGGCCGCCCGCGTGCCGGCCCATTGGGCCAGCTGGGCGGTTGCGATGATGGCAAGGGCATTTTGCCAGGAGATACCGAAGTCCAGCGCGCCGATGCCGAAGGTCAGCAGGCTCGAGAGCACGGCGACCTGGAAATAGCGCGCGTCGCGGAGATGTTTCGACAGGTTCATGCCGGCTATAAACGCCGATCGGGCCCGATCGGGTTCAAGACTCCCCGACGTGTTAATATTAAATAAATAAAAACAATAGGTTACGGCGTTGCATCCAATCCTGCCGCGGCACGCATCTAAGGGCTGAAGACACCCTTTTTACTGGAGTACGAAAGTGGCTGAAGAACTGATTCCCATCGTGATGTTTGTAAGTCTCGCGGTAGTGCTGGTCGCACTGTTCTGGTTTCGCTGGCGCGCCCGTGACGGCATGCAGCAGACCATCCGCATGGCGCTCGACAAAGGCCATGAACTGACGCCCGAGATCATCGACCGGCTCGGTCACCCGAAGGCCGGCAAGTACAAGGACCTGCGTCTCGGCATCATCTGGTTGGCGATCGCGCTCGGACTGGCGCTGATGGCTCTCGCGGTCGGCAGCTTCGCGGCTGAAGCGCTGCACGGCACGCTGGCCAGCGCCGCATTGCCCTTCGCGATCGGCGTCGGTTACCTGGTCATCTATTTCCTGACAGGCAAGGGCGAAGAGTAAGGGACCGAAGCCTTGACCAGGAGCGAAGATCACCAGCTCGTCGCGAGGGTCGTATCTGGCGGGGATACCGACGCTTTCGGCGAACTGGTGCAGCGTCACCAGTCGCACGTGCGCAACTTTCTCCGCAAGCTGACGGGCGATTACACGATGGCGGATGACCTGGCCCAGGACACCTTCATGCATGCATGGGACAAGTTACGGACATACTCGGGAAAAGGGACGTTCATCGGCTGGCTGCTCAAGGTCGCGTATACGACGTTCCTGCAGTCGAGGCGCAAGGCGAAGCGTTATGCAGAGATACTCGAAGAGGCAGGGCACGTCGCCGACATCGAGGGGCGCAAGAGCACGACGCCAGAGGAAGAAGCTGGCGATCTCGAGCGCTTTCTCGCGGTACTGACCGACGAGGAGCGGGCCATCATGGTGATGTCCTATGCCTGCGGCCTGTCGCACCGCGAGATCAGCGATGCGACGGAGATGCCCGTCGGCACGGTGAAATCAGTGATATTTCGTGGTAAAGAAAAGATCAGGACGGCCTTTGACATCAAAGATCATCAACATGGCTGAGCACATCAAAGACGATGCAGACCGGATGCTCGAGTCGATGTTTGCGAGTGATCCGATCGCAGACGACGGCTTCAGCGTTCGCGTGGTACGGAAAGTGCGCCGGCGAATCTGGGTACGCCGACTGACCCTGCCGCTCGCGACGTTGATCGGTGCGGCGATTTCAGCCAAGCCGATTACTGGGCTGGTTACGACGTTCGCCGGGTTTGCGCAGCTCGTTCCCCGGGATATCGTCGATCTGCCGTACGACGCGTTGCCACAGCTGCCGTACGTCATACTTGGCGCAATGCTGCTCGCGACCTGCATGGTCGGGCTGCGCAGTCTCGAAGACTGATAAGTGCGTCATTGTCTTGCCCCGGGCGCTCGGTTAACCTGCGTCCATGACTCTTCGCGACAAGGTCGAGGCTCTGCTGCCGAACTGGGAACGCTGGTATCCCAGCCTGTTCGATGCGGCGAGCGATCTCGGTATCATCAAGGCTGAAGTCTGCGACCCGAACAACCTGCTGCTGACGCGCCGTCACAGGAAGGTGCGGCAGCGCGCCGAAGACGCGCATCGCGAAAAGTGGGGCGGAACCGCCCAGGACTGACACGTGCCATTCGACCTCGACGCCGTGCGCGCGCAGTTTCCTGCGCTCTCGCTCACTGACAGCGGCAAACGCCGTATCTATTTCGACAATCCGGCGGGCACGCAGGTCCCGCAAGCCGTTGCCGACGCAATGTCGCGCTGTCTGCTCGAAACCAACGCCAACGCCGGCGGTCGTTTCGCGACGTCGAAAGCGGCGGATCGGATCGTCGAGCGCGCACGCGCGGCGATGGCCGATTTTCTGAACGCCGAGACACCCGACGAGATAATTTTCGGCCAGAACATGACGACGCTGACACTGCACGTCTCGCGTTCGATCGGGCGTCTGTTCCAGCATGGCGACGAGATAGTCCTTTCGCGCATGGACCACGACGCGAACGTGTGGCCGTGGGTGCTGCTCGCGCGTGATCTCGACCTCGAAATCAAGTGGCTGTCTTTCGATACCGAGACCTACGAATTCGATCTCGACCGGCTCGACGCACTGTTCTCGCCGCGTACACGCCTTGTTTGCATCGGCGGCGCGAGCAATCTCCTCGGCACGATCAATGACGTCACATCGGTTTGCGCGCGGGCGAGGAGCGCGGGCGCGATGACCTACATCGATGGCGTGCAATCCGTGCCGCACGTTGTCACCGACGTGCAGGAAATCGGCTGCGATTTCCTCGCCTGTTCGCCCTACAAGTTTTTCGGGCCGCACCAGGGCGTGCTTTACGGACGCCGCGAACGGCTGGAGCAGCTGGAACCTTACAAGGTCCGACCGGCTCCCGACCGCTACCCCGGGTGTTTCGAGACCGGCACGCAAAGCCACGAAGGATTCGCGGGCATCACGGCTGCCGTCGACTATTTCGCATGGATCGGAGAGACGATGGCGGGGGCGTCGGGCCGCAGGAGGGCACTGACGGCCGCGATGGATCTTCTGTTCGACTACGAAAAGATCCTGGCCGAGCGCCTGATCGATGGATTACTCGACATCGATGGCGTGAGAGTGCTGGGCATCACGGACAAAACGGCGCTTCATCGACGCGTGCCGACCGTGTCTTTCACGCACGCCCGCGTCGCCCCGGGTGACATTGCGCAGCATCTCGCGGACGACAACATATTCGTCTGGAACGGTCACAACTATGCTGTCGAGGTCGTAAAGTCCCTCGGCATCCACGAGTCGGGCGGCGCCGTTCGCATCGGGCCCGTGCACTACAACAGCGTCGGCGAGGTCGACGAGGCGCTCGCCGTGCTCGAGACGCTGCTTTCGTGAGCCACAAAGAAAGCCGCCCGAAGGCGGCTTTCCGTGGAATCTGAGTATCTGAAAATAGGGTCAGCGAGGTGTGAGTCGGTGCTCCATCTTTCGCGTCAGAACCTCAGGTTTTTCGGATACCTTCGTTATCCCACGAGACATGGATCACCTCCTTTTGTTGGTTTGCCCGACGAGAGTATGTCTTGGAAATCAACAAATTCCAAGCGGTTTTTTAAGTAGTAAATATGCCTTCAATTCGCGCCTTTTTGTGGGTTATTATTGTTGGCCCGCCCGGGGGAGCACCCCGCCAATAAGTAGAAGAGAGTAGATAATGGCAATTGCAGACCTCAAGAACGTTCTCAAGGTGTTCGGTGGTTCCGACGTCGGCGCAGGCCAGGAAGTCGATCTTTTTGAAGAAGTCCTGCTCATGACGCTCGCGAGAGCTGCAAATGCTGACGTCAGCATCCAGCACGTCGAAGTCGAGAGTATCCAGGAGATTCTCAAGAAACACACGGGCAAGGAATTTTCGTCTGCCGACGTTCGCATAGCGGCGCGCGAGGAGCTCTATGCCGAGGCAACGCTCGTCAAGTACTTGCGCAGGGCAGGCAAGCGCCTCTCCGAATCGCATTGCGCGGAAATCGTCCAGGCGCTGGCCGAGGTCTTCCGCAGTGACAAGAACGTCAGCGCGCTCGAAGTCGATTTTTTCAATAATGTCGTCAACGCCCTGAACGTGACGCCTGCACAGATAGCCGGCCTGTCGGCCGGTGACGTCTAGCCCCGCGCCGCCTCGACCAACCCACCCCCACTTGCGACGCTCTCGCTGACCGCGTCGTCGCCGTTGTCCTGAACGCGGCCTGAATGTGCGCGCGCATCTGCTGCGCACCCCCTGTGAAATTCAGCGTCGATTCAGTCGCGACAGCGCCTAATCGTGTTACAGGCAATCAGGAGGAGGCCCGTTATGAAGAACCTGGCTCGCACGATTTTCACCGCTGCGGCGTTGTTGCTGGCAGCGACCGGCATGGCAGAGACGGACGCCGAGCTGCGCCAGAGCCTGACCTCGGAAGGCACCGACATCGAGCGCGGCCGCGTCGGTGACGGCATTGTGTCTTACAACGAACACGCGGCGTTGCAGTTGAACGCCCCGGCATCGTCGGCGTCGACCGGCGGGAAACCACAGGACGAGACGAGACAGCGCACGGCGACGATCGGCATATCGGCCGATCCAAACTTCTGGTTCTACGACGTTGATGTCGCCCTCTTTGCCGACGCCGATCGTGACGGTTATTACTGGGGCATCGATTTACGCTTCGATGCGGATACCGGCTACGGCGCCGCCGACGTGTTCGCGGTGCTCTATCTTAGTTTCGAGGGCGGGCCGTGGAACGAATACGCAGAGACCGAGGACATCACGCTGTTTGGAACCTCGGCACTGGACGATTACATCGTGGAAACGGAACTCGTCTCGGGATACCCGACGGGCGAGTACGATATCCTGATCGAACTGTACGACGCCTATGACGGCAGCTTCCTGGCCAGTATCGGCCCGGAAGACACGTCCGAACTGTCGTACCTGCCGCTCGAGGATTCGACGCGCGATTCGACCGGCGACACTCAGGTCGTCGTCAACTCCGGCGGCGGTGGTTCGCTCGGCTGGCTGCTGCTCCTGGGTCTCCTGGCCGTGCGCATGACCTTGCGTCCCCACGCTGCGAGATTGTCGAAATAGATGTACAGGGCGGGTACGACGAGCAGGGAAACGACCGTTGAGAATGCCAGCCCGCCGATGATCGCCCTCGCCATCGGGTAGTACGGAGGACCGTCTCCACCCACCTGCGTAGTGCCCACGGCGAGCGGCGCGAGGCCGACGATCGTCGTTGCCACGGTCATGAGTATCGGACGCAGGCGATCACGACCCGCTACGATGATTGCGGTGTCGCGCGGCATCCCCCCGATACGGAGGTTATTGATGTGGTCGACGAGCACGATGCCGTTGTTCACGACCACGCCGATGAGGATCATGATGCCGATCGTCGCCATGAAGGAGAACGTCGTACCGGTTGCGGCGAAGAACAGGAAGACGCCGAAGATCGAAAACACGATTGATCCGAGAATGATCGAGAACGGCAGCAGCAGCGATTCGAACAGCGCGGCCATGACCAGGAAGATGCAGGCGACGCCGAGGACGATGTTCTGCGCCATCATGTCGGCCGTTTCGTCCTGGCGCTCGAAGCCACGTCCTTCTTTCCAGCTGTAGCCGGGCGGCAGCTCGATCTGGTCCATGAGGCTCTCGACGCGCGGCCGCACGTCCTCAGGACTGACGTCTTCGTCGAGGTTCGCCGAGATGATGACGGCGGTCTGACGATCGGTGCGTTGAATCGTGTCCGGCGAATTGCCGATGCGCAGGCTCGCGACGCTGCCGAGCGTGATGCGCTGGCCGTCCGGCGTATACAGGGGTAGTGCCGCCAGCTGTTCGACGCTCTGCTTGTCGTCGTCGCGGAACGCGAGACGCACTGCGATTTCACCGTTCGGGCCGCGGAATTCGCGCAGGTTCTCGCCGCGCATTGCCGTAGCCACGGACATACCGATTTCGGCCGTGGTCAGGCCGGCATTGGCCGCGCGCGTCCGGTCGATGATCACGCGGACTTCCCGGTCGCCGGCTTCGGCGTCGCTGGTCACGTCCTTGAGTCCGTTGACCGACTCGAGCGCCCGCACGACGTCCACACTGAGTTCATTCAATACTTCGGTCGAGTCGCCGCTCAGCTGAATCGAGAATCCTTCACCGCCGCCCTGCTGCTCGAACTGGAAGCTGGGTTTGCCGATCGCGATCTCCGGCAGGTCTTTCTCGATGCGTTCGATAATCTCGCGCGTCGACAGCGTCGCGTCTTCTTCGTCGGTCAGCAGGATGGTCGACTCGGCGCGGCCCTGTTCGAAATAGCTGTAGATCGAGCGGATGTCGAGTTCTTCCTGTCGCGAGAACAGGTATTCCTCGATCGTGTCGACGGCCTGCTCGACGCGCTCGACCGGGTACTCGCCCTCGACGTGATACGGCATGAACAGCCGCCTCCCCACGTCCTGCGGAAACATGTCGAACTTCACGAGCCCGAGCACATTGGGAAGCACGCCGATAACGCAAATCAGGAAGATGCCGAGCGCGGTCCACCAGCGGTGCGAGATGACCCACTCGAGTGCCCGAACGTAGCGGTTCGTCAGTCGCGTGATCAGCGCACCCTCTTTGGGCTGCGGAGGCACGCTGATACGCGCCGCGAGCATCGGTACCAGTGTCTGTGCGATGACCAGCGACGAGAGCAGTGCGACGAAGATCGTGATCGCAACGTGAGTCAGGAAGATCGTAATGTCGACCTTGGCACCGAAAACGATCGGCGCAAAGACGATGATCGTCGTCATCGTGCCCGCCACGACGGCGAGGCCGACCTCCCTGACGCCCTTGATCGTCGCCGTGTAGGGGTGTGACGGCTCGTCGGCACGATGTCGGAAAATGCTCTCGGTTATGACGACCGCGTTGTCGACGAGCATGCCGATGGCGAGCATGAGACCCATCATCGACAGGATGTTCAGCGACAAGCCCGAAAAGTACAGTGCGCCCAGCGTGATGAGCAGCGAGAACGGGATCGACGCGATGACGATGAGGGTCGTCGTCACCTGCCGCAGGAACAGGTAAAGGACAATGATCGCCAGCAGGCCGCCGAAAAGTCCCGCCTGCAACAGGTCGGAGATCGACTTGCGCACGCTGTCGCCCTGGTTGTCGAGCGGGAAGATATTGATGCCGCGCATTTGCGGCAGTTCGCTGATCTTCTCGACCTCGGCGATGACCCGGTCGGTCACGTCGACGAGGTTCGTGCCGGTCGTCTTGTTGACCGCGAGGCCGATCGCGTACTCGCGGTCGAGATGGCGGCCGTAGTTACGCTCGGGCGTGCGCAGCTCGACGTCGGCGATGTCGCGCAGTCGCAGTCCGCGCTCGTTGACGACGAGGTCGCGGATCTCATCGACCGACGTGAATTCGCCGCTCGGTCGCACGCTGTAGCGTTCGCCGTCGGCCGTTATCTTGCCGGCGCTGACCGCGAAATTGCTGCCGACCAGGATGTCGCGCACGGTCGCAATGTCCACGCCGTATGCGGCGAGCCGGTCCGGTTTCATCAGGATGCGGACCTCGCGCGGTTCCACGCCCTGGAGCTCGACGCGCGACACGCCCTCGAGGCGCTCGATACGGCGCTTCAGGATTCGATCCAGCATGTCGTAGCTGTCGGACAGGTCGCGCTCGCTCGCGATGCGCAGCTGCAACACGGGCTGGTCGCCAAGTGAACCCGTGAACACGAACACGCGGCGCACATCGTCGGGAAGCAGGTGCCGGATGCTGTCGACCTTGGCGCGCGCCTCGATGCCCTTGGCCCCCATGTTTTCATCCCAGCCGAAGCGCAGGAAAATCTGCGACTGGCTCTCGCTGGAGCTCGAGAACATGCGCTCGACGCCGGACAGCGTGGCCAGCGCCTCCTCGACGGGACGGGTGATCAGACGCTCGACCTCTTCGGGCGTGGAGCCGTTATAGGGAATCTGCACGAAGATCCCGGGAAACTCGATATCCGGGAACTGCTCGAGCGGCAGCAGGCGCGAGGCGATCAGGCCCATCAATGCCAGCGCGACGAACACGACGACCGTCGTCACGGGCCGATGCAGCGCGAACTCCGTGTGTCTCATCGCGGGGCCTCCGCGGGCCAGCGCTTGCGGTCCAGGAGCGAATAGACGACCGGAATCACGATCAGCGTCAGCAGCGTCGAGACGATGAGGCCGCCGATCACGGTGATCGCCATCGGCGTGCGGACCTCAGAGCCCTCGCCGAAGCCGAGCGCCATGGGCAGCAGGCCGAGTGCCGTCGTCAGCGAGGTCATCAGGATGGGTCGCAGGCGTGCCGAACCAGCCTCCATGATGGCATCGAAGCGCTCGCTCCCCTGCGCGCGGAGCTGGTTGATCAGGTCGACGAGCACGATCGCGTTGTTGACGACGATGCCGGCCAGCATGATGACGCCGATCAGGGCAACGATGTTGATCGTCGTGCCCGTCAGGAACAGCGCGAGTACCGCGCCGACGAGGGCGAGCGGTATCGTGAACAGTATGACGAACGGGTGGATCAGGGATTCGAACTGCGACGCCATGACGAGGTAGACGAGGAACACCGCCAGGGCCAGCGCAAATTTCATCGAGTCGAACGAGGCCAGCATCTCTTCACTCTGGCCCGATACGACCGCCGTGATGCCGTCCGGCATCGGGATGCGCGACAATATTGCACCGGCTTCCGTCGCCGCTGCGCCGAGATCCCCGTAGCTGAGGTTGGCGGTCACGATGGCGACGCGCTCCTGGGCGACGCGGCGGATCTCGGCGGGCCCCTGCGAAATCGAGACCCTGGCGACGGCCGAAAGCGGCACGGGACGATCAGAATCGGGGTTCACGATGAGGCGCCGTACCTCGTCGATGCTCGACGCACGCGGGTCTACGCTGCGCACGAGTACGTCGATTTTCTTGTCGCGCCACGTGTAGCGCGTTGCGAGCTCGCCGCGCACGTTGGCCACGACCCGGTTCGCGATATCGCGAACCGCGAGCCCGAGCTTGGCGGCGCGCTCCTGGTCGAAGACGATCTGGATCTCCGGGTTGCCGCGCTCCACGGTGGTCCGGATATCCGTGAAGCGGCCCGATGCGGACATCTGCTGCACGACGGCGGCGGCGACCACGGCGAGCCCGTCGAGGTCATAACCCGAGATTTCGACCTGGAGCGGACTGGCGAACGAGAGCAGGGCGGGCCGGCTGAATTCGTATTGCACGCCGGGGAGTCTCGAGAGATGCTGGCGCATGGCTTCCATGGCGGCGTTTTCCGCGGCGCGCCCGGCACCCGCAGCCATCCGCACGCTCAACGTGCCCGTGTGGTCGCCCGCGTCCACCGGATTGGCGTCGAGGCGATTGCCCGTTCCCGCAACCGAGTAGTCGAGCTCGACCGCGTCGATGCCGGCCGCGACGCTTTGCGCCTCCTGGATAGCGCGATCCGTTTCCGTCAGCGGTGCGCCCGGGGCAAGCCGCAGGTCGACGTCGAATTCACCCTGGGAAAACTGGGGAATCAGTTCGGTACCGAGACGCGGCAGCAGCGACATCGTCGCACCGAATACGCCGAGCGCGGCTATGACGACCGTCGCGCGATGACGCAGCGACCAGCGGAGAAGGCCCGGATAGACCGCCGCAACGGCACCGTACAGGCGCTGAAGTAACCAGCTCGGTACCAACAGCAGTGCCCAGAATACCCAGCGTACGCCTGCGAACAGCAGTCCGAACGCGCGTACGACGGCGGCAACGAGGCTCGTAAACCAGCCTATACGCATGTCTTGGTTGCCCGTGTCGTAGCGGCTGCGGGCGCCGAGAGCCGCCAGCATGGGGATCACGGTGAGTGCGACGAGCAGCGAAAATACCAGCGCAAAGGTGACAGTCAGCGCCTGGTCGCGGAACAACTGCCCGGCGATACCGCTGATGAACACCATCGGAAAGAACACGGCGATGGTCGTCAGCGTCGCGGCCACGACCGCCGATCCGACTTCGGCCGTGCCGTTTTGCGCCGCTTCGACGATGCCTTCGCCCTTTTCCTTCTTGCGCACGATGTTCTCGAGTACGACGATCGAGTTGTCCACGAGCATGCCGACGGCCAGCGCGATGCCGCCGAGCGACATGATGTTCAGCGATATGTCGTTGGTGTACATCAGCAGGAACGTACCGATGACCGACACCGGGATAGCGATACCGACGATCGTCGTGGCACGCGCGTCCCGCAGGAATCCATAGAGAACGAAAATGGCGATCAGTCCGCCGAGCACGGCGGCAGTGCGGACGTCGTTGACGGCGGACGAAATGAATGTCGACTGGTCGTGGATCTTCACGAGCTCGAGCTCGTCCGGCAGTGATTCACGCAGCGCTTCCAGGCGCCGCTCGACGCGTCGCGCGACCTGGACCGTGTTCGCGTCGCCTTCCTTGTAGACCGCCAGTTCGACCGACTCCTTCCCCCGCACGCGCGTAATGGCCTCGCGTTCCTTGAAACCGCGCCGCACGCTGGCGACATCCCGCAGGTAAACCGGCCGGTCGGCCACGTAGCCAATGATCGCGTCGCGGAACTCCTCAACGTTTTCGAACTCGTTGAGCGTACGCACGAGAAAACGCTGGTTACCTTCTTCGAGCCGCCCGCCCGACAGGTTGACGTTCTCAGCGCGGATTCTCGCTGCAATTGTGTCGATGCTGATGCCGAGCTGCGACAGTTTTTGCTGATCGACGCGAATCTGGATTTCGTCCTCGAGACCGCCGCTGACCTTTACGGCGGCAGTCCCTTCCTGCGCTTCCAGATCGGTCTTGATACGATCCTCGGCCAGCCGGCGCAGTGCCTTGAGGTCTTCCTCGGAGGCGAGCGCCTCGCCGTCGTCCTGCGTGCGCAGAAGGCCGAGCCGCATGATCGGCTCGGACGACGGGTCGAATCGCAACAGCAACGGGCGGTTTGCCTCGAGAGGCAGCTGCAGGATGTCGAGTTTTTCGCGAACGTCCACGCCCGCGATGTCCATGTCGGTGCCCCAGAGGAATTCGATCGTCACGTCCGACTGGCCCGAGCGGGACACGGAACGCACCACGCGCACGTTGCGGACGACGCCGACGGATTCCTCGATCGGCTTGGTCAGCAGGTTTTCGATTTCCGCCGGTGCAGCGCCGGTGAGTTCCGTGCGCACGGTCAGCGTCGGATAGGATATGTCGGGCAACAGGTTCAGCTTGAGACGCGACAGCGAGACCATGCCGAACAGCACGATGGCGACCATGATCATTGCGATCGTTACGCGGCGCTCGGTCGCGATTTCGATCAGGCGGCGCATCAGTCGATCACCTTCACCCTGGCGCCCGGCTTGAGGCCGACATGGCCGACCGTGACGACCTCGTCGGTGTCGCTGAGACCCTCGGTGATCTCGACCATGCCGTTGCTTCCGTATCCCGTCTGTACCACGCGACGGATCGCCTCGCCGTCTTCGACGACAAACACGACCTCGTCACCACGTTCCTCGATGACTGCGCTGCGCGGGACCTGCAGCACGTTTTCGTGGCGGTCGTACACGATGCTCATGCGGCCGAACATGCCGGGCTTGATGCGGCGCTCGTCATCGGCGATCTCGATCGTGATCTTGAAGGTGCCCGTCTGCGGGTCGACGACGGGGCTGATTCGCGTAACTTCGGCGAAGATGCGCTCCCCGGCGAGCGCGTCGATCTCGATAGCCACGGGCTGCCCGGCGCGAATCTGCCGATACTCGCGTTCCGGCACGTGCATGTAGGCCACGAGCGGGTCGAGACTCGTGATCCGAAAGGCCGGGTCGCCGACGCGTATCGTCGTGCCGATCTTGATGTAGCGTTCGGATACGACACCCGGGATGGGCGCCCGGATCTGCGTGTAGTCGAGTTCCAGGCTGGCGAGGTTGTAAGAGGCTTCGAGCGCTTCCAGATCGAAACGCAGTTTTTCGAAGTCGCCCTCCGACAGCAGGCCTTTTTCGCGCAGCTCGGTGTTGCGCTCCACGTCACGCCGCATCTTGTTGAGGCGGGCGCGGGATTCGTTGAGCTCGAGTCGCAGGCGGTCGCCATCGAGCCGTGCCAGCACCTGGCCTTCTGTAACCTCATCGCCCTCTTCGAAGAGGATCTCGCGAACAACGCCCTCGACTTTGGCGATGACGTCGGCCTCGGCGAAAGCCTCGATGGGTGCTGTGCCAGAGTAGACCGCGTAGACGTCGCCGCGCGCGGGCGTTCGTGTCTCAACGGGAACTGGCGGGGTTTCTTCTTCGTCGTCCTGTGCCCCGTCACCTGCTCCCTGCTGGCAGGCGCTTAACAACAGCACGCAGGCAAACGCCGCCCAGCCAATGCGATGTAGCTTCATGAATCCTCCCCTGGATGGTAGCGCCAAAGCGGCGCAGAGCGCGTCAGCCCGTGAAGCTATTCAGGATTTTCAGGCTCGCAAGGACCTTGCTACCGTCGCGCAAATTCGAGTGACCGACGACGACGACGACATCGGCCTCGGTCAGCCCGTCGAGAATCTCTACCTTGCCGCCGGACCGGATTCCCGTCTCGACCACGCGGCGCACGACCTCGTCATCCCTGACGACAAATACGGCGCTCTCGTCGTCTTCGTCGATCAGGGCGGCCGTCGGCAGCACGAGTGCGTCGGCATGTTTTTCGTAGGCGATAGTGAATCGCCCGAACATGCCAGGGGCCAACTCGCCCTTGCTGTTATCGATGACTGCCGTAGCGCGAAACGTGCCATTGCGCGTGTCGATCGTCGGGCTGATGCGGGCGATCGTCGCCGGATACGCACTGCCCGGCATCGACGCGACCTCGATGCTGGCCTCGTGGCCTGCCGCGAACTTCGGCAGCTCGGACTGCGGTATCTGCAGGTACGCGATCAGTTGCTGCTTGTCGGTGATGCGAAACGCGAGGTCGTTGACGTTGAGGTGCCGCCCCAACTTGACGTCGCGCGACGCGACGACACCGGCGATCGGCGCGCGAATCGTCGCATAGCCGTAGTCGAGCTTCTTGAGTTCGTAAGTCGCTTCCAGCGCCTCGAGATCGTATTTCAGGTTGTCGAAAGCCGCGGCGCTGATCAGCCCGCGATCGTGCAGGTCCAGGTTGCGCTGGTACTCGGCGCGCGCCTGCTCCAGATTGGCTTTGGCGGCGAGCATCTCGAGGCGCAGGCGCTTGCCGTCCAGCCGCGCAAGCACCTGGCCTCGTTCCACGCTATCGCCTTCCTCGACGAGCAGCTCGACGACCTCACCAGGCACCCGCGCGACGACGGGCGCGTCGCCGTCCGAGGTAATCGTGGCCGTGGCGGCATAGGTCGCGCGCAGGTCGGCGCGGAACGGATGGGCCACTTCCACAGGGACCGGCGTGGCCGCCTGGGCAGCATTGGCGTCGGAGACGCTGGCCTCGCCAACGCCACAGCCCGCGAGCGTCGCGGCCAGCGCCAGCAATACGATGATCGATGTCAGTGCTTTCATGATCCCGGGACTGTCGTCCGACCCCTTTTTGTTCAGTGTTTTAGTGAAGTATAACACTAGTTCGGTATAACGCAAGTCTGAGTTGCCGTATTTCCCCGAAACGGGCGGATTCCCGGCCTCTTGCTCTACTAGATGCACGACGCGGGGTTTTGGATTGAACCCGGGGCGAAAATGCCCCGGGGGCATCGGTCAGGGTGTCGAGGCCGCGCTCTTCCCGGGCTCGACGGCGCGCCGGTCCTTCCAGCGACGGATGGCATTGGCCTGGACCATCAGCAGGCTCGGCGTCAGGAGCAGGGTCAGCAGCGTCGCGAAGGCAAGCCCGCCGGCGACAGAGGAGGCCAGCTGCGTCCACCACTGCGAACTCGGTGCGCCCATCGAGACGTCCCGGCCGATCAGGTCGATATTGACGCCGAATACCATCGGCAACAGCCCGACGATCGTCGTCACGGTCGTGAGCAGGACCGGGCGCAGGCGGATCGCACAGGTTCGGAGAATGGCGTCGAACGGTTTCTCGCCGCGACTTCGCAACACGTTATAGGTGTCGATGAACACGATGTTGTTGTTCACGACGATACCCGCGAGCGTGATGACGCCGACGCTCGACATGATGACGCCGAAGGGTTTGGCCATGATGAGATGCCCGAGCAGCACGCCGCCCGTCGAGAACAGAACGGCCGTCAGGATCAAAAAGGCCTGGTAGATGCTGTTGAACTGCGTGACGAGAATTACGGCCATGATCGCGAGCGCCATGAGCATCGCGCGCTCGAGGAACTGCATGTCCTCCTGCTGGTCCTGGGTGCTGCCGCTGAACGCCCAGCTCACGCGCGAATCGATGCCGAGGTCGGGAATCTCGGCCTTGAGCTGGCGCACGATGTCGTCGACCAGCACGCCTGCGGCGACGTCGGCATCGATGGACAGCGTGCGTCGCATGTCCGTCCGGCGTATCGTGCCGACCTTTTGAGCGGGTACGCGATCGATGAACGTGCTCATCGGCACGAGCCCCTGGTCCGTGGGAATGCGCAGCTCGTCGATCTGCGAAAGGCTGCGGCTGTCTTCAGGGTACCGGACGCGGATGTCGATTTCGTCGTCACTGTCGTCGGGCCGGTATTCGCCGATCTTGATGCCGTTCGTGACGAGCTGCACCATCGCGCCGACGAGCGAAATATCGGCGCCGAAACGCGCCGCCTCGGCTCGATCGACCCTGATCTGCCACTCGATGCCCGGCAGCGGTCGGCTGTCTTCGATGTTGACGATCGCCGGGTTGTTCTCCATGTGGGCGCGCACGCGCTCGAGAGACGTGTTCAGCACGTCGCCGAAACGCGAAGAGAACTCGATCCGGATCGGTTTGCCGATCGGCGGGCCCGGATCAGGCTTGCGCGTTTCGATACGAATCCCGACGAGATCCTTCGTTCGCTCGCGGATCTCGGCAAGTATCTCATCGGCCTTGCGACGCTCGCGCCAGTCCACGTAATTGAGCGTCAGGGAGCCGATCTGGTCCTCGGCGCCCTGGTCGCTCGAGCCGGTCTTGGCGTACAGGAACTCGATCTCGGGCATCCCGAGGACGCGGGCCTCGACTTCGCGGACCAGGCGATCGCGTTCCTCGGTCGACAGGTCGCCACGGGCGCGGATGTCGACCATGCCGAACGGCTGCTCGACATCAGGGAAGTATTCGATGCCCTTGCCGAAAATGAAAAACGCGGCGTAAACGGCAAGGAGTAGTCCGGTAACCCCTGCGACGCCGCGCCAGGGATGGCGCAGCGTGCGCTTGAGAAACCGGATGTAATGGCCCGTGAATCCGGTGACTTCATCGAGATTGCCCGTTTCAGCGGCGGCGAGGTTGCGACGCTGCTCGTCGGTATTGGCCCCCGTCCGGCCGAAAATCGCACCCAGCGTCGGCACGAACAGCAGCGCCATGAGCAGCGACGCCGACAGGACCGCGATCAGCGTGATCGGCAGGTATTTCATGAATTCGCCGGACATGCCGGGCCACAGAGCCAGCGGCACGAAAGCCGCCAGCGTCGTGCACGTCGAAGCAATGATCGGCCAGGCCATGCGAATAGCGGCGCGAGCGTAGGCATCGTGGCGCGATTCGCCCTCGGCCATGCGCCGGTCCGCCATCTCGGTGACCACAATGGCCCCGTCCACGAGCATGCCGACGGCCATGATCAGCGCGAACAGCACCATCATGTTGATCGTAACGCCAAACGAGCCGATCAACAGGATGCCGAGCAGGAAGCTGCCTGGAATCGCGACGCCGACAAGCATCGCGGAGCGAATGCCGAGAATGCCGATAATGACGATAAATACGAGCAGCACCGCCGCGAGGACGTTGTTCTGCAGCTCCGACAACATGTCGTTCACGTCTTTCGACTTGTCGCGCGAGGCGACGATCTCGATCTCCGCAGGCCAGTAGGCGCGCTCCTCTTCGATGACGGCATTGACCTCGGCGATCGTGTCGATGACATTGGCGCGCGAGCGCTGGATGACTTCGATGGCCAACGCCGGTTTGCCGTTCAGCCGCGCGACGCTCTCGGCGTCCTTGTAGGTGCGGCGCACCTCGGCGATGTCCTTGAAGTGCACGACGCGTTCGCCAACGACCTTGATCGGCATATTGAGTACGTCATCGGCGCTCTCGAACACGCCCGGTACCTTCACGGGGAAACGACCTTCGCTCGCGTGCAGCGCGCCCGCCGCGACGAGGCGATTATTGCGCGTGACGAAGTTGATGATCTGGGCCTGGTCCAGTCCGTAGCTCTCCATCGCGAGCGGATCGACGACGACTTCCATGAGTTCTTCGCGCGTGCCGACGAGGTTGACCTCGAGTACTCCGGTAAGCGCCTCGATCTTTTCTTTCAGGTTCTTGGCGATCGTCGTCAGCGTTCGCTCGGGCACGTTGCCCGCAAGATTGAGTACGAGCATCGGGTCGAAGCGCGACATCTTCACTTCGTTGACCGTCGGTTCCTCGGTCTCGCCGGGCAGCTTCGCCTGTGCCAGGTCGACTTTTTCGCGTACGTCCTGCAGGGCGCGCTTGGTGTCGACGCCCGCGTCGAATTCTAGCTGCAGGTTGGCGCCGCCCTCGTAGGCGTTGGCGGTCATTTCCTTGACGCCTTCAATGGAACGCAGCTCCTGCTCCATCGGCCGAACCAGCAGACGTTCGGAGTCTTCCGGTGAAATGCCTTCGTGCTCGATGCTGACGTAGACGATGGGTATCTCAATGTCGGGCTCGGCCTCCTTGGGGATCGTGGCGTACGCGACGAGGCCGCCGACCAGCACGACGATCAGCGTCAGAACGACGGTGCGCGACCGCCGCATGGCCAATTCGATGACATCCATCAGTCCACGGCCTCTTCGTCCTTGACGGCGACGGCCGTTTCGACGTCGCCTTCCGGAACGGCGTTCACGAGCGCGCCCGATGCGACGTAGCCCTGGCCAACCGTGATGATCGTCGCGGTTTCCGGCAGTCCTGCCAGCCACACGCCGTCATTCGTGGACAGCGCGATGTCGGCGACGACGAACTCGGCCTGGCCGAACTCGTTCACGATCTTCACACCCACGTTGCCCGCGTCGTCGAGCGTCAGGAGCGAGGGCGCAATGCGGTGGGCCAGCACGGTCTCGGCAGGTATACGCAATTCGGCAGTGCCGCCCGCACGCAGGGCGCCGTCTGCGTTGTCGACCTCGAGTTCGACGAGGAACGTGCGCGTTGCCTCGTCCGCCACGGGCGCAACGTACCGGATCGCGCCGCGGACGGTCTCGCCCGTGGCAAGCCGCGCCTCGGCCTTGTCGCCCACATCGACATAGTGTGCGTCGAACTCGGAAAGATTGGCGCTGACGACGATCGTGCGATTGTCCACGTAGGTGGCAATCGGGTCACCGCGCGTGACGAAGTCGCCTATCTCGACGGAGCGCGACTGCAGCGCGCCGGCGAAAGGCGCACGGACCGTCATGTACTGCAGATCGAGCCGGGCGCGGGTCAATTCCGTTTTCGCGGTTTCGAGCAGCGCGACGGCCTCCTGGAGCTGCGCTTCGGAGACGTAGCTCTCCGACTTGAGGCGCTCGCGCGCGGCGTACTCGACTTCGCGCTGCCTGACCGTCGCTTCCGCCTGCGCGAGTCGCGCGGCGCGATCACGCTCATCGAAACGCAGGATGATGTCGCCGCGCGTAAGGCTCGCGCCGCGTTCTGCACCGATGTACTCGACCCGCCCGTCGGTCTCCGCGGCCAGGTGGACGATGCGGGCAGGTGCGGTTTTGCCGTTGACGACAATCGTGCGCATGACCTCCTCTGCAGTCTGGGTGCGCACGCGAACGGCGCTCCTGGCCGAGGTATCGGCGACGGGCTCGACCGTTTCCTGTTCCGCGGCGCGGAACTGGCCCGATGCCAGCCACAGCGCGACCAGCAAAACGATACCGCCGGAAATGATCCAGGATCTGTAACGGCTCAGTTTCGAGTTTTGCATCGTGCAATCCTTCAGGCGGTAGCCGCCCTGGCCGGCTTGTCCTGCTCGAGAAGGTGCCGGTTGTCGTTGATGTAGGTTTCCATGGCATTGGTCATTGCCTTGCCGAATCCGAGGACAAACTTCATGCCCTCGGACCAGTCGTCCATACACTCGCTCTCGAGTTGCGCGAACATTGCCTGGTAACGGGCGATTTCCTCCAGGCGGTGCTCGAGCACCGTCTCGATGTCCCCGGGGCGCATCAGGTGCGCAAAGCACATCGTCGCGAGGAACTCCGAGCGCACCTTGTGGCACGGACAGGGGTTTTGCAGTGCCTCGCTGAGGAATTCCCGGCCCTCGTCGGTGATCCCGTAGACCTTGCGGTCAGGCTTGCCTTCCTGCGCGACTTCTTCGCACTCAACGAGCCCCTTGTCCGCGAGCGACGAGAGCGCCGGGTAAATCGAGCCGTAACCCGCTGCGAAAAAGTGCGCGAAACTCGACTCGAACTGTTTTTTGAGGTCATACCCGGAGGCGGGGCCGTCCGTCAGCATGCCGAGGCAAACCGTCTTTACATCCATGGCAGCTCCATCGGGCAGTTTGACTGCCTATATATCGGAGCGATGCATGATATCAGTTCGATATATGATGTCTACCCAATCCGTGTAACGAGATGTTTCGGTGCAGGAATTGCAACGAAATCAGTAGCTAACGCGCACGAGGGTACGGCGGGCCTGCACCCGGCCCGCACCGGACGGCGCGATACCGGGGCCGGGTAGCGCGGTTTCTCCGCCCTCGGCGCCGTGCTCTAGAGAAAGAACTGCGCGAGGAACGGATTCAGCAAACGGCCCTGCGGGTCGAGCTGGCGGCGAATGTTGCGGAACAGTTCGAGCCGCCTGCCGTAGACCTGGACTGCGTGCTCGGCGCGCAGGCTGCGCGACTGGTTGAACATCGGCGTGCCACCCCATTTCTCGGCGAACTGCGCGAGATCGATGACGAAATCATCCCATCCGCTTTCCTGCGTCGAGGAAACGCGCAGCGCCACCATGGGCTCGTCGAACGACGGCGACAGGACGGCGGAGGCATCCTTGCCGACGCGGTACCCGACCGCCGGAAGGTCCGTGCGATAACCCGTGACATCGAGGGTTTCGAGGCAAAACCGGTGAAACGCCTTGATGACGACCGAGAAATCCGTTGCCGGGAAGCACCAGGTCGACTGGAACAGCTTGCGCGACTTGCTCCGTTTCGAACCACAGGAGTTGTTGCCTTTGCTGACGAGGCGCGTATTGACGAGATCGTGTGTCGTGGCGCCGATACTGTCCATGAGCCGATAGCGCACGGAAGGAATCGGTACGACCCGGCTCAGCGATTTGAAGACATTGGGCAACACCGTGCTCTCGCCCCAGTCCTTGATTTTCCATGGCGTGCTGTAGGCGTTCCCCGACACCTGCTCATAACGTCGCAGGTCGAGGTACACGCGATCGAGGTGCGGCATCAGGTAAAACTTCAGCCCGATATCGTGACCGGCGATGCGATCCACGACGTCGGCAAAAGTAGCAATCGACATGCGCCGGTGCTTGGCGGAGAACGTCGCGATCGGGCGGACGCGCAGCGTTACCTCGTAAATGGCGCCCAGCATGCCGTAGCTCAGGCGGAAGGCATTCAGCAAGTGCTGCTGCTGCTGCGTCACTTTCATGAGCTTGCCGGTCGGCGTCACCGCCTTCAGGCTGACGACCTGGTTGGACAGGTAGGCGGCCCGGCCGCCGATTCCGGCACCGAGACACGGCGATGCGACGGCTCCGCCCAGAGTGCGCTCCATCTTTTCGTGGCAGCCGACCAGTTCGAGGCCGTGGTCCGCCAGTTCCGAGACGAGTGCGCCCATGCGCACGCCGGCCTGTGCAGTCACCGTGTTGTTGACGATATCGACATTGCCGATGCGATCGAGAGCGGATGTTTCGACGATCGTCCCTGACGACGCCGTATTGCAGTCCGTCGATGCGCTGCCGGAACCGCGCAGCCGGATCGGGGTTGCGGCTTTGTTTGCGGGATCGAAGCAGCGCATGAGATCTGCGAGAGTGCCGGGGGCGTAGGTCTTGACCGGGGATTTTCGAACCTTGAAGCGGCCCGTGTCGCGAAATCGTGGCGATGCCATTCATGTCTCCAGCGGTTGCCCGTCCAATGCCAAAGACACTTACAGCGGCGACGCGGTCGCGCCGCGACGTTGCGCCGGTAGCCCCGCTGTCCTGGGAAGATCCTGTAGACCGGTGGCTTTGCGGCCCCGCCTTTCGACGGGTGTGCCTTTGTCAAACGAAATTCGATCCTTGCACAAGCGCGGCCGCCGCGCAACGAACTGGTTCCGCAAGGCCGATTTTGTCAAATTCCGGGGACGCCGGCCCCGAAGCTGCGCGATTCGCCCGGTAGTGACACAATACCCGAGGAGGACGGCGCGACCCCGGGGAAACCGCGCCAGACGGAGGAAGATAATGTCGAAAAACCCTATGACGACGCGGGTCGTCGCCGCGGCGCTGGCTGCACTCGCGTTCGCAGGCTGCGCCTCCACGCCGAATACCTTTGCCCGTGCCGACCCGGCCGTCGACTTCTCCACCTACAAGACGTACGGTTTTCTCGATTACCTGTCAACGGACAAGAAAGGCTACGAGTCCCTGGAAAGTAACTTCCTGAAGGTCGCGGTTGCGCAGGAGTTCGACAGGCGTGGCATGGTGTACTCGGAAAACCCCGAGCTACTCGTCAACTTCTATATTCACACCAAGGAAAAGATACGCACGCGCAGCGTGCCGACCAGCGGGGCGTATTACGGCTTCCGCGACCCGTTGTACGATACCTGGGGCGGTTACGGCGGATTCGAGACGCAAGTCGACCAGTACACCGAGGGGACGCTCCACATCGATGTGATCGATGCGGACAAGCGGAAGCTCGTCTGGGAAGGTGCAATCGTCGGACGCGTTACGGATAACGCGATTCGTAATCTCGAGAAGACAATCGACAAGGCGGTCAAAGACATCATGGCCGGCTACCCGATGCAGCCGGGCAGGAAATGACAGGCCACTGCCGGTCGTGAGGTCGCGGCGGATGACGGCGCGGATCCGGGCGACTTAGTGCCTTATGGGCATGTTCTCGACACTGGTAGGCAGCCGCCTGCCTCCCAAGTACCAGCGCTTCTTCAAGCTGCCGAAGCGCGTCGAGTCCTGGAAAGCCGCGGACACCGGGACGACAGCGCTCGGTCAGGCCGTCGCTGCCTGGTTTGGGCAGCAGGACGCACCGGCGGGCATCTACCGCCTCGACTCGGGCTCCGAAGCGCTGGACGCTCGGGTCGGTCTCATCGATCGTGCCGAGAAGACGATCGACATACAGAGCTACCTGATCAAGGACGACCTGAGCGGAAACCTCGTTGCACTGCATCTCGCCGCCGCCGCCGATCGCGGCGTGCGCGTGCGCCTGCTCATGGACGATGCGCTGACCGAAGAGGTTGACGCAGGCCTGCTATCGCTCGACGAGCACGAAAAGATCGAGGTGCGCGTATTCAATCCCTTTCCTCGACGTCGCTCGCGCTTCATCAGCCTGCTGGCGAATTTCAACATTCTCAATCGGCGCATGCACAACAAGTCATTTACCGTCGACAACCAGGTCACCATCGTGGGCGGACGAAATATCGCCGACGAATACTACGAGACGGGCGGCAAGACGGAGTTCATCGACGAGGACCTGCTGGCGATCGGACCGCTCGTCGATGACGTGTCCGACGGCTTCGACGCGTACTGGAATTCTCCCGAGGCGATTCCCATGGACGCATTCGCCAGGCTCGTTGCGCACAGCCATGTCGACGAGTCGCTCGACGAGGCGCGTCGTCTGCTGGCCCGGCACCGCAGCGAGCCGTTCCTGAGCAGAGTGGATGGCGGCCTCGTCGGCCGCTTTCTGGACGGTCGCCTCGATCTCGTCGCGGCTCGGGCCGAGATCGTGCAGGATCTCCCCGACAAGGTACGCAACCTGGTGCGCCGCCAGCCGAGCGTGACGGTCAGTTTCCTGATGAAAATGGTCTCGGCCGCGGAACAGGAACTCATCGTCATTTCGCCCTACTTCGTGCCACAGAAGCAAGGCGTCGAATTCTTCGGCTCGCTCGTCAAGAAGGGCGTGCGCGTCGTCATCGTCAGCAATTCCCTGGCATCGACGAACCACGTGAGCGTACATGCCGTTTATGCGCGCTATCGCAAACCGCTGCTGCGACAAGGCGTCGAACTCTATGAACTGCGGCCGCGGCTCGAGTCGATGGAAACGGAGACGACACTGACCCTGCACTCGAAGGTCGCGACCGTGGATCGAAAGCGCCTGTTCGTCGGCTCGTTCAATGTCGACCCGCGCTCGTTGTACCTGAACACGGAAATGGGCATGGCCGTCAACAGCGAAAGACTGTCGAGCGAAATGGCGACGAGCATTCTCGACACGCTGCCCGAACAGGCGTATAAGCTGCGTCTGTCGCAGAAAGGCCGACTCCAATGGCTGCTGACTGCGGCGGGTTTGGAAGAGGTCATTACAACCGAGCCGCAAACGGGATTCTGGCGCCGCCTGCGCACACGCCTCATGGGCCTCCTGCCGATCGAGGAGCAGATGTAGGTGCACCGCAGGGTACCCGGGCAGCGGAGCGACCCGGACGCAACGCAAGCGCGCCTCTACGGTCGAATTTGATGTAAGGAAAGTCAGGCGATGTCACGGGAAACTGCCTGACGGTGTCATCTTACGGCAAGTCCGTAGAGTGCCGCGGCGGTGACTCGCCGCATAATGGGGCGACGGTGTCGACGGTTTAGAACTTGATTTCGCAGGGAAAGTTATTCGCTATTGTGCTGCTGATCTCGGCCGCAACCGGTGCGGTGGCCGACGAACTTCGATATGTCGTCAGTGGCATCGATGATCCGCTCAGGTCCAATGTCCTGTCTCACGTAGAGACCGTTCAGTTCGGTCGGCGGGCGCGCCTTGCCGAAATCGATTTCCCGGCCATCGTTGCTGGTGCCGAGCGACGGGCGCGCGAAGGCCTCCGGCCTTTCGGCTACTACGCGCCCGAAGTCAAGGGGAGCATCAGTCGCGCCGATGCAGATACGCTCGTATTGACCCTGCAGATTCGCGCCGGCACGCCGGTACGAGTCGCCAGCGTCCGGCTCGGCATCGTGGGCGAGGGAAGGGATATCCCTGTGCTCAAGGAATGGCGCAGCAAGTGGCCGCTGCGCGTCGGGGCCGTGCTCGACCAGACGAAGTGGGAGCAGGAAAAGACCCGCGCGATCGATCTTGCGCACGCGAGCGGTTTCCTCGGCGCCGCGTTTAGCGAACACGTGCTCGAGCTGGACCTGGTCCGGAACCAGGCCACGCTCATCCTCACGCTCGACACCGGGGCGCAATTCGTGTTCGGCGATATCGATTTCGGCGAGCATGCCCTCAAGCCGGGCGTCCTCGAATTTATCCCGCGCTTTGCACCGGGGGACCGGTACAGCCGCCGCATGCTGGACAGGTTGCGCGTCGACCTGTGGAAAACCGGGTACTTCACGAACGTCGAAATTCGGGAAACGAAGCGCCCCGAGGCTACACCGCCGCAGGTCGACCTGTCGTTGAATCTTGTTACGGAGCACAAGAACGCCTACCAGGGTTCGGTCGGCTTCGGTACGGATACCGGCGTGCGCCTGCAGGCGCAGTGGAATCGGCGCCCGATGTCACGCAATGGCGACCGTCTCGACATCGGCATCGGCTGGCAGGACCAGGACGACGAATCTTCGCTGCGCCTGGACTACCGTCTGCCACGGCCGATGCGGGATCGCGAGTACTGGGTCGCCAGCGCCAGCGCGAAGATCGAGAATCTCGACCTGGAAATCAAGCGCGACCCGGAAGACGAGAACTTCCTGAAGATCGCCAATGGCGATATTGCCGACTATCATTTTCGTGTCGGCAACCTGCGCATACGGAATCGTAAGCAAGGTGATCAGCAGTTGTTCGGTACCGCATTCGTGCAATACCTGAACAGCAATCAGGGCTACGATCTGCTGATCCCGATACCCGAGCTGCAGAACGAATACAACTACCTGCTGAGATTCAATGACGACGTGATTTCGCTCGGCTACGATGCCGATCTCGTGGCTGTGTCGGGCAAGGGTTTCGATGTGGAAGGGCGCCGCGACCGCGCGCACTTTTTTGTCTCGGACAAGTCCTTCGGGTCGGACGGCAATTTCAAGCAGGCGTACGTCAGTACGCGCCGCGTTTACCGGCGTGGGGACAACTGGAAACTGCTGTTTCGCGGCGAGGTCGGCTACACGGATGCGCTCGTCGACAACCTGAGAATCACCGTGGACAATGCGGAGGTCGACCTCTCGGTTACGCAGTTGCCCAACTTCTATCGCTTCAATGCCGGCGGCAGCGAGAGCGTACGCGGTTACGGCTTCGAATCGCTGAGCAATAACGACGTCGGCTCCAACCACATCATTACGGCAAGTGCCGAAGTGGAATACCGGTTCCTCGCAAACTGGTCGGCGGCCGCGTTTTTCGACATCGGTAACGCGTTCAACAACTGGGAGGACCCGGACCTGCACAAAGGCATCGGCGTCGGTATCCGCTGGTATTCGATTGCCGGCCCGATCCGTATCGACGTCGCCCAGGCCATGGACTTCGAGGGCAAGCCGTGGCGCATACACTTCACGATCGGCACGCCATTACTATGAGGGCGCTGCGCTGGTCTGTCAGGATATTTGCCGGTTTCGTGCTGCTGGCCGTGCTTGCATGGTGGTGGCTTCTGTATACGACCCACGGCGCACGCTTCGTCGTGGCCCGCGCCGCACCGGCGGCGGGTCTCGAGGTGGCCGGTGTCGACGGGGCGATAGCGCGTGGGCTTGACCTGCAGGGCGTTCGTTTTGCGAACGACAGTGTCGAGGTGGCGGTGGCGAAGCTGTCAGCGGCGACCGACATCACCGCCTTGCCCCTGACTGTCGACATCGTCGAAGCCAGGGCGCAAACAGTCCGCGTCGCGTTTACCGGGGATGCCAACGGCGGCGACGAAAAGTCAGATCCGGCCGCAATCCTCGAGAGTCTCGTGTTGCCCTTCCCGTTGCGCATCGGCGATCTTCTCGCTACCGATATCGAAATCACGACGAATGGCCGTGCCCGCATCATCGACAGGTTGGGACTCAGCCTCACGTGGCACGAAGACATCCGGGTACAGCGGCTGGACATCGGCATGCCAGAACTCGACGCGGAAGGCGAAGCAGCGATCGACCTTACGAACGGCAACTCGATTACGGGCAACGTGCTCGCCAGCCTGAAGCCGGTGTTGACAGGCTTGCAGGAATCCGTGTCGGTCCGGGTGCAGGCGGAAGGTGATCCTGCGGGCGCTCACGTGTCGGCAACCGTGGACACGGTCCTGCACGTCGACGGAGACGTCCGCTGGCTGGATGGGCTGAACGCTGCAGCCGAGATTGCGCTCCGCGGTCTCGAGCTCGAGAAGTTCCTGGACGACTGGCCAGCGGGCTACCCGATCGACGGGCAACTGTACGCCACGGTCAGCGATTCAGGCTTTGCTGTGCGCGACTCGGTGCTCGAGATTGGCGACACGGGAGGGCGCGTGACGATCGACGCCGGGATGCGGCGGGCGGATGGCCGCGTCGACGGTCGATTGCGGTGGCGGCAACTGCGCTGGCCGCTGCCCGAACCCGAAACGCGCGTGCGCAGCGACTCGGCGGACCTGCAGCTGAGCGGCACCGTCGACGACTGGACCGCGGTCGGCACGATTGCGGTCGCGGCCAGGGACCTGCCGCCCGGCAGGTTCGAGATCGACGGCAAGGGCGATCGCACGAGCGCGCGCGGCCGCATCGTCGACAGCGAAGTGCTGGGCGGGCGCGTGGCAGGAGAAGTCGCGTATTCGTGGAGCGGCTCGCGACCCTGGCTGGCCCGGCTGAACCTCGAGAGCGTCGATCTCGAGTGGCTGTCACCGGAATGGCCGGCCGTGGTCTCCGGCCGTATCGACAGCAAGGGCACAGGCGAACCGTTCGCACTGCATGCCGTTCTCGAAGGCGTCGACGGGGAGCTGCGCGGTGAGCGCTTGCAAGCCGCCGGCGTCGTCGAAATCGCACAGGGCGATGTGGTCGTGGACAACCTGCGCGTCGCGCACGGCAGCTCCTCGGCATTGCTCGACGGCGCGCTCATGTTGCCGACCGGCCTGCGGTTCGATGCGCGCGTCGCCGACCTCGGCGCGTACGGCGACGGGCTTGCCGGCGAACTCGAGGCAGCAGGCGTCATCTCGCTCGCGGATGCCGGCTTCCTCGACGCCACAGTCGCCAGCCCGGCGTTGTCGATTGGCGATGTCGCCGTGGCGGGCCTTGAAGCCCGCGTTGCGGCTTCGGACGCGGAGCAGTCGGTGGCACTCGCCGGCGTGTTCCGGGACATGCCGATGCAGCTGCTGCTGAGCGGCGCGTTCACGGACTGGCGCAAGCCGCTCGAGTCGCGATTCGAGGGGCGGCTCGATGCCCTGGCGATCGATCTCGGCGACGAGCATTCGATGGCGCTGTCGGAGCCGGCGCCCGTCGCGTTCGAGACCGGAGAGTTCGCCATCGAAAAGCTGTGCCTCAACGACGCGGCAGGTGCCAGCCTGTGCGCCGACGTGCGGTGGCGGCGAGGTGGCGACTATGGCGCCGCTATGACGCTGCGCGACCTGCCGCTCGACATCATTGAACACGTGGCCGACTCGCCTTTGCTCCTCGACCAGCGAGTCAGTGGCACGTTCAATTGGCACCACAGGTCCGGCGCCGGGCCGCGCGGTAGCGGCCGACTGACGGTGTCGCCCGGTACGTTAGCACCCATCGACGACCCGCAAAGCACCGTTGCCACGGGTAATGGAGTGCTGGATTTCGAGATCGAGCAGGGAAGGCTTCTCCGCGGCGACGTTGTCCTGCCGTTTCCGGGGCGCGGGGAGATCTCGGGCGACTTCGCCGTTGCCGACGTGCGTCTCGGCGTCGATTCCGGCGTGGCGGGGAATCTCGACGTCGACCTTTCCAGTATTCGCGCGCTGTCCGACCTGACGCGACTCGTGGACAACGCGAGTGGCGCACTGCGCGCCAGGGTCAAGCTGGCCGGCACCGTCACCAATCCCGTGTGGTCCGGCGACCTGTCGCTCAGCAAGGGCGAGTTTTCCTACGGCCCCGTCGGGCTCGAACTCACGGAGGTCGAACTCAACGGGACGATGGATCCCGAGTTTCGCTTCGATGTTTTCGGCGAATTTCGTGCCGGCCGCGGCAAGGGCGAAATCGTATCGCGTGCAGATTACAGCAATACGGATGAACCCGGCCTCCTGTTCCGGATTCGGGGAGACCGCCTGACCCTCGTCAACGTGCCTGATGTATTCGTCGAAGCCGACATCGACCTGGATGTCTTGCTCGACCGTGAAAGCCTTGCGATAAACGGCGAGGTAAAGATCCCCAATGCGCTGGTCAAACCGAGAAACATTACGGCGAACAAGATCACAGAGAGTGGGGATGTCGTTATCGTTGCAGGCGAATTGCCGGATCCACCCGAGGAAACGAAGAAACAAAGCGACCTCGACTATCGTGGCGAATTGAATGTCTCGCTCGGCGACGCCGTCGTCGTCGATCTCGATGTCGCCAAGGCAAACGTTACGGGGGCGGTGAATTTCACCTGGCAGGGCGGCGCCATTCCGATCGCCAACGGCCGGTACCTGATCGATGGAAACATCGAGGCCTTCGGACAGGTGCTCGAAATCTCGGAGGGCGCGCTTCAATTCCCGAAGGTGCCCGCGAACGAGCCTTTCATTCGCGTCATGGCCGAGCGCGAGATCTTCGGAAACACGCAGATCAAGCGCGCGGGCGTCCTGATCGACGGACCGATTCTCAGGCCGACGGTCGAGGCCTACACGCAGCCGATAACCACCGAAGAACGCGCATTAACGCTGCTCGTGACCGGAAGTGATTTCGACTACGAGCAAGGCGTCGGCGCAATCGACTTCGGAACCTACATCGCACCGCGCCTGTTTGTGAGCTATGGTGTCGGCGTGTTCGATCGCGAGAACATTATCAGCGCGCGCTTCGACCTGGCCCGCGGGTTCGGTATCAAGGCGTCGTCAGGCAGCAACGAATCGGGCATCGACCTCAACTATCGCTTCGAAAACTAGCTATGAAATGGAGAGGCGGCAGGCGCAGCCGAAACATCGAAGACCGGCGTGGCGCGCGAGCGCCGCGGCTGCTGGGTGGCGGCATCGGCACGATCGTCCTCGTTCTCGTGGCGATGTATTTCGGGGTCGACCCGACGCCCTTGCTGCAGGGCATGCAGGGCGGCGGGTCGTCGACGGCCACGCGGCCGAGTGCCGAGGACCTGCGCGACGACCCGCTGGCCGACATGGTGGCGGTGGTCGTCGCGGATACCGAGGATGTCTGGACCGAGATTTTCGCGGCCCGCGGCCTGCGCTACCGGGAACCCGTTCTCGTGATGTTTACGGGCTCGACGCGGTCGGCGTGCGGCCTGGGGCAGGCCGCGATGGGCCCTTTCTACTGCCCGGCCGACCAGAGAGCCTATATCGACCTGGGCTTTTACGACCAGATGCGGACGCGCTTCCGTGCACCCGGCGATTTTGCGCAGGCCTATGTCATTGCGCATGAGATCGGCCACCACGTGCAGAACCTGCTCGGAATTTCGGGCGAGGTGCATGAGAGAAAACAGCGCGTCAGCGCGGCCCAGGCCAATGCCCTGTCGGTGCGGCTCGAGCTGCAGGCCGACTGCCTGGCCGGCGTCTGGGCGCACCGCGCGCACAGGGCGCGCAATATTCTCGAGGCCGGGGACGTCGAGGAGGCCCTGAACGCGGCCAGCGCCATCGGCGACGATACGCTGCAGCGCCGCAGCCGCGGCACGGTCGTACCCGAGTCGTTCACCCACGGCACATCGGCACAGCGGCAAAAGTGGTTCAGGCTCGGCCTCGAGGCCGGCGACCCGGACAGCTGTGACACCTTCGGTGTCGAGAGGCTTTAGCGGGGATGGGACGGACGGGCCGCAACGCTTGCCGCCCCGGCAGGGGACTCGTTAAGCCCGCGACAATGACACGTCTCCCGGTGCTGCTGGTTCTCCTGTTTATCGTCCCGGCACTCGCCGATACGCCGACGGCCTTTGTCAACGTCAATATCGTGCCGATGTCCGCAGATATCGTCGTGGCGCAGCAGACGGTAATCGTAGATGGCGGCGCGATCCTCGTCATCGGCGACGTCGACTCGACGCCGATCCCCGACGACGCCGAGATCGTCGACGGGACCGACCGCTTCCTCATGCCCGGTCTCGCCGAGATGCATGCGCACGTGCCGCAGGCGGGATCGCCGTCGATCGGCCGCTATTTCAACCTGTACGTCGCGAACGGCGTCACAACGATCCGCGGCATGCTCGGGCACCCGTCGCACCTGGGCCTGCGCGCCGATCTCGAGCGCGGTACCGTCTTTGGTCCCAGGCTCATCACTTCGGGACCATCCCTGAATGGCCGGTCCGTGAACGGTGCGGCCCAGGCACGGCAGATGATCGAGGAACAACACGCCGACGGTTACGATTTTGCCAAGATACATCCCGGGCTGACGGCCGAGGAGTTCGAGGCGCTCGCGGATGCGGCCAACGAAGTTGGCCAACCGTTTGCGGGGCACGTCACGGTCGCGGCGGGACTGCGGCGCATACTCGAGATGGGCCAGGCGACGATCGATCACCTCGACGGCTATTTCGTGGCGCTGCTGCCGCCGGACAGCCCCGGCCTCGGCGGTTACGGTGGATTTTTCGACGTATTCCTCGCCAGCGAAATCGACGCGAGCCGCATCAGCGAGATCGCAAGGGCCACCGCAACGGCCGAGGTATGGAACGTGCCGACCGAGGTGCTCGTGGAGCAACTCGTTGACGCTACGCCGATTTCGGAGCTGCGCAGCAGGCCGGAAATGCGCTACATGCCGCGTGAAACGGTCGATGAATGGGCGCGGGCCAAGGAAGCGCAGCTGGCTGATCGCAATTACGATGCCGACGTCGCGGCCCGCGGCATCGAGCTGCGCCGTCGCTTGATTCTCGAACTGCATCGCGCGGGTGCCGGGCTGTTGCTCGGGTCCGATTCTCCACAAATTTTCAACGTGCCCGGGTTTTCGCTGCATCGAGAACTCGAAGTGCTCGTCGCGACCGGGCTCACCCCTTACGAAGCCCTGTACACCGGAACGGCCGCGGTTGCCGAGTTTCTCGGCAGCAATGGCGGCGTTGTCGCAGTCGGGCGGGATGCCGACCTGGTGCTGCTCGACGCCAATCCTCTCGACGATATCCGCAACAGTCGCCGTATCCATGGTGTGATGCTGCGCGGGTCCTGGCACGGCGCCGGTGACCTGGAGGCACGCGTTGGCCCGTTTCGCCGGGCCGACTGACCCCGGCGGCGCTGCCCCGGACCGCCCGATCCGCGTCTGCTAGAATTTCCGTGTGCAACAGCCGCCTGCGGCAAAGGGGATGGAATATGAAGCTCGTGCGACACCTGCTCGACGTCAAAGGCAGTGACATCGTGACCATCGACGAGGGCGCCTCGGTTTTCGACGCCGTGAAGATGATGGCCGATCGCTCTATCGGGTCACTTCTGGTCATGGAGGGCAACGACCTCAAGGGGATCGTTACGGAACGCGACTACGCCCGCAAGGTCATATTAAAGGGACGCTCGCCGGGGACGGCACGGGTCGGTGAAATCATGACGACCCGCCTGATCACCGCAACGCCTGAGCAGACGGTCAACGATTGCATGACGCTCATGACCGAGAAACGGATTCGGCACCTGCCCATCGTTGCCAACGACAGGGTATGCGGGGTGATTTCCATAGGCGACCTCGTACAGGCCATCATCTCCGACCAGCAGGAAGCTATCGAGCACCTGGAGAACTACATCAGCGGGTAATCGACACACGGAGGCCCGTCATGAAACTCAAGGTAGTGGCAATCTGGTCCGTGACGCTGGCGGTCGGCCTTTTGTTTGCAAGTGCGGCTGCCGAGGCCCAGAAACCGGTGGGCGGGCCCATCGACGGGCCCAAATCCGTTATCGGCCCCCGAAACCCTCACCTGGCGCATGGCGCCGATGCGCTGCTCAGCGGCGACTACGAACGGGGCGTGGAGCTGACCCGCAAAGGCCTGGTCATCGCGCAGGGCCGGCAGGAACACAAGACCGGCCTGTCCAACCTCTGTGCCGGGTACTACCTGATCGGGAATCTCCCGGCGGCGCTCGACGCCTGTAATGAACTGATCGAGCTGGACCCCAACTTCTGGCGTGGCTACAACAACCGTGCTCTCGTGCTCATGGAGATGGGCCGCTACGAAGAGTCTGCGGCCGATGTCGAAAAAGGGATCGAGCTGCGGCCGTATGCGAAGAAGCTGCAGTTGACCCGGGCCAAGCTCCTCGATGCAACCAACCCGGTCGAGCCCACCGTAGAGGTCGACGACCGACGTAATGCGGTGGACCAGGGTGGCGACGGTGAGGGCGTCTGAGGCGCTGCTGCTGGGACTTCTGGGTGGCGCCCTGGGGTCGCCGGCGCTGGCGGGTGGGGGCGTCGAGCCCGTCGACGGCAATTACGATCGCCAGCCGATCAACACCGTCATTCCCGAGTATCCTGCCAAGGCTCGGCGAGAGCGCGTGGAAGGCGAAGTGCAGGTCTGCTTCGACATTTCCCGCAAAGGGTTTCCTCGCCGCATCGCGGTGCGCCACAGCACGCATCGCTACTTCGAGAAGGTCGCGCGTGATGCCGTGCGTCGTTCCACCTGGCTTCCGCTGGAAGCGGGCGAAGAGCTGCCCGCCATCAAGGCCTGCCGGACGTTTCGATTCACCCTGGTGCCGGTGGCGCCCGATCAGCGAGAGCCAGCATCTTCCGTGCCGCTACCTCGATCGCAGGACCGAAACTGATCAGCCCTTCGTCGTGCCCGGCCATGACCGCAATACCCGTGCGGCCGAAATCCGTCTGCGCAAAGAGCCGCGAGAATTCGCGGGCCATCTCGGGCGTGCCGTAGGCGACCGCAGCGTCCGTCGTCGGCAGCTCGTCCCGGTAGCGCTCCCAGAGCGGCCTGCTATGCACGTGCACGATCGCGCCGATGTCCTCGTCGAGCGCGTAAATGGCAGCGTGCGTCATTGCCTCCGAAGACGCCTTGACCGGGCCGGAGCAACGCACCGTATTCGCGTCGATGTCGACGTACGTAACGAGCGAATAGTGCGATGCGTCTGTTGTCGGCAGGCTGCCGGTCTGCGTGCCGCTGATGAGGAACTGCCCCGGCCCGCCGCAGCGCGTGCTGAGATTGCCGTAGCCGACGCCGAGGTCTTCGTAGACCCCGATGAGGCCGGCATCGAACAGGGGCCGGCGCCACGTCTCGAGCGCCTGCGCTGCAGCCGCAAAGGCAGCCGGTCCGGGCGTCCATTCGACGTGGTACTTGATATAGCCTTCGTCGTAGCTCACCGCTTTTCCGGGAACAGGCCGAGCAGCCCTTCTTCGGAGGCCTCGCAGACACCGCGCTCGGTAATGAGACCCGTTACGAGCCGGGCCGGCGTCACGTCAAAGGCGTAGTTGCTGATCGGCGTCGATTCCGCCGTGGTCCGCACTGTCAGCGTCTTGCCGCCGGCGACGCCATGGACGTGGCTGACTTCCTCCGGATCGCGCTCCTCGATCGGGATTTCACGTACCCCGTCCCGAGAATTCCAGTCGATCGTCGTCGATGGCAGGGCAACGTAAAACGGGATGCCGTTGTCATTGGCCGCGAGCGCCTTGAGGTAAGTGCCGATCTTGTTGGCGACGTCGCCGCAGCGCGTCGTCCGGTCGGTGCCCGTGATGACGATGTCGACGAGACCGTGCTGCATGAGATGGCCGCCCGCGTTATCCACGACCAGCGTATGCGGCACGCCGCTTTCGGCGAGTTCCCACGCGGTCAGCTGGGAGCCCTGGTTCCTGGGGCGCGTTTCGTCGACCCACACGTGCACGTCGATGCCGCGCTGCCGGGCAAAATAGATCGGCGCAGTCGCCGTACCGAAGTTGATGGTCGCAAGGGAGCCCGCATTGCAGTGCGTCAGAACATTGACGGTCCCGCCCGACTTCGCGGTGGCAATCTCCTCGAGCAGCCTGACGCCTTGAGCGCCGATTCCCCGGCTGATTTCGACGTCCTCATCGCACACAGCCTGCGCGTCCCGGCGCAGGGCGGCAACCAGATCGGTCTCCTCGGTGGCCGCGACGAGTCGCAGCATGCGCTCGACCGCCCAGCGCAGGTTGACGGCAGTCGGGCGCGACTCGAGCAGGCCGGCCGCGGCCAGTCTGACGTGAGCGGCCGTCGGCTCCTCGAGCGCGGCAAGGTAAAGACCCCATGCCGCTGTCGCGCCAATGAGCGGCGCGCCACGCACATACATGTCCGCGATCGCTGTCCTGGCGTCACGCCAGTTGTGCAACGCGTGGACACGATACTCGTGCGGCAGTTTCCGCTGGTCGATGATCTCCACGACCGCGGGGTCATCCGGCCGCAGCCAGATGGTCCTGAAATCCTCAGCCGTCAAGGCCGGCCGCGAGCCGCGCCGAACGCAGCGTGTTGAACATGAGCATCGTAATGGTCATCGGGCCAACGCCACCCGGCACGGGCGTGACGGCGCCGGCAACTGATATCACGTCGTCGTAGTCGACGTCGCCGGTCAGCCTGGTCTTCATTTCACCGTCGATTTCCTTCTCCACACGGTTGATGCCGACGTCGATGACGACCGCGCCCGGTTTGACCCAGTCGGCCTTGACCATTTCGGGTCGGCCGACCGCGGCGATGACGATGTCGGCATTGCGCACGACGCCCGGCAGGTCCTTCGTGCGGCTGTGCGTCATGGTCACGGTCGCATTGCGCTGCAGCAGCAGCGCCGCCATCGGTTTGCCGACGATGTTGGAGCGGCCGATGACGACGGCGCCAAGCCCCGAGAAATCGCGGCCCAGCTCGTCTTCGATCATGAGGATGCAGCCTGCCGGCGTGCACGGAACGAAAGCGTCGGCAGTGTGCCCGGCTGACAGCTTGCCGATATTGACGTAATGAAAGCCGTCGACATCCTTGCCCGGCGAGATCGCCTGCGTGATGACCTGCTCATCGAGGTGCCCAGGTAACGGCAGCTGCACGAGAATGCCGTGAATTTTCGGGTCGTCGTTCAGCGTATCGATGAGCTTCAGGACCTCATCCTGCGAGACATCCTCGGGCAATGAGTGCTGCACCGAGTGAAACCCGCAGGCCTCCGCGCGGCGCTTCTTGTTTCGGACATAGACCTGGCTGGCGGGATCTTCGCCGATGATCACGACCGCCAGGCCCGGCTGGACGCCGTGGTCCCGGAGCAGCTCGGCGGTTTGTTCGGTGATGGACGCGGCGAGTTCCTCAGCCTTGGCTTTGCCGTCGATTCGTTTGGCAGTCATCAAATTCTATCCGTGCATGGGGTTGGAGCGGCGCACAGGGTACCGCCTGCCCGGAGGCGATGCTACCCGGGAAACCCGAAGTCCCCGGCGCGGACCGCCGCACGTGCCGCAGCCGGGCAATCCATTGATTCTTCGCGCTAGAATGCGGGGTTGCATCCGCATGAGCACGACACATGTCCGCATTTCTCCGCCACCTGCGCGGTACCCTGGTCTTCGCAGGCCTCGCGGCCAATACCGCATTCTGGTTCCTGCCGCTGTTCCTGCTCGCGCTGCTCAAACTGCTCGTGCCGCTGAGTGCCGTGCGCCGCTACATCACCCGCATACTCATGGGGATCGGAGAAAACTGGATAAGCGTCAACTCGTGGCTTTTTTCCACCTTCGGCTCGATCGACTGGCGTCTCGACGGCGCTGAAGACCTGCGGCGTGACGAGTGGTATCTCGTCATCTCGAACCACCAGACCTGGGTCGACATCCTCGTACTGCAAACGCTGTTCAATCGCAGGATTCCCTTTCTCAAGTTCTTCATCAAGCAACAGCTCATCTGGTTTCCGGTTCTCGGCATAGCCTGGTGGGCCCTCGACATGCCGTTCATGAAGCGCTACTCGGCGGCATACCTGTCGCGGAATCCGCACATGAAGGGACGGGACTTCGAGACGACGCGACGGGCCTGCCAGAAATTCAGGCACTCGCCGACGTCGGTGATCAATTTCGTCGAGGGCACGCGTTTCTCGGTCGACAAGCGCGATCGCCATGGTGACCCGTACCGACACGTGCTGAGGCCGCGTGCCGGCGGCTTTGCCGTCGCCATGACATCCATGGGCGACATGTTCGGTGCGATCCTCGACGTCACGCTCGTGTACCCCACCGGCCCCGCCAAGTTCTGGGACCTTTGCTGCGGCAGGCGCGTCGAGGCGTTCGCCATGGTGCGCCCCAGGGCTATCGAGGCCTGGCTGACAACGGGTGACTACGAAAACGACCGTGAATGGCGCCGCCGTGTGCAGGTCTGGCTGGGCGACATTTGGCATGAGAAGGACGAACTGATACAACAGGTGCTCGACAAGCGAGAGTCCGATGACTGCCAGCCGAAAATATGACACGGTCGCCTTTGACGTGCGCGACAATGCCACGATGCTGTTTTTCGCCAAGACGACGGAGCTCGGCGATATCAGCGACTACCTGCTGCTCATGCGCACGATCGAGGAGGATTTTGACGAGTCCATCTACATCGAGATCAACGAGCAGCAATTCGGCGGCCACAACCTGGTCCGCGAGGCGGCGCTGACGGGCAACGTCCTGACCCTGCGCCTGCACGATGCCGCTGAAGCCCTGAATGGCGCGTCTGAAATCGTCCTGACCTGGGCCGAGACCAGCGAAAACCTCGACGCCATCGAGAACGGCGCGTTTCGCGTTCTCGGGGACACGCTGACCGGCGGGAACGCCTGACACGCTGCATGCCGGCGTCCGAATTCAGCCTGTATATCGTGCGTTGCGCGGATGGTGCGCTGTACACGGGCATTGCCACCGACGTCGATAAACGCGTTGCCGAACACGCCGCGGGCGTTCGCGGTGCGAAATACCTGCGCGGCCGCGGTCCGCTCGAACTCGTGTTCTCCGAGACCGTCGGGGACAGGGCCAGCGCCCTGCGCCTCGAGCACCGCGTCAAGCGGCTGACACGTGCGCAGAAGCTCGAACTGGTTCGTGGCGAACGGCGACTCGAACAGCTGGTCGCCGCCGCATCAGGTTGACGAGGACGCCTGCGAATACACTTCGATCGGCCTGCCGAACACCGGTTTGTACAGAGCGGTATCGGTGTCCCAGGTATCACGGAATTCCTCGAACCACCGTGCCGTTTTCTCGATGTCATCGAAAAACCGGGGAAAGGGCACGATCTGGCCGAACGGCCGCGTGAAGTCGTCGAAATGCAGCGGTATGACCGCCTTGGCACCCGTCGTCGTCACCATTTCCTGCCAGTATCGCTCGGCGTAGTCGCGTCCCAGCGACGTGAGGCCGTAGCTGCAAATGAGCACGAGGTCGGCGTCGATCTCCTGGAGTGCGCCCTCGATGAATCCGGAGCTTCCCTGGATCACGGTCGTGCCTTGCGGGTGCTCCACGACGATCGTGTACGCGGCGCCCATTCGCATCGACTGGACCGGCGCCGGAAATGCGAGCGGCTCGTCGATCGTCCCCGGCAGCGGCACGCTTCCCCGCCAGCCGATAGGACCGTGGCGCGACTCGAACAGGCGCACGCTGAACTCGCCGAAGGAGTAAGGTTCGCCCGGCGTGATGACGACGATCTGGTCCTCGGGCACGCCTGCACCGCGCGCTATGTTGGCCGTGGATTCGGAGCCGAGGACCGACGCCTTGCTGCGCAGTGCGATCTCACCGACGTCCATCGCATGGTCAAAATGCGAGTGCACCGGGATGATGGCCGCGAGGTTGCGCATGTCGTACTCGTACAGTGCGTAATTGATTGTTGCCGCATCGTTGTCGACGGGGCGCCGAAACAGGCCATCCGCCAGCGTCGGGCGCGAAAAGAACCCGTCAACGAGTATCTGTGTTTCGCCGTCGTCAATGAGCACGGTCGTTACGCCGAGCCAGGTGGCGGTCAGGGCGAGACCCTTCGGTTCCGGCGGTTCTGCCCAGCCTACATTCTCGAGGCTGGCGCGATCGCGCCACACCCAGGTAACTGCGGCAGTGCCGGCGGCGACTATGGCTATCAGCGCAATACCCGCCTGCCTGGCCCGCCGCAGCCACATGATCACTGCCCCGTCGCGAGCCGGGCGAGGTGGCCCGTCAGCGGCGCCAGGTAATTGCCCAATGCATAACCCAGCAGGGCCAGCAGGATGGATGCCGGTACGAGGTTCGGACGATGATGCGCCGCGACAATCGGTGCGGAAGCGGCCGCGCCGATATTGGCGGCCGACGCAATGGCAACACTGTGGACATCGACGCGGAAGAGCCAGGCGCCGGCCAGCATGAACAGGCCGTGGATCGTGATCCAGATGAATGCGCCGAGCACGAAAGCGGGAGCGTCGCCGAGACCGGCGAGCTCTGCGCGCGCTCCCATGCCGGCGACAAACACGTAAACGAGCGCGGTGCCGAGCGCCGTCGAGTTCGGCAATTCCGATACGCGAGTGGCCGAGAGGCCGAGCGCGATGGTCGTCACGAGCAGGATACGCGTCGTCGTTTCGGAGAACACGTCGGCGAGGCCGGGCAGGCTACCTGCGATCCACCCGGCGATTCCCGGGGCCAGCGCGTGGCCAATCGCCGTGACGCCTATGACGACGGCAGCGAGGAAAAGATACTGCTGCATCGTCGGTGCGTGGTCTGCCTCGACGTGCATTTCGGCGGCCGCATCCATCGCCGCGAGGCGCTCTGCGGGTACTCGCGCCCAGGCATTGAACTTGTCCGCATAGTCCCGCGACATCAGCAGCAGCGGCAGCCAGACGATGTAGATGACATTGTCTGCAATGATGGCCAGTCCGAGCTGCGCCTTGGGCGCGTCGAGCATTTCGGCCGTCGCCGCCATATTGGCGGTGCCGCCAATCCAGCTTCCCGCCAGTGCGCCGAAGCCCTTCCACGAGTCTTCAGGTAACCATCCGTGCACGATGATGTAGGCCACGACGCCGCCCACCATGACGCCGGCTGTGCCCATGAGCATGACAAGCACACCTTTGCCCATCACCTTGACGACGGCCGGCACGTTCACCTTGATCAGCATGAGTACGATAAAGACGGGCAGGGCGTACTTGCTCAGGCCGGAGTAGATGATCGACGAACTGGGAATGACCGTGTGCCCGCCGATCCTAAGGTTACTCAGGAAGACCGGCGTGGCGTAGATGAACAACAGCGGCGGCAGGTAATGGAACAACCGGGATGCCGTCACCTGGGCGAGCAAAAAGAAGAACGCAGCGACAATGCACAGCACGGCGAGTACGCCGATGGGTGAGGAGATCAGAACATTGTCCATGCAGGCGCCTCGCCGCGTGAGCTGGCGCCCGAGTATAAAGCATGGGGGAGGGATCAGCCGAAGCTGATTTGAGCTGCAAAATCCTTGCGTGCTGCAGCGTCGTCCAATACGGCTGACTGCAGGGTCAGCCACACGGCGTGCCAGTCCTCGATCTTGCTCGGGCCGAATACGTGTTTCGCGATATAGCTCTCGAGCTCACCGACGTGAATGACATTCCGGGGCGGTGCCGATGTGAATTCGACCTCGCCCGTAAAGACCACCAGGTTGTCCACGGGCACGTCGGGCAAGACCTGCCGGAGTGCCCGTGCACGACCCTCGTTCTGGATCAGCGGATTCAGGAAGCGCCGGCGGCGCACGCCGTCGACGTTGGTCCACTGGGGTTCGTCCGCGCCGCCGAAGACGATGCCGTTGTGATGTTTCGACCGGATACAGAGAATGCCGCCCGACGTCAGGATCGCGTGATCGATCTTCGCAAGTCCGCCATACGCGCCGGGCACGATGAAATCGTGCAGCACGTAGGCACTGCGTTTCGCGAGCGCCGAGCGGATACGCGCCTGGCCGACCCTCCCCGTGACCCACCTGAGGAGATACCTGGCGGCCGGGCGGAAGACCAGCGTGAGCAGCAGCGCGCCTGCAATCGTAAACAGGAACAGGGCCGGGCCGACGCTCGTGATGCCGGTCGGCGCACCGGTTTCCGCGGCCAAGGCGGGGATTGCGACCAAAGGTGTTGCTGCAACGAAACTGCGGACCGGTTTGAACATAAGCCTAGAGTAGTCCTTGCGCGCAAAGGATAGCGCGTAACAGGTCACGTTTTTGCATTTTTCCCCGGGTAGGCAAGATAGAAACCGTCGATTGTCGCTACGCGAACCCGCACGCCGTAGACTTCGCTGAGATTGGCTTCCGTCAGGACCGCATCCTTGCGGCCGTCCGCGAAGATGCGGCCTTCCCGCAACAGCACAACGCGCTCGACCTCGGGCGGAATCTCGTTGAGGTGGTGTGTGACGATTACGATATTGCGTCCCGCCGCGGACAGCTCGCGTATGCGCTGCAGGTAGTCGAAGCTGGCGGCAAAATCGAGGCCTGCCGTGGGTTCGTCGAGGATCAGAGTCTCAGGCCGGTGCACGAGCGCACGCGCGAGGATGACGCGGCGCTGCTGACCCGTCGACATCGATGCCAACGGCTGCTTCGCGAGGTCGCCGACACCGAGTTCGGTGAGGGCGGCGGCCGCCGCCTCGAATTGTTGCCGTGTGACCCGGTCGGCAAGAACGCCGTGAACGCCGATGCTCGAGTGAAATCCCGAAACGACGACTTCGAGCGCCGTGGTCGAAGGCGTATAGCGCTGCTGCAGGTCCTGCGACACGATGCCTATGTGCCGGCGTAATTCCCAGACGTTCCAGCGTTCGCGTCCGAGTATGCGAAACACGCTCGCGGGACTGGCGACGGGGTAGATTTCCCGGTTGAATGCCTTGAGCAATGTCGTCTTGCCGGAACCGTTCGGACCGACGATCGCGACGCGTTCGTGTTGTGCGATGACGAGATCGAGCTTGTCGAACACGCGCGTGGATCCGCGCCACAGCGTCGCGTTCGCTATCTCGATGAGCGGTACCTCAGGCTGCATGCTTCTTCCATCCCCCGCGACGGAAGACGATAACACTGAGCACGGTCAGCAGCGACTCGGACACAACGACTGCAAGGAACGCGCCGTATACGCCCAGCGGCGTCATCGTCGCGAGCACGAAGGCGGCCGGGATCTGGGTCAGCCAGAAACTGATCAGGTTCAGAGTCATCGGGGTTTCCGTGTCGCCGGCCCCGTTCATCGCCTGCACGATCACCATGCCGATGGCGTACAGCGGGAAGCCGGCGGCGATGATGCGCATGCAGCGTGTGCCGATACGCAGGACCTCCGGGTCGATGGTGAACCAGCCCGTGATGGTCGGTGCAAAGACGAACAGGATCGTTCCCGTCACGGCCATGAACAGGGCGTTGAAACTCGAGGCTTGCCACGCCGACCGTTCCGCGCGCTCGGCCTGGCCGGCGCCGAGGTTCTGGCCGACGAGCGTGGCCGCGGCGTTGCCGAGGCCCCAGGCCGGCAGGTAGACGAACTCCATTGTGCGCAACGCGATCGTAAATGCAGCGATGGCCGGGCTGCCGAACATCGCGACGATGCGCATGACGATTATCCAGCTCGACGTCGCGATCAGGAACTGCCCGACGCCGCCGAAGGAGATCCGCAGCATGCGTGCGGCGAGTGGCAGCCTGGGGCGCAGGTGCTGCAGGCGGAAGGCGAGCCGGCCGCTGCCACGCAGGAGGTACGAGAGCTGGTACGCCACCCCGATGCCGCGACCGATCGTTGTGGCGACGGCCGCACCGGTGACGCCCATCTCCGGAAACGGGCCCAGCCCGAAGATCAGGCACGGGTCGAGGATGATATTGCAGCCGTTGGCGACCCACAGCGACCGCAGGGCCACGGTCGCGTCCCCGGCGCCGCGGAATGCCGCATTCAGCAGGAACAGGAAGATGATGCTGAACGACCCGCCCAGCATGATCGAGATGTAGCCCGCCCCGGTCGCGACGACGGACGCGGACGCCCCCATGAGCACCAGGAGGTCGCGGGCGAACGACACTCCGAGCAGGCCGACGCCGAGGGACAGAAGCGCGCCGACCCAGAGCGACTGTCCGGTAACCTCTGCGGCGCCTTTTGCATCTCTCGCCCCGATACGTCGTGAAACCATGGCCGTCACGCCCATGCCCAGCCCCATGGCCACGGCGTACAGAATCGTGACCAGTGCTTCGGTAATGCCCACGGCGGCGACGGCGTCGGTGCCGAGACGCGCGACGAAGGCGATATCGACGATGGCGAATATCGACTCCATCGACATTTCGAGAATCATCGGGATAGCGAGCAGGCCTAGCGCCCGGCCGATGGGCCCCTGCGTGAAATCCTCGTCATTGTCGCGCAGTGCGCTGTGCAGAAACTCTCGCGTCCGCTGCCAGGGCGTCTGGCGGTCAGCCATTACCGTCCGCCGGTGCTATGCTGTTTGCTCGGGATTCCAGGAGACGCCGCGCCATGCCCAAAGGACTTGTGTTTCTCCTCATCATGATCGCCGTCATCATCGTGTACACGATCGCCAAGGTCGTCAGCTACAACCGCCTGAGCCAAAAGCAATGGGAGGAGGTGGACAAGAGCAAGCTGAAGGAATGGGACGATGACGACACATGGGACTAGTGTCCGGGTAACTGCGTGGCGATCTGGCCGGCACGCGCGATGATCGTGAAGTGCCTCGATCCGACCTCGGCAAGCGGCCTCATGTAGGGTTCTCCGAGTGAATTCGATTACACTAGCCTCGTCCAGAATACTTCAGGTCCAGCGAATGTTCATAACGAGGCAGGTACCGGCGTCGCAGGCAATAATGCTTCTGGTGACAGCCGTGTTGCTGGCGGCATGCGGTGACAGCAATAAATCACCCGACGATGCCGATGTCGCGGCCGGGCGAGAAACGGTGGATGCGATGACGCGCGAGCACGCCGACGACACGGCCGAGTCGAGTCCGGCGGTCGGCATTGCGCCCGTCCGCGACGTGATTTCCGATCCGCGCATGCCGTATGCCGAGGCTGACGACCGGCTGGTCTACGGACATTTCGCTGCGCCTGCCGACGTCGTCGAGCCGCTGCCGGCCGTGATCCTCATCCATGAATGGTGGGGCCTCAACGACAACGTCCGGGCCATGGCCAATCGCCTCGCGGGGGAAGGCTACATGGTGCTGGCCGTCGATCTCTACAAGGGTAAGGTGGCCGAGTCGCGCGAGGCAGCGCGCGGCTTGATGCTCGAGGTTGTCGAAGAGCGCCAGGTCGCCGAGGACAACATTCGTTCGGCTTATGCCTTCCTCGAAACTGCCGGCGCACCGCGCATCGCCTCGATGGGCTGGTGTTTCGGCGGCGGCTGGTCGCTGAACACGGCGCAGTTGTTCCCCGAGGACCTCGATGCGAGCGTCATCTACTACGGCCAGGTGACCGATGACGATGACACCCTACGGCCGGTGACAGCGCCGATTCTCGGCCTGTTCGGGGCTGCGGACACGGGAATTACGGTTGAGTCGGTCGAGAGTTTCCGCGCGGCGCTGGAGAGGTTGCGCAAGGACCACGAAATTCACATCTATCCCGGGGCAGGGCACGCGTTCGCTAACCCGACCGGGCAAAACTACGATGCCGAAGCAGCCGAAGACGCGTGGCAAAAGACGATCGATTTCCTCGCTCGTCACCTGTCGCCCGACGGTTCCGGCGGCTCCTGAACCTCGCCACGCTCGCAGACGAGCCGGACGGTCAGCGGCGCGCTTGCATAGCGCACCGAGTGCTCACCTTCGTTGCTGCAGCGCAGCGACGCGGCCGCCGACGCAAATCCGGCAACCCTGAGTTCATTGGCGCTTTCAGGATCTCCGGCGACGCAGAACGCACCGCTGTCGGCCATCGCAATCTGCTGCGCGGGCACCACGAGGCTTACCTCGGCGGCGCGGCGGTCCGCGAGTACTTCGCGAGCGAGGGTCTGCACGGTGTCGGACACGCTCAGCGTCAGCGACACGGCATCACCGCGGCAACGGTACGCGGCGCGCAGCGCGAACTCGAGCGCGGGCAGGTTGACCCAGCGAATGTGGGCGGCTCGCGGCGTGACGCTCGCCTGTGTCTCTTGTGCCGCGACGACAATTTCATTGTCGCCGTCCGCCGGGTGTGCAAATGCCACGATGAGTGCCGCAAACAGCGCTAGAATGGATACGGGGGCCGGCTTCATCGGCCCAAGGCTACGGCAAGACACATGATAAGACGAGCATTTCACATCGGGTACAAGGCGGCGCGGCGTATCGTCGTCGGCGTGGTCGGGGCGACTGTCCTGCTGATCGGCGTGGTCATGCTCGTTACTCCCGGGCCCGCGCTCGTCGTCATTCCGGTCGGCCTCGCCATCCTCAGCATCGAGTTCACGTGGGCGCGTGCCTGGTTGAAACGCCTGCGTGAGTCCATCTCCAATCGCAACTCGAACAACCTGGACCGGCGCGCCGAAGTGCACCGCGACCGGGTCCGGAGCGACTGACAAAAAAAGGCGCCGGAGAACCGGCGCCTCAGAGATTGCGGCTAGGGGGAATGCCGCAGGACCTTGCGGCCCTTTCGCGCCGGACGACGCCCGGCGCTGTTTCCGATGCGGCACGCCGGATGTCAGGGGGAGAGATTCCCGACGAGCCCGGCACCGGAGGGTGTCGCGCAGGACCTACTTGCGGTCCGCGCCCGACAATGAAGTGCGGTCATTGAGCCGGATATCAAGGTCCAGCCCGTTTTCTTCGGCCAGCGCTGCGGCGGCCTTCGCCGCGGCCTCTTTATTGGCCTGCGCCGCGATCTCCAGCGTGTTGCCCGCGGCGCCGTGTATGGCGACCGCCGTGGTCGTGACCGCGGCGGGGTCTGCTGCGAGCGCCTCTTCGGCCGCCGACGACACGCCGATCAGCACGACCAGCACGCCCAGCAGCGCGAGCCGCTCTTCGATGTTCCTGGTGTTCATCCTCTTGTCCTCAAGTCGAAGTACAGGCCCGCTTTGCAGCGGTCTGCGACATACCTATTGCACATGCCGTGCCAACTCGGTAAGCCTCTAGAAAACAACAACTTAATGGAAATCAAGGGCTACCGGAATTTCGTAAATAACGGAAAATCGTAAGCTCTATTACGGAATTTCGTGTATGCTGCGGTGATGATCACGCAGGACGACTACGAGTGGCTGTTTCGCAAGGCACCGGTCATGACGACCTCGATTGCCGAGGACAGCCGTTTTCTCGACGTCAACGACGCGATGCTCGAGCGGCTCGGTTACGCGCTGGACGACATGGTCGGCCACAAGCCCGAGGAGTTCGCGACGCCCGAGTCGGCCGAGCGGATCGTCAGTGAGCTGCGCCCACTGCTGCGGCGTCGCGGCAAGCTCGAGAACAAGTACATCAGCTTCGTCAGCGCCTCGGGCGAGGTCGTCGACTGCATCACGAACGCGTTCGTCGAATACGACCGGGAGGGTCAGTTCCTGCGCACGGTTGCGATGTACTCGGAGCTGTCGGACCAGGCGCGCGCCAATTTCAAATATCGCACCCTGTATCGATCTACGCCGGCCATGCTGCACACCGTCGACGGTGACGGGCTGATTATCACGGTCACCGATCACTGGCTCAACAAGCTCGGCTTCCGGCGAGAGGAGGTGCTGGGTCGCCCGATCACGGATTTCATGAGCGCGGCCGATCAGAACAAGTACGCGGACGGTCGGCTGCAGGCGCTCATCGCCGAGGGCGATTTCAACAACCTCGAGCGCCAGATGGTGACCAAGGACGGCCGCACGGTGGACCTCATCATGTCGGCCATCTCTCACCGCGACGAGAACGGCAATGTCGACCGCATGCTCGTGGCCTCGAAGGACGTGACCGAACGCAATCGCACCGAGCGCGAGCTGCGCCGCACGCTCGCCGAGAACGCGCGCTTGCGTGAAGAGCTGGAGCGCGAGCGCGACTACCTGCGCGAGGAGGTCAATGTCGCGCTCAATTTCGGCCGCATCGTCGGCACGAGCCCGGCCCTGCGCCGCATGCTGAAGCGCGTCGAAGCCGTAGCCGAGACGCCTGTGAGCGTCCTCCTGCAGGGGGAATCCGGTGTCGGCAAGGAACTCGTGGCGCGCGCGATTCACGCGCGCAGCCCGCGCGCCGAGGGACCACTCGTCAAGGTCAATTGCGCTTCGATACCGAAAGAGCTTTTCGAGAGCGAATTCTTCGGTCACGTAAAGGGGGCGTTCACGGGGGCGCATCGGGATCGTATCGGCCGCTTCCAGCTGGCAGACGGCGGAACGATCTTCCTCGACGAGGTCAGTGAAATACCGTTGGAGCTCCAGGCCAAGCTGCTGCGCGTCCTGCAGGAAAGCGAATTCGAACGCGTCGGCGACGACGTAACGCGATCAGTGGACGTACGCGTAATAGCAGCAACCAATCACGACCTCGAGCAATGCATCGTCGACGGTGAGTTCAGGGAAGACCTGTTTTACAGGCTCAGCGTGTTCCCGATCGACGTACCGCCTTTGCGCGAACGCGGAGAAGATGTCGTGCAGCTTGCGCAGCACTTCCTCGAGCAGACGTGCAAGGATTTCGGCCGCGAGTCGCTGACGCTGACGCGAACGCAGGCGGCCAACCTCAGGCACTATGACTGGCCGGGCAACGTGCGTGAACTCAAGAACGTCATCGAGCGCGCAGTCATACTCTCACCCGGCAAGGTGTTGCGACTCGACCTGTCGTTGCCTGCGTTCGAGCAGAACAAGACGTCGGCCGTCGCGGTACCGCTACGGCACGATGATGTGCTGACCGAGACGGACATGCGCGAGTTGCAGCGCGCCAACATCGTGCGGGCCCTCGAGCGGGCGAACTGGAAGGTCTCGGGCAAGGGCGGTGCGGCAGAGTTGCTCGGGGTGAGACCCACGACACTTGCCGATCGTATCCGCTCCTACAAGATAGAGCGGCCGGCGAGTTGACGCGCAAGACGCTGAACCGCTTTGCGCTGGCCGCGCTATTTGCCGGACTGGTTTACGCGCTTTATGCGTTGCCGGTGGCAGACGGGGTTCTTGCGCTGCTCGGCTGGGTGCAGGCTAACCCGCTCGAGGGGGCGGTCGTGTACCTGGCCTGCGCCGTCATTTCCTGCGTGTTGTTTTCGCCCGGGTCTACGTGGATGCTGCTCGCCGGATACCTTTTCGGATTCGCCGCCGGTACGCCGCTCGCCCTGGTCGCGGTGACGCTCGGGGCCCAGGCGGCGTTTCTCGCGGGGCGTGTCCTTGCCCGCGACTGGGTCGCCTCGAAGGTGGCCAATCACGACCGCCTCGCCGCTATCGAGGCAGGCCTGCGCGAGGAGGCGTTCGTGATCGTTACGTTGACGCGCCTGTCACTGGTCATGCCCTTCAACCTGCTCAACTACGGCTACGGCATAACGTCGGTGCGGGCCGGCGTGCATTTCGCCGCGACGGCTGTCGGCATGGCCTTGCCGACGGCCCTTTACGTCTGGCTCGGAACCCTCGCGCGTAATATCGGACAGATACTGTCGGGCGAGGCGACACCGGGTGGCATGGGTTATATCGTCGCCGCCTTCGGCGTCATCGTGATTGCCCTGCTGACCTGGATCATGCATGGTGCGGCCAGCCGGGCGCTGCATCGACACTTACCCGCGCTGGAACCGGATGATGACTGAACGCTGTTGCATTGCCCTTATCGTCGTTCTTCTCGCGGCCCTTCCGGCTGTCTCGCTTGCCGACGAGGACAAGCTGCCCGCCGGCGTGCGCAGCGTCCTCAGCCTGCGCCAGGTGCCGGACGACACCCTCAGTATCTACGTCGAGGACCTCGATACCGGCGATGCGATCCTCGAATGGTACCCGGACGAGCCGCGCAACCCGGCCTCGACGATGAAATTGCTGACCACGCTGGTGGGGCTGGATGTCCTCGGCCCGGCCTATCGCTGGAAGACGGACGTGTACGCCCTCGGTGATATCGTCGACGGCCGTCTCGAAGGCGATTTGCTCCTCAAGGGCTACGGCGACCCGTTCCTCGTTACCGAGCGCGTCTGGCAGATGCTGCGGCGCATCCGTCGCGAGGGCATCGACGAAATCGCCGGCGACCTGCTGCTCGACGACAGCTGGTTCGACGTCGGCGACTACGACCCCGGGGCGTTCGACAAGCAGCCGCTGCGGGCCTACAACGTAGCGCCCAACGCCCTGCTCATGAACTTCAAGGTCGTGCGCTACTGGTTCGAGCCCAACGGCAACGCGGTCGACGTGAGCCTCGATCCCCCGCTCGGCAACCTCCGCGTCGACAACCGCCTGACGATCCGCGAAGGCTACTGCGGCGGCTACCAGCGAGGCATTACCGTAACCTTGAACGACGACATGGACGAGGTGCAGTTCTCGGGGCGTTTCCCGAACCGCTGCCGCCGCTACGCCATGGACCGTACGGCGCTGCGCCACAACGAATTCGCCTACGGCCTGTTCCGTGCATTGTGGGAGGAGTCCGGCGGGGTTCTCGAGGGGCGCTGGCGTAACGTCACGGCCAACGAGGGTGCGGAGCCCCTCCTGTCCTTCGAGTCGCCGCCACTCGTCGAGGTCATTGCACGCGTCAACAAGCACAGCAACAACGTCATGGCGCGCCAGGTGCTGTACACGCTCTCGGCCGAGCAGCTCGGCGCGCCGGGCACCGAGTCCGGGGGGCGCAAGGTCATCGAGTCGTGGCTCGAAGACAACGGCCTGCAAACCGGCGCGATCTTCCTGGAGAACGGCGCGGGACTGTCCCGAGAGGCGAGGATTACGCCGAAAGCCATGGCGTCGCTCCTGACATTCGCGTGGGCACAGCCGTACATGCCCGAATTCCTCTCGTCGATGGCGCTCAGCGGGCTGGACGGGACACTGCTGCGCCGTTTCCGCAATACCGAGCTCATCGGACAGGCACATCTCAAGACCGGTTCCCTGGATCACGTGACGGCGATTGCCGGCTACCTGCAATCGCGTTCCGGTCGCCGCTTCGCCCTGGTCGCGCTGCAGAACCACGAAGACATTCATCGCGGACCCGGCGAGGAGGTCCAGGAAGCGCTGCTGCAGTGGCTCTACGAGCGGTAGGTCGACAATTGCGGGCGCGGCTTGGTGTACACTCGCCGCGGGCAAGGAGATCGAGCATGCGTTTACTGATCAGTGTGTTTCTGCTGTTGCCGGTGCTGGCGGCCGCCGAGACAGCGTACGTAACCGATAATCTGCGGCTTGGACTGCACGCCGCCGAGGATACCAGCGATCGCGCGTTTCGCTTTCTCGAAAGCGGCCAGGCCATGGAAATACTCGTCCGGGATCGAAATTACGCCAACGTGCGTCTCCCGGACGGCACCGAGGGCTGGGTGAAGTCGGCCTACCTCGTCGACGAAAAACCGGCCAAGCTGATCGTCGCGGAGACGATGGCCGAGCGCGATGCGCTCGCAGCGGAACTTGCCGAGGCCCGGACGGCATTCGCCGAACCCGCGGCCACGATCGATCAGCTGCGCGGCGAAACGACAGACCTGACCTCAAAGCTCGAGGACGCCCGGGCGGAGATCACCGATCTCCGCGAGGAAGTGGCGTCGATCGAAGGCATGAAAGAACGTTACCGCGGCGCCGTGCCGCTCAAATGGGTTGGTGGCGTCATCGTCGTGTGTTTCGTACTCGGGTTTATCGCGGCACTCTGGTGGAGCGATCGCCAGAGCCGCAAACGCCACGGCGGCATCCGCATCTATTGAGCAAGGTTCCCGCGGCAACTGGCAGTGTCGTCATCGCAGAGGACGTCGCCCGGGCACGTCTCAGGCCGCAGCCGTAATCTGTTCGCCGCAGCCACCGCGCAGCGGCAGCTCCGTGCCGTCGAATAACCTGTCGATCGCCTCCTGGTCCCTGGCCCGGACCAGCTTGTCGAGCTGTCTCGCCGTGACGTGCGGGGCAAACAGCTGGATGAAGTCCACCATGTAGCGACGCAGCACGGCATCCTTGCGGTAGCCGATCCAGGTCGTGCTGCGCGGGAACAGGCCCTCGGCATCGATGACTTCGAGATCTTCCCGATCCGAGCAGTCCGCCGCCATGCTCGCCACGATGCCGACACCGAGCCCCATGCGCACGTAGGTCTTGATGACATCCGCATCGCGCGCGGTGAAGCCGACATTGGGCTCCAGCCCCTCATCGGCAAATGCGCGTTTCAGCGACGACTCGCCGCTGAAGCTGAACACGTAGGTCACGAGCGGGTACTCGGCGAGGTCCTGCAGCGTTATCTTGCGATCTAGCTTCGTGAGCGCGTGACCCTTGGGCACGATAATCGAGCGGTCCCAGCGATAACTCGGTACGAGCAACATGCCGGAGAACAGGTGGCTGGCGCCTGTCGCAATGGCAAAGTCGATCTTGTTCGCGGCCACCATGTCGGCAATCTGTTCCGACGTGCCCTGGTGCAGGTTCAGGCTGATGTTCGGGAAGCGCTCGCGAAATCTCGCGATGATCTCCGGCAGCACGTACCGAGCCTGCGTGTGCGTTGTAGCGATCGACAGCGAGCCGTCCTTCTCCTCGAAATAATCGGCCGCCAGCGTCCGGATGTTTTCCACCTCCCGCATGATCAGGCGCGCCCGCTCGATGACCTTCTCGCCGGCCGGCGTCACGGCGTCGAGGCTCTTGCCCTTGCGCGTGAACAGCTGCATGCCCAGTTCCTCTTCGAGCAGCTTCAACTGTTTGCTCACGCCGGGTTGTGACGTGTACAGGCGTTCGGCAGCAGCCGTGATGTTCAGGCCGTTGTCGACAATGGCGATGAGGTATTTCAGCTGCTGCAGTTTCATGAACTATGTGACCGCGTTGTGGCCGTTCGGTTCTGTCCCTGCACCCAATCATATAACGTTAGGGTATAAAGGCGGAAACCCCGCGTTCTGGCGGCATCGCGGCGCGTGATGATTTGTGCTACACACCCATCATGATCGGATAAGAAGGTACAAGAAATGATCTTCAACAATATCCTCGAAACCATCGGCAACACACCCGTCGTGCGCCTCAACCGCATGGGGCCGGACCATGTCGAGATGTACGTCAAGGTCGAGTCGTTCAACCCGATGGCCTCGGTCAAGGATCGTCTTGCCTTTGCCATCATCAACGATGCCGAGCAGAAAGGCATTCTCAAACCCGGGCAAACCGTCGTCGAGGCGACCTCGGGAAACACGGGCATCGCACTTGCGATGGTGTGCGCCGCCCGCGGGCATCCCTTCGTTGCCACGATGGCCGATTCGTTCTCGGTCGAGCGCCGCAAGATCATGCGCGGCCTGGGCGCCAAGGTCATACTGACGCCGGCCGCCGAACGGGGCTCGGGCATGGTGCGCAGGGCCGAAGAACTTGCCGCCGAACACGGCTGGTTCCTTGCGCGCCAGTTCGAAAACCCGGCGAATCCCGAGTACCACCGTCACACGACGGGCCCCGAGATAGTGCGCGACTTCGCCGGGCGGCGGCTCGACTACTGGGTGACCGGTTACGGCACGGGCGGCACGATGACGGGAGCCGGCCAGGTCATCAAGGCGGCGCGCCCCGAGGTGACCATCGTCGCCACCGAACCGGCGGGCGCAGCCCTGCTTGCCGGGAAAGAATGGACGCCGCACAAGATCCAGGGCTGGACGCCGGACTTCATACCCGACGTGCTCGACCGCGAGGTCTTCGACGAGCTTCGACCCATTGAAGACGAGCGCGCTATCGCTGTGTCGCGGGAGCTGGCGGCGAAGGAGGGCATTTTCACTGGCATCTCGGCGGGCGCAACGCTGGCGACGGCGCTCGACGTGGCCGCGGACGCACCGCGAGGCTCCGTGATCCTCGCCATGCTGCCGGACACGGGAGAGCGTTACCTCAGCACGCCGCTGTTCGAGGGCGTCGAGGAAGGGTCGGACGACGAGTGGCTGGCGGGCCTGTAGTGCGATTCCGGCGGCAACGGTCGTAATTTCCTGAACCGGAAAGGAAAATTGATTCCCACCTGAGACCTGAGTCACAGCGTCGCGGGGCCGCGGCTGGCATGTTGGTGATCCGATCAGGTTTGGTATCCCGGAGCGCCAGTGGCCGCAGACCCGCAAAGCCTCGCAAAGGACAAACACGTGAGCAGGGCCGGGGCCCTGCTGCACTCGCTCGTGCCGCGTGCACAGGTATTCTGCTTTTACGATCCGGCGAAGGCGTGCATCTGGAGTTCCGATGCCGGCGAGGATTACGAGATCGACGGGTTTGTCGCTGACCTTCCTGACGAGGTTCTCGACGAACTCAAGACTCGCGGCGAACCGCTGCGTCGCACCCTGCCGTCCGGGCGCACGGTCCTCGCGCTGCCGGTACACGGCAAAAGCGAGGAGCATCTGGGAACGCTCGTGGCGCTGTTTTCACGCAACGCAGGCAAGTCCGCGTCGTTCAACCCGAGCACGCTCGCCAGCATTCTCGAGCCCGCGCTGGCCGTCATCGGCGAGTCCATGTACATCGACCGCGACCTCGAGCTCGCGCGGTGCGAAACCGAACTCGTCCGCAAGGAACTCGACCTGCTCTACGAGATCGACGAGAAGATACACGGAGCCAGGACGCGGCACACGAGCCTCGCCGAACTCGTGGGCCGCAGCGGGCGCTTTCTCGGCATTTGTTACAGCGTGCTGCTGATTCCCTCCAAGCGCATTCGCATCAGTGCGACGCACTCGACCTGGAAGGACGTGAATCGCAAGGTCCTGGACCGCTACCTGATCGAGCAGCTGCTGCCCAGGCTGGAAGGGCAGCGTAAGCCCCTCGTGTTTCAGATTCCCGCCGTCGAAGGCTCCGACGAGATCGCGGAACACGGCTACCAGGCGCTGTTGACGCCGTTGCTGGACGGTCAGGGCAACGTCGAAGGCATACTGGCCCAACTCGGCCGTATCGATAAATCCGAATTCTCCGGCGGCGATCGCCGTTTCATGACGCACATCGTGCGCAAGATCGAGCACGTGATCGAACGCTCGTTCGATGCGATGACGGGCTTCATGAATCGCGTGGGCTTCGAGGACCAGCTGCACGAATCGTTCAAGGACCTGCGGACGGGCGAGGACGCGCACCAGCTGATCTATTTTGACCTCGACAACCTGCAGCTGGTCAACGACCGGTTCGGCCGCGAAGCCGGCGACGACGTCATCATGCGATTCGCCCGCCTGCTCGACGAGGACCTGCCAAAAAGTGCGGTGCTGTCGCGCCTGTCGGGTGACGACTTCTGCATGTTGCTGACGCACGCCGATTCCGATGCGGCCATGGAGCACGCCCAGCGCATCCGCGACAGGGGCGCGGCGTTGCGCTACCTGCAGGGGGACAAGTCGCTGCAGATCACGATGAGCGTCGGCATCGCCGCACTGAATCGCATCTCCGGCAGGGACGGCAATGCATTGACGACGGCCCGCATGGCCTGCGAGGCGGCAAAGGACCACGGCCGAGATCGAATCGAAGTCTACGACGAACAAAACCGGAGCATTATTCGCCGCTACGACGACATGCAGCTCGTCGCGGAGATCCAGCAGGCTATCGACAATGATGGATTCGAGCTCCGGGCCCAGGAAATCAGACCCTTGGCGAAAGACGACGACCGGCCGCGATTCGAGGTACTCCTGCGCATGGCCGACAACGATGGCGAACGCGTTCCGACAAAAGCGCTGTTTTCGGCAGCCGAGCGCTATCGCATGATGCCGCAGATCGATCGCTGGGTCGTTTCCAGGACCATTGCCAGGCTCGCCGGCGCCCGCGAATTCATCGATGGTCGTGACGCCCAGTTTTCGATAAACCTATCGGGCCAGTCTCTCGGCGACGACGAGATTCTCGAATTCATCGAGGGCGAAATCGCGCAGAGCGATCTGCCCGCCTCCTGCCTGTGTTTCGAAATAACGGAGTCAGCGGCGGTCTCCAATCTCGAGAAAGCGCAGGGATTTATCGACCGCCTGCGCGAAATCGGATGCGGTATCTCGCTCGACGATTTCGGCGCGGGGCTCAGTTCGTTTGCGTATCTCAAGAACTTCAATGTCGACATGCTCAAAATCGACGGCAGCTTCATCGTCGACATCACGGAGAACCGGATTTCCGAATCGATGGTCGCGGCCATCACGCAGGTCGCGAAGGTCATGAATCTGCAGACCGTCGCCGAGTTCGTCCAATCCGAGGAGGCGCGCGAGATGATCGCCGAACTGGGCGTGGATTTCGCCCAGGGCCACTTGTTCGGTAAGCCGAAGACCTTCGAGGTCGTTATCGAGGAAATCTCGACCCTGGCCTGAAATCCGTGGTTTTCCGCTAGACTGCGGCCATGGGAGGGAAAACGCATACGCTGCCGCCCGCGCTCGAGGAGGTCGTGGGGCGCTGGCTCGAGCGCTACGGAAACGCTGCGCATGCCGACAAGTTTCAACGCCTCGCCGCCTGCAGCGAATTCGCCGCGGCAACCGTGTTGCGCAACCGGGACTGGTTCCTCGACCACGTCGCGGCGTTTGCCGATCCGCCCGATGCGACCTCGCTCGACACACTGGCAGCCCCGCTCGAGGACGTCGAAGAAACCAAGGCTGTCCTGCGCCGCTTTCGAAATCGATTCATGCTCCACGTGCTGTGGCGTGAGGTTTTCGGGCTCGCGGATCTCGATGAGACCCTCGGGTCACTGACGGCCCTCGCGGATCGTTCGCTGCACGCGGCGACCCGTGTTGCCGAGCGCGTGCTGGAGCCGCGCTTCGGCGTCGTGCGCGACGGCGGCGGCGACAAGGTGCCACTGGTCGTCCTGGGCATGGGGAAACTCGGCGGATTCGAACTGAATTTCTCCTCCGATATCGACCTTATCTTTCTCTATCCCGAGGACGGGTTTTCCGATGGGCCGCGGCAGGCAAGCGCACAGGAATATTTCGGCCGCCTGACGCGGCTCGTGATCGCGCTGCTCGATGAGAAGACGGCAGACGGCTTCGTGTTCCGCACCGATACCCGGCTGCGGCCCTTCGGCGACAGCGGGCCGCCCGTCGTCAGCTTCCCGGCGCTCGAGTCCTACCTCCTGCAACACGGTCGCGACTGGGAGCGCTACGCCTACGTCAAGGCGCGCGTGGTCGGCGCGCACCCGGGGGACGCCATCGTGCGGGATCTTTACGACAACCTCGTGCGGCCTTTCGTGTACCGTCGCTATATCGATTACGGCGTATTCGAGTCGCTGCGGGAAATGCACGCGATGATCGCGGCGGAAGTCAAGCGGCGCGAGCTGCAGGACAACATCAAGCTCGGCCCCGGCGGCATCCGTGAAGCCGAATTCATCGTGCAGTCGTTACAACTCGTACGTGGCGGTAGCGATCCGTCGCTGCAGGCGCGCGAACTGCAGGTCGTACTGCCGCGTCTCGTGGGGGCACGTGGCCTGTCTGCCGAGGGCGCTGAAAAGCTGCGGGCCGCCTACCGCTTCCTGAGACGGCTCGAAAACTTCATCCAGGCCATGCATGATCGGCAGACTCACGATCTGCCGAAGGACGAGGCGGACCGGGCACGGCTCAGTACGGCGATGGGCTATGCCGACTGGGCGTCACTGGCGGCCGAGATCGACCGGCAACGCGGAGAAATTGCGGAGCAGTTCGAGCAGGTTGCATTTCGCGACGACGGCGGCGATGCGCCATTCCTGAAGCAGGTCCAGCGCACCTGGAAGGCTGGTGCCGGTATTCCGGAATGGACGCAGCTGCTCGCTGCCGAAGACGCTGCTTCGGCCGCTGCGCTGGCCGAACGGATCGTGGGATTCGCCGATGCGAAGGCTACGCAGCAGGTCGATTCGGTATCGCGCAAGCGCCTGCAGCGATTCATTCCGCGGCTCATTGCCGAAGTCGTGCGCTCCGAACGGCCGGCCCGAGCGCTGGCGCGCACGCTCGATATCGTTGAGCGTGTCCTGCGCCGCAGCGCCTACCTTTCCTTGCTCAATGAGAATCGCGGCGCGCTGTCGCGACTGGTCGACTTGTGTGGGCGCAGCACCTATATCGCCGACCAGATCGCTCGCTATCCGGTATTGCTCGATGAACTCCTCGATCCGCGACTGTATTCCGAGCGTGTGACGCGAGCGGACCTCGCGGCCGAACTCGACGAGCGCCTCGCGCACGAAGCGGGCGACAGCGAGGCGCGTATGCGGTTGATCGCCGGGTTCCAGCGGGCCACGATGTTCCGTATTGCCGTGGCCGACTTCAACGGGCAGCTGCCGATCATGAAGGTCAGTGACGGGTTGACCTGGCTGGCCGAGGTCATTCTCGAAGAGGCGCTGCACGTGGCGTGGAACGAGCTCGTGGAGCGTCACGGCGCTCCCCGCTACCTGCTGGACGGTGTCGAGCGCGAAGCCGGTTTCGGCATCATTGCTTACGGCAAGCTGGGAGGTCTCGAGCTGTCCTACGGGTCCGACCTCGACGTCGTGTTCCTGCATGACTCTCGCGGCTCGAAGCAGTCGACCGATGGCGGCAAGCCCCTCGACAACTCCCTGTTCTTCAGCCGTCTCGTGCGCCGCCTGACGCATTTCCTGACCACGCAAACCGGTTCAGGCCAGCTGTACGAGATCGACACACGCCTGCGCCCGGACGGCAACAAGGGCTTGCTGGTAACCAGTACCGACGCCTTCGAGCGCTACCAGGACGCACATGCGTGGACCTGGGAGCACCAGGCCCTGCTGCGCGCGCGACCGGTGGCCGGGAGCCGGGCAATCGCCGCCGAGTTCGACCGTATACGGCGCGACACGCTCATGCACCGGGTGCGCCGCGACTCGCTGCGCGATGACGTCATCGCCATGCGCCAGCGCATGCGCGACGAGCTCGACCGCAGCAGCGGCGAGCATTTCGATCTGAAACACGGACGCGGCGGCATCGGGGACATCGAGTTCCTGGTCCAGTACCTGGTTCTGTGGCATGCGGCCGAACATCCGGACGTCGTCTTTTACTCCGATAATATCCGGCAACTCGATGCGTTGACCGCGGCAGCCTGCCTCGAGCGCGCAGTCGGCGATGCGCTGCAGGATGCTTACCGCGAATACCGCCTGCGCCAGCATCACCTCGTGCTGGATGGCCGCCCGCCGCTCGTCGGCGCCGACGAGTTCGAGGCGCGGCGTACGTTCGTCGCGGAAACATGGGAAGAGTGGCTGGGTTGAGCTTATAATTCGACGCCACACCACTCCATGTGCGAACGAGGAAATCCGTGTCACGAGCAGGAACCGTCGACGAGAACCTGATACCGGCCAACGCCCAGAACCGCTATGGCGTGCGCAGCTCGGACTTGCCGCTGAGCTGCCCGATGCCGGGCATGTACCTGTGGAACTCGCACCCGAAGGTGTTCATCCCTGTTGCGGAAACGGGAGAGGCCAAGTGCCCGTACTGCGGGGCCGAGTATCACCTGCTGGGCGACGAGGGTTGAATCGATGATGGTCGTCACCGGCGGCGCCGGCTTCATTGGCAGCAACCTGGTGCGCGCGCTCATCGATCGCGGGCAGGACGTCGTCGTTGTCGACGATCTCGAAAACGGCCACAAGTTCGTCAACATTGCCGACCTGCAGATCGCCGACTATATCGACAAAAACGAATTTCCGGAGCGCCTCCGCAATGACAGCGGATTCGCGAAACGCCTGGACGCCATCTTTCACCAGGGGGCGTGTTCGGCCACGACCGAGTGGGATGGCCGCTACATGATGCGTAACAATTACGGCTACTCGCAGGCATTGCTGCATCATTGTCTCGATCACAAGACGCCCTTCCTCTATGCGTCATCGGCGGCCGTCTACGGCGGTTCGAAGCAGTTCATCGAGGACCCGCTGTTCGAAAACCCGCTCAACGTCTACGGCTATTCCAAGCTGCAGTTCGACCGCTATGTGCGACGCATTGCGGCCGACGCGGCGAGCCAGGTCGTCGGGCTGCGGTATTTCAACGTCTACGGCCCCCACGAGCAGCACAAGGGTTCGATGGCGAGCGTTGCCTTCCACTTCAACAACCAGGTACTCGAGGATGGCGAAGCGCGTCTCTTCGAAGGTTCGGAGGGTTACGGCAACGGTGAACAGTTGCGCGACTTCGTCTACGTGGACGACGTCTGTGACGTCAATCTCTGGTTCCTGGACAACCCCGGCGTGGCGGGCATCTACAATGCCGGAACCGGTCGTTCGCAGAGCTTCAATGATGTCGCGAACGCGGTCATCGCCTGGCACGGCAAGGGCAGGATTCGCTACATACCGTTTCCCGACCACCTGAAGGGGGCTTACCAGAGCTTCACCCAGGCGGACCTGACGCAGCTGCGGGACAGCGGGTGTGATGTCGAGTTCCGGCCGGTCGAAGAGGGCGTGCCTGCTTACCTGGATCAGCTTTGCGGACTGCAGCAACCCTAATCGTCGGTCCATCCTGGGTCGGTGACATGGTCATGGCCCAGTCCCTGTTCAAAGTCCTCAGGGCGAGGCAGCCGGATCACCCGCTCGATGTGCTGGCTCCCGAATGGTCCCTTCCCATCGTCGCGCGCATGCCCGAGATCCGCACCGGGATAGCGTCGCAAACGGCGCACGGTGAAATCGGGCTGGGGACGCGTCGGCGTATCGCCGCCGGACTGCGCGGTCTTTACGATCGGTCGATCGTCATGCCGCGTTCGTTCAAGGCGGCGCTGATACCCTGGCTGGCGCGCGTTCCCGTGCGCACGGGGTTTCGGGGTGAGTCGCGTTTTCTGCTGATCAACGACGTGCGGCCATTCGATCGCGAGGTGCTCGACCAGACTGTCAAGCGCTTTGTCGCGCTGGGACTCGATGCCGGAGAAGCACTGCCTCCGGACCTGCCCCAGCCGTCACTGCGGGTATCGACCGACAACCAGGCGCGAGCGCTTGCGGCACTCGGCCTCGACCTGGCGCGCCCGGTCATTGCCATGATGCCCGGCGCCGAGTACGGCCCGGCCAAGTGCTGGCCGCTCGAGTATTTCACCGAACTCGCCGCGCGCCTGGACGGAGAAGGGTACGCGGTCTGGGTGCTGGGGTCGCACAAGGATGCCGCTGCCGCCGAGCGGATTGCCGGCGGCAGCGGCGCGCTGAACCTGTGCGGCAAAACGTCGCTGGAGGACGTCATCGACCTGCTGGCCGCGTGCGAGCAGGCCGTCTCCAACGACTCGGGGCTCATGCATGTCGCGGCCGCCGTCGGCATTCGCGTTCACGCGATATATGGCTCATCTTCGCCGAAATTCACGCCACCGCTCACGAAAAGCCGCGAAATTCACGAAATTGACCTCGAATGCAGGCCCTGTTTCGAGCGTGAGTGCCCGCTCGGCCATCTGCGCTGCCTGAGAGACCTTTCACCGGCGAGAATTTTCGCTAAAATTGTTGCTAAAAACGACTAAAGTATTCGATCGTCGAAGAAATTGTCGACAACCTGCAAGACATCTTCGGTCGTTACAAGGTCCATCGCATCGGGGTGCCTGACCCGCTTGCCCCAGCGAAGATCGGCGACGTTCCTGCCCAAATACTTCATGACAGCGTCAGGATAGCGGTTGATCGTGTATTTTTGGGAGAGATACGGTCCGGTGCGGGCGGGATTGGACGTCGCGTACAGCCCCGCAACGGCCGTACCGAGCGCCGTCGCGACGTGTGCGGGTCCCGAATCCGGGCAGATCACGAGGTCGGCCGCGGCGATGACGGCCGCGAGCTGCTTGAGCGACGTGCGCCCGGCCAGGTCGAGCGCGTCGCTGCGCGCGGCAAGTTGCCGGGCGTAGTCCTGCTCGATCTCCGACGGACCGCCGGTCAGCACGACGCGCGCGCCGTGGCGTTTTTCAAGATGGTCGATGACGGCGGCGAAGTTTTCGACGCGCCAGTTGCGGAAATTGCGCGCCCGCTGGCTGCTGCAGGGGCTGATGACGACGAGCGGACCGCGGTCGCCGGCGACCTCGGCCGCATAGACGCGGTCGGCATCGGGCAACGGGATGTCCCAGCGCAGGGGCCGCTCGGCAGCGCCGACGGCAGATGCGAAAGCCATCATCGCCTCCAGCGCGTGCTCGCCTCGGCCGGCGTCGATGCGCCGGTCCGTGAACAACCACTGGAAGTCCTTGGCGCGAGCGCGGTCAAAGCCGATACGTACATCGGCAGGCAGCGATCGGACCAGCAGGTTGGCGCGCAGCGACGCGTGCATGCAAAGTGCGACGTCGAACTGCTGCCCCTGCAATGCGTCGCGCACGTCACGATAGGCCCCCCGCCCGCGGGACTTGTCGAAAACGACAAAGTCGATGTCCGGGATATCGCCCATCAGGCCGTGCTCCGTCCTGCCGATGATCCAGGTGATGGCGGCGTCGGGCCAGTTGTCCTGCAATCGGCGGATGACGGCCAGTGCATGGCAGGTATCGCCGATCGCGGAAAGGCGCAGCACGCAAATGCGTCGAGGCTTCGATTGCAGGGTCAAATCAGGCAATATCCGGGACGTAGTGCATATGGGGAAGAGGTCCTTTGACCGAGACCGTCGAGAAGACCGAGCGCGGCGCCATCCTATACGATAAGGCGATTATCAACCAGATTTCGGACGAACGCTTTACGGCCGAAGGCTGGCTGCATGCCGAGCCCGTCAAGGGTTCGCTGCGCTCGGCGGGTCGCGGTAATACGCTGTTTGTCGGCAACGTCCCGCGGCAGTTCGTCCTGCGCCATTACATGCGCGGCGGACTGATCGGCAAGATCGTCAGGGACACCTACGTTTTCTCGGGTGCCGACAAAACGCGTTCCTTCCTCGAGTGGCGGCTGCTCGACAAGCTCGCTGCGAACAACATGCGTGTGCCGCGTCCGGCTGCGGCGCGCTATGTCCAGTGGGGCACGTTTTACACGGCCGACATCATCACGGTGCGCGTCCCCGGCATCGTGCCCCTGTCGCAGTACATCGCCCGGAATCGTCCCGACGAGGCGTTCTGGCAGGGCTGCGGTGCCGCGATCCACGAGTTTCACGCAGCCGGCGTGTATCACGCAGACATGAATGCCTACAACGTCCAGATCGACAATGACGGGCTGCTGTGGCTGCTCGATTTCGACAAGGGCGCATTGCGCCCGCCCGGACACTGGCAGCAGGAAACGCTCAGCCGCCTGCACCGCTCCCTGAAGAAGATCATCGGGCTCGATCCGCGCCTGAACTTCCGTTCCGCAAACTGGGAGCAACTGCTCGAGGGCTATTTCAACGCGTCGAGGTCGGCGTAGTAGTCGGGATAGCCTTGCGGCAGATCCTTGAATTTGCGATGAATCCAGAAATACTGCTCGGGGACGCGGCGAATCTGCTGCTCGAGGACCTCGACGTAGCGCTTCGTGTCGGCAACGAGATCGTCGCTCGGGAACTCGTCGAACGGCGGCAGCAGCGTCATGACGTAGCTGCCGTCGGGGTTGCGCGCCGGGAAGAATGGAATCACGGCGGCGTCGCCGAGTCGTGCGAGCGTCGACGTCGCCGTCGTGTGCATGCAGGGAACGCCGAAGAATTCGATGACCTCGGCGCCTTTACGGCTGTAGCTCTGGTCCGGCGCATACCAGACGGCGCGGCCGGCGCGAAGGCTGCGCACCATGCGCTTGATGTCGCGTTTTTCGATCGTGGCCTCTGCAGACACTTCGCGGCCGCTGCGCTGCAGCTCCGTGATGAACGCACTGCTGTTCTTGCGATACACGGCGTCGTAGGGCGGCGCATTCGCGGCGAGCACGCGGCCCATGATCTCGAGCGTCGTGAAATGCGCGGCAAGCAGGATGACGCCGCTGCCCCTGTCGAGTGCGCGCTGCAGGTGCTCGAGGCCGACGAGCTCGGTGATCGATTCGAGGCGCTCGATCGAGGCCCAGCGGCCGAGCCCCATTTCGATGACGCTCATGCCGAGCGCCTTGAAGTGTTCGCGAACGAGCGCGTCGCGCTCGTCAGGGCCGAGGTTTGGAAAACAGAGTTCGATGTTGCGGCGTGCGACGGCGCGGCGCGATCCGGCCAAGGCATGAGCAATGCGTCCGAGCGTACGGCCAACGGCGAGCGCTGCGCCGTGCGGTAACAGGCATACGAGTCGCAGCAGGCCCATGCCGATCCAGACCGGCCACGTGCCCGGTGCCCGGTAGCTGGACAGGGGTTTACGCTCGCTCATGCGCAGGTATCGTTAGTCGGAAGGGACGATTCTACTCGGACATGCCGTCGACGTAACCACCGTGGCCGGAATCGTGGATGACGTCGGCAGGCTGTTCCTCGTCGATGACGACATCCTCGGTCTGGATGCCGACGTGAAACGCGGCAAAGCCCGGCATCACGACCTGGTTGCGCGCCATGCCGATAACGCGGCCGGACCACGGCGACAGGACGTCCGTCTGCGCGTTACTCATCGGGTCGGTGATCGTCCCGAGGACGTCACCCTTGCGAACCGTGGTGCCCAGCGTCACGTTGGCGAGCAGGATGCCGCCGTTGTCAGCGCGCACCCACGACGAGCGGTAGTAGACGGGCTCGGGATCGCCCCACAGGCGCATCTTCTTCACCATGCCGAGCGTGGTCAGCAGCGTCTCGATGCCTTTGACGCCGTGCTTCACCTCGGTGAGCTCGAGCTGTGACGGGCCGCCGGCTTCGACCGTGACCGTGGGGATCCCGGCCTGCGTGGCCGCATGGCGCAAGGTGCCTGCAGTCGGAACGCTGTGCAGGACGACCATCGAGCCGAAGCCGAGCGTCAGCGTCACGACGTCGGGATTGCGCAGATCGGCGCGAATCTGGGGCAGGTTGGCGCGCTCGAAGGAGCCGGTGTGCAGGTCGACCAGCGCGTCGCAATTGGCGACGAGCTGCGTGAACAGGGAGTGTGCGATGCGGGCCGCCGCGCTGCCGTTCGGGTTGCCGGGAAAATAGCGGTTCAGGTCGCGACGGTCCGGGAGGTAGCGCGAACCGCGGCGAAAGCCCTGCACGTTCACGATCGGCACGCCTATGACGGCGCCGGACAGTTTGTCAGCGTCGATGTCGTGCATGACGCGCCGCACGATCTCGATGCCATTGAGTTCGTCGCCGTGCACGGCGGCCATGAGGCAGAGCGTCGGGCCCGGCCTGGTGCCGTTCACGGCGAGCACGGGCGTCGAGACCGGGACGCCCTCGAACAGTTCGGTCGGCGACCAGGCGAGACGGGCGGCCGAACCCGGCAGCAACTCGGTGCCGAGGAGCAGAAGCGGCCCCGCCTGCCCCTCCGCAGTCGTGACCGCGTCGGCGAGCGGCACGTCATGCGGGTGGGCGGCTTCGGCCTCGACCAGCTGCTCTGCCACCACCAGCGTCTCGCTGGAACGCGCGTCGCCCTCGGCGGTCGGATCCTGGAGGAGATCAACGCCCTTGCCCGTGGGCTCCACGGCGGTTTCGCCCGCCACGGCTATCCCGCCGGCCAGCAGGAGACCGATCGTGACCAGGAGACCGATTTGTCGGTAGAGTACGCCCATGTAACGCTCAGACTACGGCAATATGTCCCGAATTTCCGTGAACTGCTCAATGCTTTACGATTGAAACCTGTCCGCCGCCTTATGACAAGTGCCTTGCGTCTCTTCCTGATACTGACGGCGCTCACGACACTGACCGCGCGTGCGGACGACGTGTTCCCGCAGCCGCCCGAATTGCAGCCCGACGTCGATTTCTGGATCGCCGTGTTCACGCGCTACACGACCGACGAGGGCGTACTGCACGATAATCGCAATCTTGGTGTCGTCTACGCGCGGCTCGACATGCCGGCCGAGCTGTCGCGGCGCGAGCGCAACCGGCGCGTGGGTCGGGTGCGCAAAGGCCTGCAGGGCGTCCTGCGATCGCTGGCGTCCGGTAAGCGCGACAACCTGACTGCCGAGGAGGCGCGCGTGCTGGCGCTCTGGCCGGTCGATGTCACTGACGAGGAACTCGCGGCGGCGGCCCGGCGCATCCGCTGGCAGCATGGCCTGAGTGACCGCTTCGAGGAGGGGCTGCGGCGCGCAGGCCGCTGGCGCGCCTTCGTCAACGATGAGTTTGCGAAGCTCGGCGTACCGCTGGAGCTGGCGGCCTTGCCCCACGTCGAGTCGTCCTACAACCCGAACGCGCGCTCGCACGTGGGTGCGTCCGGCATCTGGCAGTTCACGCGCAGTACCGGGCGGCGCTACATGCGCGTGGATCACGTCGTCGATGAGCGCAATGACCCGTTCGCGGCGACGCGCGCGGCCGGGCGCCTGTTGGCTTACAACTATTCGATTACGGGCAACTGGCCCATGGCCATCACGGCCTACAATCACGGCCTGGCGGGCGTGCGTCGCGCCATGCGGCTGCACGGCGACGATGCGCTCGTCGACATCCTGCGCAATTACCGCGGGCGCACGTTCGGCTTTGCGTCGCGCAATTTCTACGTCGCCTTCCTGGCAGCGAAGGAAATCGATCGAAATCCCGAGAAGTACTTCCCCGGCCTCGTGCCGGAAGCGCCGACCGACTATGCGGCAGTTCGGCTGCCGGCCCACGTGTCCGTGGACGGGCTGGCCGCGGCAGCAGGCGTCTCCGCGTCGCTGCTGCGTGAGCACAACCCGGGTCTGCAGGCGACGGTCTGGGAGGGCAGCAAGTATCTGCCGCGCGGCTACGAGCTGCGCCTGCCGACGACCGCAACGCGCGTGCCGTTGCGTGACGTGATCGCCAGCCTGCCCGCAGAGACGAAATTCGACAGGCAGTTGCCCGACCTCTACCACACCGTCGCGCGCGGCGACACGCTGTCCGAAATCGCAGAGACCTACGACACGCGCGTCTCGACGCTCGTCGCACTGAACCAGCTCGGCAGCCGGCATCGCATTCGCGCGGGACAGAAACTGCGATTGCCGGCAGCCGGCCCGTTACCGTCAGTGGCCGTCGTCGAGCCGCCTACCGTCGAGCCGCCCGTCGTCGCGGCCGTCACGCCGCAGGCCGATGAAGAGCCCGAGGTCCTGCCGCGGCTCGCGACCGCGGCGCCCGGCGCGGCGGAGCCGACCCTGCTGTCCGATCCCAGCGACTACACGGTTGCCGACGACAACACGATCGAGGTGCAGCCGCTCGAGACGCTGGGCCATTACGGCGACTGGCTGGAAATCAAGACGCAGCGACTCCGGGACCTCAATGGACTCGCTTTTCGCACGCCCGTCGAACTCGGCCAGCGGCTGCGGCTGGATCTCGGGACCGTCGACGCCAAAACCTTCGAGGAGCGGCGTATCGCCTATCACCGGCTGCAGCAGGACCGGTTTTTCCGCAGGCACGTGATCGCCGACGTCATCGAGCACACGATCCGCCGGGGTGAGTCGACCTGGGTCGTAGCCCTGCGTCAATACGATGTGCCGCTATGGCTATTCCGCCAGTACAACCCGGAGCTCGACCTGCACCGGGTGCGGCCGGGCACGCGCGTGCAGATCCCGGTGCTGAGCGACGTCGGCGACGGCTGATGGAGCAGAAGGACAAGACACTCGCGGTGCGCATGCTGCCCGTGCTTTTCGTGGCCGTCACGGCCGGTTCGTGGTTTGCCGAAGTCCAGGACGGCGGCCCGTGGGTCATGCGCAATCTCCTGCCGCTTGTGGTGCTGGTCGGCTTGTCTTACCTCGCACTGCGACGCGGCGGTGGGCGCTGGTCCGGTGCCGGGATGCGCATGCCGCTCGGCACGCTGGGGTTTGCGATACCCGCGCTGGGGCTCGCGGCTTACCTGCACTACGCATACGCGGTCAATCTCGACGACATGTTCGGCGGCGCGCGATATCCGGATCGCGTCTTTCGCTACCTGCCCGCCTATACGCTCGTTGCCGGTGGAATCGGCTTCGTCATCGGCTGGATCGTTGGTCGCAATGTGTGAACCGCCGCTTTTTTCTGCCTGTCGAGGTTTGCTAGGCTTGCCGTCATGAAATCGCTCGCGGTCATCATTTTCAGCCTGCTCGCGCCCGGGTTACTGCACGCCGCCGATTTTCCGGTGGCGGACATGGTGGTTATCGAGAAGGGCGCCCGCAAACTGCACTTGCTGCAGGGAGGAGAGATCCTCAGGACCTTCAAGATAGCCCTCGGCATCGTGCCGGTCGGGGACAAGAAGGAGGAAGGCGACTTAAAGACGCCCGAGGGCCGCTATCTTCTGGACATCCGCAACGCGAACAGCGATTTCTTCCTCTCGATACGCATTTCCTACCCGAATGCCGAGGACCGGCGCGAGGCGGCTGCGGCCGGCGTGGATCCGGGCGGGGCGATCATGATCCACGGCCAGCCCAACGCACCGACACGGTCGGAGGCCTATTACAGGACTCAGGACTGGACGAATGGCTGCGTCGCCGTCTCCAATTCGGACATGATCGATATCTGGCTCATGACCGATACGAACACGCCCGTCGAAATACGGCCCTGAATGAGCGCCCGCTTTGTCGATGCCGAGGTCTGGCCCGAGGGCAGCCTCGAGGTACTTTCGCAGTTCGAGATCGAGCAGCTGCAGTCCAGCGGAACGGGAGGACTGTATCCCCTGCTGCGGCGATGCATGCTCGCCGTATTGAACTCGGACAGTCATACCGATGACGCCCGCCACCTGCTGGACACGTTCAGGGATTTCGAAATCGGTTTCATCCGCCAGGACCGCGGCCTCAAGCTCACATTGAAGAATGCGCCCGTCGAGGCTTTCGTCGACGGCAAGATGATCCGCGGCACGCGCGAACTGCTGTCCGCCGTCCTCCGCGACATCGTGTTCACGCGCAACGAGGTTCTCGATAGCGGCCGTTTCGATCTCGACAGTTCGGATGGCATTACCAACGCCGTTTTTCACATTGTGCGCAACGCGCGACTGCTCACGCTGCCGGCGCGCGTGAATCTCGTGGTCTGCTGGGGAGGGCATGCGATCAGTCGCGAGGAATACGACTATTCCAAGAAAGTCGGTTACGAACTCGGACTGCGTCGCCTCAACGTCTGCACGGGCTGTGGGCCGGGCGCGATGAAGGGGCCCATGAAAGGCGCGACGATCGGGCACGCCAAGCAGCGCATGCGCGGCGGTCGCTACGTCGGCATTACTGAGCCAGGCATCATCGCGGCCGAATCGCCCAACCCGATCGTCAATTCCCTGGTCATCATGCCCGACATGGAAAAACGCCTCGAGGCATTCGTGCGCGTCGGGCACGGCATCATCGTGTTTCCGGGCGGCGTCGGTACCGCCGAGGAGATTCTCTACCTGCTCGGCGTTCTGCTGCACCCCCAGAACGAGGACCTCCCGTTTCCGCTCGTCATGACCGGTCCGGCCTCGGCCGAGCCGTACTTTCGGAGGATCGACGATTTCGTCGCCGCGACGCTGGGCCCCGACGCGCGCGACCGCTACCAGATCATCATCGACGACCCCAAGACCGTGGCGCGCGCGATGGAAGCCGGCCTCGAGAAGGTCCTGGCTTTTCGCAAGCAGCACGGTGACGCCTTTTATTTCAATTGGCGACTGAACATAACGGAAGAATTCCAGCGTCCTTTCGTGGCGACGCACGCATCGATGCGCGCGCTGCACCTCGAGGACGACCAGCCCCGCCACGAACTCGCCGCCCACTTGCGTCGAGCCTTTTCGGGCATCGTATCGGGGAATGTTCGCGAGGATACGGCCGAATTGATCGAACGCGACGGCCCGTTCGAGATCAACGGATCGCGGCGCATCATGGGTTTGCTCGACAACATGCTCGGCGCATTCGTTGCACAGCAGCGCATGAAGATTTCCGGCGGCGACTACGATCCCTGTTATGTGATTAAGTAAAACTGGAGGTTAACAGCCTGTTTCTAAAAGAAAATCAGCAAGAGCGCATTGTGATGCAGTTCCTGTGAAAACGCAGTTGACGCACTTAACATTTGTTCAAAGGATTGACAGGGCAGGGCTATGCCTGACAACAAACACATGCGCTGGGACCAGGAATTCGGTACGGATGCCGGACAGAAGCCCAAAGAGACGCCGCTCACCGCGAACGAGCCCGCCGCCAACGATGCGGACGGATGGAAACAGTATCGACGCTGGATATCGAAAGCGCCCGCGCCGAAAACGCGGCGCTCCGGCATTGATCCGGCACTGTATTCCTGGAAGGGCTACCGCGACTGGACTGACCAGGTGCGCCGGAACTGGGCCAAGGAACCCACGGAAGAGCAGGATTGACCGAACTCTGAACACGATGACAAACGCCGGCAGAACGCCGGCGTTTTTCGTTGGGCCAATGAAACGCCCGCGAGTGTGATCCGCATTCACATAAAAGCCGGAACTGCGTCTGATTTCCGCGCATTCGCGGGCCGATTGACAATCTGGTGAAGCAAGCTGTGACCGGCCTCACAGCTGGCCGGTAACCGCGGTCCTATAGTCGTTTCCAACAGCAACACACACGCTATCTGAAGTATGTCAAACAAGCTGAAACAATCAGACTTTCCCTACGATACGTTCAAGAACGAATCGGCGCGGCAGCGCTGGGAACTCTTCCACAGGGCGATCGCGCATGCCAAGGAATCCAACGCCGCGGCAATGCAGGAAACGGAATCGGCGGGCATCGACGCGGAGTACTCGGGCCCCATGTTGACGATCGTCAGGTAGCCTCTCGCGTGGAGTGCCTGCTTCAGTACCTCGACGATCTCGACGACCTGTACGGCGCCGTCGGGCTGGTGTGGGAGAGGCTGCGCCGGGCCATACTGACGTTGCTCTTCGTGTTCATGGTGACGGCCGTCGCCGGAGCGGGTACCTGGCTGGCGCTGATCCACCGCCCCATAGCCCTGGCGACCTCGACCGTGCTGTTCGTCGTTCTCCTGTACCGCACGGTGACCGTTCCGACCTTGAAATCCTGCACGTAAGCCCCATCGTAACTGCCTTTGGCGAGATTCCAACGGCAGGAGGTTTGCGGCGTGGCCGACAAGAAACAGACCCTCGGATTCCAGACCGAGGTGCGTCAGCTTCTCAAGCTGATGATCCACAGTCTCTACAGCAACAAGGAGATCTTCCTTCGCGAGCTGATCTCCAACGCGTCTGACGCGGCCGACAAACTGCGATTCGAAGCGCTGGCCGATCCGGCACTGCTCGGCGAGGACGAGCTGGCCGTGCGCATCGAACTCGACAAGGAGCAGCGGCAGCTGTCTGTCGTGGACAACGGCATCGGCATGTCGCGTGAGGAACTCATCGACAACCTCGGCACGATCGCTCGCTCGGGGACGGCCGAGTTTTTGGAGAAGATGACCGGCGACCAGCAGCATGACGCCCAGCTGATCGGCCAGTTCGGTGTCGGTTTCTACTCGTCGTTCATCGTCGCCGACAAGGTCACGGTCGAGACCCTGAGGGCCGGGGCCGAGCAGGGTGTGCGGTGGGAATCCGACGGCCAGGGAGAGTTTACGATCGAGGATATCGATCGCAGCGAGCGCGGCACGCGTGTCACCCTGCATCTCAAGGACGACGAGAGCGAATTTGTCGAGGCGTTCCGTATCGAAGCCCTGATTCGCAAGTACTCGGACCACATCGGGTTCCCGGTGGCGTTGCACGTTGCGGGCGAAGACGAGGACAAGATCGTCAACAGCGCAACGGCCCTGTGGACACGGCCTCGCGGCGATATCAGTGACGACGAATACAGGGAGTTCTACAAGCACCTGTCGCACGATTTTGCCGATCCGCTCTCGTGGAGCCATAATCGCGTCGAGGGCAAGCGCGAGTACACGAGTCTGCTGTACATCCCGTCCAGTGCGCCTTTCGATCTCTGGAATCGCGAGGCGCCCCGCGGTCTGAAGCTCTACGTGCAGCGCGTGTTCATCATGGACGATGCGGAGCAGTTCCTGCCGCTCTACCTGCGTTTCATCAAGGGCGTCGTCGATTCCTCCGACCTGCCGCTGAACGTGTCGCGCGAGCTCCTGCAGCAAAACCCCGAACTGACGGCCATGCGCAGCGCATTGACCAAGCGCGCGATCGACATGGTGTCCAAGCTTGCAAACGGGGACGACTACGGCACGTTCTGGAGCCAGTTCGGGCAGGTGCTCAAGGAGGGCGTGATCGAAGATCCCGCCAATAAGGACAAGCTCGCCCGGCTGCTGCGCTTCGCGACGACGCATACGGGAACGGACGCACAGGACCAGTCGCTCGAGGACTACGTCGGACGCATGCAGGAGGGCCAGGACAAGGTCTATTACATCCTGGCCGATAACCATGCCACGGCCGTATCGAGCCCGCACCTCGAGCAGCTGCGCGAACGCAATGTCGAAGTACTGCTGTTGACCGATCGTATCGACCCGTGGCTGGTCGATGCCCTGCGCGAATTCGACGGCAGGGAACTCGTCGATGTCGCCCGTTCCGCGCTCGATTTGCCCGCAGGAAACGAAGAGGGCGCGTCGGAGAGTGCGAACCAGGAGGCAATGAACGAGACGCACAAGGCGTTGCTCGAGAAGATCAACACGGTGCTGAAGGACCGCGTGGAGGCCGTCAATGTGAGCCGCCGGCTCGTCGATTCACCGGCCTGTGTCGTTTCGGGCGAGCATGACCTGAGCCCGCAGATTCGGCGCATGCTCGAGGCCAGCGGACAGGCGCTTCCGGAGTCGAAGCCGATCCTCGAGATCAACGTCGACCATCCGTTGGTATCGCGCCTTTCGGGTGAGGCCGACGACGCCCGCTTCGACGAGCTTTCGCATATCGTGCTGGACCACGCGCTGCTGGCCGAGGGCTCACAGCTCGACAACCCGGCGGCCTACGTGCATCGCATGAACAGGCTGCTGCTCGACATGGAAGGTGGAGCGACGCATGGATAAGCCGGATGACAAGGCGCTTCGGCAGAAGCTGAGCAACGAACAGTACCGTGTGACGCAGTGCTCTGCGACCGAGCCGCCGTTCTCGGGCAAGTACGTCAATCACAAGGCTGACGGCACCTACAGCTGCGTCTGTTGCGACGCTCCGCTGTTCAGTTCCGAGCACAAGTACGACTCGGGATCGGGATGGCCGAGTTTCTGGTTGCCCCTGGCCAGCGACGCCGTCACCACCAGGCGCGATACGTCACACGGCATGATCCGCATCGAAGTTACCTGCGCGTCGTGCAATGCGCATCTCGGGCACGTCTTCGAGGATGGCCCGCAGCCGACCGGTCTGCGATACTGCATCAATTCCGCATCACTCGATTTCGAGGACAAGACCGAATGAGCTATTCCCGGTGGCTGATCACCCTGGCGGCCGGTGCCTCGCTGGCGGCCTGCGGGTCTGACGAGCCAACGCCTGACGATACCGCCACGACGGAGCGCAGCGTCGGTGCGGCGGCGGGATGCCCGCAACCCGACGAAGACGGCGTCGTCGCTATCGAGGACGGCCTGGTCGCGACGATCGTCAAGCGTGGCTACGGGCGCGCAGCGCAAAGCAGGGACTACGCGGACGTGCACACGACCCTGTGGCTGTACGACGAATCGGCCGAGGGCGGTCGCGGCACCGAGATCTGGTCGTCCGGGGGCGACAGGCCCTTCCAGTTCCAGCTCGACGCCGGGCAGGTGATCAAGGGCTGGGACCTCGGCGTGAAGTGCATGCTGGTCGGCGAAAAACGCGAACTGCGCATCGCGCCCGACCTCGGTTACGGTGCGCGCGGCAAGCCGCCGGTACCCCCAAATGCGACGCTCCTGTTCGAGATCGAACTGGTCAAGCTGACAACTCCCGAGTAAGCGCCTCAGTCGCCATAGGCGAAACTGATTTCGATGCGTCGGTTCAGGCTGCGTCCGTAACGCGTCGCGTTGTCGGCGATCGGCTCGGAGGAGCCGCGGCCCGTCAGCACGAGCCGACCCGGTTCCACGCCGTGTGCGATGAGCCAGTCGCCGACGGCGCGCGCCCGCTCGACGCTCAGCCTCCGGTTCCACGCCTCGTCGCCGGACGAATCCGTGTGCCCTTTTATCGTGATCATCGCACTGCGGCACGCGCCGGCCAATGCGAGGACGCGCTGTAGCTCGGGCCGCGCCGAGGGCCTCATCTGCGTGCCGGATTCGTGGAAATTGACCGGTCCGTTGCGGAACGTCTCGAACTGTTGCGTGCACAACGATCGAATCTCGATATCGGGCCCGGCGTCGAGAATCCGGATGTCCGTTTCGAGCGCGACGGGCAATGAAGCAACGACAGAGGCGACGCCGTACAGCGCCGTCTCCGGCTGCCCGGCCAGGGCCCGCACGACGACGGTCCCCCCGTCGAGCCTGGCACTCGGCGCGCGCATCCCGGCGATTGCGCCGATGAGATCCGTGGTGGCCCGCGACCACCAGTCGGGTGCCGGGCCGAACGGACGAAACACGAAGACGTGCTGCATGCCGGCGAAATGCCTCGCGACGGCCTGCCGCAGCAGGGCCTCATGACGGCGAGAGGACGTGTGCCCGGCCAGCCTCACGACGTTGTGCCGCGCCGAGATCTCGAAGGTGGGCGACGCGATGATCGACGCGGTGGCAGGACCGCCGGGGATACTGCCGGGCTGCACCGGCAGACTCCAGACCGTACCGACAACGAGTGCGGTGGCCAGCAGCGCCCTGTGCAGTCGTCTTGCCAAGATCAGGCGCTCGCCGCCGGGTCCAGCAGGACGCGCGCCTGGCCTATCCAGTCCTCGCGGTGGATGCGACTGTGGAAGCCCTTGAGGCGGCGCGCGACGCGGTCGATGTCGTACTCGCTCATGTCGGCGATCTGCTGGAAACTGAATATACCCAGTTCATTGAGCGTCTTTTCGATCGCAGGGCCGACGCCCTTGATCATCTGCAGGTCGTCACGCTGCTCCCGCGGTTCGGTCTCGAGTTCGGCTGCGACCGCGTCGGCGAGATCGGCTTCATCCGCGGCCGAGCGTTCGCCGGCGAATTCCGCGTCTTCGTCGTCTTCTTCGTCGAAGTCGTCGTCGGCCGCATCGTTGGATGCGTCGCGACCGTCAGTCAGCTCTTCGGGGTGATGGACCGGCTCGACCCGGGTCTCGGCATCATCGGCGTCGCGGGACGGTGCGTTTTCGAGCTCACGAATGCGCGCGCGCGCCGTCTCGAGCTCGGCCTCCGCCCGTTCGGCTTCCTCGTTGCGGGTGCGGAATCGTTCGATCAGGGGCGGCAGCCGGTTTTGCCAGTTCTCCAGCTCGCGCGTCAGCTTCTCGATGCGTTCGTCCTTTTTCCTCAATACGTCGGCGTCTCCTTCGCGCGTCTGCATGCCGGAGGCCAGGCGGTCGCGCTCGCCCAGAACGGTTTCCAGGCTGTTGCGCACATCCTTGATTTCGCGCTGCAACTCGTCGCGTCGCGCAAAGGCTTCCTGGACCGCGAGCGACAGTTCCTTCGCGCGGTTCTTGGCGTCGGTGTGCTGGGCCTGGAACTGGCTGACCTGCTCCATGAGGCCTTTGTTCTGGTCGACGAGCCGGTTGCTCTCCTTGCGCTGTGCCTCGAGCTGCTCCTGCCAACCCGCGCTGACGGCCGCCTTCTCCTGTTCGGCTCGCTTGCCGCGCAACACCCATCCCGCGATCGCACCGATGGCCGTCAGGACCGCCAGCAGGACGATGTGTGTCGCGGAAAGGTCTGGCATGGCGTATTCCCGGGGCGTGTCTAGGAGGCCAGGGGTATCTTTTCGGCCTCGTCGAGGACGTCGCGAATCTGTTCCACGGCCCAGTCGAGTTCTGATCGTCGGATGACGAGCGGCGGGGCGAGGCGCACGACGGTCTCGTGAGTCTCCTTGCTGAGCAGGCCGCGTTCCATGAGCGCTTCGACAATCGATCGAGCGGTTGCACGGTGCGGATCGATTTCCAGTCCGATGAAAAGACCCCGGCCCCGGACGTCCCGCACCAGCGGGCTGTCGATGCTTCGTAGCTGCCCGAGAAGGTACGCGCCCATCTCGGCACTGCGCTCGGCGAGATTTTCCTCGACGAGGATATTCAGCGCCTCGAGGCCGACGGCCGCACCGAGCGGGTTGCCGCCGAACGTGCTGCCGTGATCGCCCGGCGTGAACACGTTCATGACTTCCGTTCGTGCGAGGAACATCGAAACCGGCAGAATCCCGCCGCCGAGCGCCTTGCCCAGGATCAGGCCGTCGGGATGGACATCCTCGTGCTGGCAGGCGAGCAGCGTGCCGGTGCGGCCGAGGCCGGTCTGGATTTCGTCGGCGATGAGCAGCACGTTGCGCTCGCGACACAGGTCGGCCGCTGCGGACAGGTAGCCGTCGGGCGGGATGATGATGCCACCCTCGCCCTGGATCGGTTCAACGATGAAGGCCGCCGTATGCGCAGTAATCGCGTCACGAAGCGCATCGATATTGCCGTACTCGACGTTGCGAAAGCCGGGCGGGAAGGGGCCGAATCCGGCGCGGTACTGAGGCTCGTCGGACATCGCGACGGCGGCCATGGTGCGGCCATGGAAATTGCCGTTGCAGCCGATGATCTCGGCCTGGTCAGCGGGTACGCCCTTGACCGTGTAGGCCCACTTGCGGGCCGCCTTGATCGCAGTCTCGACGGCTTCGGCGCCCGTGTTCATCGGCAGCGCCATGTCCATGCCCGTGAGCTGACACGCCCGCGCGAGGAACGGGCCCAGGCGGTCGGTGTGGAAGGCGCGCGAAACGATATTTAGCCGCGCGACCTGGTCCTGCACGAGTTTGACGAGACGCGGGTGCGCATGGCCGTGGCTCACGGCCGAGTAGGCGCTCATCATGTCGAGATAGCGCTTGCCGTTCTCGTCCCAGACGAAGACGCCCTCGCCATGGGTCAGTACGACAGGCAGTGGGTGGTAATTGTGGGCACAATACTGTGCTTCGAGCTGCATGGTGTCGCTCATGGGATCACCTTGAATGGCATAAGATCAGGATTTTACAGCGAAAAAAAAGATGTCGAAACACCCGGTCAGCGAAAATCTCTTCATTGACGGGCCCGTGGGACGACTCGAGGCCATTCTCGAACGTCCCGGCGAGGGCCCGCTCGACGGCTGCGCGGTGATTTGTCACCCCCACCCGCAGCACGGCGGCACGATGCACAACAAGGTCGCGCATACGTTGGCGCGTGCGTTCGTCCGCTCGGGATTCGAGGCGTTGCGCTTCAATTTCCGCGGCACGGAAGAAAGCGAGGGGAGCTTCGACAATGGCGTCGGCGAACTCGACGACGCGCTGGCGGCCCTGCACTGGCTCAGCGACCGGCATCCTGACCTGCCGATCTGGCTGGCGGGCTTTTCCTTCGGCGCCGCGATGGCGGTCAAGGCCGCCGCCGCTGAACCTGTCGACGGTCTCGTCGCCATTGCGCCGGCTATAAGCCGGTTCGCACAGGGCCTCGAGACGCAACCGAGCTGCCCGTGGCTGATCGTGCAGGGTGACGAGGACGAACTCGTCGACGTCGAGGAGACGGTCGAGTGGGTGAACAGTCTCGAGCCGGGTCCGGAGCTCCTCATCATCAACGGCGCCGAACATTTCTTCCATGGTCGCCTGACCGAGCTTCGCGAGGCCGTGATGCGCTTTATCGAGTAAAAAAAAGCCGGGCTGGGCCCGGCTTTCTTGAAGGGGTCGCGTTGGCGACTACACCATGTCCTTGAGGCCCTTCAGCGCAGAGACCTTTACGACCTTGGTGGCGGGCTTCGCCTTGAACATCATCTCCTCGCCCGTAAACGGGTTAACGCCCTTGCGCGCCTTGCGCGCCGGCTTTTTCACGACGCGCATCTTGAGGAGTCCGGGAATGGTGAACATGCCCGGTCCGCCACGGCCGCCGAGGTTCTTCTTGATCTGGCCATTCAGTGATTCGAATACGGCTGCCACGTCTTTGCGCGTCAGTCCGGTGTCCTCAACGATCTTCGCGTAGATCTCGGACTTGGTGGGTGGCTTCTTGGTGTTCGCTGCCATGAAAAACTAACTCCTGGAAAAGAAAGAAACGGGCTTTGGCCCGCGGTGAAAGCGCAGCGACCATAACACTTTTTCATTCGTGGAGTAAGCGCAAAAAGACCTTTATTTATAGGCATTTTTACGGTATTGACGTGAAAATCAGGAACGCCGCAAAGCGCGCCTTCGAGCCCTTCATGTGTCGCGACTACGAGTCCGTGTAGAACTCCCGCCTGAAGCGCACTTCGGACACGGCGCCTTGTCCTTCGGGCCTCACGCTCAGGTCGAACAACAGCGTTTCACGATTCGCGACGGGCGTTTCACCAATATAGTAGATGGCCACCGTGTCGCCGGGCTCCTCGATCTTGCGCATCGTCACGTTCTTGAGCTGGCCGGTGAGGTTTGTCGCCTTGACGATGACGTTGGCCTGGACTGATTGCTGGTCCGACTTCCTGATCACCGATACGTTGAGCATCGCCCTGTTCTTGCTGCGAACGATGTTGTAGGCCCGTGCCACGTCAGGCGGCAGCTGGTCGGTTGTCTGGGCGCTGAAGTGCACGACATACGCGCCGATATCCGACGACGTCGCCTCTGCCGGCTGTGCTGTCGGCACCCTGGCCGAATCGCCGGGACCGCCGCAGGCTGCGAGGAGCGCCGCCAGCGCACACGAGATCAGAAGTCTTGTCAGTGCCATGATTCCACCCCTCTCGATACCCCTCGACTATAGACCATTCGCCGCATCAGTGACGACCCGTTCGCTCTTACATCAGCAGCAACGGAACGAAGCCCTGCACGACCCTAATCAGGGCGCCGACGAGAATGATCGCCAAGATTGGCGACAGGTCGAAACCGCCCATGCGCGGAATCAGGCGTTGGAATGGTCGCAGCACGGGATCGGTCAGCGTGTAGAACAGCGCGATGGCCGGGTTGTAGCCCTGCGGCGCGACCCAGCTGAGCACCACGCGGACGATGATCAGAAAGATGTACAGGCGCAGGATGAGCAGCGGGATATAGACGACGGACGACAATGCGAGGACCGCCGGACCCGGCCGCAGCCCGAGAATCAGGGCGACCAGCAGCAGGGTCAGGTAAAGAACGAAGAACGTGACGACGACCGTCGCGGTATCGACGCGTCCCAGCGATGGCAGTACGCGTCGCAGCGGGACCACGAGGGGCGAGGTAATACGGAGGATTCCCTGCGCCAGCGGGTTGCGAAAATCGGCGCGAAACCAGGGCAGCAACAAGCGCAGTATCAGGACGAACGCGTACAACTGGCCAATCGAGCCGACGATGAACGACAGTGCGTCGGCGACATTTGCAGGCATGCTAACCGTCCTTTCCGTGTTCGTGGGCGTTATCGGCGAGTTCGACCGCGCGGTCGCGGGCGGCGGCGACCGCCGCGCTGAAGATAGCACGGAAGTCAGTCGTGTCGAGGTAGTCGAATGCCGCCGCCGTCGTTCCGCCCGGCGAGCGCACCCGGGAGATCAGCGAGTCCATTGTTTCGCCCGACTGCTCGGCCATCTCGCCGGCCCCACGCGCGGTCTCGAGGACCAGCGTCAGCGCGTCAGCGTAGGAGAGCCCGAGTTCGACGGCCGATTTCACGAGCATATCGACCAGCAGGTAGAAGTACGCGGGTCCCGTGCCTGACACCGCAGTGACCGTGTCGATGTCTTCCTCACTGGCGACATTGATGACGGGTCCGGTCGTTGAAATGATGTTGGTCGCGGCGCGCAGCTGGTGCCCCGACGTGTGCTCGTTCGCGTACAGGCCGGATACGCCGAGTCTCAGCAGGGCGGGCTGATTGGGCATGACGCGCACGACGGGGAGATTGCCGCCGAGCCAGTGCTCGATATCGCGCGCCCGTACGCCGGCTGCAATCGAGATCACCAGGGGACGCGACTCCTGCACGATGTGCGCAAGCGGCTTGCAGACATCGGCAAGAATCTGGGGTTTGACGGCGAGCAGCACACACTCGGCGTTGCGCACGGCATCCTCATTGCGCGCGACGATCACCGAGCCAGGGAGTTCGTCATTCAAACGCTTGCGCTGCTCAGGAACAGGTTCCGAGATCCACAGGTGACTCGGCTCGTAACCCGCCGCGAGCATGCCCCCGGCGAGCGCCCTGGCCATGTTGCCGCCGCCGACATAAGCGACTTTTCCGTAATCCATTGTTTCCTACCTTCGTTCGCCGAACAGTGCCGTACCGATCCGCACGATCGTCGCACCCTCGAATATCGCCGCACGATAGTCCGCCGTCATACCCATTGACAGGGTATCCGTATCGAGGCCGTCGCGCCGCAGTTCTTCCGCCAGCCGCCGCAATGCCGCGAATGGTGCCCGCTGTGCCTCGAAACCCTCGCGCAATGCGGGCAGGCACATGAGGCCGCGCAGCCGCAGTCGCGGCAGTTCGGCGCAGGCCGCCGCCAGTTCGGGGGCGGCCGCGGGCGTTACGCCGTGTTTCGATGTCTCGTCGTCGACGTTGACCTGCACGCAGATATCGAGCGGCGGCAGGCTGTCCGGGCGCTGCTCGCTGAGCCGCCTCGCCGTCTTTAATTTGTCGATTGTGTGCACCCAGTCAAAGTTCTCGGCAACGACTCGTGTTTTATTGCTCTGCAGGTGACCGATGAAGTGCCAGGCCAGGTCGAGATCGGCGAGCGCCTCGATCTTCTCGAGTCCCTCCTGGACGAAGTTTTCGCCGAAGTCGCGCTGCCCGGCGGCGTGTGCTTCCCGGATCTTCGCAAGGGGCTGCTTTTTGCTGACGGCAAGCAATTTGACCGCCGCGGGGTCGCGGTGGGCGGCAATTGCCGAATCGTGCAGCAAATCACTGATTAAAGTTAAGTTTTCCGTGACCCCAATCACGTTTTAGTCCGGCTCCTTCGCTATACTAGGCCCAAATACGGCCCGGGTTATGGTAAGTCCGGCATCCATCAACGAGGGAGAAATATGGCCGTCGATGTTGCTCAATTGTTGTCGTTCACGGTGAAGAACAACGCCTCAGACCTGCATCTGTCAGGCGGTGTGCCGCCCATGATCCGTGTGGATGGCGACATCAAGCGCATCAACATGCCCGCGCTTACTCACAAAGACGTCAATAGCATGATTTACGACATCATGAATGACAAGCAGCGTAAGGACTACGAAGAATTCCTCGAGACCGACTTCTCCTTCGAAATACCCAAGCTGGCGCGATTCCGCGTCAACGCCTATAACCAGAATCGCGGCTCGGCAGCCGTTTTCCGTACCATTCCCTCTGAAATCCTGACGCTCGACGACCTGGGCGCGCCGTCGATCTTCAAGGACATCTCGATGCATCCGAGGGGTATCGTGCTCGTGACCGGGCCGACCGGCTCGGGCAAGAGTACGACGCTGGCGGCGATGGTCGACTACATCAACGAGAACAAGCCGGACCACATCCTGACCATCGAGGACCCGATCGAATTCGTTCACGAATCCAAAAAGTCGCTCGTGAACCAGCGCGAAGTGCACCGCGACACGCTGGGCTTCAACGAGGCGCTGCGCTCGGCCCTGCGCGAAGATCCGGACATCATCCTCGTCGGTGAGTTGCGCGACCTCGAGACGATTCGCCTGGCGCTGACCGCGGCCGAGACGGGTCACCTCGTGTTCGGCACGCTGCACACGAGCTCGGCGTCGAAGACCATCGACCGAATCGTCGACGTGTTTCCCGCCGCCGAAAAGGAGATGGTGCGCGCGATGCTGTCGGAATCGCTGCGAGCGGTCATTTCGCAGACCCTGCTGAAGAAGATCGGCGGCGGCCGTATCGCCGCTCACGAAATCATGATCGGCACGCCGGCCATCCGGAACCTCATCCGTGAAGGCAAGATTGCACAGATGTACTCGGCCATACAGACGGGTATCGCGTCGGGCATGCAGACGCTCGACCAGAATCTGGCCGAGTTGATGGGCAAGGGTCTCATCAACAAAGAAGAGGCACGCTTCAGGGCCGTCAACAAGGAAAATTTCTAGACGTCGGCGCCGCCGGCGGGAGACGAACGAGATGGAACGCGAACAAGCGGTACGACTGACACAGAACCTTCTGCGGAAGATGGTCGAGCGCGACGGTTCCGACCTCTTCCTCACGGCGGGCTTCCCGCCGGCGATCAAGGTCGACGGCACCATCCACAAGGCGACCGATACGCCGCTCAATGCCGATCAGGCGGCGATGATGGTCCGCGCGATCATGAACGACAAGCAGATCAAGGAGTTCGATGCGACCAAGGAATGCAACTTCGCGATCGCACCGAAAGGTATCGGCCGGTTCCGCGTCAGCGCGTTCATCCAGCAGGGCATGGCCGGCGCCGTCTTGCGAACGATCACGACCGAGATCCCGACGCTCGAGGATCTCGATCTGCCGCCGATCCTCAAGGACGTCGTCATGAACAAGCGCGGCCTGTGCATCGTCGTCGGCGGCACGGGCTCGGGTAAGTCGACGACGCTCGCCGCGATGATCGGCCACCGTAACGAGAACTCGCGCGGCCACATCGTGTCGATCGAGGACCCGGTCGAATACGTGCATCCGCACAAGGGCTGCGTCATCACGCAACGCGAAGTCGGCGTCGATACCGATTCGTGGCATGCTGCGTTGAAGAACACGCTGCGGCAGGCTCCGGACGTGATCCTGATCGGCGAGATTCGCGACCGGGAAACGATGGAATACGGCATCCAGTTCGCCGAGACGGGCCACCTCGTCCTCGCTACGCTGCACGCGAACAGCGCCAACCAGGCACTCGACCGCATCATCAACTTCTTCCCCGAGGAGCGCCGTCAACAGCTGCTGATGGACCTGTCCCTGAATACCAAGGCTTTCGTGTCGCAGCGCCTGATTCCGCGAGAGGGCGGCATCGGCCGTATTGCCGCGATGGAGATCTTGCTCAATACGCCGCTGATCCAGGACCTCATCTTCAAAGGCGAGGTCGGCCAGATCAAGGAGATCATGGCGAAATCGACGCGCCTCGGCATGCAGACCTTCGACCAGGCGCTTTTCGCCCTCTACGAAGAAGGGACGATCAGCTACGAGGAAGCCATGCGCAACGCTGACTCGAAAAACGAGCTGCGCCTGCGCGTCAAGCTCGAGAGTAAGCGTGACTCCGCGATTGCCGACCAGCAGTCCGAAAGCCTGCACATCATGGAAGAAGACACCGCTCAGACATTCTGAGCGCAAGGGACCACTGACAAATGAACGTCAAACCGCTGCTCAAGCTGATGGTGGAGAAGAAGGCCTCGGACCTCTTTTTCGCACCGTTTGCGCCGGCCAAGATCAAGATCGAAGGCAAGATCATGCCGGTCAACAAGCTCGAGATGTCGCCGAAGATGGTCAAGCAGGCCGCGCTCGAACTCATGAACGAAGAGCAGATGGACACGTTCACCAAGGAGCTCGAGATCGACTTTGCGCTGTCCGAAGAGGGTCTCGGCCGCTTCCGCGTCAACGTGTTTCACCAGCGCGGCAATGTCGCAATGGTACTGCGCTATATCACCTCGGACCTGCCGACGCTCGATGAGCTCGGCATGCCGGCCCAGCTCAAGGAACTGATCATGCTCAAGCGCGGCCTGATCCTCATGGTCGGTGCGACGGGCGCGGGCAAGTCGACGACGCTGGCGGCAATGATCAACCACCGCAACGAGAAGACCTCGTCACACATCATCACGATCGAGGATCCGATCGAGTTCCTGCACCCGAACAAGCAGTCGATCGTCAACCAGCGCGAAGTCGGGCTCGACACGCGTTCCTACCACCGCGCGCTCAAGAGCGCGATGCGCGGTGCACCGGACGTGATCCAGATCGGCGAGATTCGCGATACCGAATCAATGCGCGCGGCGCTCGACATGGCCGGTACTGGCCACCTCGTGCTCGCGACGGTGCACTCGAACAACGCGCCGGAAACGCTCGATCGCATCATCAACCTGTTTCCGCAGGAGCAGCATGGGCAGGTCTACATGGACCTGGCACATTACCTGCGCGCGATCCTGTCGCAGCGCCTCGTGCGTGCCCGCAACGGCAAGCGCGTCGCGGCCGTCGAGCTCATGCTCAATACGCCGCACATCAAGGACCTGATCCTCAAGGGCGATATATCGGCCGTCAAGGAAGCGCACAAGGATTCGGGCGAGCAGGGCATGCAGAACTTCGACGAGGCGCTACTGCAGCTTTACAAGGACGGCACGATCACGCTCGAGGAAGCCATGTCGCACGCCGATTCGCGGTCCAACCTCGAAGCCAAGGTCAATTTCGGGGGATAGGCCGCGCACGTCGTACTCGGGTTGCTCGGCAGCATCGTCACGATCCTCTACCTGAGAAGACCCGATACACGTCGCTGCACTTTTCATCATCGGCGTGGCCCGGTTGAACGGCGAACTCACCGCCGAGCGGTCTGCCGCGCAGCGCGATATCATGGAGTGCCTGCAGACGGCATTCGTGCCACCGAAGCGCGACGGGGTCTGGGCGTAGTACGACCTTGCGGCTGCTGATCGCCGCGGTTGCGCGGTGGCCGGTGCAACCAATTGGCCCTGGCAGGCATCTAATACTACGAGTCCGTGCCTGCGTTGAGCGAAGAAGAAGGGGAATTCGCCATGAAGTCGTTTGCGACACTTGTCCTGTTTTGCCTGTCTACGCCGGTCCTGGCCGGCGCGTCGGCCTGGATTCCTCTCGAGATCCGGGACGGCCTGCTGCTCATGGACGTGACGATCAACGGTCGGCCGGCAAAGGCATTGCTCGACACTGGCGCGACGGGCAACGGCGTGTCGGAGGCCTGGCTGGCGCGCAACGAGGGCGAGTACTCGCGCGGTCGCTATATCGAGCTGCAGGGCATCAAAGAGGACTATAAAACGACCGAGATCAACGGCCTCAAAGTCGGCATGTTCGGCACGGAGATCGATCTCAACAGCCTTTGGCCCATGCACGTCGAGGAAGCGGACCTGATCATCGGCGTACCGTTTTTCGATCTGTTCGTCGTCCAGATCGACTATCCCGCCGCGCGCATGCGCATCGTCGATCACGCGAGTCTGGATCTCCGGAAATTCTCCAACGTGAACATGGAGTGGTCGACAAGTTCGCTGGTACCGATGGTCCAGGTCGACCTGAACGGCGAGAGAAAAGCCTGGCTCGACCTCGATACCGGCAACAACGGCGGCATCATGATCAAGCGCAACCGGGCCGAGGAACTCGGCTGGCTCGAGCGCTTCAGTTCGACTGAGGGTCACGTGGTCGACGTCAGTGGTGAAGCGGCCCGGATCGAATCGTTTGCGCTTCCGTCGATGACGATCGGCCCCTTCGAAATGGAAAACGTCACAGTGAGCGTGCCGGCCGAGGGCGAACACCTGTATCTCACGACGCGCCGCAGCGTCGAACGACAAACCGGTACGCGGATCATGCGCGGCAAACAGTCGGATGGACTGCTGGGCTACGACGTGCTGCAACACTTCATCGTGTCGATCGATTACAAGCGCGAACTCATCAACTTCGACGTGCCGCGTTAACTGGCCTTACCAGGCGACGGTGCTGGCGTCGAATACGGGGCCGTCGACGCAGACGCGTTTCATGGCTTCGCCTTCCGGCGTGATGATCTTCACCGCGCAGCCGGCGCAGCCGCCGACGGCGCAGGCCATGAATTCCTCGAGCGATACCTGGCACGGCAGGTCGTGGCGCGCCGCGAGGTCTGCCACGGCGCGCAGCATCGGCGTAGGTCCACAGGCAAAGATCTCGACCTTGCCGAGCTCCTCGAGCGGCAACGCATCGAGCCAGGTGTCGGCCAGTACCGTCACGTAGCCGTCGAAACAGCCCGCGTAGCCCTGCAGGCTCGTCAGCCGCGTCGGGATTCCCCAGCTTTCGAGCAGCGGCATCGTGCTGTCGACGTCGTCGGGCATGCCCGCGACCTCGAGCGTCGATGGCTGCAGATCAAAAGGAAACGGAATCTCGGACCCGAGGATCGCGAAAGGCTTCCATTTGCGCACATCCTGCCGGATCCAGTCGGCGATGAAGACCATCGGCGGAATACCGACGCCGCCGCCGATCAGCAGCGCGTTCGGCCGTTCGGGCGACAGGCGGAACGGCCGGCCGATCGGTCCGAGTACGCTGACCGCGTCGCCGGGCCGCTTACGCGACAGCAGGCGCAGGCCGTTGCCGACGATCTTGTAGAGGACCTCTATCCAATCGTCGCCCGCGCGCATGATCGACAGCGGCCTACGCATCGGCAACGATTCGTCGCAGGTGATATGCACGAAGGTCCCGGGCCGCGCCGCGGCCGCGCACTTCGGGGCGCGGATGCGCACGATGAACTGCTCGCCGGGGAAGGTATCCACGCGGAGTATCTCGCCGTCCTCGACGAAGATCGTGCCGCGGTTCGACTGTGCGCGTTCCTGCGCTGCGGTCAGTGCCATCTTAGCGCCGCGCCGCCATGGCTTTCGCGACGCGGTCCAGCACGGCCATGCGCACAGCCACGCCGTTCCTGACCTGTTTCGTGATCACCGAATTGGGCCCGTCCGCGAGGGAGCTCTCAATCTCGATGCCGCGGTTCATGGGTCCGGGATGCATGACGATGGCGTCCGGCTTCGCAATTTTCATGCTCTCGTGGCTCACGCCGTAGTTCGCGAAGTACTCGTCGATACCCGGAATACCGTCGAGATTGCCGATACGCTCGCGCTGGATGCGCAGCGCCATTACGACGTCGGCGTCGTCCAGCCCGTCCCTGAGATTGTGCAGGATTTTCGCCCCCGCGACCTTGTCCTCATCGGGCGCGAGCACCGGCGGCGAGATCAGGCGCAGCTCGCCGACGCCGAGCGTCATCAGGGCGTGGTAAGCGGACATGGCGACGCGGGAATGGCGTATGTCGCCGACGATAGCGATCGTCAGGTCTTTGAACGCGCCTTTGGTCTGGCGGATTGTCAGCACGTCGAGCAATCCCTGCGTCGGGTGCGACACGTCGGACTCGCCGGCATTGAGTATGCTGACGTGCGGCTGGACGTGGCGCGCGATGTAGGCGGGCACGCCCGCGCTCGCGTCGCGGACGACCATGATGTCCGCCTGCATGGCTTGCAGCGTGTAGATCGTATCGAGAATGCTCTCGCCCTTTTTGCGCGACGACGTGTTGACGTCGAGATTGAGCACGTCGGCTCCGAGGCGCTTACCCGCGAGATCGAATGACGCCCGCGTGCGCGTGCTCGGTTCGAAGAACAGGTTGGCCACGGTGCGGCCCGCCAGTGCCCGGCTGTGGGCGGGCAGGCTGCCCGGTTCGGTCAGGTACGCTTCGGCGTCGTCGAGGATGTCGAGAAGCAATGCCTTGTCGAGGCCCTGCAGCGTCAGGAGGTGACGCAGGTTGCCGTTCTCGTCGATCTGCAGCGTCGCCTGGTCCTGGAGAATGTCTTTGGGTTCTGCATTCATCGGGGCGAAATTCTACGGTTTCTCGGTGTCCGGCGCATCCCGTAGGACGGGCTCCGTCGCCGATACTGGTCGGGCCTGAAGGCCCTCCTACCGGCTTGCAAGATATCTTTCAGCGATTAATACGGCCGCTGCGCTATCGATGTCTTCCTTCGACACGCGGCCGCGCGCGCCGGCCGCACGCGCGGCCGCCAGGGTTTGCCCGGCCTCGACGGAGGTGTAGCGCTCGTCGACGGTCGCGATCGGCAGTCCGTAGCGTTGCAGCCCGTCGATGAAGTCGAGGACCGGTTGACGCATGTCGCTGTCCGAGCCGTCGGTATGGGCCGGCATGCCGACCACGAGCCGGGCAGGGCGCCATTCGCGAATCAGTGCGGCAATGGCGTCGTGATCGACGCCGGAATCGCGGTTCGCGACGACGGCCACCGGGCTCGCCGAGCCGGTGACCGATTGTCCCACGGCGACGCCGATGCGCCTCAACCCGAAGTCGAAGGCGAGGATCGTGGTTGGCGCGGGCATTCAGGCGTGTCCGGCGTCCGTGGCCATGGCGGAGATGTCGATGCCCAGCGTGCGCGCGGCATGATTCCAGCGCTCGGCAAAGGGGGTGTCGAAGACGATTTCCGGCGTTGCCGGCACATTAAGCCAGGAATTCGCGAGCATTTCGCTTTCCAGCTGGCCCGCATCCCAGCCTGCATAACCGAGCGCAACCAGCGTCTTGCTGGGGCCCTTGCCCGCAGCCATGGCGTCGATGATGTCGCGCGACAGCGTCAGGTGAATGTCGCCGGACACCGGCAGCGTGTTCTCGTAACTGAAATCGGGACCGTGCAGCACGAAGCCGCGCTCGAGTCCGACCGGGCCGCCCGACAGTACGGGATGTTCTGCCGCATCCGGATCCGCATCGTCGACGTGGAGTTGCTCGAATAGACCGCCCATCGTCAGCGTCGTCGGCCGGTTGATGACGATCCCGAGTGCGCCCTCGTCGTTATGTTCACAGATCAGGGTGACCGTGGTGCTGAAATTCGGGTCCAGCATGCCGGGCATCGCGATAAGCAGTTGATTTGTGAACGAACTGTCCGGACGCATACGGACAGTATCTGCCGATCAGTCGCGCTGTACAAGCCGCTCCGCGAACAGGAATTTGTATTCGAAGGCGACCCTGTCGTATTCCTCGGCCATCGCGGGCGGAAACTGGTCGAACGGCGAGGCGCGCTGGATGATGTCGACGGACGCAAGATCGAGAATCGCCGACCCGCTGCTGCGGCTGACATGCACCTCGAGGAGTTCCCCGGTCTCGCTGATGCGCACGAGCATGGTCGGGCTGCCGCTCAGGTTGCCGAGCTCGCCGAGTTCGGGCAGGTAGGCTGCGCCGACGGCCTCGATGCGCCGCTTCCAGGCGTCGAGGTAGGCGGCGGCGACGGATTCGCGCGTGTCGGCCGAAATAATGAGCTGCCGCGGATCGTCATCGGTCAGCAGGAACGTGGCCGTATTCTCCTGTGGCAGCGGCAAGGTCGTTTCGGCTCCGGACTCCATGGCGATCGCGATGCTGTCCTGCTGCTGCGGGTCGGTGCGCGGGTCGATGTCGACCTGGCGGTCACTCGAATTCTCGGTTGCGAGCACCTCGTCGGCGGAGCGATCGTGGGCCCTGGCGTCACTGGCCGCGTTGCCCTCCTCGAGGCCGCGGTTGTCCGCGGGCATCGTGCTTTGCAGGGGCGCCGACGGGCGAATGCGTGCCTCGGTGTTGCCGCCGCCCTCCTGGCTGGCCTGCGCAATGTACGTCGCTTCATCGGGGCGATCGATCTGCTGGTCCGGGCTGGCGACGATCGTGACTTCCAGCGAAATGGCGTCGGCAAACGGGTTCGTGATTTGCGGGTTGAACGTGACGCCGATAATCAGGATGCCGTGCACGAGTGCCGCGAGGAACAGCATCGCCGGCAGACGATCGGGGACGGCCGGCGCCCTCAGCCGCAGCTCGTCGAGGGGGTCAACTGGGAGGTGTACGTTCGCCATGTCGCGCGAAGTCTCCGCCATTTTGTTTACATAAACAAGGCATTGCGTCACACGTTCACAGCGCTGCGGGTCAGAGTTTCGCCTCGATGGCGTCGAACATCAGGCCGGCTATATTGATGTCGAACTGCTTGTCGAGTTCGCGAATTCCCGTCGGACTCGTGACGTTGACTTCGGTCAGGTAGTCGCCGATGACATCGATACCGGCGAACAGCACGCCCGCATCGCGCAGCGCCGGCCCGACGACCTCGCAAATTTCGAAGTCGCGGGCGGACATTTCCTGGCCAACGGCGGCCGCGCCGGCGACCATGTTGCCGCGGTTGTCCTCGTCCGAGGGGATACGCGCCAGCGCGTGGGGTACGGGCTTGCCCTCGATCAGCAGGATGCGCTTGTCGCCGGCCTTGATTTCGGGGATGTAAACCTGCGCCATTGCGAACTTCGACCCGTATTCGGTCAGGGTCTCGAACACGACATTGGCGTTCTTGTCGCCTTTGCGGATGACGAAAATCGACCGGCCGCCCATGCCGTCCAGCGGCTTGGCGACGACGTGTCCGTGGTCGGCGAGGAAGGCCTTCATGTCGTCCATCGAGCGCGTAATCAGCGTGGTCGGCGTCAGCTCGGGAAACCAGGCCGTGTAGGCTTTCTCGTTGATGTCGCGGAGCGCCTGCGGCGCGTTGATGATCAGGGTGCCGGCCAGCGCAGCGCGCTCTAGAATATACGTCGTGTAGACATATTCCATGTCAAAGGGCGGATCCTTGCGCATCAGGATCACATCCAGTTCGCCGAGGGCTACCTGCTGGCGTTCGCCAAACGAATACCAGTCCGCGTTATCGTCACGAACCTGCAAAAGTGTGGACTGGCCCAACGCGGCACCCGATACAAGCCTGACATCCTTCTGCTCGAAATAGTGGATTTCTGCGCCGCGCCGCCCGGCTTCGAGCAGCATGGCCAGAGAGGAGTCCTTGTACGGCGTAATCGAGCCGATCGGGTCCATGACGATGCCGATTCTGAGCGTTTTCGATGCCATTGCAGCCTGAAATGCGATGAATTGAAGCGAGGCGGCCAACTATACAGCGAAATCGTGCGTAAGCACTGGAATTTCCGCGATTTTGCGCTTCGCGACGCGCGTCGTAGCGGGACTTATGTCAATATGGTAAAAGTCGGTTTTCTTGTGTGGGGAAATTCGTGGCCAGTAACACACCCAGGTCCCTAAGCGGCCTCAAGATTCTCGTCATTGACGACAGCAAGACCATCCGCCGGACCGCCGAGACCCTGCTGACCAAGGAAGGCTGCCAGGTCTTTACCGCGATCGACGGTTTCGATGCGCTGTCGAAGATTGCCGACCACCAGCCCGACCTGATTTTCGTGGACATCATGATGCCGCGCCTGGACGGTTACGAGACTTGCTCACTCATCAAGCACAACAAGACGTTCCGGGACACGCCCGTCATCATGTTGTCGTCCAAGGACGGCCTGTTCGACCGCGCGCGCGGCCGTATCGTCGGCTCCGAACAATATCTCACCAAGCCGTTCACGAAAGACGAACTGCTGGGTGCGATCTCCAACCAGATCAACTAGGAACTCCAGGATGGCCACGGTTCTCATCATCGACGACTCCCCGACCGAATTGCACCTGTTCCAGAGCATGCTCGAGAAGGCCGGATTCGATACGCTCGTCGCGGACAGCGGCGAAGAGGGTATTCGCCAGGCAACGGCGGCGCGCCCCGATTGCATCCTGATGGACGTCGTCATGCCCGGGATGAACGGCTTCCAGGCAACGCGCAAGCTCACGCGCGACCCGGCGACCTCGAACATCCCGATCATCATGATTACGACCAAGGACCAGGAAACCGACAAGATCTGGGGCATGCGCCAGGGCGCTGTCGAATACCTCGTGAAACCGGTCGCAGACAAGGAACTCGTCGCCAAGATCAAATCGGTCGTGGCCGCGTAACGTGTCAGGGGCGCCCGATCTCGCAGCGCTGGTCGAGCGGCCGTTCGAGCTGCTCCTCGAAATAGAGCGTCGCAGCCGCGCCGCCCATGCCGGGCAGGGCCCCGGCGCCGGGCCTTCCGAGTGGGTCGGCGTGGGCTTCCGGATCGGCGACGAACAGTTCGTGGCAACGCGGGACCAGGTTCGCGAGGTCCTGATGTTGCCCGACGCCATGACGCGCGTGCCGGGCGCCCACCGCTGGCTGCTCGGCATCGCCAACCTGCGCGGTCACCTGTTGCCGCTCGTCGACGTCAAGCTGCTGCTCGGCAGTGGCCGCACGACGCTGCGGCGCACGACGCGCGTCATCTCGGTAAACCACCGTGAAGTACCGGCCGGGGTCGTCGTCGACGAGGTGCTCGGTTTCCGTCGCTTCATGGACGATGAATATTCGGGCGAGAACGCGGAAACAATTGTCCGCTGCGACCGCTTCCTGAACGGGACTTATCAAAGGGGCGACGAGTCCTGGCCCGTTTTCAATCTCTTCGACCTCGTCGAAAGCAACCTGTTTCTGCAGGCCGCTGCGGAATAGAGGGCTTGAGCTTTATGGCCACCAAAACCGATAACGCATCTACCTTCAAAATCGTCACCGGCGTAATCGCGGTATTCCTGATCGCAACCGCGGCGCTCGTCTACCTCGGTGGTGGCGGCAATGCCTCGGCACCGGAGCTGGCGGCACTGTCGCAAGCCTTGCCGGGGCAGGCGGCTAGGGCGATCGGCGGCGACGCCGATGCATTCGCCGACCTCGAAGCGAGTGTGCGCAGGCTGTCGTCATTGCGGCGCGGCGGCGCGCCCGGGCGGTCGGCCGACTGGCAGCAGCTCGAATCGCAGGCAGCGGCTATCGTCGCGAAAAGCGATGCTGTCAACGCGGTGTATGCGGCGGCGCGTCAGATGAGCGCCGATACACAGACGATTCTCGAAGGCTCCAATGCTCTCTTCGATCGATCGGGCGCCACGGCCGTCCTCCAGGAATTCCAGCAGCGCGCCGACCGTGTTCGCCAGGCCGCCGCGGCGCTGCCCGCCGGAGGGCAGCAGGCTGCGGCCGGCATTGCCGATGACGTGGCGTTCCTGCGCGATGTTCTCAACGGGCTCAACGGCGATGCGTCCAGACTCGACATCAGGCCGCTGAACGAGGAGGGACGTACCACCGTCGTGGCGCCGCTGCTCGACGCCGTGGCCAGCCTCGAGCAGCAGTCCGACACGCTGGGCGCCAATCTCGAGCAAACGGACGGTCTTGCTGCGACCCAGGCCCAGCTGCAGGCCAGCGCCGACAAGCTGCGCGCCTCGGCCTTCGGGGTGAGCGGCGGCATGCTGCCGGGGCCGCTGTCGGCAAGCTGGTTGCCGCTGGCGTTGATCGCCCTGGCGCTGGCACTCGTTGTATTCCTGCAGGTGCTGCACTCGCGTGTGTCCATATTCGAACGGCGGGCGCGTGAGCAGTCCGAACAGAACGAGCGCAACCAGCAGGCGATCCTGCGACTGCTCGACGAAATGGGCAGTCTCGCTGACGGCGACCTGACCGTGGAGGCGACCGTTACCGAGGATATCACGGGCACTATCGCCGACTCCTTCAACTTTGCGATCGAGGAATTGCGAAAACTCGTTGCGACAGTCAACGAGACGGCGCTCATGGTCGACATGGCGACGAAGCAAACGGAGAACACGGCCGCGCATCTCGCGAAGGCCGCCGATCACCAGGCAAAGGAAATCAACGCCGCGACCGAGTCGATTGTCTCGATGGCCGCGTCGATCGAGGAAGTATCCGGCAATGCCGAGCGTTCGTCGGACGTCGCCCGACACTCCGTGGAGGTCGCTCACAAGGGTGGTGAGGCCGTGCGTCGCACGATCGACGGCATGAATGCAATTCGCGAGACGATCCAGGAAACCTCGAAGAGGATCAAACGCCTCGGCGAAAGCTCGCAGGAAATCGGCAACATCGTCGAACTCATCAACGACATTGCCGAGCAAACCAATATCCTCGCGCTCAACGCGTCGATCCAGGCATCGATGGCCGGCGAGGCAGGCCGCGGTTTCGCCGTCGTCGCCGACGAGGTCCAGAGACTCGCCGAACGTTCTACGAATGCCACGAAGCAGATCGAGGTACTCGTGCGCACGATTCAGTCGGACACGAACGAAGCCGTGATCTCGATGGAGCGCAGCACGACGGACGTCGTCGGCGGCGCGTTGCTCGCCGAAAATGCGGGCGCGGCGCTCGACGAAATCGAACAGGTATCGAACCAGATCGCCAGCCTGGTCCAGAACATCTCCGGGTCGGCACGTGAGCAGGCCGGCGCGGCGGCGGACGTCACGCGGCGCACGACGCGACTCAAGGAGATCGGCGACCAGACGGGCAAGGCAACGGCTGTGACAGCGGCGTCGATCGCCAAGCTGTCGCAGCTGGCTACCGAACTGAGGAAGACGGTCGAAGGCTTTTCGCTGCCTGCCGACATGATGCAGGCGAGTACGTTGAAACGAACGTCATCGAATCTGGCGCCGCCACCTGCGGCACCCTCGAAGCCACAGGTGAAGGCGGGCTAGGACCGGGCCGGGCGACACGAGCGGGTACATGACGGGCAACACGGGCATTCATGAGCAGATGAGCGGCGACGAAGGGGAAGTGGGCGCCGTCAGCGCACTGGCCATCGTTGCGGAGGAACTCATGGAGTCGATCCGCACGGCCCACCTGTCGCTCGAAGACTGTGTCGACGGTCACGGCGGCACGGCATCGTTGGTGCGCACCGGCGAACTCCTGCACCAGGTCAGCGGTGCGCTGCGCATGACCGAGACTTACGGCGCGGCGCTGCTGGTCGAGGAAATGGAGCTGTGCTGCAAGTACCTTGCGAGCATCCGCTCGGACACGGGGCGTGAAGACGGTCTCGATGCCCTGACGCGCTCGATGGTCCAGCTGCCGATCTACATCGAACGGCTGCTGGGCGGTGGTCGTGACATCGCGCTCGTGCTGTTGCCCATGCTCAACGACCTGCGAGCAGCGCGCGGCGAACCGCTGCTGTCGGAAGGCACGCTGCTGCTGCTCAACCTGTCGCCGTCGCGCTCCGAGGACAAGCGAAGCGCACGTGAAGGAACCGGCGAGGATCCGGTCGTCGTCGCCCGCCGACTGCGCCCGAAATTTCAGCTCGCGCTGCTCGGCTGGATCAAGGGAGGCGACACCGACAGGCACATCAACACGCTGAGCAAGGTCGTGGCGGCACTGGAGCACTCGGCGACGCGCGACGACATGTACCAGCTCTGGATGGTCGTCGGCGGCGTGCTCGAGTCGCTGCAAGATGGTGGACTCGAAACTTCGGTCGCTCTCAAGCGCCTGCTGGGCCAGGCCGACAGGCAGCTCAAGTACGTCATCGACGAAGGTCTGCTCGCCTTCGAGCGGCATCCCGTCGACGTTCTCCTGAACAACCTGCTGTACTACGTGGCGCGATCCTCGACGGCCGGCGAGCGTATCAGTCGCATTCGCGCGGCTTTCAACCTCGAGGAGCTGATGCCGGGCGACGAGCAGGTCGAGCATGCGCGTGAAGCGCTGTCCGCGCCCAGCGCGCGGCTGATGGAGACTGTCGGGTCGGCAATCCGGGAGGACCTCGCGCGGGTCAAGGACGTGCTGGACATCTTCGTGCGTACGGGCATGAACAAGTCCTCCGACCTCGTGCCGCAGCTCGAACTCCTGAAGAAGATCAGCGATACGCTCGGCGTGCTCGGGCTCGGCGAATTGCGCGGCGACATCGACGGGGAGATCAGCCGGCTGAAAGGCGTGGTCGAGCGGGGCGGTATAGCCAACGAAGGCGTCATCCTCGATATCGCATCGACACTGCTGCGCGTCGAGGATCGCCTCGAGCAACAGCTTCTGCGCCTGACCCAGGTGGTTGAGCCCGAGGCCGAGACAGACAAGACGCCGGAGCAGGCCGAGGAGCTCCGCAAGGTGGCCGAGTCGGTCATGCGCGAGTGCATCATCAATCTCGCGCGTATCAAGGAGACGATCAGCCAGAGCATTGCGGCGCAGGCGCCTTCGGCCGGGCTCGACAACGTGCCGTCGCTGATCAACGGCATCAAGGCCGGCCTGCTCATGCTGGACAAGTCCCGGGCCATGGAAGTCGTCGATCGTATTGGCGGGCTCGTCAACGCGGTGCTGCGCGCCGGCGGTCCCGCGGCATTGACACAGAAGGAAACCGATCGCCTGGCGGACGCCATCGTCAGCATCGAGTACTACATGGAGACCGTGAAAGCGGGTCGCAGCGAGCCGTGGTACATGCTGGACAACGCCGAGGCCTGCCTCGGAGTCCTGCGCGATGTCGAACAGCGGCTCAAGCGGGTTGCCTTCGAAGAGCCGGAGACGCCGGCAACGACGCAGAAGATCGAGGCACTCGATGTCGAGGCCGCCGGCCAGGCAGCCATTGCAGCGAACGCGGCGAGGTCCATGCAGTCGACTGACGTTATGCCGCTGCCCGTCGTCGCCTCCGGAGCCGAGCATCTCGACCCCGAACTGCTCGAGCTGTTCATCGAGGAAGCAAAAGAGGAAATCGCGTCGATCAAACGGCATCTCCCGGCATGGGCCGCGGCGCCCGACGATCTCGAAACGCTCATCACCGTGCGGCGTTCCTTTCATACGCTCAAGGGCAGCGGCCGCATGGTCGGTGCCGAACGAATCGGCGAGTACTGCTGGGCCGTCGAGAACCTGCTGAACCGACTCATCAACCGGACGCTGACACGAACCCCGCCCATGATGGAGTTCATCATGGAAGCCGCTGCCGCGGTTCCCGAGCTCGTCGAACAGCTTGAGGTCGGCGCGCAACCCTCGGCGGACATCAGCCTGCTGATCGCCCGTGCCAACGCCTTCGCGGAGGGCGACCCGAATGCGGCGGTGTTGCAGATCCAGAGGCCGGCCGGGGCCGCACCCGAGGCGGAGAAGCCGGGGCTGGAAATGGACCCTGTGCTGTACGACATCTTCTCGAAGGAGACGGCTGGCCACCTCAAGGTGATCGTCGATTACCTCGAGGCCTGCGAGGGCCACAGCCCGCCGTTCGCCGTGACCGACAAGCTGCATCGCGCGTGCCATACGCTGCACGGCAGCGCGAACATGGCCAACGTGGAGCGCGGGGTGGCCGTGGCAGCCGCGCTGAACCGGTTCGTCCGCCGGGTCTACGACCACAAGATCGGATTCCAGAAGTCGGGTCTCGACGCACTGCGTGCGGCGGCGCGGGCGATCAGTACGATCGTAGGCGATATCAACAATCCGGACCGCGACCGCGCCGATTACACGACGCTGATCGAACACATCTCCCGGCTGGCCGATGCGGTACAGGCCGAGCCGACCATGGTGCCGATCCCCGAGAAAGCCGCGCCGCAGCCGGTCGCGGCGCCACAGCCGCCCGACGAGGAACCCGTGGCCGAGGTCGTCAGCGACGAGCCCGAATACGACGCCGAGATCGCCGCCATCTTCACCGAGGAGTCGGCCGAGCTGCTCGAATCCGCCGACAAGGCGCTCATCGAGTGGGTCAAGGAGCGCTCGGCGCAGCCGATGGAGGAACTCAAGCGCCACCTGCACACGCTCAAGGGCGGTGCACGCATGGCCGGTATCACGGCGATGGGCAACCTCAGCCACGAGATCGAGACACTGCTCATCTCGATCGACGACGGACGCGTCAAGGCGACGCCAGCCGTGGAGGACCTGCTGCAGCGCAGCATCGATGAGCTGCACCACATGCGCGACCTCGTTATTGCCGGCAAGGCGGTGCACGCCATAGAGGAGCTCGAACAGCGCATCCAGCAGGCCAACGCCGGGTTCGAGGTGGCCGACGATGCCGAGGTCGAGGTCGCGAGGCCGGACGAGACCGTGGAAGACGCGACGCCGGCCGAGTTTACTGTCGAGCCCGACGACACGGTCAGCATGGTCATCGTCGATTCGCCGCTGGCCGACGAGCTGGCAGAGATCGGCAGGGAGCGCGACGCAGCAGTGCCTTCGGGCCCGACCGAGCCGGAACCCGAACCCGAGCCGGTCGAGGAGCCTGAGCCTGAGCCCGAGCCGGTCGAGGAACCGGAACCCGAGCCCGAGCCGGTCAAAGAGCCTGAACCGGAGCCGAGACCGAAACCCAGGCCGAAGCCGGCCGCCGACGTTCGCCCCCTGCGTACGGCGGACCAGCGCCAGGAATTTGCGCGGGTCGACGCCGATCTGCTCGAGGACCTGCTCAATGCGGCCGGCGAAATCAGCATTTACCATTCGCGACTCAACCAGCAGGTCAGCTCCTTCGATTTCCACGTCGTGGAGCTCGAGTCGACGATTGCCCGGCTGCGAAACCAGCTGCGCAAGCTCGAGATCGAGACCGAAGCGCAGATCATGCACAGCCACCAGGAAACCTTTGTGGCGAAGGACTTCGATCCGCTGGAGCTCGACCGGTACTCCAATATCCAGCAGCTGTCGCGCGCGCTGGCCGAGTCGGCCAACGACCTCAGCAGCCTGAAGGACCTGCTCAAGTCCGTCACGAACGAGGCCGAGAGCCTGCTCGTTCAGCAGTCGCGCGTCACCGCAGAGCTGCAGGACGGCCTGATGCGAACGCGCATGGTGCCGTTCGAACGCCACGTGCCGCGCTTGACGCGGCTCGTGCGCCAGGTTGCGCAGGAGGCCGGCAAGCGCGCCGAGCTGGCCGTCGAGGGCGCATCGGGCGAACTCGACCGCCAGGTCCTCGACAAGATGTTGCCGCCCTTCGAACACATGCTGCGCAATGCCGTAGTTCACGGCATCGAAGACCCGGCGACGCGCCAGGCGGACGGTAAACCGGCCGTCGGTCGCATCACAATACGCCTGCACCGCGAGGGCGCGGAGATGGTTATCGACGTAGCGGATGACGGCGCAGGACTCGACGTCGATTCGATCCGGCGCAAGGCCTACGAGCAGGACCTGCTGCAACCGGACAACAAGGTTACGGACGAGGAAATCATGGACCTGATCCTCAAACCCGGCTTTTCGACGGCCAGTGCGATCACGCAATCGGCCGGCCGCGGCGTGGGCATGGATGTGGTCGCGAACGAGGTCAAGAAGCTGGGCGGCTCGCTGCGCATCTCTTCGGTCACGGGACAGGGCACGAATTTCACGGTGAGGCTGCCATTCACGCTGGCGATCACCCAGGCGCTCATCGTGCGCACGGGTGAAGAGGTGTACGCGCTGCCGCTGCCGACCGTCGAGGGCGTTGCGCGTATACCGCGCAAGGAACTCGAAAGCCTCCTGAGCCATTCCGAGCCGAGCTACCAGTACGGCGAAGAGACCTACAAGTTCCGTCACCTGGGAATGTACCTCGGCGGTCAGGCTGCAAAGCTGCCCGTGGATGACGCCTCGGTACCGGTCATCCTCGTGAACGCCGGCGAGTACTCGGCGGCGCTGCTCGTCGACGAGATGCTTGCCAGCCGCGAGATCGTCGTCAAGGCCGTGGGGCCGCAGCTGGCGAGCATCCGTGGCATTTCCGGCGCCACGATCCTGGGCGATGGACGCATCGTGCTGATTCTCGATATCCATGCGCTCGTTCGAACCGGGGCGCCGGTCGTCGAGATCAGGAAGGCCGCACCGCTGCCCGGTGATGAACGGCCGCTGGCGCTGGTCGTCGACGACTCGATCACGGTACGCCGCGTCACCGAACGCTTTCTGCAGCGCAACGGCCTGCGCGTCGAAACGGCGAAGGATGGTCTCGATGCGATCAGCGTCATGCAGGACCACAAACCCGACGTGATCCTGCTGGACATCGAAATGCCGCGCATGGATGGCTACGAATTCGCATCGCACGTGCGCAACGATGCACGCGTAGCGGACGTGCCGATCATCATGATCACCTCGCGGGTCGGCGACAAGCACCGGGCGCGCGCGATTGAACTGGGCGTCAACGATTATCTCGGCAAGCCGTACCAGGATTCGCAGTTGCTCGACGCGATACGGCGCCAGCTCGAAGACAGGGGAATTGAACTGCCGTGAGCGCAGCGACCGAAGAGCTATACAGCCTGCTGATCCCGCTCGCAGACGATCGCCTGATCGTCCCGCGTGCCTGCGTTGCCGAGGTCGTGCGATTCACGGCCCCGGAAAAAGAGCCGGGGGCGCACGACTGGATGATGGGGGTCGTCAACTGGAGCGGCCGCCAGTTGCCGGTCGTGTCCTTCGAAGGTGCGCTGGGCAAGGACAAGCCGGTGCCGACGGGACGCACGCGAATCGTCGTCTTCTACGCCAGCACGGGACAGTTGAAGTCGGGTTTCTTCGGCGTGCTGACCCAGGGCTTTCCACAGCTGGTGCGACTGAACGAGGACGTTCTTCAGCCGCACTCGACCGACGGCTGGCCCGACGAGGCCCCGGTCCTGTGCCGCGTCAAGATGATCAACGAGTTTCCGCTCATACCCGATCTCGAAAAGCTCGAGGCGATGCTGGCGCGGGAGCTGACGCAGGCCTGAGCGGGGCGTCGCCGCGCACCGGGTCCCGGAGCCTCAGCGCCGCAAGTCCCCCCAGTTCGACTGCATGACGGCGAGCGCCGCGGCCGCCGCGGTCTCGGTGCGCAGGATACGCGGACCGAGGGACACGGCGTTGAAGCCCGCGATTTTTGCGTCCGCGTACTCGCTCTCGCTGAACCCGCCCTCGGGGCCGATCAGGAGACATGCCCCCGTCGTTGGTGGCCCGACGCGGGACAAGGGCGTCGCGGCGCCAGGGTGCAGTATCAGGTCGACGTCGGCATCGGCCGGTTTGTCGCCGAACCACTGATTCAGCGATACGGGCGGGTCGATGCGCGGCGGCCGTGTGCGACCGGACTGTTCGCAGGCGCTCGCCGCGACACCTTGCCAGTGGTCGCGACGTTTCTGCGCGCGCTCGCCGGCGAGCTTGACGACGCCGTACTCGGTCAGCACGGGGGTGATGCGCCTGACGCCGAGTTCGGTCGCTTTCTGCACGACGAAGTCCATGCGCTCGCCGCGCGAGACGCCCTGCACGAGATGGATCTGCAGCGGCGATTCGGTGTGCGCCTCGCGGCTTTCGCCCAACACGAGCGTCGCGGCGTTTTTCGTCATGTTCTCGATCGTCGCCGGCCATTCCGGCCCGGAGCCGTCGAAAACGGTGATCGTATCGCCGACCCGGAGCCGCAGGACGCGGGCGAGATAACGCGCGCGATCACCCTCGACTACGACCGCCGCGCCGTTGATCAAATCCTGCGAAACCAATAGCCTCGTCTTCATGACCTCCGCATCATGCCGCTTCACCGTGGACAAATCGACCGGATTGCTCGAGCCCGCGCGCGTGTGCGCGAGCCCGAATCGCGACGCGCGTCCCGAGGATGCGGGACCGCGGATGATCGTCGTGCACGGCATCAGCCTGCCCCCCGGCGAGTTCGGCGGCCCGGAGATCGAGGCGCTGTTCACGAATACGCTCGACTGGGACGCGCATCCCTATTTCGACGAGATTCGCGGCCTCGAGGTGTCGTCGCACGTCCTGATCCGGCGCGACGGCAGCGTCGTGCAGTTCGTGCCTTTCGCCGAGCGCGCCTGGCATGCCGGGGAGTCCTGTTTCCGCGGGCAACACCGCTGCAACGATTTCTCGATCGGCATCGAACTGGAGGGCGAGGACGAGACCCCTTACGACGATCGCCAGTACGACGCGCTGCGGGGCGTGATCGTCGCGCTGTGCGCTGCCTACCCGGCGATCTCGCCGCGCGAAATAGCCGGGCACTGCGACATCGCGCCCGGTCGAAAGACAGACCCGGGTCCTGCTTTCGACTGGTTCAGATTGTATGATGGGCTGGCACGGGAGAACGACACCTCATGAACCTGATCGCACTGCTCATTGGACTCGCTATCGAGCGTCTCGCGACGCAGATTTTTCACTGGCGCCGCATGCGCTGGCTCGACCGCATTATCGACCTGGGTTTTCGCCAGGCCGATCGGGTAGCGAACTGGCCGGCGGTGATTCCCGTCATCCTGCTCGGTGTCGTGCTGGTCCTTCCCGTCGCGGCCGTGATCTGGTTTCTCGGCGATGCGCTGGCGGGATTCGCCTACCTGTTGCTGGCCATAGTCGTGTTGTTCTTCTCGCTCGGACCGCACGACATCGGCGAAGACGTCGCGGCATATTGCAGAGCCCTCGAAGCAGACGATGAGGAGCAGGTCCATAACGCAGCCAAGGCGATCGTCGAGAATGACGTTCCCGACGACGTCGCCGAACGCACGAGCCTGGTCGAGGCTGCAGTCTGCGTGCAGGCCAACAATCGGCTGTTTGCGATCGTGTTCTGGTTCGTGGTGCTCGGGCCTCTTGCGGCCTGGGGCTATCGTGTGACCGACCTCATTCGCCGGCGCGCCGTCTTTACGGCCGCGCGGGGTGACGAAAAAGACGGCAGCATCGCCCGCATCCGCGATGCGGCGGAAATGCTGCACGGCTGGCTGGCGTGGATCCCGGCGCGCCTGACCGCCGTCGGGTATGCCGCGGCGGGACACATGGACGAGGCTATCGCCGCGTTGCGGGCGCCGAGCGAGGACAAGCACCTGAGCACGTCGAAGCGCAACGAGGCGCTGCTTGCCCGCGTCGGAGTCGCCGCGCTCGCGCTGCAGGACCGCGCGGACGAAACCGACTGCGATCGTGCCATCCGCGGAGCCGAGGCGGCCAACCATCTGGTCTTCAAACTGTTCCTGATCTGGGCCGTCATCATCGCCGTGATGACGCTGACTGCCCTTACGCAGTGATCCGCGCGCTTGTGCTCGCGGCCTGCTGCGTGGCGCTGGCCGCGTGTACGCCGGAGCCGGCTACGCCGGCCGCCGAGCATGAATCCGCGCAGCGCGTCGTCACGCTCGCACCGCATCTCGCGGAAATCATGTTCGAGGTGGGCGCCGGCGATAAGCTGGTCGGCGTCAGCGCGTGGTCCGACTACCCGCGCGCGGTGCTCGAGCTGCCCGAGGTCGGGGATGCGTTCACGGTGGACCAGGAGCAGCTGTCGCTGCTGCGTCCCGACCTGCTGCTCGTCTGGGCCAGCGGTATGCCTGTCCACACCGTGGAGGAGCTGCGCCAGCGCGGCTACCGAGTCGAGTCCATCACGACCCGCAACCTGGCCGACGTCGCGGCGGCGATGCGGAGGATCGGGGAACTGACGGGGCACTCGGAAGGCGGGGAGACTGCGGCGGCGCAATTCGAAGGCGTGTTCGACGAACTGCGTGAAGCCCATGCCGCGGCGGAACCGATCAGCGCATTCTTCCAGATCTCGTCGCGCCCGCTGTACACGATCAACCGCGAACATTTCATCAGCGAGATCATTGCCGTGTGCGGCGGACGCAGCATCTTTGACGACCTGGACGCGTTCGCGCCGGCCGTATCGGTGGAAGCCGTGCTCGAACGCGATCCCGAAGTCATGCTCGCCGGCGCCAATCTCGGCGAGGGCGCGTTCGACGAATGGCGGCGCTGGCCGGACATGTCCGCCAATCGTTTCGGTAACCAGTTCCTGCTGCCCGACGAGACGGTAGGGCGTCCCTCACCACGCCTGACCATGGCCGCGCGATCCGTTTGTCTCGCACTGGATCAGGGCAGGGCAAACCGCCGGGATGCGCAGTGATCGGGATTCGTCGGCCTCGCGCTACGGACTTCGCGCCGATTAGGCAACTGCTCGAGGATTCTCGGCTGCCCGTCGACGATTTCGTCCTTGAACACATCGCGTTCGTCGCCAGGGACGACGAGCGGCCGGTCGGCGCGATCGGCCGCGAAGCTTTCGGAGAGACGTGGTTATTGCGCTCGCTGGTCGTCAGCAGGGAACAGCGCTCGCGAGGACTGGGCGCGAGACTGGTCGCCGCGCTCGAGGCGCTGGCTCGCGAGCGGGGCGTGGCTGAGATGTGGTTGCTGACGACTGATGCCGATGCGTTCTTCGCGTCCCTCGGTTACCGGCGTCGCGATCGCGATGAGGCCCCGGAGGCAGTACGCGGCACCGCCGAGTTCGCCGAGCTGTGCCCGGCGAGCGCCATCCTGATGTCGCGGTCGATGTGATGCGTCGCAGCCGCCCGATCAGCGATCGCGGTTCCACAGCACCTCGGTGCCGCCCTCGGTCCGGGCGAGCACGCGCGCGACGACGAACAGCAGGTCCGACAGGCGGTTCAGGTACCTGACGGCCTCGGGCCGCACGTCCTCGTCGCGCGACAGCGTGTAAACGCGGCGCTCGGCGCGGCGCACGATCGTGCGCGCGAGATGACAGGCTGCGGCGGAGGCGCTGCCGCCGGGCAGGATGAATTCCTTGAGGCTCGGCAGGTCCGCATTGAAGCCGTCGAGGTCGTTTTCGAGGCGCTCGATGAAGTCGTCGGTGATGGCGGCGTAGCCGGGGATGCACAGTTCGCTGCCCAGCTCGAACAGGTCGTGCTGGACCTCGGTCAGGCAAGCGCGGACAGCCTCCGGTACAGCGTCTCCCGCGAGCACGAGCCCGATGGCGCTGTTCGCTTCGTCGACGGTGCCGTAGGCCTCGACGCGGGCGCTGTCCTTGTCGATCCGCGTGCCGTCACCGAGCCCGGTCGTGCCATCGTCGCCCGTGCGCGTGTAAATCTTGCTGAGTCGGTTTCCCATCGCGCGACCTTAGGTAGCCGTTCTTACCAAGTCAAGAATGGCGCTTGTGTCGCGTCCTCTATCCCGCCATAGTCTGCGCGTGGACCATTTCGACGAAAACCGCGCGTCGGCTTACCTGCGCGTCGCGCTGCACGCCGCCCGCAGGGCCGCTGAGATCAGCCGCAAATACTACGCCGGCAACTTTACGGTCACGACCAAGGAAGACCGCACGCCGGTCACGCAGGCCGACATCGAATGCGAGAATGCAATTCGCCGAATGATACTCGCGGAGTTCCCCGACCACGGCTTCTACGGTGAAGAGACAGGGCGCACTGGCGAGGACAGGGACTACCTGTGGCTCGTCGACCCGATCGACGGCACGAAAGGCTTCGTGCGCCAGTACCCGTTCTTCTCGACACAGATCGCGCTTACGCATCGTGGCGAGATCGTGCTCGGCGTGTCGAGCGGCACGATGATGGATGAACTGGCCTGGGCGGAAAAGGGCCAGGGTGCCTGGCTCAACAGCCGTCGCCTCAAGGTCAGTCGCATCGACGACCCGGACAGGGCCGCCGTATCGACGGGAAACCTCAAGTCACTTGCGGCCAGCGACGGCTGGGCGCAGCTCGGCGAGATCGTCAGGCGCGCGGACCGCATCCGCGGCTACGGCGATTTCTATCACTACCACCTCCTCGCGGCCGGCAAGATCGAGGCGGTCATCGAATCCGACGTGAACATTCTCGATATTGCAGCGCTGTCGATCATCGTGACCGAGGCGGGCGGCACCTTCACGAACCTCAACGGCGCGCCCGTCGATCTCGGGGTACGCTCGGTGCTCGCCGCCAATCCGTCACTGCACGCGAAGTACCTCGAGCTACTGCGCGGCCACGTCGCCTGACGGGATAAAGAGCCGGGTCGAGCGCCAGTCGACGGCCTCCATGCGCGTTGCATAGAGTTCCGTGAGGCGCGTCTCGTCGAGTACGTCGCCGCAAGCGCCGATAACCCAGCGGCCGTCGCCATACAGCAGCAGACACCGATCGGCATAGCGCACGGCCAGGTTGACGTCGTGCAGGCTCGCGATCACGGTCGCGCCCTCGTCGGCTTTCTCCCGGAACAGCCGTAATGCGTCGATCTGGTGCTGCGGGTCGAGGTGGTTCGTCGGCTCGTCGAGCAGGTAGACGTCGGGCTGCTGGGTGAGGACCTGCGCGATCGCGAGCCGGCGGCGTTCGCCGCCCGACAGCGTAAGAATGTCGCGGCTGGCCAATTCGTCGAGGCCGACCGCTGCGAGCGCGGCGCGACCGACGGCAAAGTCCCGCGGCGTCTCCCAGCCGAAGCGCCCGATGTGCGGGTGGCGGCCGATCATCGTGGTGTCGAGCACGGTCGCGGGAAAGATGTCATCGACATGCTGGGGCAGCAATGCGAGCTTGCGCGCGATGTCCCGGCGCCGCGATGCGGCCAGGTCGCCGCCGCGCAAGACGACCCGGCCCTGCGGTGCGGCGCGCAGCCCGGCCAGGGTGTGCATCGTCAGCGTCTTGCCCGAACCGTTCTGGCCCAGAACGGCGAGCAGTTCGCCGGGTCCGGCCTCGAACGACAGCGCGTCGACGAGCGTGTGACCCGGTATGGCGATACGCAAGTCGTGGCAAGAAAACAGCGGCTCCATGGCCACAGCCTAGCCGAGGGCGCCAGGCGGAAAAAGCCCGTCAGTCGATCAGGTTGATCTCGCGGGCGGTTGCCGGGCCGATGACAGCGTACGCGAGACTGCCCGGAATCACGGAATCGTCTTCAGCCAGCGCGATGCGTCCGCCCATGATCTCGGCATAGCGCTGTGGATACAGCGGTTGCCGGGCGGGCTCGGCCAGCCCGTCGGGACCGATCGGGTGGCCCGTAACGCGGCTGTACTTGTCCGTGGCACCCAGCGTGTGCAGAAACTCATGGGCGATGATCACGTTGTTCGAGCCGCGGTGTCGCCGGCTCGCGTAGGCATTGACGATGCCGACCATGCCCTTTTGCAGGCCAACCGAGTTCTCCAGCGCGACGGCACGGTCGGGCCGGTGATAGCGCACGAAGACGCGTACGTCGGGCACTATTTCGTCCTGCTCTTCCGTCACCGACGACGACCACAGGCGCATTTGCAGCGACCACCACATGACCGACATCATGCCGGGTTCGAGCGGCAATGCCGGCGGCTGTTCGTTAATGGGCTCCCCGAGTTCGATGCGCACCGGTCGCGGCAGCCGGCTGCCGTAGCGCTCGGTCTCGCGCTCGAGGAAGGCCTCGATTCCCTCGAAGTCCGTAACGGCGAGTTCGGCAATATACCGGGATGCGGCCGTGCTGTTGTCCGCGTTGATCGGGTAAACCTTGACCCACAGGCTGTTGTTCCAGTCCGTACTGCGCGCCTGCGTCAGCCACGTGCTGACGGCCACGAAGAACAGGACAAAAAGCAACAGGGCAATGCGGACGGCCTTGAACATGCCGCCCATGTTGCCCGAGCCGCGCAAGGGCTGCACTGGACTGCTTCTCAATTCGGTGCCCAGGGCGCCAAAGAACCAGGGTGCCAAAGAAAAAGCCCCGCGGCGCTAGCGGCGGGGCCAATTTCTCTTTTTTTCAAAAGAGGTAACTGTGATTCGGGTAACCGGAGACAGAGGCGTTCTTATTTTTATGGGATCTGGATCTTGTTGTTTTTGTAGTTATTGTTCTTCTGGCGTCTAAATCCTGTATCTGTCCGGTGCTGTGTACCCTTTCACAGCTACACTTCGCTTGGGCATTGTATTAAAAGCAAGACCTGTGCCAACCTGGCTGCTTGTGGCCTTAAATCAGGGATTTAGCGAGCGCTCAAAGCGCCGACCCGCGGTTCGCGGTGACGATTTGTAAAGAAACCTGACGATCTGACCCCTATTTCGTCATGCAGAAGCGGAGATCCATGGCCTAATCGCTTGAAAAACCGTGGGTAACGTCGGGGCGTCGAGCGCATCGTGCGCAACTGGACTCTGTCCAAAAGTGGCGCGATGCGAACCGGGCAGCGCGCGGCCGGTCACGGCGCAATCGCGTCGCCTGTCAATTTATTCGACAGTCCTGGCCGCTGCCGCGCGGTCGATGAGCCCCGCAACGCTGAAGAAGCGGCCGTTGCGCACGACGGCGACAACACGGAGCGCGTCGTCGATGGCCGTCAACGGGTCGCCATCCACGAGGATCAGGTCGGCGACTGCGCCCGTGGCGATGCGTCCGAGCCGCGGGTCGACGCCCATCGCCGCGGCCGCATTGACGCCGCCGGACTGCAGAGCCTGCGCCGGCTTCAGACCCGCGGCAACGAGGGCACGGAGCTCGGCCTGGGTTCCGAGCCCGGCAGGCATGCCGTTGCCCCGACTGCCCAGCACGACCGATGTCTTGCCGTATTCGATGACCGGCGGCTCGCCGAAACGGCGCGCCACGACGTCGTCGAAACCGATCAGCTTCGCCTGCCGTGAGCGCAGCAGCTCGTCGAGACCGGGCGTCAGGCTGTCGGCGAGCCGGGATACCTTGCCGACGGGCCAGTCCTCGACCGACAGCAGGCGAGGGCCCGGCACGTCCTTGCCCGACCAGATCGCATTGAGGTGCTCCGCCTCGTCATGGGCGGCGACAATCGTCGTGACGCCGGCCGCCAGCAACAGGGGCCCGTGCGATTCGTCGGCATCATCGGGGAGGAGCGCTTGAGCGTCGACGAGCCCCGGGAGCACCGCGAGGTCGCCCATGTCGATGACGATCAGGCCCGGGCGGTCGCGGTGCGGTTCTACGCTCGCCACGCGAGCGCCCTCGATCACGATGTCCTGATCTCGCCGATAGCTTCCGTTCAGCCCGTCATAGAGCCGCGCGGCATGAATGACGAGCGTGCCTTCCGGCTCGTCGATGCGCGGCAGCTTGCGCCGGACGGCCTCGGCCGTTCGCGCGGTCGGGGACGAGAGCGTGGCGCGGAACGGGACGGTTCTGGAGGACCAGGCATTGAACAGGCGCTGCCGAATTACGCCGTCGGCCGCGTAGAACATGCGGTGCTTGTCGAGCCAGCTGACCGGTGCCGGCGCGTAGTCCTCGCCGTCGGCGTAACGGCGCACGAGGCGCGGCTGCGACAGGATGACCATGTCCAGCGACAGGCCCTCGTCCGACTCTCGCCAGAACATGACGAGGCTGCCATCGGGGCGCCAGGACGGCCCGGACAGCCGCGCGTTGCTCGTGACGAGCACCTCCTCGGGTTCGCCATGTGGGCGCAGGACCAGCGACCAGGAATCGCCGTCACGGTGGACGTACAGCAGGTCGCGACCGTCGCGCGACCACGCCGGTTCGGTCTCGTCTCCCGGACGGTTCGACAGCCGCCACTCCAGGCCCGTGGCCAGGTCGGTCTCCCAGATATCGAGCCCGCTGTCCCGCCGGTCCGAGGCGAACACGATGCGCTCGCCGTCCGGGTGCCAGGCGGGGTGCAGGTCGAGAAAGCGGCCGTCGGTCAGACGGCGCGTCGTACCGCCGGACAGTGAATGGACGCGCAGTCCGCGTTCGCCGTTGTCGCTGGACGCGTACACGAGCTGCGTCGCGTCGGGCGACCAGCGTGGGCGCGTGACGTTGCCCGCGTCGTCGAGAATTTTCGCGGCTGTACCGCCCGCGGGCGGCACGGTCCACAACGCGCCGGCGAGGTCCATGGCGAGGCGGCCGTCATCGGCGACATCAACGGCGAGATTGCCGCCGCGCGTCAGCGTCTCGTCCGCAAACACCGTCGTGGCGCAGAGCAGCATCGCGATGAGTTCGGCGCGAGTCTTCATGCCCCTGGATCGAATACTCCACCCTCGCGGCGGGGGTCGGCGGCTACGTCGAACCCCCGCTCGTCATCGAACACGGCAGCACCTACGCCGCCGAAATACATGAGGAGCTCGGGAAAGATCGAAACCGGCAGGTCGACCTCGGGCAGCGCCAGCCCCGGCTCGGCCTTGAGACGGATGACGTCACCGCTCGTATCCACGTGCACGCGGGGATGGGCAATTGCCGCGGCGAGCGGCATGCCGAGCTGCAGGTAGTTGATCAGGAATTGCTGCAGGGCCGTCGTGATGCGGTCGGCTCCCGGCGACCCTACGGCGAGCACGGCGCCGTCGCGGCGCGCGACGCTCGGCGCCATGTTGGAAGGCAGGCGCGCCCCGGGGGGGCCGGCGTCGAGACCACGCCGGTTGAGTTCGATTTCACCGAGGCAATTGTTGAGCCACAGCCCGGTGCCCGGCGGCATTTCGCCGGACCCGTAGCCTGACGACGCCGTGATCGCGCAGCCGTTGCCGCTGTCGTCGACAACCGAGGTGTGCACCGTCGAGGCGGACGTCCACCGCGCCAGCAGCCTGCCGTCACGAGCCAGCTCGACGAGCTTCGCGGCCTCGGGCCCGACCGCCTCGGCCAGGTCCAGGTTGCGTTGCCGGAAGTCGAGACAGGCACGTTGTGCGTTGATGAGGTGACCGAGCGCTTTCGTGTCCCAGCGTTCGATGTCGAGCTCCGCGCACGCGAGCAGCATGGCGGTCAACATGGAACCGCCCACCGCGGGCGGCGGATTGGTGGCGAGCTGCCAGTCGCCGATGGTGTTCACCAGCGGCGCTCGCTCGACGGCACGGTAGCGCGACAGGTCTTCGCGCGTCAGTGCGCCGCCGCCGTCGCGGCAATGGTCGGCAATGGCTTTCGCGACATCGCCTTCGTAGAAGACGCGCGCCCCGTCGCGAGCGATTGCTTCCAGCGTGTCCGCGAGGTGCGGCACGACGATCGTCTCGCCGGCGTCCACGAGCGTCCCGTCATCCCGATGCAGGGCGCGGTGGCCGTCCTCGCTGCGGCCGAAAATGACATCGCCCGAGTAGCTGAGGTAATAGCGGCAGGCCCTGGACAGCCGAAAACCGTCGCGGCAGGCGCGAATCGTCGGTTCGAGGATTGCCCGCCACGGTGCCTTGCCGTAGTGCTGCCACGCATCCTCCACGGCGGCCAGCGTGCCGGGCACTGCGACCGAACCGGCCCCGACCAGCGTCGTGATACCGCCGCCGTAGTCCAGAGAGATTTCGACGGCGCCGCCGCCGCGCTCGGCGTCGCTGAGACCCCTGCCCGGCACCGCGACATTGCCGTCGACGGTGACGGGGTCCTGGTCGCGGCTCCAGATCGTGATAAATGCGCTGCCGCCCAGTGCGCAGACGCCGGGCTCCGTATTGATCGTCAGCAGCGCGGCCGCGAGCGCGCAGTCGACGGCGTTGCCCCCTTCTTCTGCAACCTCGGCGGCAGCGTCGGCAGCAAGCTGCGACGTTGTTGCGACGGCGACTCTCGACACGGCCTAGAAATGGATGACCGAGCGGATGCTTTTGCCCTCGTGCATCAGGTCGAACGCCCGGTTGATGTCCTCAAGCGGCATCGTGTACGTGATGAACTCGTCGATCTTGATCTCGCCATCCATGTACTGGTCGACCATGCCGGGCAGCTGCGAGCGTCCTTTGCAGCCCCCGAAGGCCGTGCCTCGCCAAACGCGCCCCGTGACGAGCTGGAACGGCCGCGTCGAGATCTCCTGTCCTGCACCCGCGACGCCGACGATGACGGATTCACCCCAGCCCTTGTGGCAACACTCGAGCGCCGCGCGCATGAGCCCCACGTTACCGACGCACTCGAACGAGTAATCGACGCCGCCCCCGGTCAGCTCCACGACAACGTCCTGTATCGGCTGATCGTAGTCGTTCGGGTTGACCGTGTCGGTCGCACCGAGCTGCTTTGCCAGCTCGAACTTGCCCTCGTTAATGTCGATCGCGAGAATGCGACCGGCCCTGGCCATGACGGCGCCCTGGATTGCGCTCAGGCCCACGCCGCCGAGCCCGAAAACCGCAACCGAGGCGCCGGCCTCTACCTTCGCGGTGTTGAGTACGGCGCCGATGCCCGTCGTGATACCGCAGCCGAGCAGGCAGACTTTCTCGAGCGGTGCGTCCTTGCTGACCTTCGCGACGGCGATCTCCGGGAGGACCGTGTATTCGCTGAACGTCGACGTGCCCATGTAGTGATACACGGGCTTGCCGTTATGCGAAAAGCGCGACGTGCCGTCGGGCATCAGGCCCTGGCCCTGGGTCGCGCGAATCGCCTGGCACAGGTTGGTCTTCCCCGACGTGCAAAAATTGCACTCGCCGCATTCCGGCGTGTAGAGCGGGATGACGTGGTCACCGACAGCGACTGACGTGACGCCCGCACCGACCTCCTCGACGATCGAGCCGCCCTCGTGACCGAGCACGGCCGGGAACAGGCCCTCGGGGTCTTCGCCGGACAGAGTGAAGGCGTCGGTGTGGCAGACGCCCGTTGCGACATTGCGGAGCAGTACCTCGCCAGCCTTGGGCCCCTCGAGATCCAGCATTTCGATTTCCAGCGGTTGGCCAGCGGCGAAAGCCACTGCGGCGCGCGTTTTCATCGTTCATTCCTCGTTCATTTTTTTGCTGCGACATGGTCGCACAAGTTCACCCGCGGTTCATGTGTGCCTGCCTACCCTGAAGCTGCACTGGGACAAACCGGAGGACGTTATGAACAAACTGATGACAGCAACCGTTATCGCCGGTGGCCTCATGCTCCTGAATTCGCCGGAGGCCGCAGCGCACAAGGAGGTACGCAACGTGTACCTGCCGCCGGCGCCGCATTACGCGTATATCGACGTGCGTCGCCCGAAGCACATGCCGCGCTGGCTGAAGCACGACAAGGGCTTCAGGCACTGGTACCGGCACACGCCATTGAAGCGTGACCGTCGCCTGGCGTGGCACCAGCTATTCGACATCTATCGCTTCGAGCGGCGTTTCGGACGCAACTACTACCGCAGCGCGAATTACTGGAACGACTACTATGCGCTGCGCTACGGCGGCCGCCACTTCGATCGCGATCACCGCGACAAGCGCCGCCACCGCAAACACCGGCATTGACGCCCCGCCTGTCGCAGGGATGCGACGCGCCGGCCCGATTCTTCGGGCCGGCTTTTTTTGCGCGCGCGACTCCTGTAAAAGACGATGCATGGATCTCGAGGAATTACGCGGCAACCTGTCCGCGATCGACCGCCGGCTCGTGGAGCTCATTGCGGAGCGGCAGAAAATTGTTGCCGACATCGGCCGTAGCAAGCGCACCAGCGGTACCGGCACGCGCGATTACAAGCGCGAGAAGGACGTGCTCGACATGGGCCGCACACAGGCCGAGGCGCTGGGCATCGATCCCGACCTCGTCGAGAATCTCCTGCAGCTCCTGATTCGCACGTCGCTCGAGAGCCAGGAGCGGGATCGCGTTGCTGCGGAAGGCAAGGGTGACGGGCGGCAGGCGCTGGTCATCGGCGGCGCGGGCAAGATGGGCCGCTGGTTCGTCGATTTCTTCATGTCACAGGGCTTCGCCACGACCGTTGCCGACGTCACGATCGAGGACGGCCCGGGGCGCCACCGGAACTGGACCGACGCCGGCGTCGACTACGACGTCATCGTGGTTGCCGCGCCACTCGCGGTGTCGGGCCGCATCCTCGCCCAGCTCGCCGTCCTGAAACCGCGCGGCCTCGTGTTCGATATCGGCTCGCTCAAGTCGCCGCTCATTGACGGGCTCGAAGAGCTGCGCGCAGCCGGCTGCCGGGTCACGTCGCTGCACCCGATGTTCGGCCCGGACACGCGATTGCTGTCGGGTCGCCACCTGATCTTCTGCGATGCCGGCGACGCGCAGGCCACGGCGGACGCCAAGGAACTGTTCGCAGCCACGATGGTCGAGCAACTGGACATGGGGCTCGACGATCACGACCGCCTGATCGCCTATGTCCTCGGCTTGTCGCACGCACTCAACATCGCGTTCTTCACGGCACTGGCCGAGAGCGGTGAAGCCGCACCGAAGCTCGCCAAGATGTCGTCGACGACCTTCGACTCGCAGCTCCTTGTGTCGGCCGCGGTGGCGCAGGACAATCCGCACCTGTATTTTGAGATCCAGAACCTGAACAAATTCGGTCTCGGACCGCTCGACGCGTTGTGCGATGCGGCGCGGCGGATCCGGGAAACGGTCGCGGACGGTGACGAGCAGGCGTTCGTCGAACTCATGGAAAGGGGACGCGACTATCTCGCAATGAGGGGTTAGGACATGACGTCCAGGGAAGAACTCGAAGCGCAGCTCGAGGCAGCGCGACGCCAGCTCGATGCGCTCACCGCCGAGGTGGCGCGCAACGAGGAGAAGATGCGGCGCACGCAGCGTCGTGAACTCGACCTGCTGCAGGCCGAAACCCTGGATACACTGATTTGTGCGCTGACGGACGGGTTGCGCGTCAGCTACGGCGTCGAGTACGTCAGCCTGGTCATCTGCGATGCCGACCACGACGTTCGCCACCTGCTGCTGGCGAACGGCACGCCGCCCGAGGCGTTCCCGGACCTCGTCATTGTCGAGTCGCTGTCCGGGCTCGCGCCGCAGTACATCGCGCTGTCGAAGCCGTGGCTCGGCAAGTTCGCGGCCTGCGACCACCAGCTCATCTGCCCGAACGCCGGCGACGCCAGGAGCATCGCCATGATCCCGCTGAGCCGCCGCGGCAAGCTGCTGGGCAGCATCAACCTGTGCAGCAACAATGCCCTGCGCTTTACGCGCGACCACGCAAGCGATTTCCTCGCGCATTTCGGCGTCATCGCGACCTTCTGCATCGAAAACACGATCAACCGCGCACGTCTGTTGCGCAGCGGATTCACCGACGTGCTCACGGGCTGGAACAACCGGCGCTACCTGACCGTGCGGCTCGCCGAGGAGCTGGCCCGGGCACGGCGAGACCAGACGCGGCTCGTCTGCCTCATGCTCGACGTCGATCATTTCAAGCACATCAATGACACCTGGGGTCACGCGGCCGGCGACGCGGTGCTCCGGGAACTGGCGCAGCGCATCGAATCGCAGGTCCGGGCCAGCGACGTGGCGGCGCGCTACGGCGGCGAGGAATTCATCGTGCTGCTCCCGAACACGAACGTCGACGCCGGACAGTGCCTCGCCGAGAGAATCCGCGCCGAGATCAGCAATCGACCCTTCGAGCTGCCGGGCGGCGACCCGGTGACGATAACGGCATCCATCGGTATCGCCGAGGTCGCGCCGGCGCACGCCGACAAGGACCTCAAGACGCTCGGCGACTCGCTGATCGCGCGTGCCGATGTCGCACTGTATGCCGCCAAGTCGGCCGGCCGCGATCGCGTCATGGTGGAAGCCGCATGAAACGCATGGTCCCGCTGCTGTGCGCGCTCGCGATCGGCTGCAGTCCGGAGGAGCCGCCGCCGACTGCAGTCATCGTCTATGCGGCTGTTCAGGACAGCGAGCGGATTGCCGCGATGCTCGACGAGTTCAGCGGCGCGACCGGCATACCCGTGGACCTGCGGCCCGGGACCGCGGTCGAGCACGTCGACGCGATGATCGCGAAGTCGGGCGATCCGGCGGACGTGTTCATTACCGATGATGTCGTCGAGATGTGGCGGGCCGCCGATCGCGGCGTGCTGCGCCCGGTCCGGTCGGCCGCGCTGGGCGAGCACCATGCAGCATTGCGCGACCCCGATTCGCTCTGGTTTGCCAACGAAATTCGACCCCTGGGCATTGCTCGCGCGGGTGAGGCCGAACCGTGGCTGGCGAGCTTAGAAGACCTCGGCGGCCCTGCGTTCGAGGGCAGGCTGTGCCTGACGTCACCTTCGCTCGTCGGCAACCGGGTCCTGATTGCGAACCTCATCGAGCGCCTGGGAGAACGTGAAGCCGAGCGTCTCGTCCGCCGCTGGGTGCGCAACCTGGCGCAACCGCCTTTCGCCGACGAGGCGGCGCTGCGCGCGGCCATCCGGTCAGGCGACTGCGACTACGGCATCGTCAGCAACCCGCACACGGTGTTCGGTAACTGGGACAAGGCGCCGGCGCCGCAGGCCTACGCCGCGACCGCGCTGGGTGTCGGTCGCCACGCCGCCAGCCCCGACGCGGCGGAGGTGCTGGTCGACTGGGTGCTGCGCAACGCGTCCGTGAGGATTCCGTCGTACGCAGCCCTGCCGCACGTCGGTATTGCCGGCTGGCGTGACGAGGAGGCGCGCCGGCTCGCCGAGCGGGCCGGCTATCGATAGCGCTCGGCTCGCACGCGGCTCATCAGCACGAGGAACAGGGGGACGCCGATCGCGGCGGTCAGTGCGCCGACGGGCAGTTGCCGCGGCGCCATGATCGTGCGCGCCAGCGTGTCGGCTATGACGAGCAGCGCGCCGCCGCCGAGCGCCGATGCGGGCACGACGATGCGATGGTCGGACCCGGCCACGAGCCTGACGAGATGGGGCACGACGAGCCCGATAAACCCGATGACGCCGACCGTCGTGACCGACAGCGCCGTGGCCAGCGCCGCGGCCGCGAACAGGAGGTAGCGGAACTGGCGGACTGGCAGTCCCACGATGGCCGCCTGCAGTTCGCCCCGCGCCAGCACGTTGAGGTGGCGGGCACCGAGCGTGCCCGCGACGACGAGCAGGGCGAGCAGTACGAGCGGACGCGTGGCCTCGAACGCAAAGCTGAGATCGCCCATGAGCCAGAACAGCATCCCGCGGAGATTCTGGTCGGGGCTCATCGCGAGAATCAGGGTCGTCGCCGCACTGAATCCGGCGGCGAGAACGACGCCTGTCAGGAGCAGCCGTGTCGGTGTCCAGCTACCCGTGCCCTGGGCGATGGCGAAGACGAGCAGTGTCGCGGCCATGGCGCCGCCGAAAGCCGAGGCGTCGACCGCGAGGCTGCCGAGGCCGACGCTCATAGCCGTCAACGCGGCCACGGCTGCACCGCCGGAGCTGCCGAGAATATAGGGCTCGGCCAGCGGATTGCGCAGCAGGACCTGCATGAGTACCCCGGCGACCGCCAGCAGGCCGCCGACGGCGAACGCCGTGAGCGCGCGCGGCAGCCGCAATTCGGTGACCAGCGACTGCACGGGGTCGGGCGCAACGCCCCGCAGCGCGCGCATGGCCTCGAAAAACCCGATGTCGGCGCTGCCGCTCGCGACGGCGATCGCGAAGGATGCAAGGACGATCGAGAGCAGGGCGACAAACAGGACTCCGGGACGGCCTGCGGACAACGAGATTCTCCTGGGGCGAGCGGCGGAGGATAGTGTAAAGTAATCGACAGTAAGAGTTTTAGTGCGGTTGCTATGAGCAACGATTGGATTGACGACGAAGGCTTTCGCGCCAACGTCGGTATCATCCTCGTGAACGCCGAGAACAGGTTGCTTCTGGGCGGACGCGTGGGTGCGAAAGGCTGGCAGTTTCCCCAGGGCGGCATGCTGCGGGGCGAAGCGCCTGAGGACGCGATGTACCGGGAACTGCGCGAGGAAGTCGGGCTGGAGCCCGACGACGTCGAAGTGCTCGGCGTCACCAGCGACTGGCTGCGTTACCGCCTTCCCGACAAGTACATCCGCAAGCATTCGAGGCCGCTGTGCGTTGGCCAGAAGCAGCGCTGGTTCATCCTGCGTCTCGTCACCGACGAGGGGAAGCTGCGCTTCGACCGCGGCGACAAGCCGGAATTCGACCGCGTGCGCTGGGTGCCGTTCTGGCGGCCCGTCAACGAAGTCATCTATTTCAAGCGACGGGTCTATGCGCGCGCCCTCTACGAGCTCGGGCCCCACGTGCATCCGGACGGGCTGCCGAGCCGGCCCCGCTGGTGGCCGAGGCGCTGGCGCGCCGTATTCGACAAGGATATCCGCCGCGCCGACGCGGCCGCTCCCGAGGGCGCAAAACCGTGACGTGGTGCACTTCTGTCGGCCCCGAAGGCCGCGTAACATAATCTTTTTTACTTAATCGCGAGCGAGACGGGTGGCAGCGAGACATCATCTGCAGAGGCACGGTACGGGGCGGACGCTGCTGGTTCGCGGCCTGTTCGCCGTCCTCGCACTGGTCATCGGCTATCTCGTGTTCGAATACGGTCGCATAAGCGCCGGCTACGACGTGGTGGATGCCGCGGCGCAGCGGGGCGAGCTCGAGGCGCACATCGATTCGCTCAACGCGCGTATCGCCGCGCTGGAACAGGAAGTGGCCCTCCTCGAAACACATCGTGAAATCGATCGCGAGGCCTACAGGGAAGTCGAGGCCAGCCTGCTCGAGCTGCAGGAAAAAATCCAGGAGCAGCAGGACGCCATCGCCTTTTACCGCGGCATCGTTTCTCCGGCGGACGGCAAGCCCGGGCTGCGAGTCCAGGACTTCCGCCTGACGCGTGGCGCCGAAGAGCGCGAATTCAATTTGCGGCTGGTGCTCGTGCAGGCCATGAAGCACGACCGCAAGGTATCGGGGAACGTGGCGCTGACGGTCGAAGGCAGCGAAGGCGGCGAAGCGAAAAGCTACGCACTCGCCGAACTGCTGCCCGAAGACGCCGACGGCAACTGGCCGTTCTCGTTCCGGTACTTCCAGGATTTCGACCGGCAGATCGTCTTGCCGGACGGATTCACTCCGGAGCGCGTCCGCGTGGAAGTGCGCTCGAGAACGAAATCGATCTCGAGCATCGAGGAGAATTTCGCCTGGGCGGCGAGCCAGGGCTGACTTGGAGAACCAGATGTTCGGAAAGAAACAACGCAGACACACGGTCGTCGAGACACTGATCGGCCCCAACAGCAAGGTGAACGGCGACCTGCATTTTCAGGGCGGTTGTCACATTGATGGCACGGTCAATGGCAACGTTACCGCGGATCCTGACACGGAGTCGGCGCTCTCGATCAGCGACATAGGCAGCGTGGACGGCGGCGTGACGGTGCCTTACGTCGTGCTCAATGGTATCGTCAAGGGCGACGTATTCGCCAGCCAGCGAGTGGAACTCGGGCCGACCGCGCGGGTCATTGGCAATGTGTATTACAATCTCATAGAAATGGCGATCGGCGCCGAGATCAATGGCAAGCTGGTACATCAGCCCGAGGGGCAGGTACCCTTACTCGAGCAGACCAATCGCATCGACAAGGCAGCAGCAGCGGCAGGCGACTGAGCCTGCGGGAAAGGACAGCTATGACGACAGCGACACAAACAGCACAGCAGGCGCCGACCGGCATCGTCTTCACCGATGCGGCGGCCAGCAAGGTCAGCGAGCTCATCGCCGATGAAGACAACCCGAATCTGAAATTGCGGGTTTTCATCTCGGGCGGCGGGTGCTCGGGTTTCCAGTACGGCTTCACGTTCGACGAGGATATCGAGGACGGCGACAGCCGGGTGGAAAACCAGGGCGTGACGCTGCTGGTCGACCCGATGAGCGTGCAATACCTGATGGGCGCGGAGATCGACTACAAGGACGACCTCCAGGGCGCGCAGTTCATCATCCGGAACCCGAATGCACAAACCACCTGCGGTTGCGGGCAATCCTTCACCGTCTGAGGACGTCACGCCCGAGATCATCGCGGCCGTCGATCTCGGCTCCAACAGTTTTCACATGATCGTCGGCGAGCTGCGCCATGGGCAGCTCGCCATTCTCGATCGCATTCGCGAAACCGTGCGCCTTGCGGAAGGCCTGTCCGCCAAGGGCGACATTTCCCCTGATGCGCGGCAACGCGCTATCGAGTGCCTCGCGCGCTTCGGCGAACGCCTGCGGGATTTTCACGCCGACAGCGTGCGCGCGGCCGGCACCAGCACCATCCGGCGCGCGCGCGAGGATTCGAGCTTTATGACCGAGGCCGAGGAGGCCCTGGGCCACCCGATCGAGATCGTCTCGGGTCTCGAGGAAGCGCGCCTCATATACAAGGGCGTAACGCACAGCCTGCCGCCGACCGACGGATTGCGTCTCGTCATGGACATCGGTGGCGGCAGCACCGAACTGATCCTCGGCCGCGGGGCGGAACCGCGCTCCCTCGAGAGCCTGCACCTCGGCTGCGTCTCCATGACGGAGCGTTTTTTTCCCGGGGGTCGGATATCGGCCGACGGCTTTCGCCGGGCACGCACGGCCGCGCAGCTGGAGCTGCGGCCTGTCAAGGCGTTTTTCAGGAATGCCAACGGCGTCGAGGCGATCGGCACGTCCGGCACGATTCGCGCCACGGAGGCCGTCGCGCGCGAACTCAAGATCGTCGAGGAGGGGCTGACGTTCGCGGCCGTGCAGCAACTCATCGACAAGGTGCTGGAATTCGATCACGTCGACGAACTCACGATGGAAGCGCTGACGGACCGCCGCGGACAGGTCTGGCCAGGCGGTCTCGCCATTCTCGCGGAGCTGCTGCGCGTATTGCGCATCGAGAAACTGCAGGTATCCGACGGCGCCATGCGAGAGGGCCTGCTGTACGACCTGCTGGGGCGCCTGCAGCACGAGGACGCGCGAGAGCGCACCGTGCGCGCGATGATGGCGCGCTACAACGTTGACAGGAAACAGGCGAAACGCGTAGGTAAGACGGCCGGCCGCCTGTACCGACAGGCGCAGATGCAGTGGCGCTTCCCGGGCAGCCTTGCCGGCAACATGCTCGACTGGGCGGCGCGCCTGCATGAAATCGGGCTGGACATATCCCACGACGGCTACCAGCGGCACGGGGCCTATGTCGCGGAGAACGCCGACATGCCGGGCTTCCCGCGCGCCGAACAGCGCTTCCTGGCCGCGCTGATCGGCAATCACCGGCACGCGATCAAGAAAACGGCGTTTCGCCTGTTGCCCAAGGACTGGCGCGAGGGCGCCATGCGCCTGCTGATCTTGCTGAGGCTTGCCGTGCTCCTGAACCGCAGCCGCAAACTGGCCGAGATTCCGCCCGTCGGGCTGACCGTCGGGCGGCGCAGCGTCGCGCTGCAGTTCGATGCGGACTGGCTCGCGGAAAACCCGCTCTTGGTTGCCGACCTGGAGCGGGAGCAGGAGTTCCTGCAGGCCATTGGCTACAAGCTCAGCTTTTCCTAGCGTTGCGTTCGGGCGGTTCGCCGGGGCGTATCAGAGCGGCGTCGTAAGCTCCTCGAGGAATACCTCCTGCGCCGCAATTCTTTTCTCGTCTCCTGGCGTGAGCCGCGTGTACGTGCCGTCACCGCTAAGGACCCAGGCTTGCGAGTTGTCGGCAAGGAACAGGTCGAGGTGATCGCGCAGCTTTTCTTTCATCGCTTTCTGGCGAATCTCGAAGCACGACTCGTTGCGCCGGAACATGTTGCGTTCCATCCAGTCGGCGCTCGAGCAGTAGTACTCCTCGTCGCCGCCGTTGAGAAAGTAATAGACGCGCGAATGCTCCAGGAATCGCCCGACGATGGAGCGCACGTGGATGTTTTCCGACAATCCCGCCACGCCCGGGCGCAGCGAGCAGATGCCGCGCACGATCAGGTCGATCCTGACGCCGGCCTGTGATGCCTCGTACAGCGCGTCGATTATTTGCGTCTCGTTCAGTGAGTTGATCTTGGCGACGATCCGCGCATCCTTGCCGGCGCGCGCATGCTCGGTCTCGCGGCGGATCTTCGCGATGATGGCGTCGAACAGGCTGAACGGCGAGGCGTACATGCGCTTCAGGCCGCTCGCCTCGGTCAGGCTCGTCAGCTGCAGGAACAGCTTGTGCACGTCTTCCCCGAGTCGCTGGCTGCTCGACAGGTAGCCGTAGTCGGTGTACACGCTGGTTGTTGCGTGGTGGTAGTTGCCCGTGCCGAGGTGGACGTAGCGCACCAGCCTGCCCTCTTCGCGACGCACGACGAGCAGCATCTTCGCATGCGTCTTGAACCCCACCAGGCCGTACACGACGTGGGCCCCTGCTTCCTGCAGGCGGTTCGCCAGCGAAATATTCGCGGCTTCGTCGAAGCGCGCCATGAGTTCGATGACGACCGTGACTTCCTTGCCGGAGCGTGCCGCCGCAACGAGATGATCGACGATCGGCGAGTCGGCGCCGGTGCGGTACAGCGTCTGCTTGATCGCGAGCACGTTCTTGTCCTGCGCCGCCATTGCGATGAAGTCGATGACAGGCGCGAACGACTGGTACGGGTGGTGCAGCAGGACGTTCTTTTTCGACAGGGTGTCGAAAATGTTGTCGTCGGTCATCAATTCGTCGGGCAGTCCCTGCGCGAACGGGCTGTACAGCAGCTCCGGGCGTTCCTTGATATCGCACACCGTGGAGAGACGATTGAGATTGACGGGCCCCTCGACGAGGTACATGTCCTGTTCCTGCAGATTGAAGTGGTCGAGCAGGAAATCCTGCAGGTCCTCGGGACATTCGTGGCCGATCTCGATACGCACAGCGGCGCCGTAGCGACTGGCTTCGAGCTGCCCCTCCAGCGCGCGCACGAGATCGCTGACCTCTTCATCGTCGATGTACAGGTCGCTGTTGCGGGTCACGCGGAACTGGTAGCACCCGCCGACCTTGAGGCCCGGGAACAGTCCGCCGACGTGCACCCGGATGATCGACGACAGGAAAACGAAATTGTGTTCGCCGGCTTTGCTCAGGTGCCGCGGGAGCTCGATGATGCGCGGTAGCGAGCGGGGCGCCTGCACCATGCCCCGGTGACGGCGGCGCCCGAACGCATCGCGACCGTGCAGGCGCACGATGAAATTGAGGCTTTTGTTGAGGATGCGCGGAAAAGGACGCGACGGGTCGAAAGTCAGCGGCGTGAGGACCGGGACGACCTGCTCTTCGAAATACTCCTGCAGCCAGGCCTGTTGTTCGTCGTTCCATTCCTCGCTCTGCACGAAGCGCACGCCCACGGCCGTGAGTTCCGGGAACATCGACCGGTTGAGCACTTCGTACTGCTGGCTGACGAGCGCGCGGACTTCCTGCTGCAGGTTTTCGAAGACTTCTCTTGCAGGTATCTTCTCGGGTCCCTGCGCCGGTGCGCCGATCTCCATGCGCTGCTTGAGTCCTGCAACGCGGATCTCGAAGAACTCGTCGAGGTTCGTGCAGCTGATGCACAGGAAGCGCAGGCGCTCGAGCAATGGAACCTCCGGGTCCATCGCCATGGCGAGAACGCGCTTGTGGAACTCCAGCAAGCTGAGTTCGCGGTTGATATAGGGACTGTCCATCTCAGGGAGAGTGTATCTCGCCCAGCACCACTTTGCGGCTTGCGCCCGTCACACTCGGCAGATTTCCCGTCTTCCCGCTCATCGTGCGCATTGCGAGCCAGGCGAACGCGACGGATTCGACCCAGTCGGGGTCGAGGCCCACCTTCGCGGTCGGCGCCACCGATAGTTCGGGGAGGTTACGGCGCAGACGGGCCATCAGGTCGGCGTTGTGCACGCCGCCACCGCACACGTACAGCTCCGTCGCGCCCCCGGCGTACCGGCGGACGTGATCCGCCACGGAGCGGGCCGTCAGTTCGGCCAGCGTCGCCTGCACGTCGACGGGTTCGCGGCGATCGACGTCGAAGGCACGCAGCCATTCGAGGTTGAATTCCTCGACTCCCGTGCTCTTCGGTGGCTCGAGTCGGAAGTAGTCGTGGCCGAGCAATTGCTCGAGGAGCTCTTTGTCGCAGCGCCCCGAACCGGCCCACTCACCGTTGCGATCGTAGGAGACCTTGCGGTGGTGACGGGTCCACGCATCGAGCAGCGTATTGCCGGGACCGGTGTCAAAACCGCGGACGTCACCGGCGCCGAGAATCGTGACGTTGGCGATGCCGCCGAGGTTGAGAATGACGCGCGTGGTCTCGACATCGCCGAACAGCCAATCGTGAAACGGCGGCACGAGTGGCGCGCCCTGGCCGCCGACCGCCATGTCGGCCGTGCGAAAATCGCCGACGGTCGCGATCCCGGTGCCCTGCGCAATGATGTCGGGATTACCGATTTGCAGGGTGTACGGGTGCGGGCCGTCCGGCTGGTGCCTGACCGTCTGGCCGTGGCTGCCGATCGCGTGAACCTGCGCGGCGTCCATGCCCGCAGCCCGCAGCACCTCGATGGCGGCATCGCGGAAGCGCTCCCCGACCTGGCGGTCGAGTGCGCCGAGATCCTGGATGGGTTCGTCCGGTGGGGTCATGACGGCCCGGCCGAGCGCATGCCGCAGCGTGTCGGGGTAAGGGTGGCTGTGGGTCGCGAGCAATTCGACCGAGGCGTCACCGAAACGCACGAGCGCGGCGTCGATGCCGTCCATGCTTGTCCCCGACATCAGGCCGATGTAGATCATGCGATTAGCGAAGGTTGAGCGCGACGGTTGCCAGCCGCGTGCGCTTGAACTGCTCCAACTCCTCGAGGATCGGCCCGGCCTGGGCCAGGAACTGCTCCCGGTACTCCTCGGCAATCGGTTCGGCGTCGGGCAGGGAAACGGTGCGCGGATTGCGGTGCACGCCGTTCACGCGGTACTCGTAATGCAGGTGATTGGCCGTCGCAAGGCCCGTCTTGCCGACATAGCCGATCGTCTGGCCCTGCCGCACGCGCGTCCCGAGACGAGCTTTCGTGTTGAAATTCGACATATGCGCATAGAGCGTCGTAATGTTCCCGCCGTGCTGCAGGATGACGCACTTGCCGTAGCCCGCCTTGGTGCCGCGGAAGATGACCTTGCCGTCCCCTGCCGCCCTGATCGGCGTGCCGCGCGGTGCCGCATAGTCGACGCCGCGATGCGCCCGGATCGTATTCAGGATCGGGTGACGGCGTTTCGGGTTGAAGTTGGAACTGATGCGCGTGAAGTCCACGGGGGCGCGGATAAACGCCTTGCGCACGCTGTTGCCGGACGGCGTGAAGTAATCTGTCTTGTCGTCCCTGTCCTTGAATCGAACTGCCCGGATCTGCCGGCCGTTGTTGTTGAACTCGGCCGCGATGATCTCGCCGTCCGTGACGTATTCGCCGTCCTGCCAGATTTCCTCGAACTTGATGTAGTAATTATCGCCTTCGCGAATGTCGAGGATGAAGTCGACGTCCCACGCAAAGATGCCGGCAACGTTCATGATCGTTTTGTCGGAGAGGCCCGCCTGTGCCGCGCTTTCGAACAACGACGACTCGATCATGCCGTACGCGAATCGCTTGCGGATTTCGATGGGCCGCTCGACGATTTCGGCGGCAAAGCCGTCTTCGGACCTGCTTACCTGCAGGGCGCTCGTCAGGTCGAGCTTGGAGTAAATGCTGACGATCCGGCCGTTGTCATGCTCGACCTCGAAGATGTCGCCGGGCTTGATGCGCCGGAACTCCTTGCGCGCCGCATCGAGACGCGCAATGGCAAACAGCTCGCCGACGTCGAGTGCATTGCGCCGGAACATCTTTTCCATCGTATCGCCGCGACCGACCTTGAGCGTCAGCCTGTCGTACTCGGGCTCGGGTGGTGGCGGTGGTTCGAGGACGTCGTCGATGATGTCGGCGGCATCGATGTCCTCGACCGGCAGCGGGGCACTGTCGGCGGCGGTCAGCACGGGTTCCTCGGCCACGGGCTGGGGTATGTCGTTCGTGCCGAGCGCCGAGATCAGCGCGACGCCGGCGAGGGGGATGCCGAACCCGACCGCGAACCACCAGAGGGCTTTGGATTTCGCGGGCTTGGCAGCTGCAGACGGCTTGTAATCGTGGAGTAGTGGGCTTGCCGGCCGATTCAAGTCTGCGTCCCCGGGTTGACAGATGGGGCAACTTTACCGGCTGCTCGTTTTAGGGTCAAAACGGCGTGGGACAATGATACAGTTCGCGCCTATGAGCACCATCAAGGGACAAGTGGCCGAACTCGCTCGTGGCACGGACGAGATCCTGCCCGAAGACGGCCTCGAGGCGAAGCTCGGGCTCGGGCGGCCTCTCGTCGTCAAGGCGGGCTTCGACCCGACGGCCCCCGACCTGCATCTCGGGCACACGGTCCTGATCAACAAGATGCGGCAGTTCCAGCAGCTGGGGCACGACGTGGTCTTCCTGATCGGCGATTTCACCGGGATGATCGGCGACCCGTCGGGCAAGAACGCGACGCGGCCGCCGTTGTCGCCCGAGGAAATCAAGGCTAATGCCGAGACCTACGAGGCCCAGATCTTCAAGATCCTCGACGAGAGTCGAACGCGCGTCGAATTCAACTCGACCTGGATGGGCAACATGGATGCAGCAGGCCTGATCAGGCTTGCCGCGCGCCACACGGTTGCGCGAATGCTCGAGCGCGACGATTTCAGCAAGCGTTACCGCAACAACCAGTCGATCTCGATCCACGAGTTCCTGTATCCGCTCGTGCAGGGTTACGACTCGGTCGCGCTCGAAGCCGACGTGGAACTCGGCGGCACGGACCAGAAGTTCAACCTGCTGGTCGGCCGCCAGTTGCAGCAGGATTTCGGCCAGGACCCGCAGATCGTCATGACGACGCCGTTGCTCGAGGGCCTCGACGGCGTGCAGAAGATGTCGAAGTCGCTGGACAACTACATTGGCATCACCGATCCGCCCGGGGAGATGTTCGGCAAGATCATGTCGATCTCCGATGACCTGATGTGGCGTTATTTCGAGGTGCTGAGCTTTCGCTCGCTGGCCGATATCGAGAAGCTGAAGAAAGCCGTCGCCGATGGCAAGAATCCGCGCGACGCAAAATTTGAACTCGGGCAGGAAATCGTTGCCCGATTTCATAGCGATGCCGAGGCCGAGAGCGCCCGGCGGGAGTTCATCGCGCGTTTCCAGAAAGGGGCGATGCCCGATGACATTCCCGACAGGGCGCTGGACAGCCGCGACGGCAAGCTCGGGATCGCGCACCTCCTGCAGGGTGCGGGTCTCGTCAGCAGCACGTCAGAGGCGTTTCGCATGATCAAACAGGGTGCTGTGAAGATCGACGGCGAGCGTGTCGACGATCGCGGTCTCGAAATCGAGGCAGGCAGCACGCACGTCTACCAGGTGGGCAAGCGCAGGTTCGCACGCGTCACGCTCGCCTGACGGCGCTCCGGGTGGCGTTGCCGCCCGGGAGCGGGAGGTGAATGGCAGTGCACAGGGTATTGGCGATCTCCACGGCTCTTCTCGCGGCAGTCATCCTGGCCGTCTCGCCGCCGGCTGCGCTGGCCCAGTCGGGCGGCAGCGAGTTACGTGCGCAGTTCGGTGCCGTGATCGATGCCCTCAACGCGAACTCCTTCAAGGCATTCCACGAGGCAATCGACGACAGGGCGTTTCGCGGCCGCATTGCCGGTACGCGGGTGATCAGCGATGAAGCGAAGCAGGCCCTGGCCCAGAATTTCCGGCAGCTCGTCGAGGCGAAATACGTGGAATCGTTCCCGGCAGCGCGCACGCAGGCCCAGGCCGGGGGCGAAATTCTCGGCACGATCGTGTCGTTCGAGGAATCCGCCGGCGGGGCGAGGGCTCTGGTCCGCTTCGAAGGTCCGGGCTTTCGCTACAGCTACCACGCCTACGACCTCAAGCGCGGCAATCGCGGTCGCGTGCAGATCGTCGACTGGCTCGACTATTACCAGGGAAGCTGGTTTTCGCAGTACATGGGCGATGCGCTCGTCCAGCAATTGCCGACGCAGAGGGCCGTGGCGAGCCTGCTGGCGCTCCCCGGGCCGACCGGTGGGCAGTTGTTCCAGGTCGGCGAGCTCCTCAAGTCGTCGCGCGATCGCAATGCTAAACGCTATTTCGAGATACTCGACAACATGGACGAGGTTCTGCGCGAGGAACCGTTCATCGTCGTGCACAACTTCAAATGGTGCCGTGCCGTGCAGGATCCCGGGCGCCTGCAGGCGGCCGCCGGGGACCTCGCGCGGTTGTTCCCCGGGGACGGACGTTACAGCCTGGGCCTCGCCGAGTATTACGTGCAGCGCGGGCGCTTCGAGGAGGCCATCGGCCAGTTCGACACGCTGCAGAAGGCGATTGGCGTCAAGGACGGCGTCATCGAGTCGCTCAAGGCGACAGCGGCCATGGCCCTCGGCGACTTCGAACGGGCCGGCAATTTCGCCGAGAGTGCGACGCGGGTCGAGCCGGGCCTCGAACTGGCCTGGTGGTCCCTGCTGCGCACGAGGACCGCGGCCGGCGACTACGAGGGTGCGCTCGAGCCGCTCACGGCCCTCGAGGAGCGCTTCGGGCACCTGCTGATTCCTCAGACCCTGAGGCGCGACCGCTTCCTCAAGGTGCTGATCGACCAGCCGGCCTACCAGGAGTGGCGCGCCGCCCGGGACTCCCGTTGAAACCCGGTTTCGGGCTTTTTCCCGGGAAAAACCACCTTTTTTGCCGGCGCGTCGGCGGCCCCCCGGGCGGGGATGCGACGGGCCGCAAAAAAATTGCAAAAAACTGTTGACGGGCGTGCAGCGGGGTCTATAATGCGCGCCTCGCTGGGGGAACGGTGGCCCCCGACGGACCTCCAAGACAATACAGATAGGCCGTAGGGGCTGGTCATCAGCCGCGTTCGGCCTGTATACTTGATGGTCTGCCCCGAATTCTCGGGGATCGCTCTTTAACAGTTAGATCAGATAATTTGTGTGGGTGCTTGCGCTGGAGTTTGCAAAGGCAAAATCAGCGTAAGAACCAACCTTAAATTTCTAAAAGCTAGTAATTGAGATTGGGGATTACGTTCTTTAGATAAAGCTCAAAGCTTTGAACTGAAGAGTTTGATCCTGGCTCAGATTGAACGCTGGCGGCATGCCTAACACATGCAAGTCGAACGGAAACGATGGGAGCTTGCTCCCAGGCGTCGAGTGGCGGACGGGTGAGTAATGCTTAGGAATCTGCCCAGTAGTGGGGGACAACCAGGAGAAATTCTGGCTAATACCGCATACGCACTACGGTGGAAAGTGGGGGACCTTCGGGCCTCACGCTATTGGATGAGCCTAAGTCGGATTAGCTTGTTGGTAGGGTAAAGGCCTACCAAGGCGACGATCCGTAGCTGGTCTGAGAGGACGATCAGCCACACTGGGACTGAGACACGGCCCAGACTCCTACGGGAGGCAGCAGTGGGGAATATTGGACAATGGG
>JBFIFN010000005.1:0-141077 GCA_041602775.1 Woeseiaceae bacterium | reverse complement strand
CGATCGCAAGTACTACTTCGACGATCTCTACATCAAGGGCTTTGCAGCCGGCGGTCGCGGCTTCGGCCGCTTCCTGTGGCGGAAGGGCGACGAGCTGGTCATCGATGGCCTGCTGGTCAACGGCACGGCCCGGGCGGTCGGTCGGCTGGCCGGGTACATGCGGCACATTCAGACGGGATACCTGTACACCTATGCCTTCGCAATGATCATCGGCCTGACCGTGCTGCTCGGCTGGCTCGTCTGGTTGAGGTAAGACCGTGCTTGCGAACTACCTGCTGAGCTTCCTCATCTGGTTCCCGATTCTCGGCGGCGTGCTGGTGCTGCTGATTGGCGACGGCGATGACGTGAGCTCGCCGCCGGCGCGCCTGATGCGCGTGGCGGCACTCGGCTTCTCGATCGTCACGTTCCTGGCCAGCGTTGCGCTCTATGCCGGCTTCGACAACGCGGAACCGGCCATGCAGTTCGTCGAGCGCATCAAGTGGGTCGAGACGTTCAACGTCTGGTACTACCTCGGTGTCGACGGCATTTCGGCGCCGCTGATACTGTTGACGACGTTCATTACGCCGCTGGTGGTGATTGCGGGCTGGGACACGATCAGGACTCGCGCGGCCCAGTACTTTGCCGCGTTCCTGATTCTCGAAGGCCTCATGATCGGCGTTTTCAGCGCGCTCGACGGGTTGCTGTTCTACGTTTTCTGGGAAGCCATGCTGATCCCGATGTTCCTGATCATCGGCGTCTGGGGCGGCGAGCGGCGTATTTACGCGACGCTCAAGTTCTTCCTGTACACATTCCTCGGCTCCGTGCTGATGCTCGTGGCGTTCATTTGGCTCTACCTGCAGGCGGACACTTTCAACCTGCTCGTGTTCATGAACCTGCCGATCGATCTGCAGGCCCAGCAACTCATCTTCCTGGCGTTCCTGATCGCGTTTGCCGTCAAGGTGCCCATGTGGCCGGTGCACACGTGGCTGCCGGATGCCCACGTCGAGGCGCCGACGGGAGGATCGGTCATCCTTGCGGCCATCATGCTGAAGATGGGCGGCTACGGGTTCATCCGGCTGTCCCTGCCCATCGTGCCCGACGGCAGCGCCTATTTCTCGGGCCTCATGATCGCGCTTTCACTGATCGCCGTCGTTTACATCGGCTTCGTCGCGCTCATGCAAAAAGACATGAAGAAGCTGATCGCGTACTCGTCGATCGCGCACATGGGCTTCGTGACGCTCGGCATGTTCCTGCTGTGGTGGATCGCGGCAGAGACGGGGGCCGGCCTCGGTATGACCGGCGCCATGGTGCAGATGATCTCGCACGGCCTTATCTCGGGCGCGATGTTCCTGTGCGTCGGCGTCCTCTACGATCGCGTCCACAGCCGCCAGATCGCCGATTACGGCGGCGTCGCCAACACCATGCCGGTGTTCGCGGCATTCATGGTGTTGTTCGCCATGGCGAATGCCGGACTGCCCGGCACGTCAGGGTTCGTCGGCGAATTCATGGTCATCATTGCGAGCTTCAAGGCCAACTTCTGGTTCGCGTTCCTTGCTGCGACAACGCTCGTGCTCGGCGCCGCGTACACGCTGTGGATGATCAAGCGCGTCGTTTACGGCGATGTCGCCAACGACAACGTGGCGCAGCTCGAGGATCTGAATGTTCGCGAATTCGTGGTACTCGCCGTTCTCGCGATCAGCGTCCTGCTCGTGGGACTCTGGCCGGCACCGCTCGTTGACATGATGAACACGTCGATCGAACAGCTCCTGCAACAGATCTCGCAGTCAAAGCTCTGACGGATCTCACTATGAACCTGACTGACTACATCGCTGCTGCACCCGAGATCATCCTGCTGGGGCTGATCTGCGTGGTCATGATCGCCGACCTGTTTGTCGAGGACCAGGACCGTAAGACGACGTTCTGGCTGAGCATGGCCTCGCTCGCGGTCGTGGCAATCGCGCTGTACATGACGACGCCCGGTGAGCCGATCGTGGCGTTTTACGGCGCCTACATCAGCGATTCGTTTTCGCAGATTCTGAAACTCGCAACAGTTCTGTTCGTTGCCGTGTCGTTCCTGTACGCGCGCGACTACCTGATCGCCAACGGCCTCAACAAGGGTGAGTACTACCTGCTCGGATTATTCGGGCTGCTCGGCATGATGATCATGATGTCGGCGCAAAGCCTGCTCACTATGTATCTCGGGCTCGAGACGCTGGCACTGTCGATGTACGCACTGGTCGCCATTGATCGCAACAACGTGACGTCGGCCGAGTCGGCAATGAAGTATTTCGTACTCGGCGCGATAGCCTCGGGCGCGCTGCTCTACGGCATCTCCTGGGTTTACGGGGTTACGGGCTCGCTGCAGTTCGATCAGATCGCGGCGGCGCTGAGCGCCGATACGAGCCTCAACGATCTGCCGCTGTGGTTCGGCCTGGCATTCCTGATCGTCGGCATCGCGTTCAAGTTCGGAGCCGTGCCTTTCCACATGTGGTTGCCGGACGTCTACCAGGGCGCGCGGACCCCTGTGACGCTGTACCTCGCGTCGGCGCCCAAGCTCGCAGCGCTTGCGCTCCTGATGCGCATTCTCGTGGACGGGCTCGGCGGCCTGCACGACACGTGGAGCACGATGCTCATGTTCGTCGCGGTGCTGTCGATTCTTCTCGGAAATTTCGTTGCGATCGCGCAAACCAATATCAAGCGCATGCTCGGCTACTCGACGATTGCGCACGTAGGCTTCATCCTGTTGGCCGTGTACACGGGGACCGGCGACGGCTATGCGTCGGCGCTGTTCTATGCCCTGACCTATGTGGTCGCGGCGGCCGGCGCCTTCGGCATCATCATCATCTTGAGCCGACGCGGTTACGATGCGGAGCTCCTCAGCGACTTCAAGGGGCTCAATCAGCGCAGCCCCTGGTTCGCCCTGATGATGCTGTTCCTGATGTTCTCGATGGCCGGCGTGCCGCCGTTTGTCGGCTTCCTGTCGAAGTTGTACGTGATCAGCGCCGTCCTCGACATCGGCGGTACGTGGCTGGCCGTCCTGATGGTCCTGGCGTCCGTGATCGGCGCCTACTACTACCTGCGGGTCATCTGGTACATGTATTTCGAGGAGGGCGAGGACAGGGCCGTCCTGCAGGCCAGCACGGACACCCGGCTGGTGCTGAGCCTCAATTCGGTGGCCGTGCTGGCGCTCGGCGTCGTCCCGGGCTGGCTGCTGGCCATGTGCGTCGCCATATTGGGGTAAATCGGCCTTTACAAGCGTCCAGCAGGTCATTAATATGCGCACCCTGCCGATGCGGGGTGGAGCAGTCTGGCAGCTCGTCGGGCTCATAACCCGAAGGTCGTGGGTTCAAATCCCACCCCCGCTACCAAAATGAAAAGGGCCGGCCCCAATAGGGGTCGGCCTTTTCATTTTTGGGAGTGGTGGGGCAGGGAAATGAGCGCTGTTCAACAAGACCGTCAGCGTTTTGGGCGTCGGAGCGAAGCTCCGACGGGTCGAAGACCCGAGAATCGCTTTGGGGCGATCCGAGCCTATCCCACGCGCGCTACCCAACGAAAGATGGGCCCTCTCGTGGTGCCCTTTCTTGTCGGGAATTGCATGAGGCTGGAACCCACGAAAAAGTGCGTTCATCCGAGCCGGGCCGGCGCGGCTGCCGGATCTTACTGTACCCGATCTGAATTATATTTTTCGCGTTGTGCGTTGTTGTAATAAATTTCTGGCATCGTTGGTCTTATGCTGAAATGAAAACAATAAGCAGAAGCAGCTCCTGTCGATAGCGCAATCTGCTGACAGGGGCTCATCGGCTCGAATTAAAACAGTACAGAGAATGACAATAATGAAATGGTTTGTACGACTTGTCACGCATACTATCGCCGGGGGTATCGGTTTCGCGCTTGGCATCTACTTGCTGCCAATACTGATCGCGCCAGACAGCCCGGAAGTGACCAAAGTCCACGCCGTCGCCGACCGTGCGACATTTACGGCCGAGTTTCGTCGTGATCTGGAGGACAGCGATGCGCTCCATTGGGGAGAGGGCAAGCTGTACATCGGTACCGACAGCATTGCCCTTGAAGGGAACCTCGCGCCGGGCCCTGATTACCGGCTCTACCTGTCCCCCGAATTTGTCGAGACGGAGAGGGCTTTTGAGGCATTGCAGGCGCAAATGGTAGAGGTTGGCCCTGTCAGGACTTTCGAGAATTTCATGGTGCCAATCCCGGAATCGATCGATCCTGCAGATTTCAGCGCGGCTATCGTCTGGTGCGAGGCGTTCGGTCAGTTCATTACAGCTGGCGCCTATCAATAGAGACTGGCCGTTGAACAGCATCTCGACCGAGCGAAACATTGCCGTGCAGGCGGAAATCGAGGTTAGGAATGGCTGACGAAAAGTTTCCCGCTCTCGATGCAGGCGACATCGACGCGACGCGGCAGGCCGTACACGCCTACGCGCGAGTCGCCGGCGACTGGAGCAAAGCCCTGCGCAGGAAACGCAAGCACTGGTGGCATGCGAGTCTGCGTCCGTCGCTGTATGGTCTGACGACCGGCGTCATCTATGGGCCGACTGATTTCGAGATCGAGATCGATCTTGCCAGCAGCAGGATTCATTTTCGTACCTGCTCGTCGCAATTCACCGATCGACTGGCTGGTCAGCCCAGTTCCGAGGTCGCGGCGAAGATACGCAACGCGCTCCTGGCCGCCGGATTCGACCAGGCAGACCTCGCGTCGATCGACGCCGGCGGTAGTGAGACGGCTTACCCGGGATACTCTTCGGAACAATCCACCCTCATGCACCGCGCGCTCGGTTCGATTGCTGCCGTGCTCGAGGATTTCCGTGCCACCATTCGGGAGGAAAAAAGCCCGATTCAGGTTTGGCCTCACCATTTCGACCTGTCGATGATCTGGCTGCCGGGCCCGAAGGTGCCTGGGCAGAACCCCGGCGACGAGGAATATGCGGACAAGCAGATGAACTTCGGCTTCGCCTTTGGCGACGAATCGATTCCAGAGCCGTATTTCTACGTTACTGCCTATCCGTTGCCCGATACCTTGCCTGGCACGCCCCTTCCCGCCGGCACGACCTGGCACAGCGACGGATTCAGCGGAGCGGTTTTACTGTATCGAGATCTTGTGGCCATGCAGGATCCGGCGGGGTACCTGCTCGGCATGTGGAAGGGCCTGATGGAGGCTGCCCGCGAACACCTTTGTTCCGGGGATTAGGGGCGAATATGAGCGAAGCACTGGAGTGGCACCGCGTCGCGGGCCTCGACGAGCTGCCCGAAGGTCGCGTCAAGACCGTGACCGCAGGCACCCGTTCAATGGCACTGACTCACATCGACGGCGAGTATATGGCGATGGACAATCGGTGCCCGCACCAGGGCGGACCGCTTGGCGAAGGCTCGATCGAAATCGGCGCTGACGGCCAGTGTTGGCTGCGCTGTCCCTGGCATGGCTGGGATTTCGACCCGAAAACCGGGCGGCCGCCTGGCGGACACGAAGATAGCGGCCAGCAACTGTTTCCCGTCGAAGTTCGGGGCGACGGGATCTACGTCGGGCTCGAAGCCGATCCGGCGCGCGCGACAACGGTGACGGACCTGATGGCCCGGACGATGACGAATTGGGGCGTGACGAGCGTATTCGGCATGGTCGGTCACTCGAATCTGGGTCTTGCCGATGCACTGAGGCTCGAAGAAAAAGAGGGCAGGCTGAACTACTACGGCATTCGCCACGAAGGCGCTGCGGCATTTGCCTGCTCGGGCTACGCAAAGCTCACCGGCAAGCCTGCGGCCTGTCTGACGATCGCCGGACCCGGCGCGACGAATCTGATGACGGGGCTGTGGGATGCCAGGGTGGATCGAGCGCCGGTTCTCGCTCTGACCGGGCAGGTTGACGTGCAGGTTCTCGGCCCCGGGGCGTTCCAGGAGATCGATCTGCACTCGGCGTTCGCGCCAGTGGCGCGATTCAGCCAGACGGTGCTGCATACCTCCAGGCACGCAGAGCTCATGACACTGGCCTGCAAAAACGCGATCGTTGAACGCGACGTCGCGCACCTGATCTTCCCGGACGACGTGCAGACTCTGCCTGCCAGGGAAGGCGCGAAGGCATCGGGCCCGGCCGGCCGGATCGGGCCAACCGGTATTGCACCGGATGAACGGTCGCTGGAGAAGGCTGAGCAACTCATTCGGCAATCCAGGAGGCCTATCGTGATTGTCGGCTACGGCGCACGTGACGCGATGGACGAGGTTATCGCGCTCGCCGGCGAACTCAATGCGCCTGTGCTGACGACCTTCAAGGCAAAAGGGCAGATTGCCGATCATCACCCATTGGCAGCGGGCGTGCTGGGGCGCTCCGGCACACCAGTCGCCAGCTGGTTCATGAATGAGTGTGATCTGATTATTACGTTCGGGTCATCGTTCTCGAATCACACGGGCATTACACCGAAACGGCCGATCATCCAGGTCGATTTCGATCGTATGGCGCTCGGCAAGTTTCACGCGGTGGCCGTACCTGTGTGGGGCGAGATCGGCGTTACGGCGAAGCGTCTGGCACGAAACCTTGCCGGTGCCGGCCATGTCGTCGATCAACGTCCCGAAATCGCGGAGCGCTGGTCGATCTGGCGCGAGGAAAAAACGAGCCGCCTCGATGACGACCGGGGCAAGGGAATTGGCTCTGTGAATGTCTTTGCTGCGCTCGGCGAAGTCGTGCCCGAGGACGCGATCATCGCCGTTGACGTGGGTAATAACACCTACTCCTTCGGGCGATACTTCGAGTGCAAAGGTCAACGCGTGCTGATGTCGGGCTACCTCGGGTCGATCGGCTTCGCATTTCCGGCCGCGCTCGGCGCCTGGGCCGCGACGCAGGACCAGGACGAGTACCGGGGCCGAACGGTCGTCTCGATCAGCGGAGACGGCGGCTTCGGTCAGTATATGGGCGAATTCACGACGGCCGTTAAATACAACATGAACATTACGCATGTGCTGCTGAATAACTCGGAGCTGGGCAAGATCTCGAAGGAACAGCGCGCCGGTGAATGGCCGGTCTGGCAGACTGGCCTTCACAACCCGAGTTTTGCGGCTTATGCGAGGCTCTGCGGCGGTCATGGTCTACTGGTCAAGTCGCCAGACCAGATTCGGCCATCGCTGGAGGAGGCCCTGGACCATGATGGGCCGACGCTGGTCGAAATCATCACGGATGCCGACCTCATTTGAGTAACGGCCCGCGGTGTCGGGTTTTCTTATTTGGCGCGGTCCGCTCTCAGCATGTCCGTCACGGTTTGCGCATTCTCGCTGGCGGTGCGAATCACTTTGGCCTGAAGCTCGAACTGGCGCGAGAATTCGATCATGTGCAGGAGTCGCTCGGTCAGGTCGACATTCGAGGTCTCCAGGGCACCCGCCTGGATAGAACCGAAGGATGCGGTTCCTGGTTCGCCCAGCGCCGCTGCGCCCGATGCAGACGATTCAGCCCAGGCACCGCCCCCGACTTGTTGCAGTCCCTGCGGGTTGGCGAAGTTCGCGATGGCGATCTTGCCCAGTTGCGTCGACTGGCCACTGCTGTAATGAGCGACCACGACTCCCGACTGGTCGATACTGACGCCGGTCAGCCGCCCGGTCGCAAGGCGTAGGTCTGTTGGCGCGCTCGTATTGAATTGCCCGTTGCTACCGACCGGATAGGCCTGAAGACGGTGATCCTGCGCATTGACGACGTATCCATCGGCATCGATGCTGAATTCCCCGGCACGTGCATAGAGTCTTGAACCGCTGTCACTCAGCACGAAGAAGCCTTCGCCACCAATCGCAATATCCAGTGCGTTACCGGTGGACCGGGAATTGCCTTGCGTGTGTTGCTGGGCAATACGCGCCGTACGAACGCCCATGCCGGCGCGACCGGCAGATTGTGCGCCAGCCGCAACAATTTCGTTGAATTCAGCTCGGGACTGCCTGAAACCGGTCGTCGCTGCATTCGCAATATTGTTGGCCGTAGTCCTTAGCTCGGCTGAGGCGGTGTTCAGGCCGCTGAGTGCTATGCGGAAGGGCATCACGAAACTCCTGGCGCCGTTTCGACTTTGCGCATTACATAATTTGAGCAGTCGAGTGGCACACTCGGGATGATCGAAAAATGGCGATAGGACAGACGTACTTCCATTTGACCTGTATCGGCTTGCACGCTGAAAACTTTAGGGGAGCGCACGGCGGGCGTGGATCAGCTTAAACTAGCCGGGTCAGTGCATTTTTCGCGCCAGTACGAGGAAAACCAGCCATGACCAACAACAAGAAATGCTCGGCGAGCGCCGCACGCGATCTTGTCCGGGCGGCCTCTGCCGCCGTCGCCACACTGTTCATCACAGGTCACGCCCTGGCCGCGGGAGGACAAGTCTCGCTGGCAGCCGTCGAGTACCGTGAGGGCCATCGCGAGGCGGCTATCGCCCGCCGCGCCGAATTCATGGAGCGCATGGAGGGCGGCCTCGCCGCCATCACGAGCGCGGACCGGTCGCAGCCCAACCGCTACGAGTTCTATACCGACGACACCGAGCACAAGGACTTCGTCTTCCTGACGGGCATTTACGACTCGCAGCCGCCCGGTCACGTCCTCGTGCTGAATCCTGGCGGCGACACGTATCGCGAAGTCCTGTACACCGACATGGACCCGGCGGAAGCGAGCCGCCTCTCCGGCATTGACCACGTGTTTCCGCGGGACCGGTTCCTCGAGCACATGAGCAGTGCGCTCAGCGACTATCGCAACCTGCGCATCACCCAGCTCTGGTTCAAGGAAGTCGCGTCGGATTTTGCCCGCGGCTGGGGCAACGAGAACAAGATCTTCTACGTCAATTATCCGCGCTTTACCAACCTGAACGAGCCACCGAATCCCCGCCTCGATTTCGTCGATCGCATGCAGGCCGCCACGAGCGAACTGCTCCTGCGCGACGCCGGCGATTTGCTCGATCCGATGCGCATGATTATCGACGACTTCGGGATGAAAAACCTCAAGCGTGCGATCGAAATTACGGGGCAGGGCCTGATGGAGGGCATGAAGACGGCCGAGCCGGGGCTGACCACCTTGCAGGTCATGCACACGGTCGACTACGTCTACCGGTTAAACGGCGCCGACCTCGGCTTTCTCACGGGCGTCTCGCCAGCCAGCAACATGAACGAGGAAATCAAGTGGGAGACTACGGCCGAGGAGGAGGCTGCGCGCAAGGGGGACGCCCGCATCCAGCCGGGATCGCTCGTGCATTTCGATACGGGTGCAAGCATGAACCACTACTCGGCTGACGTTCAGCGCACCGTGCCGGCCGACGGCAGGTTTACCGACGAGCAGAAGCGCATCTACCAGGCCGTGCTCGATGTGCAGAAAGCCGTGATCAGTAAAGTGCGTCCCGGCATCACCTGGCATGAACTGCACGACCTCGCCGTGCAGATGTTGAACGATGCGGGTGGCTGGGACGAGAGCTACACTTACGGGATCGGCCACTTCATCGGCATGGAAGTGCACGAGCACGGCGATTACGTGGGGCCATTGAAGCCCGGCATGGTGATCGCGATCGAGCAGGGCGCGGTAGTAAACGGGACTCGCGTCGCCTTCGAGGACGATGTCCTCGTGACCCGGAACGGCCACGAGTGGCTCACCCGCTTCATCCCAATCGAGATCGACGAGGTGGAGGCGTTGCTCGAACAAGAGAAGCTCGTGCGACCAAAGGCGATACTCGACCCGGAGTAACTGCCGGACTGCGCCGGGCCCCTGTCGATGCCTGGCACATCGCATGCGTCGAAGTCCGCGCGGTGAATACCGAACGTCGCTAACTTGTTGAATTATCTGTTATCGGTTTTCGAATTAGGGCATTATCGGCACTCGTGACTGCGATCCGGGGGGTACCGCGGCCGTTGCACCAACGCATCAGGACCTTTATTCGGGAACTGCGAAGCCGCAGCGTCTTCCGGTCGCTCATGGCCTATTCGGTCGTGTCCTGGATGTTGCTGCAGGTTGCGGATGTCACTTTCGACCGCCTGCCCATACCCGAAGGCGCAATGACGGCGCTGATCGTGCTGGTCATCATCGGTTTTCCGGTCACCGCGATCCTGGCCTGGGCTTACGAAGTAACCGTCCACGGTATCGTGCGGCACGAGGAAGTCCCCGGCGGTGCGCCACGAATCGCATTTTTCAAGTACGTCGTGATTGTCATCGCCGTCAGTCTCGGCACCGGTATGCTGCTGTACTACGTGTCCCAGGAATACTGGGAGCCCTCGCAGCGCTCAATAGCCGTGTTGCCGTTCGTCAATCACAGCAACGAAGCCGACACGGATTACTTCAGCGACGGTCTGACCGAAGAGCTCCGCAGTCTCATCGTACGGCTCAACGAGTTCCGCGTTGTTGCCATGAGTTCGAGTTACCAGCTGAAAGAAAACCTCACCGACATCGCGACCATCGCGGAACGACTTGGCGCCGAGGCCGTGCTGCTTGGCAGCGTGCGCAGGTTGCAGAACAATGTGACGGTGACGGCCCGGCTAATTGACGGCAACAACGGCGCCGAGCTCTGGTCCGAGAATTACGAACGGGAATTGTCGGACATATATGCTATCCAGGAAGACATCGCGCAACGCGTCGCACGCGCACTGCACGTCGTGTTGCCGGTATCCGCGAATCGTCGACTGAAGAACCTTGGCACACGCAACGTCGACGCTTACGACGCCTATCTCCGTGGTCTCGATTACCTGCGCCGACCCGCGGATGAAACATCGCTGCTGATCGCCGAGGGCTTCTTGCGCGAAGCGCTTGCCATAGATCCTGATTTCGCCAATGCTTACGCTGCTCTCTGCAGGAAGAACCTCGAGCATTACGAGCTATCAAGCGATCCGGATCGCTTCGGGCGGGCCGAAGAGTCTTGTCTGAAGGCGCTCGACATCAATGAGGAATCGGCGGTCGTACACCTCGCGCTGGGCGACCTGTATCTTGCATCGGGAAAATATGAAACTGCGCGGGCCGAGTTTGGCGAGGCGCTCAAAGACAATACCAGCCTGGCTGACGTCTATATCGGTATGGGTAAGACCGACGTTGCACAGTCACGCGACGTCGATGCCGAGGCCAATTTTCGGCGCGCCATCGAGACGGACGTCAGCTATTGGGCCAGCTTCAACGCTATGGGAAATTTCCTGTTCGAGAAAGGACGGTATCTCGAAGCGGCTGAGTTCTACACGATGTATCTCAACAGGGCGGACGACGACGCCGGTGCCCTCAACAACCTCGGCGCAGCCTATTACCTGGCAGGTGATTTCAGGAAGGCGGCCGAGGTTTGGGACGATTCACTGGCCATCAAGCCAACGCGCAGCGCTTATTCGAACACGGGCTCGATGTACTACTACATCGGAGACTTCAATCGCGCCGCGGATCGGTATGCAATGGCTGTCGATCTTGCACCCAACGACTACCAGTTGTGGGGCAACCTCGGCGACGCTTACTCCTTTACGGTCGACAAGCAGTCCGTTGCGGAAATCGTCTACAAGCGCGCGATCGAACTCGGCGAGCAAATTCTGAAGATCAATGCCAACGACATCGATGTCATCTCGGATCTTGCGTACTACTACTCGAGAACAGGGGATCGTGATCGCGCGCTTGCGTTAGATGCCCGTGCACGTCGCGATGCGCCGGACAATATGTACGTCCACTATAATAGCGCGTTGATCAATGCCGGATTCGCGAGGAACGACGAGGCGCTCAATGCATTGGAGCGTGCGGTCGACCTGGGATACCAGCCGGACCTGCTTCGCTCCGATCCCGTGCTCGCTGTGATTAGAGAAGACGGACGATTCCAGCGCCTGGTTTCGCAAAAAAGAATGTAGTTCAGATAAACCAATACCCTAGGGGGTGAATAATGAGAATAATAGCGACGATTGTATTTTTGACGTTCGGCACAGCCATGGTGATGCTTTCCAGCACCGAGGCGCTCGGCCAGGCGTGTGATCACGGTGGCAATCACGTGATCCAGGTGCGGCCTGACGAAAGTGACATGCCTGAGCTGAGCTACCGCGGCGGGTCCGCCGAGGAAGTGCGTGTCTGCGTGGGCGACAGCGTCCAGTGGGTACTCACGGGTTCGGATCGCGCATTTTTCATCGAGTTCTTCGGGAGCGCGCCATTCGAGGGTGCGGCCAAGCGCGGTTCGAGCAACGGCGTCGTGTCAGTCATCATCGGCGATGTACCGCGCCAGTCCTACGATTATGGTGTGGAATTTGCCGGCGGCCCTCCCATGGATCCCCGGATCATCGTCGACTAGGTCGCGACCGCATCCCGGGTTAATACAATCTCGTAGGATCAAAGATTTGCAGGATGACAACCAGAAGATCAGTCGACACAAGACCTGTCGTGCCCACCGGCAAGGCGAGTGACAGAGTTGGATTGATCTGACTGTGTCCCATCGGCAGCGGCTTCTTTATTTCATCTTCTTTCTGTCCGGATTCTCCGGGCTCATCTATGAGTCGATCTGGACGCATTACCTGAAGTTGTTTCTCGGGCACGCCGCTTATGCCCAGACCCTGGTGCTGGCGATTTTCATCGGTGGCATGGCAATCGGTGCCTGGTGGTGCGGAAAGGTCTCGCACCGGTGGCGCAACCTCCTCGTGATCTACGCGTGGGTCGAGGCCATTGTCGGCGTGATGGCCCTGGGTTTCCACGGCCTGTTCAATGCTGCGGTCGAGATGTCCTACGACTGGGCATTGCCCCTGCTGGGCGAAGGATCGGTGGCCTACGCGTACAAGTGGACACTCGCCGCATTGCTGGTCCTGCCGCAGTCGATCCTCCTCGGCATGACATTTCCGCTCATGAGCGGCGGGATGATCCGCCTGTTCCCGACGAGCAGCGGGGGCAGCATTTCGATGCTCTATTTTTGCAACAGCCTGGGCGGCGCCATCGGCGTTCTGGCCAGCGGGTTCGTCCTGATTCGTTTCCTCGGGCTCGACGGCACCATCCTGTTGGCCGGGGGACTCAATATTTTCCTCGCCGGCCTGGTCGCCTATCTTTTTCGGCGCTCTCCGAGAGCCGCCGTCGGCATCAGCAAAGATCACAGTCAACCAGAGGCCCGACCCATCTATCGGACGCTGCTGGTCGTCGCGATGTTCACAGGACTGGCCTCGTTCATCTACGAGATCGGCTGGATCCGGATGTTGAGCCTGGTCCTCGGCAGCAGTACTCACTCCTTCGAACTCATGCTCAGCGCCTTCATCTTCGGACTGGCTTTCGGTGGCCTGACCGTGCGGCAGTTTATCGACCGATTGCCGCAGCCGGCGCTGTTTCTCGCCAAAGTGCAGGTATTGATGGGCGTGGCGGCGCTGCTCACGCTGCCTCTGTATGGGGTCACCTTCGATGGGATGTCCTGGTTGATGGCCTCGCTGGAGCGCGAAGCCGAGAACTACTGGATATTCAGCCTCGGCAGCCACCTGATGGCACTGCTCGTCATGTTCCCGGCGACGTTTTTCGCAGGTATGACTTTGCCGCTGATCACTCACTCCCTGATGCTCGAGGGTTACGGGGAAAAATCGATCGGCTATGTCTACGCCATCAACACCTTCGGTGCGATCGTGGGGGTCCTGGTCGCCGTTCACGTGGGGCTGCCCAACCTCGGACTCAAGGGATCCATCGTCCTCGCGGCGGCCGTCGACATCCTGCTGGCTGTCTACCTGTTCTGGCGCTTCGATACTCCGCTGTCCCGCAGAGTGAGCCTCGCATTTGGCAGCGTCGGGATCCTGGCGCTGCTCCTCGTACAGGCGGGGGTGGATCTCTCCGTGTCCAAGATGGCGTCGGGCGTCTACCGCGACGGCGTTATCCTCGACGCGTCGCACGAGGTGACCTACCACCGCGATGGCAAGACGGCGACCATCAGCATGACCAAAGACGATACTGTCCTGTTCCTTCGCTCCAACGGCAAGACGGACGCTTCGATCAACATGGCATCGAACGGGCTGCCTACGTTCGACGAAGTTACGATGACCCTGACCGGCGCAATTCCCCTCATGCTCAAGCCGGACAGCCGCGCAATTGCGAACATCGGCTTTGGCTCCGGCATGACGGGCCACGTGTTATTGGCCAGCCCGCAGCTGGAACACCTCGACAATATTGAAATCGAGCCGATGGTTGTGCAGGCGGCGCGACTGATGCGCCCGTTCAATGATCGCGTATTTACCGATCCGCGCAGCGAGATCCACTACGAGGACGCGAAGTCCTTCTTTTCCACACGCAACAGACGCTACGACATCATCGTCTCGGAGCCTTCCAACCCCTGGGTCAGCGGCATCGCTGGGCTTTTCTCGCGCGAATTCTATCGCCACGTGAAACGTTACCTGGAAACAGACGGCATCATGGCCCAGTGGCTGCAGATCTACGAATTCGATATGAACCTCCTGGTGTCCGTGCTGAAGGCTTTGTCGGACCAGTTCGAGGAGATTCTCGTTGTCGCCGTGGATCACGGCGATCTGCTCATACTCGCCAGCGACAGCCCCGGTTTGAACGCAAATGATCTCGGCGCGTTGCCCACCGGACAATTGGGAGCGGACCTGGCTCGGGTGGGCGTTACACACATCGACGACATTCGCCTGCGGGTGATCGGCGACAAGGAGACCCTGGCCCCGTGGCTGGCGGCAATCCCTGCACCGGAGAATTCGGATTTTGCCCCCTACGTCGACCAGCATGCGGCGCAAGCGCGCTTTTCGAAAGAATCGGCCGCCGACATCCTCTACGCGGTCACGGGGCTGTTACCCGTGCGAAAACTGTTGCAGGACTGGGAAATCAACCCGGCCGGAACGCAGGTCACGCTCACTCCACTGTCACCCCTCGGCAACCCTGCCTACGTCAGCACTTACCTGCGTGATCGGCTGCGCGGAGAGCAGCCCGCCGGCGCAATCGCGATCAATGAGTACCTGGAGCAGGAATACCGGGAGGTCGATCAGGCCATTCGCGAATGCCGTGGCGGTTCCAGCCACGGAGACCGCGTCTATACACTCCACCAGATCGCGGTGCGCAGCCTCCCGTTCCTGAATACGGGCGAGGTAACGGAGATCCTCGATCGGCTGGAGCGACTGCCTTGCGGCATGAATCCCGACCAGTACGAGCGTCTCTGGATGGGGCTCTATCGAGCGGTCAATGCGCGGGACTTCCGGCGTATCGAGGCGCTGGTCATGCAGATATTGGCCGAAGAAGACCGGCTCACCCGGTCGCGTGCCGAGTACCTCGTGGGCCTCGGAATGATCGCCCTTGCGGCGGCGGGTGATGCCGAGGGCGCAGAGGTTTTCTGGCAACGGTTCGCCCCCGGGTGGATGGGAGAGAGAGGGCAGGCCTTCATCTATCAGTTCCTTCTACAGTCCGCGCGTTTCCGAGGGTTCTCAACGAGCGCCGGGCACGGTGGAGTTGTCGGGGCATTGCCGGTATTGTCGGGCAGGCTCGTCAGCCCCGCTCTCGATCACCGGAAGGCAGCGGATGGACAATAAGATGACAACAGGCGCGCCCGAATGAATCAGCCGAGACAACCGACGCTCATCGACGCGTTGATCCCCGTCATCTCGCTCATCCTGATGCTGTTTCTGTCGGTCAAGCTGTTCGGCTCGGATTCCTCGTCAGGTCCCAACCAGATCGTCCTGACCCTGAGCGCCGCGATCGCCGCAATAGTCGCAATCCAGAAGGGTCATCGCTGGGACGAGCTGCTCGAGGCCATCATCGACGGCATCGGCACGTCGATGGGGGCGGTGCTGATCCTGCTCGCGGTCGGCGGCCTGATCGGCACCTGGCTGCTCGCAGGAACCGTGCCCTCCCTGATCTACTACGGCCTGGAGATCCTCAGCCCGCAGTGGTTTTACGTCGCCGCCTGCGTCATTTGCGCGATAGCGGCAATATCCACGGGCAGTTCCTGGACCGTCGCCGGCACGCTGGGCGTGGCGTTGATCGGCGTGGCGCTGGGGCTCGGTCTGTCGCCGGCGATCGCGGCGGGCGCCATTATTTCCGGTGCCTATTTCGGCGACAAGATGTCGCCACTGTCGGACACGACTAACCTCGCACCGGCGGTGGCCGGTACGGATCTTTTTACGCATATCCGGCACATGGCCTGGACGACCGCACCGTCATTCACCGTGGCGCTGATTCTATTCACGGTAGTCGGGCTCGGTGTCGACGTGCAATCGGACAGCACCGCGCTACAGTCGCTGAAAGTAACGCTTGGCGAGTCATTCAATATCACGCCGCTCGCACTGATTCCGCTGGTCGTCGTGTTTTTCATGGCATACCGCAAGGTGCCGCCTTTGCCCACGATCCTGTTCGGCGCGCTCTTCGGCGGGTTCGTCGCGATGGTGTTGCAGTCGGACGGCTTGCTGGCCTTCGCCGACTCACCGGAATTGGCGCCGGCGCTCGCGATGACCAAGGGCGTGTGGCTCGCTCTCGCGAACGGTTACACGGCTTCCACGGGCATGCCGGAGGTCGATGATCTGCTGTCGCGCGGCGGCATGAGCAGCATGCTGGTGACGATCTGGCTGATCCTGTCCGCGATGGCCTTCGGCGCGGTGCTGGAGCACAGCGGCATGTTGTTGCGGCTCATCCAATCGGCACTGGCCGCCGCGAAATCGACAGGGACGTTGATCTTGACCGTCGTGCTGTCCTGCATCGGCATCAACATCGTCGCCGCCGACCAGTACATCGCCATCGTACTGCCCGGCAAGATGTACAAGGCGGAGTTCCAGCGCCGCGGACTCAAGCCGAAAAACCTGAGCCGTGTCATCGAGGATTCGGGCACGCTGACATCGCCGCTCGTCCCCTGGAACACGTGTGGCGCATACATGGCGGCCACGTTGGGCGTACCGACCCTGGCCTATCTGCCGTTCGTGTTTTTCAACCTGGTCAATCCGGTCGTGTCGGTCATTTACGGATTTACCGGCTTTACCATGGAGACACTCGAGGACGAGCCCGAGCCGTCGGTCGCTTAACGACGTCGTGTCTGGCGCAAGGGAGCGACCCGGGGGCGGTCAGAATGCCACGTGCAGTTCGGCAAAATACTGGTCGCGATTTTGCCCGGGGTTTTGCGGGATGCCTCTGTAGTTGCGGTAACCGAGGCGGCCCTGCACAAACTGTATCGGCGTGTATTCCCACACGAGACTGATGCGATTCTGTTCGTCCTCGGAAACGTCGTCGTCGGGGTCGTACCACTCGAACGTCGCCTTCAGGTTGTGGCCCTTCCGGTACCCGTAATTGGCTTCGAGCAAGGTCGCCCAGGCGCGGCGCTTGCCGGTAGCAAAGCCATCGTCGATGATGTAGTCGATCTCGGCGAGCCAGGCGACGGGGCCGGTCTTCAGTCCCGCGAAGATGTTCTGCATTTGCCGGTCGCCGGCCCTGGCATCATTGAAGTTGTAGCTCGCCCCGACGCGCCAGGTGTCAGCCACGTGCGCCGCCCGCAGGCTGTATTGCTTGCCGGAGTCGACCTCTGGCCCGCCGGCCGTCCCTCGCGTCACGGCAAGCTGCGCCGTCCAGGGCCCGTTTTCATAGCCGATCTCCCAGCCGGTATCGGGCGTATTGAAATTGATGCCGCTGACCTGGCGGATAAACGCTTCGTCGTCCTGCAGCCGCAGCCCGTAGGGCAGGAAGAACTCACCACCGCGGAGACTCCAGTTGCCGCCCGGCAGCGACACGCGCAGGTACTGTTCGCGGATTACGGCGTCGTCCGGCGCAATGCGTGCATCGAAATACAGCGACACGTATTGCGGGAATGGCTTGATTTCCACGTATACGAGGAACTCGTCGAGGTCGCTGTCGGACCGTGAGGGTTGCCCCGGCACCTCTTGTCGTTGCCAGCTCGCACGGATATTCGCACCGATGGCCAGGTACTGGCCGAGGTCCCCGGTCCACGGCTCACCCATATCCAGCGTGCGCTCGGGCATTTCGTTCTGCATGTAGAGATTGCCGTAGGGCGTGCGCTTGCCACCGCCCGCGGGCGACGTGTGGCAGACGCCGCACTTCAGGCCCTTCTGCACGGCGAGATAGGGTTCTGCGGACGCCCCCGGGGCGAGCAGTGCGAGCAGCAGCAGCGAGACTGCCGCAAGAAGGTGATGGCGGCGCGCAATCATCGGGCTGCTCCGTTGTCGATCCACGCGCGAATGACGTCGATCGTGGCCTGGTCCAAAGGCGGTGATCCCGCCGGCATCTGTCCGCCCGAGGCGGCCGTACCCTCGAGTTTCTGGACAAGGTAGCTGCCGTCCGCATCGCCCGGGGCAACGCGCAGCGTCGGAGAATCCTGGATGCTGACCACGCTGACGAGATTCGCGAAGCTGGCGTCGGCCGTGCTCAGATCCAGCCCTCGCGGCAGGCTGGAACCGGCAGGGCCGGTGTGGCATCCCGAAAGGGCGCAGCTCATGTCGAAGACGTTGGCCTGTATCGAGTCGAGCGAGGCTTGCAGGCCCTGGACCTCGAACTCGGCGATGAAGTCGCCGCCCTGATTGCCGTCGCCGCTCGGCAGCGTGCCTGTAAACTCGCCGTCGAGCGCGCGTCCGTCGTTATCGAGAATCACGTTCGGTCCCGAGCCCTCGAGCGTCACGCGGTACAGGTCCTCGGCCGCGGCGACTCCCGCGAGATTCATGATGGCCAGCCGCGCATTGACCGACGACAAGCCGACCGACGCGGCCGTCACCTGGATGTCGGCAGGATCGCCGAACGTGCCGTCGCCGCCGGCGCGCGTCAGCGTGAACGTCAGCGCGTTGACTGTCGACGCATCGATGTCGCGATCGAATCCAACCACGATTTCGGCGGGGAAATCGGCGCTGGCGCTGTCCGGTGCCGGGCTCATCGACACCACAACGGGCGGCGTTCCCGGATTGCCCTGGTTGACAGGTGGAGCGCCGTCGCTGATCCACTGGCGAACGAAATCGATCGTCGCCTGGGGAACTGGCGCGCCGCCCAGGGGCATGAGCTGGCCTTCCGATGCAGTGCCTTCCAGCTTACGGATCAGGTAACTCGCGTCGGGGTCGCCCGGATCGACACGCAGCAACGAACCGACCTGCGTCGAGGGCACGCCGACGAGGTTGGTGTAGCTGTTGCCCGCGTCGAGCCGCAGCCCGAGCGGTGCTGCAGCGCCAGCGTGGCAGACGGTGCACGAGGCATCGAACAGGTTGACCTGGATTGACTCGAGCGTGGCGGCGAGTGGCACATTGCCGCCCTCGTCCAGGGGCCGGCCGCTTACGCTGAGGCCTTCGCCGCTGCCGGGGCCGCACCCGGCGAGCGCCGCGCCGAAGGCCAGGCTAATGATCACAGGTCGCATGAATACTGGGGTTGTAGGGTTCATGACGGGTGAGTCGTCGGACTGGACGGAAAGGTTCAAATTTGAACCTTTGGCGGGCCTGCGGCGACTTATACTTGAGCAAGGCACATTTGAGGGGCGCAGCATTCATGTCGAATGAAGCCGGCAATCGCACAACAACCACCAGCGAGCGCGAGCTCCTGGCGGCGGTGGTGCGCCGGGATCGCAACGCATTCGCTGAGCTCTACCGCACTTACCAGCCGCGGCTGTACGGTTACCTGCGGCGATTCGCCGCAAACCCCGTCGTGGTCGAGGAAATCGTGGACGACGTCATGTTCGTGGTTTGGACAGACGCAAGGAAATTCCGCGGCAAGTCGGCGGTGTCGAGCTGGATATTCGGTATTGCGTACCGCAAGGCACTGACGGCGTTGCGCCGGGAAGGCCGGTACGAAGCGCCGCTGCGGCGCGACGTGGAAACGGCGGACCCGCGCAGTGGATCGCAGGCCGATATCGAGCTCATCCACGCGGGCCTTGCCGGATTGAGCCCGGATCACCGGCAGGTGATCGAGTTGACGTATTTTTGCGGGTTCTCTTACGAAGAGATCGCCGCGATCGCGGACTGTCCCGTGAACACGGTGAAGACGCGAATGTTTCATGCCCGCCGCCGGCTGAAGGTGCTGTTGCCGCGGCTGGCGGGCGAGAAGACGGAGCAAGGTCGTGACCAGGTATGACGTCAGAAGCCACGAAGAGTCAATCGAGCTATTGCCGTGGCTCGTCAACAACACGCTGCGCGGCGACGAGCGCGAAGCGGTCGAGGCGCACGCGAAGAGCTGCATTGTTTGCCGGCGCGAACTCGCTGAACTCGAGGCGCTGCGGGAGTCGGTGCAGGCCGCATCAGCGACGGTACCGGCGCCGGATATGCGCCACATCAATGCACGGATCGATACACAGCTGGACCGCGAATCGCGCGGCCGGTACCTGCTCGAGGGGTTGCGTGATTTTTTCTCGAGTCCGTGGCGGGCCGCATTTGCCGCACAATCGCTGGCGCTGGTTGCCGTGGCCGCCATGTTGATGCAGTCGGGGACCGGTGAGCCGCAATTCCGCACGCTGACGACAACCGAGTCGCTGCCGGAAGGGCATTACCTGCGCGTGGTTTTCGATCCCAGCCTTGAGCAGGCCACGATTGACGGGTTGCTGGCCGATGCGGGACTGGCCGTCGCGGCAGGGCCCAGCGAGCGCGGTGTGCTGACGCTGCGCTTTGCTGAAGCGGCTGACGACGCCGATCGGTCCGCCGTGGCCGCCACGCTGCGAAGCGACCCGCGGGTCCTGTTCCTGCAGCCTGTCGCGACCGGAGACTGAGATGCGACGCCTGGCCGTATTGCTGCTGCTGTGGCTGTCGACGACGGCCGTCGCCGAGGAAACGCCGCGCATCCTTGTCACGTTTGCTGACCCGGGTATCAGCCATGCGGCGCGGGGAGGACCGGCGCGCCCGGCCTACAATCGGCGCTCGTCACCGTACCTCGTGTCGATCAACGTGCGGCGCGCGGCGGACCGGGTGGCACGCGATTTCCAACTCGATGTCGTGGACGAGTGGCCGATCATTCCGTTGAGAGTGCATTGCCTGGTGTACGCGGTCGACGAGGGCAGGCCGCTCGATGCGCTGCTGGCCGAGCTGCGCGAGCGTCCCGAGGTGGAATCGGCGCAACGGCTGAATACGTTCGAAGTGCAGGGTTCGCCGATAGACCCCTACGCCAACCTGCAGCACAACCTGGACACGCTGGAACTGGCCGAGGCACACGGCGTAACGCGCGGCGAAGGCGCCAAAGTAACGATCATCGACACGGGTGCGGATATCGAACACCCGGAGCTCGCCATGGCCATCCGCGCGCATCACGATTTTGCGCGCGGTGGTGATTTCGCAAGAGAGGCGCACGGTACCGCGATCGCCGGGATCATTGCTGCGGCGTCCGGCAACGGTATCGGAATTGTGGGTGTGGCGCCCGAAGCGAGGCTGGAAATACTGCGCGCGTGCTGGTATCCGGACGGTGATGATGCCGCAGTCTGCGACAGTTTCACGCTGGCAAAGGCTTTGAGTCACGCACTCGAATCCGACAGCCGCATCATCAACCTGAGCCTCGGCGGGCCAGCGGACGCGCTGCTGGCCCGGCTGGTCACACTGGCGCTCAGCCAAGGCATTGTCGTCGTGGCCGCGGCACCGCTGCAGGCCGGGTTCCCGGCTGACGTTCCAGGCGTCATCGTCGTGGATGCGGACGGCGATGCGAAAGGTGCGCGGCTGCACGCACCGGGAGTCGACATTCTCGTACCGGTGCCGGGCGGCGGTTTCGACTACGCGTCGGGCAGCTCGTTGTCGGCCGCACACGTCACCGGCGTGATTGCCCTGATGATCGCCGAGCGCCCGGGCATCAGCCACGATGACGTGGTCAGCCTGCTTGCGGGCAGCCGCAGTGAGGACGGCGGGTCGGTCAATGCCTGTCGGGCGCTCGCGAAAATGCTCGGCAGGACAGGGTGCCGCAACGGCGTCACGGCGCACAATCGTCGTTGAAAAACTCAGAACCCGATCGACACGGCGCCGACCAGGCGGGAGCCGGCCGAGTTTCGCCCTCTAAAGCCAGTTGGCCGCTCGTTGTCGTACCACCGAAGATCGATGGTGAGGCGCGCGTAGCGGGCCGATAGGCCGACGTCGCCGTAGGTGTAACGCGACGATCCGAGGTCACTCAGGTCGTTCATGCCCAGCCCGCCGCTGATGACCCAGGCGCTGCGAAGGGGCCAGTCAACGCGCAGCTCGACGTGGTGCGAGTCGACTACTGACCCGTAGACATCGTGTGCGTATCCGAATTCGAGCGAGTACCGGCCGTCCCAGGACGCCGTGGCCAGTAGTTCATTGTAGTCGTAGTCGAAGCTGGTCGTCTGGCCAGGGTACGTGTAACGCGTGAGCGACAGCGCCCCGCTGAAACGCGATTCGTTTGAGAAATGCCAACCGACGTAGTAGTCGAGTTCGGCGTCGCGCCGGCCCGACGGGCTGGGCAGGTCCACGGTACTCGCCCACGCGCCCACGAAGAATCCCGAGGGGTGATCGTAATCGATCCCGGCCTGGAGCACGGGATTGCGGTCGGACAGCGCCTTGCCGCGATAGATGTACTCGCTGGCCAGCGTGAGCCGGCCCGAAATCTCTCCCACGGCCTGGTGCCACGGCAGCGCCGCGAGAACGATGCTGGTAACCACACGTTTTTTCACAGGTTGATTACTTTACAGGAATTTTTGCGGGCCGCGATGAACCTTTGTTGCCGCCAGGCGCACCTACCTCAAAACAGTGAGGGGGAATACCCATGACGTGCAAGCCGACGAGCTTTACCCGATTTCTCTTGATCGTGTCGCCGCTGGTGCTGGCTGCCTGCGGAAGCAGTGGCAGCGACGCGCCGCCACCACCCGTGGACACGACGCCACCGACGGTGTCCACGGTGACGGTTCCGGCCGGTTCGACGCTCAATCGCGTCGTTTCCCTGTCGGCGACGGCGAGCGATGCCAGCGGCATCAGCGAGGTGCGTTTCCTCGTCGACGGCACACAGGTGGGTGCGGATACGACAGCGCCTTACAGCTTCGACTGGGATACATCCACTGTTGCCGACGGCCAGTACACGCTGCGTGCCGAGGCCCTGGACCAGGCCGGCAATACGGCCCAGTCCGGTGACGTTTCGGTCACTGTCGCCAACCAGGTGCAGTTCCAGTTCGCCCTGAGCGGTACCCAGGAAGTGCCGGCCGTCGAGTCGGCGGGCACGGCGCAGGCGGACTTCAGCGTCAACCTCGTCACCGGCGAGGTGACGGGCAGCGTAACGGTCGGCGGCATCACGGCGGCCGCGGCGCACATCCACAATGCGTTCGCGGGTGCAAACGGCACCGTACTCATCGGTCTCGAGCAGGACATGGGCAATGCCGACCAGTGGAACGCGCCGGCAGGCGCAGCGCTGGATACCGCCGGCGTCGACCTTCTCCTGTCCGGTGCGCTGTACGTCAATGTGCACACGGCTGCGAATCCGGGGGGCGAATTGCGTGGCCAGATGCTGCCCCAGGATTTCGTGCTGGTGTTTACGGATCTGGAGGGTTTCGCCGAGGTTCCCAGCGTCAGCAGCAACGCAAGCGGGCGCGCCGCTGTAACCCTGAACCAGGCGACCGGTGTCGTGGTCGTTCAGGCCAACGTGGTCGGGCTCGACGACGCAACCGGGGCGCACGTGCACGAAGCCTACGCCGGCGATACCGGTCCAGTACTCGTGCCGCTCAGCCAGGACGGCACGAATGCAGGGCGGTGGTTCGTCGAGGATGGCGTGCTGAATACTGCAGGTCTCGATGCGTACGCCGCAGGGCGGCTCTACGTCAACGTGCACAGCCCGGCCAACCCGTCCGGCGAGATACGCGGGCAAATCGTGCCCGATGGCGTCGAGGTCGTGTTTGCCGAGCTCTCGGGAGCGCAGCGGGTACCCGTCGTCGATTCGCGTGCGACCGGCCTCGCGGCCGTGACGATCGATTCGTCGCGCGGATTCGTCACTATTCACACCAACACGTCGGGCATCGACGACGCTACGGCGGCGCATCTGCACGACGGCTTCGGCGGCGACAACGGCGGCGTGCTTGTGCCGCTGGCCGTTGACGGCAGCAATCCGGCTCACTGGTTTGTCGAAGAGGCAACCATGGACACGGCCCTTGCCGACGCGATCGGCGCCGGTGCAACGTACGTCAACGTACACAGCCCTGACAATCCCGGCGGCGAGATTCGTGGCCAGGTGATCCCTGACGGCATCCTGTTTGCTTTCGGGCCGCTGGACGGCGCGCAGGAAAACCCGCCGGTCGCGTCCGCGGCGAGCGGTAGTTTTGCCGTGACGGTTGACCCGGCGGCGTTGACGCTCACGGCTCATGCCAATACGAGCGGTGCGGACGACGCCACGGGTGCTCACCTGCACGACGGCTATGCCGGAACCAATGGCGGCGTGGCGGTGCCGCTGACCCAGGACGCTACGGACGTCGCACACTGGCTGGCTGAAGGCGTCACCATCGATGCCGGCCAGCTGGCTGCGTTCGAGGCAGGCCGGCTGTACGTGAACGTGCATACGCCGGCCAACCCGGGCGGTGAGATTCGCGGCCAGGTGGCGCCGCCGCCGGTCGAGGTGCTGTTCACGTCGCTGTCGGGCGCCGAGGAAGTGCCGCCTGTCGCAAGTGCGGCCAGCGGCACGGCCGCGAGCACCGTGAATCGCGAAAGCGGCACAATTACGTTGCACCTTCGGACCCAGGGCGCCGACGATGCCGTGGCATCGCATATCCACGGTGCATTTGCCGGCCAGAACGGCGGCGTTGTCGTGGGCCTTGCGCAGGATGCCGGCGACGTGACCCACTGGTTCGTGGAGGAAGCGCAGCTTGATGAAGCGGGACTTATCGACTACCTCGATGGACGCCTGTACGTGAACCTGCACACGCCGGCGAACGGGGCGGGCGAGATCCGTGGCCAGATTGCGCCGCGAGACATCCAGATCGTGTTCACCGACCTCACGGGCGATGACGTGGTGCCGCCGGTCGTGACGGCGGCCAGCGGCAAGGCATCCACGACGACGAACCTCGCTACGCGGAATTTCGTTGCTTTCATCAACAACAGCGGTGCAGACGACGCGACGGCCGTGGGAATCCACAACGGAATCGTGGGCGAGAACGGCCCCGAGATCCTGGCCCTGCAACAGACCCAGGGCGCGCCGTCGCAATGGTCCGTAGAGACTGAACTCAGCGCCGACAACTTCTCCGACTATCGCGCGGGCGGCTTGTATGCGCTGGTAACGACACCGGCCAACGCGAACGGCACGATTCGGGGTCAGATTGACCCACCCGACAGCGCCTTTTTCGACAACATAGCGCCGACCGTGACGATGGTGTCACCTGGCGACCCGGTCTCGGGTACGGTGACGCTGGACGCAACGGCTTCCGACAACCGTGCTGTCACGGAGGTGCGGTTCTATGTCAACGGCAACCTCGTCGGCACGGATGCCACGGCACCGTACTCGGTGAGCTGGGATTCGACAACCGTGGCCAACGGCATGGTCGCACTCACGGCCGAGGCCGATGACGAGGTCGGCAACACCGGCGTGTCGGCGGCAGTCAACGTGACGGTCGAGAACACGCAGCCGGTGTCGCTCGCAAGCGACATCCAGCCGGTCTTCACGCCTCGCTGCGCCGGCTGCCACTCGGGCCAGGGCAGCGTCCTGCCAGGCAGTATGAACCTCACCAGTGCCGCGAACAGCTACGCCGCCCTCGTGGGTGTAGCGAGCGTCCAACAACCCGCCCTGGACCGCGTCGAGCCTGACAATCCCGACGACAGCTACCTGATTCGCAAGCTGGAAGGCGGTCCTGCAATTACCGGGACGCGCATGCCGCAGGGTGGTCCGTTCCTCGACCAGGCGACTGTCGACACGATTCGCCAGTGGATCTCGGAAGGGGCGCCGAACAACTGAGCAGTAGCTCGACTGAGCCGGGGCGGCATGCAATGCCGCCCCGGATTCGGCAAACTGGTTCCATTGTCGCAACCACAGGTTCAATACCCATGAAGAAGGGCTTTCTGCTACTACTGTTTGCCGCGATGGTGTTTTCGATTGTCAGCGTCGCCGCGGAGAAATCGCCTGGGGCATCGCACGGCATCGATTACCCCACTGGCTGGCAAAACTGGGCGACGATCGCGATGTCGCATCGCACGGATAACAACACGGTGCGGATTATCCTCGGCAATGACGTGGCCGTCGCTGCTGCCCGGGGCGGAAGAACCAACCCGTGGCCCGACGGGGCTATCCTCGGCAAGGTCGTCTGGAAAGCGGCTGAACTCGAGCGTTGGCAGGCGGCGATAGGGCCGGGGGAATTGGTACACGCGGAATTCATGATCAAGGATTCCGCAAAGCACGCGGCTACCGGCGGCTGGGGTTGGGCGCGATGGGTTGGAGAGGAGCAGGACGCATTTGCCGGCGGCATGGACGCCTGCGTGGCCTGCCATACGCCGGTAAAGGATCGGGATTGGGTATTCACCGAGCCCGCGTTATTGCCCGACTAGACAGCTGCGCGCGAACTACTGTCGTCCATGCGTAAACTAACTATAGGACGGCAGCTAAACCGGAACTTATAATCCCGGCGATATCGGGGAATGAGCGTGGCCAGGACCACCGATCGAGAGAACGCCGGACGTCGCCTGCAGAAGTTCGTCGCTGTTCTCGCCGTCCTCGTCGGCATCCTGCTGGGCGTCGGCGGCTACACATTCCTGTATGCAGAGGGCTTGTCGTACATGAGCGATGATCCCGAGGTCTGCGTCAACTGCCATATCATGCAGCCGCAGTTCGACTCCTGGCAGAAGTCGAGTCACCACGCGGTTGCTGTGTGTGTCGACTGCCATCTCCCTCACGATGTCATTGGCAAGTACGTCGCGAAAGCCGAGAACGGCTGGCATCACTCGAAGGGATTCACCCTGCAGGACTTTCACGAACCGATAATGATCAAGGATCCCAATGCACGGATCCTGCAGAACAACTGTCTTGCGTGCCACGAAGACCTCGTGCATCAACTGGCTGTCGGCGTGAATGGCCCTGCGGAGGAAGTTCGCTGCGTGCACTGCCATGTCACTGTAGGGCACGGGGAGACGACAGGGCTGGGCGGTCCCGAACCGTAATCGGCGAGAAGGATTAGAACGATGAAACGAAATGAACGTGGGTGGAGCACAACGAGCGTGTTGGCAACCATCGTGGTCGTCGCAATAGCAACCGCGGCCGTAACAGCGCTCCTGGTCAATATATTCGAGAGGAAGAGCGAGGCCCGGCAACCCCTGACCCGTCTCGTCGAGGTCACAGAGGACACGACCGACCCGGCCCGATGGGGCATCAACTTCCCGCGGCAATACGACTCCTACCTGCGAACGGCGGAAGCTACGCGCACTCGGTTCGGTGGCCACGGCGGCAGCGAAGCGCTACCGGAGCAGAAGATCGAGCGCGACCCATGGCTGCAGCGCATGTTCCGCGGCTATGCGTTTGCCATCGATTATCGCGACCGGCGCGGACATGCCTACATGCTCGAGGATCAGGAACAAACGGAGCGGCAGACAAAACCGCAAACCGGATCCTGCCTGCATTGCCACGCGTCGATCATGCCACTTTATCGCGAGCTCGGTGACGGCGACGCCATGGCCGGTTTTGCCAAGAGCTACCAGTACTCGTACAAAGAGCTGAACGCAAAGCTGCACGACCTCGGCCACGCACACCCGGTGTCCTGCGTGGATTGCCACGATCCGGATACGATGGCGTTGCGTGTCACGCGCCCGGGCTTTATCTACGGCATCCAGGCCCTCGCCGAGGGCGATGCGGAAGTGCCGCATCTGCCGACCGTGCAGAAGTGGCGCGCCGGCAGTCGCTCGGCGCCGTACGACCCGAACGTCGATGCCAACCGCACCGAGATGCGCAGCTTCGTCTGTGCGCAATGCCATGTCGAGTACTACTGCGCCAACAAGATGACGCTGACTTTCCCGTGGGGTGACGGCATGACAGCGGACGATGTCGAGACCTTCTGGAATAACATCACCTTCGACGACGGCCAGCGCTTCTTCGATTACAAACACGCCGAAACCGGCGCCGAGATTCTCAAGGCACAGCACCCCGAATACGAACTCTGGAGCCAGGGCATTCACGCACGCAGCGGCGTAGCCTGTGCGGACTGCCACATGCCGTACCAGCGCGAGGGCGCGAGCAAGGTGTCGGACCACTGGGTCCGCAGCCCGTTGCTGAACGTCAACCGCGCCTGCCAGACCTGCCACCGGGTCGACGAGGACGAAATATTGTCCCGCGTCGACGCGATCCAGCAGCGCAATTTCGATCTGCTGCAGCGGGGTGGGGCGGCCCTGATGGACCTGCTCGACGCGGTCCAGAAGGCGAAGGCCGACGGGGCCACCGCAGACCAGCTTCGGCCCGCGCTCGAGCTGCAGCGCAAGGCCCAGTGGCGGCTCGACTTTATCGCCGCCGAAAACTCGATGGGCTTCCATGCCCCGCAGGAAGCGGCACGAGTCCTCGGTGAGGCTGCCGACTACGCAAGACAGGGCCAGGTGGCGGCGATCAACTGGCGTGACGGCGGCTCGGTGTCTCTCGCGGCGACGAGCGCCGAATAATCGAGAAACCAGAGCGACAATGAGGGAGAAGGCCCCGAAAGGGGCCTTTCTTCATGACTGACGCGGTCCGGCGAGCGGTCCCGGGTCGAGGCTCCCTGCGAATCGACGAGTGTCCTGCGCTAGACTGGGTCCTCGCGACACGAGGATTCCCATGAAGCCTTACTCCATATTCAAGCTGGACGATCTCGAAGACCGCAAGCCGGCACACGCGCTCGTCGCCGGTGTCGATCTCGTCGTCATCCGATTCGACGACGAAGTCAGCGTACTTTACGGTCGATGCGCGCACCGCGGTGCCCTGATGTCGGATGGTTACGTCGATGGCCACAACCTGATCTGCGGGCTGCACAGCTGGGATTACCGTCTCGACACGGGCATCAGCGAATACAACAATTCAGAGCGGCTGCACAAGTTCACGGTGAACGTCGAGGATGGCGAAGTCCGTGTCGACGAGGACGAGATTGCCGAGTGGGCAGGGCAGAATCCCCAGCCGTATTACCGCGATGCCTACCAAGGGGCCTACCAGGATCCAACCGGAACGTCGGCTGAGCCGCACGTCAAGCTGATCCGCAAGCTCGCCGGCGAAGGGCTCAGCAAGACCGGGCACCACGGCCCGACTTCGGCTATGGGTGTTCCCCGCGACCAGCTACCGACCTGGGACGATTTGCAGTTCGTGGTCGGCCAGTTGCACAGGTTGCCGCTGCTCGACGACGAGCCCGTCGCCACCGACCTCGTGATCGGTCCGAACGCCGGTAAACCGCTGCGACTGGACATTCCACTGTTCGTGTCGGACATGAGTTTCGGAGCGCTTTCCGAGGAGGCCAAGGTGGCGCTGGCCAAAGGCGCCGAGCTCGCAGGGACGGGTATCTGCTCCGGCGAGGGCGGCGTGTTGCCCGACGAACAGGCGGAGAATTCACGCTATTTTTACGAGCTCGCATCGGCACGCTTCGGCTTTGACTGGGCCATCGTCAAGCGGTCGCAGGCGTTTCATTTCAAGGGCGGACAAGGCGCCAAGACCGGCACGGGCGGCCATCTCCCCGGCGAAAAGGTGCGCGGTAAAATTGCGGAAGTCAGGGGCCTCGAGGAAGGTGAAGCGGCAATTTCGCCGGCGCGCTTCCCGGACTGGAGCGACCCCGAAGATTTCCGGGACTTCGCGGCAGAGGTGCGCGAGCGGACCGGCGGAATACCGGTCGGATTCAAGCTGTCTGCCCAGCACATCGAGAAGGACATCGACGCGGCGCTGGACATCGGCGTCGACTACGTCATTCTCGACGGGCGCGGCGGCGGGACCGGCGCCGCGCCGTTGATTTTCCGCGACAACATCTCGGTGCCGACGATTCCGGCGCTCGCGCGAGCGCGCCGGCACCTGGACAAGAGCGCGGCCGACGGCGTGACGCTCATCATTACCGGCGGCCTGCGCACCCCGGCGGATTTCGCCAAGGCATTGGCTCTCGGTGCCGACGGCATCGCGGTTGCCAATGCGGCGCTGCAGGCGATCGGCTGTCTCGGCATGCGGGCCTGTCATACGAACAATTGTCCGGTCGGCATCGCGACGCAGAAACCACACCTGCGCGAGCGCCTTCCCACCGACGAGGCTGCAGCACGTCTGGCGCGATTTTTCGAGGCATCCGTCGAACTGATGCGCGTCGTCGCCCGTGCCGCTGGCCATCGGCACCTGTCCGATTTCCGGTTATCGGACCTGACGACCTTCAAACAGGACATGAGCAGCCTGACCGGCGTCGCCTACGGGGGCATTTCCCTCGACTGAGATCCACGTTACGGTACGTAAAAAGCCCACAACAACAATCAGGGGGTCTTCGTGCACCTGGGAACTTTGGACCTCGCCGTCGTGGCGGTCTATGCGATCGTCTTGCTCGTACTGGCACAGTGGGTGTCACGCGAGGAGGCGGGCCACCAGAAGGACTCGAGCGACTACTTTCTCGCGGGACGTGCGCTGCCATGGTGGGCTATCGGCGCCTCCCTGATTGCGGCCAATATCTCCGCGGAGCAGATCATCGGCATGTCCGGGTCTGCCTGGGTCATGGGCATCGCCATCGGCGCTTACGAATGGATGGCGGCGCTGACGCTCGTGATCGTCGCCAAGTGGCTGTTGCCGGTGTTCCTGAAGCACCGGATCTACACGATGCCGCAGTTTCTCGAGCGGCGCTACGACCATCGCGTGCGCAACGTCATGGCGTTCTTCTGGCTCGGCATCTACGTCTTCGTCAACCTGACGTCGATCCTGTGGCTGGGCGCCCTGGCCGTCAACACCGTGACCGGGCTCGATCTCACGTACGCGCTCGTTGCGCTCGGCGGATTTGCGGCCGCGTACTCGCTGTACGGCGGCCTCAAGGCCGTCGCACTTACCGACATCATCCAGGTCACGCTACTGATTCTCGGCGGCATCCTGATCGCCGCCATTTCGCTCATCGAGGTGTCGGGCGGGCAGGGGGTCGTCGCCGGATTCCAGACGCTGCTCGAGAAGACACCCGAGCGCTTCGACCTGATCTTCACGAGAGACTCGCCGCATTACGTCAGCCTGCCGGGCCTCTCGGTGCTGGTCGGCGGCATGTGGATCATGAATCTCTCCTACTGGGGCTTCAACCAGTACATCATCCAGCGTGCGCTGGCGGCCCGGAGCACGCAGGAGGCGCAAAAGGGCATCATGTTCGCGGCATTTTTGAAGATGATCATGCCGCTAATCATCGTGCTGCCCGGAGTCGCAGCTGCTGTACTCGCACCGGACCTCGCGGCTCCGGATCGCGCCTATCCGACGGTCATGAATCTGCTGCCGACCGGCATTCTCGGTCTCGTCTTCGCCGCGCTGATAGCCGCCATCGTCTCGTCGCTGGCATCGATGATGAATTCGATATCCACCATTTTCACGATGGACCTGTACCGGAATTTCAAGCCGGGCTATGAATCGGAAGGTGAACTGGTTCGCACAGGCCGCATAGTCAGCTTCTCGGCCATCGTCATCGCGATGCTGTTGGCAAAGCCGCTGCTCGGGAACTTCAGCCAGGCATTTCAGTACATCCAGGAGTTCACGGGCTTCTTCACGCCGGGGGTCTGCGCGCTGTTCCTGCTGGGCTTCTTCTGGCCGCAAACGACGTCGGTCGGTGCGCTGCTGACGGCGCTGGGTTCAGCTGTCTTTTCCATCACGTTCAAGCTGGCGTGGCCCGAGTTGCCGTTTATCGATCGCGTCGGCATCGTTTTCCTGATGTGTATCGCGGTCGGCGTAGTCGTGTCCCGCATCCAGGGCGCCGAGGAGCACCCGGACGCGATCGACTACAGGGACGTCGATACGCACACGACCGGCGGATTCAACCTCGCGGCGCTCGTGATCGTGCTGATGCTGGTCGGTTTGTACGCGGCCTGGTGGTGAAGCGGAGACGCCGCGCCAGGGATTCTCGCCCGGGGTCTGGAACACGAGGAGTGACGGGCGGTTGGCCCATTGCGTGAGCGCTCGGGTTTACCGTATAATCCGCCGCCAGCGCAGCGGTGGGGCCGGCTTCGGGCCCATCACTACCGGATCCCCGGTGGACCAAAGGCCCCGCTCAGGGGTTTTTTGTTGCCTGCGGGTAACGACAGTGCGCTGGGAAGAAAATGGGCCGCAGGCCCATTTTTTGTTGTTTAAACAGATGGTTAGTTGATGACTGGAGACGAGCTTCGAGAGCTGCTGGAGCCGACGATCGAGCGGCTCGGCTACGAAATTATCGACCTCGAGGTCCGGCTGGGCGCCGGCAACGGGTTGGTGCGGCTCTTTATCGACAAGCCGGATGGCGTCGATCTTGATGATTGCGAAAAAGTGAGCCTGGCAGTCAGCGCGCTCCTCGATGTCGAGGACCCCGTGCCCGGCAATTACAACCTCGAGGTATCGAGCCCCGGTATGGATCGGAAATTGACGAAACCAGCGCATTTTCAGCGATTTGCCGGTGAAACCGTGAAAGTGCAGATGCGTTTCCCGATCGAGGGACGCAGGCGCTTCCGCGGCACACTGGTGTCTTCGGATGACGAGAACATTGTGGTCGAGGTGGATGGACAGTCGCACAGCCTGCCGCTGAAGACGATCGACACCGCCCGGCTGGTGCCCGTGGTGGACTAGTCCGGCTTTGGAGTTTTGAGGACATGAGTAAAGAGATCCTGATGGTCGTGGACGCCGTTTCCAACGAGAAAGGCGTCGAGAAAGAGATCGTTTTCGAGGCAATCGAGGCCGCGCTGGCCTCCGCGACGCGCCGCAAGCACGGCGAGGATATCGACGTGCGCGTCGCGATTGACCGAGATACAGGCAATTACGACACGTGGCGCCGCTGGTTGGTCTTCGAGGACGAATCGACTGAACTCGAGACGCCCGATCGCGAGCTGCGGATGATCGACGCCGTCGATATCGACGAGAACGCCCAGCCCGGTGAATACGTCGAAGTACCGATGGAGTCGATCGAATTCGGGCGCATCGCGGCGCAAACGGCCAAGCAGGTGATCGTACAGAAGATCCGCGAGGCCGAGCGGGAGCAGGTGGTCGAGGAGTACAAGGACCGCGAGGGCGAAATGCTGTCGGGGCTCGTCAAACGCGTAGATCGTAACGGTGTCTACATTGATCTCGGCGGCAATGCTGAAGGCTTCGTGCCGCGCGACCAGATGGTCCCGCGCGAGCCCGTGCGCCCGCAGGATCGCATCAAGGCGCTGCTAACCGAGGTACGCTCGGAACCGCGTGGCCCGCAGCTGTTCATGACCCGCACGTCGCCGCAGTTCCTGATCGAGCTGTTCAAGATCGAGGTTCCCGAGGTGGGCCAGGGCCTCATTGATATCCTGGGTGCCGCTCGGGACCCGGGATTGCGCGCCAAGATCGCGGTCAAGAGCAATGACGCGCGTATCGACGCGGTCGGCGCCTGTGTGGGCATGCGCGGCTCACGCGTCCAGGCCGTATCGAACGAGCTGGCCGGCGAGCGCGTGGACATCATCCTGTGGGACGACAACCCCGCGCAGTTCGTCGTTAACGCCATGTCGCCGGCCGAAGTCGTGTCGATCGTCATGGACGAAGACAAGCACTCGATGGACATCGCCGTCGAGGAAGACAAGCTGTCGCAGGCAATCGGCCGCGGCGGCCAGAACATCCGGCTCGCCAGCGAGCTGACCGGCTGGGAGCTCAACGTCATGACGGCCGCCGACGCCGAGGAGAAGAGCGAGACCGAGATGCGCGAGCTGATCGAGCTGTTCTCCAGGCAGCTCGACGTCGACGAGGAAGTCGCGCTCATCCTTGTCCAGGAAGGCTTTTCGACGATCGAGGAAGTGGCCTACGTGCCGGCGGCCGAACTGATCGCGATCGAGGAATTCGACGAGGACATCGTCGAGGAACTGCGCAGCCGTGCCCGCGATGTACTGCTGACACAAGCGATTGTCCAGGAAGAAAAAATCGACGAAGTGGAACCCGCCGAGGACCTTCTGAGCCTCGATGGCATGGACAAGGGGCTGGCCTACACGCTGGCAAGCAACGGCGTCGTCACGCGCGAGGATCTCGCGGAGCTGGCGACGGACGATCTCCTCGACATCAGTGAGATGGACGAAGAAGCCGCCGCGGCGCTGATCATGAAAGCGCGAGCACACTGGTTCGAAGAAGAGGCGCAGGCGTAATTGCCGGGAATGGAGTTGACGAATGGCTGATGTGACAGTTGCACAATTTGCCGAAGTACTGAAAGTACCGGTCGAAAAGCTGCTTTCGCAGCTCGACGAGGCCGGCATCAAGGTGAGCGGGTCGGAAGACACGATCAGCGACGATGCCAAGCTCGAGTTGCTGACGCACCTGCGTCGCAGTCACGGCCAGGACGATACGCCGGCTACCGCGGCCGCGCCCCGGCGGATTACGCTGAAGCGCAAGTCCCAGTCCGAATTGAAGCTGTCGGGCTCGCAGGGCCGTTCGCGCACGGTCAACGTCGAGGTGCGCCGCAAGCGCACTTACATCAAGCGCGATGTGCTCGAAAAGCAGGCGCAAGAGGAGCAGGAAGCGCTGGATGCCAAGCGCCGCGAGCAGGAAGAGCAGATCGCAGCCGAAGAGGCCGCTCGCGAGCGCGCCAAAGCGGAACAAGAGGCCGCGGAAAAGGCCGAGCAGGAGGCTCGCGAGCGCGAGGAAGTGGCGCGCAAAAAGGCGGAGGAAGAGGCGCGCGAGGCGGCCGAGAAAGCCGCTGCCGACGCTGCGCAGCAAAAGGAACGCCTCGAAAAAGCCGAGGCGGATGCGCGTGCGCGCCGCGCCAAGGACAAGGAAAAGGCCAAGCCCAAGAAACGCACCGACACGAAATATGGCCGCAAGGAGCTGCACGTTGCCGGCGACAAGAGCGGACGCCGCAAGCGCAAGACGCCGATCCGGCGGCGCCCTGTCGCGGTTGGCGGCGGCCAGCACGGCTTCGAGCGCCCGGCGGCCCCGGTCGTTCGCGAAATCGAGATTCCCGAGAGCATCTCGGTTGCCGATCTCGCCAAGCTCATGGCGATCAAGGGCAACGAAGTCGTCAAGGTCCTGTTCAACATGGGCGCGATGGTGACGATCAACCAGGTCATCGACCAGGACACGGCGACGCTGGTCGTCGAGGAACTCGGCCATGTCGCCACGCCCGTGGACTCGGCCGAGATGGACGAGAAGCTGCTCGCCGAAGAGCAGGAGCAGGCGGAAGCCGGCGAAACCGTGCCGCGCGCCCCGGTCGTCACGATCATGGGCCACGTAGACCACGGCAAGACATCGCTACTCGATTACATCCGCCATACCAAGGTCGCGGCGGGAGAGGCCGGCGGTATCACGCAGCACATCGGCGCTTACATGGTGAAGACCGACAAGGGCAGGATCTCCTTCCTGGACACGCCGGGTCACGCGGCCTTCACGGCGATGCGCGCACGCGGCGCGCAGGCGACGGACATCGTCGTCCTGGTCGTCGCCGCCGACGACGGCGTTATGCCGCAGACCATCGAGGCCATCCAGCACGCCAAGGCCGCGGAGGTACCGTTGGTCGTGGCGATCAACAAGATCGATCGTGAAAACGCGGACCCCGAGCGCGTCAAGAACGAGCTGTCGCAGCACGAGGTGATTCCCGAGGAATGGGGCGGCGAGCAGCAGTTCGTCAATGTATCCGCGCACACGGGGGAAGGCATCGATGACCTCCTCGACGCGATCCTGCTGCAGGCCGAAGTCATGGACCTCAAGGCCGTGGCCGAGGGTCCGGCGATGGGTCTCGTCATCGAGTCGAGTCTCGAAAAGGGCCGCGGCGCCGTCGCGACGCTGCTCGTGCAGTCGGGAACGCTGAACCAGGGCGACATGGTCATTGCCGGCGAGGAATACGGCCGAATTCGCAACATGTTCAACGAGAGCGGGGCCTCGATAAAAAAGGCAGGCCCGTCGCAGCCGGCCGTCGTGCTCGGACTGTCGAACACGCCGAATTCCGGCGACGACTTCCTCGTCGTCACGAACGAGCGCAAAGCGCGAGAAGTCGCGGAATTTCGCCAGACCAAGACGCGTGAAGCCAAGCTCGCGCAGCAGCAGGCATCCAAGCTTGATGACATGTTCAACCAGATGAAGGAAGGCGAGCTGGAGTCGGTGCCAATCATCATCAAGTCGGACGTGCACGGCAGCGCCGAGGCCCTGCGCGACGCCCTGACCAAGCTGTCGAACGACGAGGTCAAGGTCAAGGTACTCGCATCGACGGTCGGCGGCATCACGGAAACCGACGTCAACCTGGCGGCGGCCTCGGACGCGTTCATCATCGGCTTCAACGTCCGTGCCGACGCCGCTGCGCGCACCGCGATCAAGGAGTCGGGCGTTGACGTGCGCTATTACAGCATCATCTACGAAGCCATCGACGACGTGAAAGCGGCCATCAGCGGCCTGCTGGCGCCCGAAATTCGCGAGCAGCATGTCGGTTTGGCCGAGGTCAAGGAGGTGTTCCGTTCGCCGAAATTCGGCGACATTGCCGGCTGTATCGTGAGCGAAGGCTACGTCAAGCGGTCCAACCCGATCCGCGTGCTGCGTGACAACGTGGTGATATACGAGGGCGAACTGGAGTCGCTGCGCCGCTTCAAGGACGACGTCAACGAGGTCCGCTCGGGCACGGAATGCGGCATCGGCGTCAAGAATTACAATGACGTGCAGGTCGGCGACCAGATCGAGTGCTTCGAACGCGTCGAGGTGGCGAGAACGCTGGACTGATGCCGAGGGAATTTTCCAGAAACCAGCGCCTCGGCAACCAGGTTCTGCGCACGCTGAACGAGCTGTTGCGTTTCGAAACCAAGGATCCGAGGCTGGACGGCGTGTCGCTGACATCGGTGGATCTGTCCCGCGATCTCAGCGTTGCGCGGGTTTACTACAGCACGCTGGACCCCAACGCGGATCCGGCGCCCGTGCAGGCGGGGCTCGAAAAAGCGGCGGGGTTTTTGCGCGGCAAGCTGGGGCAGGCGATCAAGGTGCGTCACGTTCCCGAGCTGCGGTTCGAGCACGATGACAGCGCCGCCGAAGGGCAGCGCATCAGCGACCTGATCGACGACGCGCTTAAATCCGACGCGCCGCGGTAGACCTGGTGGCGCGTGGAGGACGACGCCGTTACGACGAGGTCGACGGACTGCTGTTGTTGAACAAGCCGCCCGGCATGACCTCGAACCGGGCGCTGCAGACGGTGCGCCGGCTGTTGAACGCGAAAAAAGCCGGACACACGGGCAGCCTGGACCCCTCGGCAACGGGCATGCTGCCGTTGTGCTTCGGCGAGGCGACGAAGGTGTGCGCTTTCTTGCTGGATGCCGACAAGACCTACCGCGTCACTGCACGGCTTGGCTCGGCGACGAGCACCGGTGACGCGGACGGCGGCGAGACGATTGCAACGGCGGCGGTGCCGGAGCTGTCGTTCGAGCAATGGGACGAAATCCTGCAGGGCTTCGTGGGCGAGTCCATGCAGGTGCCGCCGATGTATTCGGCGCTAAGGAAGGACGGCAAGCGGCTCTACGAGCTCGCCCGCAAGGGCGAAGTCGTCGAGCGCGAGCCGCGGCCGATCCGCATCGACGAGATTTGGCTGCTGGAAGTCGCCGGGACGCGCCTGGTATTTCGCGTGACCTGCTCGAAGGGCACCTATATCCGGGTGCTGGTCGAGGACATTGCGAAGCGCGCCGGCACCGTGGCGCATACGGTTCGGTTGCACCGCGAGTCCGTCGGGGAATTCCGGGCCGAGGATATGGTAGAGCTGGCCGCTGTCGAGGCACGGGCCGAGGAGGACCGCGCAGCACTCCGGTCGCAGCTGTTGCCGCCGGACGTGGCCCTGGCCGGGATGCCGGCCGTGACACTGGGGGCGGGCGACGGGATCGCCTTCAGATCGGGTCAGGCGGCCAGGGACGGCGCTGGCGGCGCTGCAGGGCTCGTCCGCGTGTACGCGGCGGACGGAGAATTCCTCGGCGTTGGCGAGCGTTCAGGCGACGGCACGCTGGCGCCGCGAAGAGTATTCAGAAGTCGTGAAAAAACCCCGTAAATTGCTGTTCTTGGGGTGTCAATGGGCCCGATGAGACGCTAGAATACCGCGCTCGAAAAAGGGGCTAAATAGAGTATTTGGAGTTATTGAGAAATGTCACTTTCCAGTGAAGCAAAAGCAGAGATTATTGCTGAACACGCGCGCGGCGAGGCCGACACGGGTTCGCCCGAAGTGCAGGTCGCTCTGCTGTCCAAGCGAATTGCAGAACTCACCGAGCATTTCGGTGATCACAAGAAAGACCACCACAGCCGTCAGGGCCTTCTGAAGATGGTCAACAAGCGCCGCAAGCTGCTTGACTACCTGAAGTCGAAGGATCAGGACCGCTATCGCGAGCTCATCAAAAAGCTCGGCCTGCGCCGCTAGCAGGCGATCGCGGCAATGTAATCCAACCGACGTGTCGTACCCTCAAAGGGCGCGCCGTCGGTTGTTTTTGCCCACCAGTTTCCAGAAAGAGTAAATAAACGTGAAATCTACGAGAAAGAGTTTCCAGTACGGGGAACACCTGATTACCATCGATACGGGCGCAGTTGCCCGGCAGGCCGACGGCGCCGTTATCGTCGATATGGCCGAAACCACTGTGCTCGTCACGGCTGTCGGACGCAAGACGGCCGAGCCGGGTCGGGATTTCTTCCCGCTGACGGTCAACTACCAGGAAAAGACCTACGCGGCCGGCAAGATCCCGGGCGGCTTCTTCAAGCGCGAAGGACGCCCGAGCGAGAAAGAGGTACTGACCTGCCGCCTGATCGACCGCCCGGTCCGTCCGCTGTTCCCCAAGGGGTTCACCAACGAGGTGCAGATCATCGCGACCGTTATGTCGCTGAATCCGGACGTCGATCCCGATATTCCCGCGCTGATCGGCGCATCCGCCGCACTGGCCATCTCGGGTATGCCGTTTGCCGGTCCCATCGGCGCCGCCAAGGTGGGTTACATCAACGGCGAGTATGTCCTGAACCCGGGAAATGCGGCACTGAAAGAATCCAAGCTGGAACTCGTCGTTGCCGGTACCAAGGACGCGGTCCTCATGGTCGAGTCCGAAGCGGACCGGCTCTCCGAAGAGGTCATGCTGGGCGCTGTCATGTACGGCCACGAGCAGTTGCAGACGGCCATCGAGGCCATCAATGAGCTGGCTGCCGAGGTGGGCAAGCCGGCCTGGGAGTGGGATGCGCCCGCGGCCGACGAAGCGCTGACGGCCGCTGTCGCCGGCGCCTGCGAAACGGCCCTTGCCGACGCCTATCGCATCACCGATAAGCAGGAGCGGCAGGCCGCGGTGGGGGCTGCCAAGGACGCGGCCGTCGAAGCGCTTGCCGCGGGAGAAGACCCGCGCTGGACGCCGGATGAGGTCAAGGCCGCGGCGTCGAAACTCGAAAAGACGATCGTTCGCGGCCGCGTGATCAAGGGCGAGCCGCGTATCGACGGCCGCGACACGCGCACGGTGCGTCCGATCAACGTCGAAGTTGGCGTCCTGCCCCGAGCGCACGGCTCCGCGATCTTCACACGCGGCGAAACCCAGGCCATCGTCGTCTCGACGCTGGGCACCGGGCGTGACGCGCAGATCATTGACGCGATCGAAGGCGAGCGCAAAGAGCAGTTCATGCTGCACTACAACTTCCCGCCGTTCTGCGTCGGTGAGACGGGCTTCGTCGGCTCGCCGAAGCGCCGCGAAATCGGCCACGGCAAGCTGGCCAAGCGCGGTATCCAGGCCGTCATGCCGGATCTCGATGAATTCGGCTACGTCATCCGCGTCGTCTCGGAGATTACAGAATCCAACGGCTCCAGCTCGATGGCATCGGTCTGCGGCACCAGCCTGTCGCTCATGGATGCGGGCGTGCCGGTCAAGGCGCCGGTCGCAGGTGTCGCCATGGGTCTCGTCAAGGAAGGCAACGATTATGCCGTCCTGACCGATATTCTCGGCGACGAGGATCACCTGGGCGACATGGATTTCAAGGTCGCCGGTACCGAAGATGGCGTCACGGCGCTGCAGATGGACATCAAGATCCAGGGCATCACGCGCGAGATCATGGACAATGCCCTCGAACAGGCACGCGACGCTCGCCTGCACATCCTGGGCGAGATGAACAAGGTCATCGATGCGCCTCGCGAGGAGATGAGCGAGTGGGCCCCGACGATCATGACGATCAAGATCGACCCCGAGAAGATTCGCGACGTTATCGGCAAGGGTGGCGCGGTTATCCGGGCCATCACCGAGGAGACGGGCGCGTCCGTCGATATCGAGAACGACGGCACCGTGCGCATCGCCTCGGTCGACGGCGCCTCCGGCAAGGAAGCGCGCCGGCGCATCGAGCTGATCACGGCGGATGTCGAAGTCGGTCGCATCTACGAGGGCAAGGTGGCGCGCCTCATGGATTTTGGCGCCTTTGTCACGATCCTGCCGGGCAAGGACGGCCTCGTACACATCTCACAGATCTCGAACGAGCGTGTCGAGAAGGTCAGCGACAAGCTGGCCGAAGGCGACGTCGTGAAGGTCAAGGTGCTCGAGGTGGACCGCCAGGGCCGCGTCCGACTCTCCATGAAGGAAGTCGACGCCGCGTAGCACCCTTGGTCGGGTATGAGGGGCTTTAGCCCCGATCGGGCCTGAAGGCTCTCCTGCGATCAAGATAAAGCCGCTCTTCGGAGCGGCTTTCTTGTGTCTACAGCCCGGGTATCGCGGCGTTGGGTGCCAGGAAATCCAGGATGCGCGAGGGCAGGTAGTAGGACGGGCGCCACGGAGTGCCGCCGCTGATAAAACCGACGTGCCCGCCATGGCGCGACACTTCGATCGTGACGTGCTCCGAGAGACCGTCCTCGGGCGGGATGACGTCTTCGGTCATGAATGGGTCGTCCAGCGCATTGATGATCAACGTGGGGCGCTGGATGCCGGCGAGAAAGTGGGCCGAGCTGCACTTGTCGTAGTAATCCTGCATGCCGTCGAAGCCATGCAGGGGTGCCGTGACGGAGTCGTCGAATTCGGCAAAGGTGCGGGCGCCCATTGCCTCGTTCCAGTCGAACGCGGCCGTGTGCGGGTTGAACTTGCGCGTCACGGAGGCCTTCATGCGTTTTAACAGATAACGCTGGTAAACCTTTGAAAAACCTTGGTTTAGAGCCTCCGCACAGGCGTGCAGATTGAGCGGCACACAAACCCCGACGGCCGCCCTCAACGGGGTCTCATCGCCCGACTCGCCGAGGTACTTGAGCAACACGTTGCCGCCCAGGGAATAACCGACGGCAAGCAATGGCCCCGAGTTCCAGGCCGCGTCGGGCGCTTTATGCAAGGTCTCAAGAAAATACCGTAAGTCATTGGTTTCCCCTGCGTGATAGCGACGCGGAAGGAGGTTCCTGTAGTCACCGCAGTCGCGAAAGTGCAGCACGCAGGAATGCCAGCCGCGGTCGAACGCCGCTTCCATGAGCATGCGGGCGTAGGACGAGTCGGCCGACCCCTCGAGACCGTGCAAGATGACCAGCAGTGGCGCGGATTCGGGCAGGTCGTCGGAACGGACGTGCCAGTCGACGACGGTGACGTCGCCGTCGGGCAGGCCGAGCACCTGCCGTCGAAGTTTCGGTTTACTGCGCCAGGCCCAGGGAAACGAGGGGTAGATGGTCTGAAGCTGGCGATTCTTCAGCCAGCGCGCCGGTACGAAATTGCTCTCGATAATCATAGTCGGCAAAAAAATGGCCCCCTGCTCGCGCAGGGGGCCCGCCGTGGAGTTGTAACCCCTTCAGGCTTGTGCAACAGGGGGCGGGGGAGCGTATCCCCGTTGCACGAACGAAGCTATTTCATCGGCGGGAAACTGTCAAGCGGTTTGCGTCGACCTGGTCGTCCCGAATTGCCGTAATTCCCTGTAGCGCCTCGAGATTCCAGTTCCCGCCCGCCCAGGCCCAGATGTCGTCGAGGCTCTCGGCCGCAAGGTCTTCCGGGGGGACCTGCTGCAGGGCAGCGAGCGCCCGGGTCAGCGTCGGGCGGGCCTTGTCGAGCGCGATGCCGGGCGCCCCCGTCAGCTTGCTCAGCTTTTCCCCGTCAGGGTGGGTGATCACGGGAATGTGAACATACTCGGGCGTCGCGTAGCCGAGCAGTCGCTGCAGCCAGATCTGGCGGGGTGTCGAATCGATGAGATCCACCCCACGCACGATTTCGGTAATACCCTGCAAGGCATCATCGACGACGACGGCGAGCTGGTAGGCAATGAGGCCATCGCGGCGGCGGATCACGAAGTCCCCGGATTCGCTCTCGAGATGCTGGGTCAACCTGCCCTGGAGCCGGTCGGTAAACGAGATGGGCTCGTCGTCGGTTCGCAGGCGGATCGCCGTCTCCTGGCCATCGCAGCCGCTGCGGCAGGTCCCCGGATAGATGGAGCCGAGTGGCCCGCGTGGCGCGCCGGCGAGGTCCCGGCGGGAGCAGCCGCACGGATAAGCGAAACCCTGTGCCTGCAGCGCGTCGAGGGCGGCGTCATGTGCGGGGCGGCTGGCGCCCTGGAAAATGATGTCGCCGTCCCACTCGAATCCGTACGCCTCCAGGGCATCGAGGATCAGGCGGGTCGCGCCGGGTTGCTCCCGAGGCGGATCGATATCCTCGATACGAAGAAGCCAGCGCCCGCCACGGGCCCTGGCTTCCAGGTAACTGGCAACGGCCGCGACGAGCGAGCCGAAATGCAGTGGGCCGGTGGGTGAGGGCGCGAACCGGCCGACGTATTGCTTACCGGTACCGATCGTCCCGATCGCGGAACTGGCGCTCTGCAAGCTCGCGACGCTCCTGCGCCTCGAGGCACAGCGTCGCGACGGGGCGCGCTTCGAGGCGCTTCAGGCCGATCTCCTCGCCGGTCTCGTCGCAGTAACCGTAGCTGCCCTCGTCGATCCGCGCGAGGGCGGAATCGATCTTGCGCAGGAGCTTGCGTTCCCGGTCACGGGTGCGCAGCTCCAGGCCGAATTCCGACTCCTGCGTAGCGCGGTCATTGGGGTCCGGGAAATTGGCCGCCTCGTCCTGCATGTGATGGACGGTGCGGTCCACCTCGAACATGAGCTCGCGCTTCCATGCCGTCAGGATCTTGCGGAAGTGCTCCAGCTGCGCATCGCTCATGTAATCCTCGCCGCGCTTGGGCTTGTACGGGGCGATGCCGTGAATCGGGCCGCTGAGGACGTCCCCGCGAGGCTTGGTCTTGCGTGCCGGGACCCTGCGCGCCGCCGGGCGACTGGTCGGGACCTTTTTCTTGACGGCTGGCCGCTTCTTGCTCGCGGCCTTCTTTTTCGAGACGGTCCGCTTCCTGGTGACCTTCTTTGTTGTCGCCTTCTTTTTCTTGGCTGCTTTCTTCTTGGTCGCCTTCTTCTTAGCAGGCTTCTTGGCTACCTTTTTCTTCGATGCCTTTTTCCGGGCCGGTTTTTTCTTGCTGACGGCCTTCTTGGCGACCTTTTTCTTGGCCGATTTCTTCTTGGACGATTTCTTCTGGGCGGATTTCTTCCTGGACGGCGCCTTCTTGCGAGAGACGGCCTTCTTCTTGGCGACTTTCTTGCGGGTCGCCTTCTTGCCGGCAGAAGCCTTCTTGCGAGTCGCCTTCTTGCGGGTCGCTTTCTTGCTCGTGGAGGCCTTCTTGCGAGTCGCCGTGGTCTTCTTGCGCTTTTTGCTCGCTGCTTTCTTTGCGGGCATTCCTGCCTCCTGCCGGGGAGAGAAAAGGCGGGGATTATACATTGCCTGCGGCGGCATGGAAGCCCTATTTTTCTGGGGAAATCGGGCCTCAATTCCTTTACACTAGCCGACTTTACTGACGGGATATTGGTCAAGACCACGCATGCGTTTAAGCAAGATCAAGCTCGCCGGCTTCAAATCCTTCGTCGACCCCACAATCATTACGTTTCCCAGCAGCCTCGTGGGGGTTGTCGGGCCCAATGGGTGTGGCAAGTCGAATGTGATCGACGCCGTGCGCTGGGTCATGGGCGAGAGTTCAGCCAGCCGCCTGCGCGGTGACTCCATCACGGACGTCATTTTCAACGGGTCGAGCTCCCGCAAGCCCGTCGGCGCCGCCTCCGTAGAGCTGCTCTTCGACAACTCGGAGACGACACTCGAGGGCCAGTACGCAAAATATGCCGAGATTTCCATCCGGCGCGAGGTGAGCCGTGACGGCATTTCGACCTACTTCCTGAACGGCACCAAGTGCCGCCGCAAGGACATCACCGGGGTCTTCCTCGGCACCGGTCTCGGCCCCCGTAGCTACTCAATTATCGAACAGGGCATGATTTCGCGCCTGATCGAGGCCAAGCCCGAAGAAATGCGGGTATTCATCGAAGAGGCGGCCGGCATCTCGAAGTACAAAGAGCGTCGCCGCGAGACCTCGAATCGAATCAAGCACACGAGGGAAAACCTTGACCGATTGCTCGACTTGCTGGAGGAGGTCGAGAAACAGATCAAGCACCTGGACCGCCAGGCCAAGACGGCCGAGCGCTACGGCAGGTACAAGGAAGATGAGCGCCGCACGGCGGCCGAACTGCTTGCTTTGCGGGTCAAGGATCTCGACGAGCGCGGCGCTGGCTCACGGCGCAAGCTCGAAGAACGCAAGACAGCGCTGGAAGCGGCTATCGCGAAACAGCGCAGCCTCGAGGCGTCGATGGAAGACACCCGAGTGCGTCAGAGCGAGCGCGCCGAGACATTCAACGAGATCCAGGGGCGTTTTTACAAGGTTGGCGGCGAAATTGCGCGCCTCGAGCAGTCGATCGAGCATGCCCGTGAGCTCAGGGAGCGCCAGGAGCAGGATCTCGCGCAGGCGATCGAGGGCGCGAAGGAAATCGCGGATCATATTGACGAGGACCAGAACGAAATTGCGCAGCTCGAGCTGACGCTCAGCGAACTGGTGCCAGGGCTCGAACAGGCGCGGCAGCGCGAACAGGCCTCGTCGCAGTCGCTCGAGCGCGCCGAGGCCGCCCTGGCCGAGTGGCAGCAGCAGTGGGACGAGCTGTCGCGCAAGGTCCATGAAGCTTCGCAGCTGCAGAACATCGAGAAGACCCGCGGCGAGCAGCTCGAATCGCGGCTGCACAGCTTCGCGCAGCGCCGGCGCAAGATGGACGAGGCGCAGGCGGACGCAAGTTCCGAGGACCTGCAGGCGCGGTACGACCAACTCGTCGAGCAGGAACTGCGCAAGCGGCAGGCGCGCGAGGAGTTCGAGCGCCACCTGGCCGACACAGGCGACAAGATACGCAAGCTGCGCGAACAGGATGAAAAACTGACGCGGCTCGTCGAAGAGCGCCGCACCAGCCTGCAGGACGTGCAGGGCAGGTATGCTTCGCTGGAGGCGCTGCAGAAAGCGGCGATGGGCGAGGGCGACGATGGGATCAAGGACTGGCTCGCCGGCGCCGGACTCGAAAACAAAAAGCGGGTCGCGCAGACGCTCGATGTCGAGGACGGTTGGGACAAGGCTGTCGAAACGGTGCTCGGCGATTACCTGCAGGCCGTGTGCGTCGCCGACATCACGCCCGTAACGGAGAGTATTGCGAAGCTGCGGGCCGGAGCGATTACGGTGTTGCGTGAGCAGTCGAAAGACAGCGTCGTGCACAACATGGACAACTCGCTTGCGCTCAAGGTAAGGGGCGCCCCGGCGGCGCTGCAGAACATGCTGGCGCGCGTGAAGTATGCGGACTCGCTGGGCGCCGCTCTTGCAACCAGGGAGCAGCTTGCAGACGACGAGTCCGTCATAACCTCGGACGGTATCTGGCTCGGCAAGAACTGGCTGCGCGTGTCGCGGGACAAGGACGCGCGCTCCGGCGTGCTGGCGCGCGAACACGACATGCGCAGGCTGAAGGCCGAGAGACGCGAGCTGCAGGCGCGCCTCGACAGCGCGATTCGCCTGCTGAAGGACGGCCGTATTCGCATGACGCAGCTGGAGGAGCGCCGCGAGTCGCTGCAACAGGATGCATCGTCGTTGTTCAACGAGTATTCGGAGATCAAGGCGGCGCTCGAGTCAGCGAAGTATCGCATCGACGAGGCAAAGGCCCGCAAAGCAGCCCTCGCGCAGGAGGTCGGAGAACTCGACAACGAGAAGATATCGGCCGAGGAGCAGATGCGCGAGTCGCAGCGCCTCCATGCGCAGGCTATCGAAATCATGAGTCGCCTCGATGCAGAAAAGTCGGCCCTGGAATCGCAGCGCGAGGAATTGCGCAGTGAGTTAAGCCGGGTCCGGGCGCAGGCGGAAGAAGACCGCCAGAACGTACAGAGCATCACGATCCAGTTCGAGAGTCGCCGCACGAGCAAGGAATCCGCGGCGCAGAACCTCGACCGCATGCAGCGTCAATTGCAGCAGTTCCGTTCCCGCGAGACAGAGATCAGGCAGCAGCTCGAACTCAGCCAGACGCCACTCGCCAGCAACAAGGCCCAGCTCGAAGGCTTGCTCGAGACTCGCATCGAGGTCGAGCGGGAACTGGCGGCAGCACGCAGCCAGGTCGAAAAAATCGAGACGGAGCTCCGTGAACTCGACCAGTCTCGCATGCAAATCGACCAGGAGGTCGAGGAGGCGCGGGTCAAGGTCAGCGCAGTGGAAATGGCCGTGCAGGAGCTGCGCGTGCGCCGCGAAGGGTTCGCCGAGCAGCTCGCACAGACGGACTTCGAGCTCGACGGGCTGCTCGAGGCACTCGACGAATCGGCCGATGCCTCGACCTGGGAAGAGAAGCTCGACAAGGTGCGTCGCCGGATCGACCGTCTCGGTCCTATCAACCTTGCAGCTATCGATGAGTTCAAAGAGCAGTCGGAACGCAAGCAGTACCTCGATTCGCAGCTCGCGGACCTCAACGACGCGCTGGCAACCCTCGAGGGCGCCATCCGCAAGATTGACCGGGAGACGCGCACGCGTTTCCGCGAAACCTACAATAACGTCAACGACGGCTTCCAGCGGCTGTTCCCGAAACTTTTCGGCGGTGGTCATGCCTACCTGGAGCTGACGGGTGACGACCTGTTATCGGCAGGCATCACCGTCATGGCCCGCCCGCCGGGGAAGCGCAACAGTACGATCCACTTGCTGTCCGGTGGCGAAAAGGCATTGGCGGCCGTGGCCCTGGTGTTTGCGATTTTCGAACTGAACCCGGCGCCTTTCTGCATGCTCGACGAGGTCGATGCGCCGCTTGACGACGCCAACGTCGGCCGCTTCTGTGACATTGTTCGGGAGATGTCCGAGAAGGTGCAGTTCGTGTTCATCACGCACAACAAGGTAACGATGGAGCTCGCACGGCAACTGTCCGGCGTGACGATGCAGGAGCCGGGCGTGTCGCGACTCGTCTCGGTGGACCTCGACGAAGCTGTGAAGATGGCGGCGAACTAAAAACGATTCTGAGCCCTCAAGATGGACGGTTTGCGATGGTTGCTGTTGTTCTTCGGACTGCTGGTCATCGCCGGCGTCTACATTTACAGCCGTCGAGAGAAGCAACAGGTTGCGGATGATGAAGGCGAGGTTTCCGCCGAACGTCGCGAGCCCTTGCTCGTGGAAGACGACTTGCCGGACCTTGAAAATGGCGACCGCGAAGCGCTCTCGGCACCGGCACCCGACGACGGAACTTCAGCTCCGGTGGCTAACGAGGACGTCCCGCAGAAAATCGTCACGCTGCGCATCGTAGGGCATAACAAGAGACCCTTCCCGGGCGATGAGCTGATTCTCAGCATGAGAGGCATCGGGTTGCGCCACGGCAAGTTCGGTATTTTTCACAGGTTCGACGGTAACGACGAGAGTCGCACGATATTCAGTGCCGCGAGCCTGGTCGAGCCGGGGAGTTTTGACCTCGCCAATATCAAGGAACAGCAGATACCCGGTATCAGCCTGTTCCTCGTGTTGCCGGGGCCTGTCGACGGCGTTGAAGCCTTCGACCTGATGATGGCGGCGGCGAGGGCATTGGCGCAGACAATGGATGGCGAGTTGCTCGATGAGTCCGGCAGCAGTCTGAGCATTCAGCGCGAGCGCTACCTGCGCGAAGAGATCATCCAGTTCCAGCTCAGTGTCTGAACTGAAGAAAAAGATCGAGTCGCTGCGCGACGAAATCCGGTATCACAACTACCGCTACCACACGCTGGACGATATCGAGATTCCCGACGCGGAATACGATCGCCTCGTGCGCGAGCTGCAACGGCTCGAGGCGGAACATCCGGAACTCGTCACGCCAGACTCGCCGACACAGCGCGTGGGGGCAGAGCCCAGCGCGGCGCTGCAGACCGTGCGGCACAGGCTGCCGATGCTGTCGCTCGACAATGTCTTCTCCATTGACGAGCTGCAGGAGTTTCACCGGCGAGTGACCGAGAAGCTCGAGCTTGAAGGCGATGCGGGAAGCCTCGCCTATGCGGCGGAGCCGAAGCTCGATGGCGCTGCCGTCAGTCTCTTGTTCGAAGAGGGCAGGCTGGTGCGGGCGGCTACGCGCGGCGACGGCACGACGGGCGAGGACATCACGCACAACGTACGCACCATTGAATCGGTGCCGCTGCGATTGCTCGGTAGCGGATACCCACCGGTGCTCGAAGTGCGGGGCGAAGTGTTCATGCCGCGCGCAGGATTCGAAGCTTACAACGAGAAGGCGCGTGCCGCGGGCGAGAAGACATTTGTGAACCCGCGAAATGCCGCTGCCGGAAGCCTGCGGCAGCTCGATCCAAAATTGACGGCCGAGCGTCCGCTCGACATGTATGTCTACTCCGTCGGCCTCGTCGAAGGCCGGAAATTGCCCGGTAAACACAGCGAGATCATCGACAGGCTCGGCGAATGGGGCCTGAAGACCTGCCCCGAGCGGGACGTCGTGCGCGGCGTGGAGGGGTGCCTTGCGTATTACGAGCGCATCGGCGCCAAACGAAACGATCTGGCTTACGACATCGACGGCGTGGTCTACAAGGTCGACAGCCTGGCCATGCAGCGGGAGCTGGGATTCGTTGCGCGCGCGCCGCGCTGGGCCGTCGCCCACAAATTTCCTGCACAGGAAGAGATGACCAAGGTGCTCGGTGTGGAATTCCAGGTTGGCCGCACCGGTGCATTGACACCGGTCGCGAGGCTGGAGCCGGTGTTCGTCGGCGGAGTGACCGTGAGTAATGCCACGTTGCACAACATCGACGAATTGCATCGCAAGGATGTGCGGGTCGGCGATACGGTAATAATCCGCCGTGCGGGAGACGTCATTCCCGAGGTCGTCAACGTGATCAAGAAGAGGCGGCCGAAAAAGACCAGCACAGTCGAGTTGCCGACCCAGTGTCCCGTATGCGGATCGCATGTTACGCGTGAAGCCGGCGAGGCCGTCGCACGTTGCACCGGTGGCCTGTTTTGCAAAGCGCAACGCGCAGAGGCGCTCAAACATTTTGTGTCGCGCCGGGCAATGGACATCGAAGGCCTCGGGGCAAAGTTGATTGCGCAGTTCGTAGAAGAAGACCGCATAGCGAACCCGGCCGAAATTTTCGAGCTGACGCAGGAAGAGCTGGCGAATCGCGAGCGCATGGGTGAGAAGTCGGCTGAAAACCTGGTCAACGCCATCGAAGCGAGCAAGAGTACGACCCTTGCACGGTTCCTGTACGCGCTCGGGATTCGTGAAGTCGGTGAGGCGACTGCAGCCAACCTGGCATCGTATTTCGGTAGTCTCCCGGCGATCATCGAGGCAACGATCGACGATCTCGTCAAGGTTCCCGATGTGGGGCCTGTCGTTGCCGCTCGTATTCGGGACTTCCTGGACGAAGAGCATAATCTCGAGGTGATTGCGCGCCTTCAGGCACTGGGCGTGCGCTGGGAGGACTCGGACCCTAGGCAGGCCGCGGAGGACGGCCCCCTGTCCGGCAAAACCTTCGTCATTACCGGTACGCTACCGGGTATGACGCGCGATGAAGCCAAAGACCTCATCCAAAGTAATGGCGGCACTGTTACGGGCAGCGTGTCGCGCAAAACGTCGTTCTTGCTTGCCGGTGAGAAGGCGGGCTCCAAGCTGGCGAAAGCACAAAACCTGGACGTCGAAGTCATCGATTTGGACCGACTCCTGGCCCTGATCGAGCCCTAAATCAGGCGAAATTCAGCATGGGCGCCATGGTCGTGAAATCTCTTTCACGACGGTTTCCGGAAATTTGGAAGTGGCGCCAAAGACCGGCCTGTGGCATGACTTGGGCGATTTTTCCCAGCTATTCGATTTCTCTGGCGAAAACCGAGGGCGGTCAATATATTGCCGCGATGCAAGAAAAACTAAAACAACAAGTGCTGGATGCATTCCTGCTGGTTATGCGGCCAATCGTCAGGATTCTTCTTCGCTACGGAATAGGCTGCCGGGAGTTTGTCGAGGTCGCGAAACTCGCCTATGTCGACATTGCTTCGCATGATTTTGGCCTTCGTGGACGACCCACGAATATCTCTCGGATTGCCGTCATGACCGGCCTCACGCGAAAAGAGGTCAAGCGTCTGCGGGACAAGCTCGAAAGCGGCGACTCAAGGATTTCTGTAAAGACAACGCCGCTCGCCGATGTGCTTCATCATTGGCACGCGCAAGACGAGTTTACTGATTCGAGTGGCAGGCCGCTCGCTCTGCCATTTAATGGAGAAGGCAAATCGTTCTCGAGCCTAGTCAAGAAATACGGCGGTGATATTCCGGCGGGAGCAATGCGGACGGAATTGAAGCGAGTGGGCGCTATTGAGGAAGACCAACAGGGCGAATTGCGGGTCACTAGGCGGTCTATTCACCCGGCGGATGAACATGACAAGTTATTAATGCTGCTAATTCATGGCGCGTATACAGTTCTTACTAACATCGCACACAATACAAATCCAGAAGTTAACTCAGACAGCTGGGCCGGTAAGATCGCCTTTACCACAACGTCCGGCAAAGAACATTCAGTTCAACTGCGCCGAATAGCGAAAGATAGAATTTCAGAATTTGCGGAAGCATTTGACGATCTGTTTATCGCATATGAAGCATTACACGACACGAAGCCATCAGTGGATGAGAATAATGCCATCGCTGTTGGGATCTTCTATTTTGAAGAAACTGACTCGAATGCCAACTATGATTGGTGAGGCTGGTTAGTCTCTCCGAAAGCCACGAATATTGGTCGCGCAAGCTGGACACGTGTCATCATATTGACTGGACTTCTAGCGCGTTTAGCGCCCCCGGCTAGATGCTTGTGACGCGGATTTCCAATCGATCTGAAACCAAAGTCTGGTTTGAGTGGTCATGCCGCTCTGGTACACAATGTTGCGTGTCATCCCCGCAACGATAAAAAAATATAGATAAAACAATACAGTACGGCCATTATTTTCAGTGGCTGGGGACCAAGCGTGCGTATTTGTTTGACATAATCGTTTTGCCGACCATTTGTGGTGCATTCTGCCCATTTGTAGGTGTAATCAACAGGTTGCATGGGGCGCTTCGGCGAGATACTTTACATATTGCGCAGGAGATATGGCCTTAAATGGGGCAAGAAGTTAAAGACCACCTGAGACGCGCAATAGCGTTGACGCTCAAACCCTTGGTCCGATTGTTGATCGCGCAAGGCGTCACGCATGCGGAGTTCTCGGAAACGGCGAAAGAGGTTTATGTAGAGGTAGCTCTTCGCCGATTTGAAGATACGGAGAAAGTTAACAAGTCGCGAATTGCGATTCTGACAGGCCTGACTCGGAAAGAAGTCAAGAATGTAATAGATCGCTCGCTTACTACTTCATACAAAGAAAGGACACATTCTCGACCAGCTCGAGTGCTAACAGGTTGGTATTCCGATCCAACGTATCAAGGGCCATATGGGATACCGCTTGAGCTGCCTTACGAGACGCAGGAGGAAGGCGCGCCTTCATTTGTAACTTTGGTGAAAGAGTACAGCGGCGATATGGCTCCGAGACAAATGCTTAATCAGTTGCTTGAGTCGGGCTCTGTAGTTGAGATTGACGGGCGTTACAAAGCGGTTAGTCGGATTTTTATGCATTCCAAATTATCACCGTCGCACATCGATAGGCTTGGAAGAGTGGGGTATAGAGTATTTTCGACGTCGGCTAGTAACATTGATGCAGACAAGGATTCTGGTGCTCCAACGTTCTTCGATCGAATGGTGTTTGCCGACGATGGATGCACAAAAGAGGTAATTGACGAATTTGCTGATTTTTTGAAAGTTCGGGGGCAGAGTTTTCTTGAAGAATTGGATGTCTGGTTCTCATCGAGAAAAGACAGTAATAAACCTGGAGAGCCCAGAAAAGAAACAGGGGTATACATGGTTCACTATGTCGAAGACCAAGATGATTTCGGCTCGCTGCAAGAACTCTTGGCTGAGCGGGGACTGTCACCGGACTGAAAAGCTAATTTGAGAGGTCATCGAACAAGATTCGATTGAGCGATGGAAATCTTGGTACAAATTGACGATGACTTAAGAAGGGTTGGAGAGATAAATCAGGAGCGAAAAAAATGCGTATTGCAGGAAGCGCCAAGACCAAGAGATTGGTCTTGGGAGCGACGCTTTTTGCACTTGCTGGCTCAGTTTACGCAGGCATCGATGGGTCTGGTGCTGCGGGTATTGATGGTTCAGGTGCGAATGGCATAGATGGATCCGGCAGTGCTGGAATCGACGGATCTGGCGCTCACGGTATTGACGGTTCCGGAGTTACTGGCATCGATGGATCCGGCGCCTATGGAATTGACGGTTCTGGCAGTTCTGGCATCGACGGTTCCGGCGGGTCTGGCATCGACGGTTCTGGTGGCTCTGGTATCGACGGCTCCGGCGGCTCTGGCATAGACGGCTCTGGCGGCTCTGGTATCGACGGGTCTGGTGGCTCTGGTATCGACGGCTCCGGCGGTTCCGGCATCGATGGTTCCGGCGCCTACGGGATTGACGGTTCCGGAATTGCAGGGATCGACGGATCCGGCACCTACGGAATTGACGGTTCTGGCAGTTCTGGCATCGACGGTTCTGGTGGTTCTGGAATAGATGGTTCCGGCAGTTCTGGCATCGACGGGTCTGGTGGCTCAGGTATCGACGGTTCCGGCGGGTCTGGCATAGACGGGTCTGGTGGCTCTGGCATAGACGGTTCCGGCGGGTCTGGCATAGACGGGTCTGGTGGCTCTGGTATCGACGGTTCCGGCGGGTCTGGTATCGACGGTTCCGGCGGGTCTGGCATCGATGGTTCCGGCGGCTTTGGCATAGACGGGTCTGGTGGCTCTGGCATAGACGGGTCTGGTGGCTCTGGTATCGACGGTTCCGGCGGTTCCGGCATCGACGGTTCCGGTGGCTCTGGTATCGACGGTTCCGGCGGTTCCGGCATCGATGGTTCCGGCGGCTCTGGCATCGATGGATCTGGTGGATCCGGTATTGACGGTTCCGGAAGTAACCTATCCGATAGTGTTCTCGCCGGCCCAGTAAACGCAATCGATCGCGCCAACGGTGTTTTCCATTCGCTCGGACAGGTCGTGATGGCCTCGGACGAGATGCTTAACAGCCTGCGCGTTGGTGATTTCGTCACTGTCGAAGGTTCGATCGTTTCGGAAGGATGGCTCTACGCTGATGCATTGGCTGTCACAGGTATCGATTACGTGCCGGGTGCAACCGAAGTGTTCGTGGCGGGTATGCTCTCGCAGGTCGACGAAGCAACGGGCAGGGCACGCCTCGGCGGATTGACAATCGACTACACGCCGAGTCTGGCGGTTGGCTCGGCGCCATCGAACGCGACGTGGGGTTTCCGCGGGATACTTCCGGCAGCGGATGGACCGATGGTTTCGGAGTCCTCGAACGACTTCGCAGACTATTGATGACGTAAAGCGCTCGAAAGGAGCGGTCGCGATAGCGCTCATCGTCGACCGTGCGCTGCATATAGCGCATCCTTTCGACCTATTAGGAAGAAGGCCACCCAGGTGGCCTTTTTCTTTGCGCGCGTTTTGCTCACGCAAAAAAAAAGTCGGCGTCCCTGCCGACTTAGTTTCTCGTATCAACCTATGAAAGGAGATGCGAGGGTTGGAGGAGCCGCCCCCGAGCGATTAGGGACGACTCGCGAGCAATACTAGGTCCGCCTTGCAAAGGGCGGTGTGATCAAGATCACAAATCACTGCGAACAACAGAAAAGGGCGCCAAATGGCGCCCTAAACTGAACGAATCGAGGTGATTAAGTTAAGTCGTGCTGACTGCTTCCCTTAACCGCGCAAACTTGCAAGGTAGTCCTGCAGTTTTTTCCCTTCCACGTTCTGCTTTAACGCATCGCGCACGCTCTCAAAAGGCGGCGGCGCGGACTCACGGGAGTCCTCGCGCAGAATCACGTGCCAGCCAAACTGCGTCTGCACAGGGTTTTGCGAGTAAGCGCCGTCTGCAAGGGCCTGAACGGCCTGCGAGAATTCCGCGACCATTCGCTCCGGTGGGAACCAGCCCAGGTCGCCGCCCGACGGGCCCGACGGACCGGTCGATTTTTCCTTGGCGAGTTCGGCGAAATCCGCTCCGCCGTCGAGTTCTGCAATAACATCGGCCGCTTCGCCCTGGGTTTCGACCAGGATGTGACGCGCCTTGAACTCGAGCGGAGGTGCCTCATTCACTTGCTCATCGTAGAGGGCCCGCATTTCCTCCTCGGTAGCAGGGTTACTGGCGATGAAGTCCTGCGCAACGGCCTGAGCGAGCATGGCCCGCGTTTGCAGCTCGATCCGGGCCTTCATTTCCTGGCCTTCCTTGAGCTCGGCCGCGCGCGGCGTGTCGGACAGCAGGTAGAGGTCCGTCAGCTCCTTGCGGATCGCGTCATTCTGTTCCGGTGTAGCCTGGCTGGCCGGTTGCTGGATCCTGGACTCCAGGTAGATCTTGAATACGGTCGGGTCGATCTCGGTGCTCTTCTGAGCGCAGGCCGAGCCTCCCAGTATCAGGGCAGCGGCGCCGACCAGCGAAACCGCTCGGGTGGAGATAGTCATAGATTTCCCTCTTTACGAAGTTGGCGAATGATAAACGATTACGAGCCTTGTTACCGCGAATCCTTTTATTGATCAGGCGCAGAGGCGTGGATACGCAGGGCGTGAATGTCGGTGGTCATGAGCGAGCCGAGCGCGTCATAGACCAGGCGGTGCCTGGCGAGCGGTCGTTTTCCGGCGAACGCGTCGGCGACAATAGTCACCTCGTAATGGCCGCGTCCATCTTGGGCGCCCGCATGCCCCGCATGCAGGTGGCTCTGGTCCTTGATCTGCAGCTTGGTCGGGGAGAACGCGTCCCTGAGCAGTGCTTCGATGCGTGCTACGCGGTCGTCACTCATGGCAGCACCTGCTTGAATGGTTTCACCGTGACCTTGCTGTAGACGCCCGCTGCAACGTAGGGATCCTCGCTAGCCCATGCCTCGGCATCCTGCAGGGAATCAAAGTCGGCGATGATCAGGCTCCCCGTGAAACCCGCGGTGCCGGGATCGGCACAATCCACGGCCGGGTGGGGTCCGGCGACAAGCAAACGCCCTTCAGCGACGAGCGCTTCGACGCGCTCGAGATGGGCGGGCCGGGCGGACTTGCGCCGCTCCAGAGAATTCTCTACGTCCTCACTGATGATGGCGTACCACATGTCAGTCGATCGTCTCCTTTTCGTCGTCATCACCGATGACGTTGGCGATCCATAGGGTCTGTGCCAGCATGAAAACGAATGTAATCGCCATGAGCCCGAACACCTTGAACGTGCCCCACGTCTTTTCCGAGTAATTGTAGGCAACGTATATATTGAGCAGGCCGGCAAACACGAAAAATGCGACCCAGATGAAATTCAGCCGCACCCACTGCTGAGCCGACACCTTTTCGAGATTGAATCCCTCGACGAGACCGAAGAAGCGTTGGGCCAGGGGCTTGTCGCCGATCCACGTACTGGCAAGGAACGCGATTGCCACGGCCCAGTAAAAGGCGGTCGGCTTCCAGTACGTGAAGTAGGGGTTCCGGAAATACAGCGTCAGCGCGCCGAAAAAAAGTGCGAATACGGTCGACCACAGGTACATCTTGTCGACGGAACCCGTGCGCAGCGTCTTTACGGCGAGACCCAGCGGCATCGTTACCATCAGGACGACGACCGCTGCATAGATATCCCTCAGCAACAGGGTGCCGAGGAACAGCAAAAGCGGGAAGAATTCGAACAGCATGTTCATATCGGTCGCGAATAATAGCCTATCAATCGGCCTATGCGCGAGGCGATGGCGCCCGTACAATCCGCGCGTGGCCAGACTCATCCAGGTACATCCGACGGATCCGCAGCCCCACCGGGTGCGGAATATCGTCGATAGCATACGAGAGGGTGCCGTCATCGCGTACCCGACGGACTCGAGCTATGCGCTCGGCTGCCGCATCGGCGATCGCAGCGCCATCAAGCGCATTGGCCGGATTCGGCGCACGGATCGCAAGCACAACTACACGCTTGTTTGCGCGGATCTTTCCGAAATCAGCGTCTATGCGCGCGTGGAAAACTGGGCGTACCGGCTGATCAAGTCACTGACGCCGGGCCCGTACACGTTCGTCCTGCCTGCAACGCGCCAATTGCCCAAGATCCTGGCGCATCCCAAGCGCCGTACGATCGGTATTCGTGTGCCGGACCATCCGCTGGTCAATGCCGTGCTCGAGGAGCTTGGAGAGCCGATCATGAGTTCGACGCTGTCGCTGCCCGGGGATGACCGGCCGCTGACCGACCCAGTGGACATCGAGGATCGCATCGGGCACGACATCGACGTCATTGTCGTGGCGGGTGCCACGGGCATTGAGCCGACGAGCGTCCTCGATCTCTCGGGCGGAACCGTCGAAGTGCTGCGTGCAGGCCGCGGCGACGTGAGCCAGTTCACCTGACCCGCGGCAGATGCGATAGAATGCCCCCGATTGCAGCCGGAATCCCTATGAAACCCGATCTCAAAGTCCTGAATCGCGAGGACGCGCCCAAGCCGCCGCAAGACGAGAAGCAGTCGGGCGCGCAGGCCGAGATGCCGTTCGCCGTCGTCGACGGCGAACCCGTAACGCAGCTGCCGCAGGATCTCTATATTCCGCCTTATGCACTGCAGGTCTTCCTCGAAGCGTTCGAGGGTCCTCTCGATCTGCTCCTTTACCTGATTCGTCGCCAGAACATCGACATTCTCGATATCCCGATTGCGGAGATCACGAAACAGTATGTGCAGTACATCGAGCTGATGAAGGAGCTGCAGCTGGAGCTGGCCGGCGAATACCTGCTGATGGCGGCGATGCTTGCCGAGATCAAGTCCCGGATGCTGTTGCCGCGTCCCGAGACGCACGAAGAAGAGGAAGAGGACCCGCGCGCCGAGCTGGTCCGCCGACTGCAGGAATACGAGCGGTACAAGAAAGCCGCGGAGGACATCGACCAGTTGCCGCGTCTCGAGCGCGACGTATTCGTTGCGAGCGCGGTGGCGCCGGATAAAAAGGTCGTCACGAAACTGCCCGACGTCACGCTCAAGGAGTTGCTCCTCGCGTTCCACGATGTCCTGAAGCGCGCCGAGATGTTCTCGAACCTTCACATGCAACGCGAGCCGCTGTCGGTCCGGCAACGCATGAGCGAGATCTTGTTGCGCGTCAAGGCGAGCAAGTTTACGAGCTTCGCCGAGCTGTTCGACCCCGAGGAGGGTCGTATGGGCGTAGCGGTGACTTTCATCGCCATTCTCGAGCTGCTCCGAAACGCAACCATCGAAGTGGTTCAGGCAGAGGAATACGCACCGCTTCATGTCCGTGCGGCCTCGAGCGTTCATTTGGTATCCGACGATAGCGAGGCGCCCAAAGCGTCCTCATCTGATTAGGTCCGGGTTACAGGTTTCATGGAAGCTTCAGAGATCAAGCACTTTGTCGAAGCGGCGCTGCTCGCGGCAGGTCGTCCCCTGAATATCGACCAGCTCAAGGGGCTGTTCGACGGACGCATGGCGCCCGAGAAATCGGAAATTCGCCAGGCCCTCGAGACGCTCAACGAGGAGTACGCGGAGCGCGGCATCATCATCAGCGAAGTGGCTTCGGGTTTTCGACTGCAAATCAGGACCGCGATGGCCGACCGCCTGCAGAAACTCTGGGAAGAACGGCCGCCGCGGTACTCGCGCGCGCTGTTTGAAACCCTGGCTCTCATCGCGTATCGCCAGCCGATCACGCGCGGGGACATCGAGGAGGTTCGCGGTGTCTCCGTCAGCTCGAACATTATTCGACAGCTGCTCGAGCGCGACTGGGTGCGCGTTGTCGGCCACCGGGATGTCCCCGGCAGGCCTGCAATGTTCGGCACGACGAGGACGTTTCTCGATTATTTTGGCCTGAAAAAGCTCGACGATCTGCCGCCGCTCGCGGATCTCACCGACTGGGAGAGTCTGCGCGTCCAGCTCGACCTGCCCGAGGTGGAAGGAGCCGGGGAAGCGGACCTCGACGCTATGAACTTTGCGGAATCCGGTGACCATGAATTGCCAGTGCTGTACCCCGAGGGTGAGGAATTCGACGAGGACGCCGTCGCGGGGAACGATGCTGAATTCGCTGCCGACGAACCCCCGGTTGTCGTTGCCCCGACAGTTGAGGACGAGCCGGAGGAGGAACTCGTGGTCAACAAGTGGCCGGATCCGCTTGGCTGATCGTATACAGAAAGTACTGGCGGCCGCCGGTCACGGCTCGCGACGCAAAGTAGAAACCTGGATCCGTGAAGGGCGACTCGCCATAGACGGCCGCACCGCGGAACTCGGCGATCACATCGAGGGCTCCGAGAAGATCACGCTCGACGGTCGGCCGCTGTCGATGAAGGGCGTGACGCAGCAGCACCGCCATATCGTCTACAACAAGCCTGATAATGAAGTGACTTCGCGGGAGGACCCGGCGGGCCGCCGCCTGGTATTCGATTCGCTGCCGAAGCTCAAGGGCCGGCGGTGGGTCGCGGTCGGCCGCCTTGATCTTGCGACGATGGGATTGCTTATCCTCACGACCGACGGCGCGCTGGCGAATGCGCTGATGCACCCGTCAGCGCAGGTCATCCGCAAGTATTCCGTGCGCATTCACGGCGACCCGAGCGAGGCGGATCTCGACAAGTTGCGGCAGGGCATCGTACTCGACGACGGACCGGCGCATTTCGATTCGATCGAGCCCGGCGGCGGCGAAGGCGCCAACCGCTGGTTCAACGTGACGCTCAGGGAAGGCAGGAATCGCGAGGTTCGCCGACTCTGGGAAGCGGCCGGATTCGAGGTCAGCCGACTGATTCGTATCGCCTACGGGCCCCTGCAGCTGCCGCGTAACCTGCGGCGCGGCAAGTGGGCCGAGCTGTCCACGGGGCAGGTGCGAGCGCTGTACCGCGCGGCCGGGCTCAGGCCGCCGGCGCTGGCGGCCCAGCGGCGCGCACCGCGCAAACGTTACTGAGCGTCGATGCTCTGGCCCGTAACGCCCTTGCTGTCGGGTCCAAGCAGGAAGATGTAGGGCGCGAGAATCTCGTCGGGTCGCTTGAGGAGGTCTCGATCTTCGGCCGGGTACGCGGCGAGTCGCATGTTGGTGCGCGTCGCGCCCGGATTGATACAGTTCGAGCGCAGCTTGCCGTGACGATGCTCGTCGGCGAGCACCTGGGACAGTCCCTCGGTTGCGAACTTGGAGACCGCGTAGGCACCCCAGAAAGCTTTGCCGGTTCTGCCGACGCCGCTGCTGGTGAAAATGATCGACGGATCGTCGGATTGCTGCAGCAGGGGCAGAAACACCTGCGTGAGGGCGAACGTCGCCGTCACGTTGACGTGCATGACTTTTTGCCAGGCCACCGCGTCGTATTGCTCGATCGAAAAGCGTTCGCCGAGAATACTCGCGTTGTGCACGAGCCCGTCGAGTCGCCCGAACTCCGACTCGATGCTCTGCGCCAGTGTCGTATAGGACTCGGCATTCGCCGATTCGAGATCCATGACCGCGATGGAGGGCCGTGGTGCACCGTCGATGTCCTCGATGACATCGTAGACCTTCTCGAGTTTCGGTACGCTGCGGCCGTGCAGGATGACCTGGGCGCCGAGCCGGGCGGCGCGAAGTGCGAGTGCTTTGCCGATGCCGTCGCTCGAGCCCGTGATCAGGATGATGCGGTCGGCAAGGACATTGTCAGGATAGGTGTAGGAGCGCGGGTCTGTGCTCAACTGTCGTTTCCTTCGATCATGGTCCTCGGGACAGGCTCCAGCGACTCGAGTTTTTCGATGTCCTTCTTGGCGTGGACACCCAGTTCAGTGAACTTGCGCGCCCCGGGCAGGACGCTGCGTTCGAGCGACCCTACGGCGCGGTTGTAATTCTCGACGCTGCTCGCCAACTGTCGCCCGACCCTGTTCATGTGGGTCACGAAGGTGCTGAGTCGGCCATACAGGTCCTCGGCGAGGATACGAATTTCCTTGGCATTATCGGCCAGTGCAAGCTGCCGCCAGCCGTAGGCAACCGCCTTAAGAAGCGCAACGAGACTGGTCGGCGTTGCCAGAATGATCTGCTGCGACAACGCGTACTCGATCAGGTCGGGCTCCTCGGCCAGCGCGGCGCTCAGGAACTGGTCGCCGGGAATGAACAGGATGACGAATTCCGGGCTTTCGTCGAACTGTGTCCAGTACGATTTCGACGCCAGCAGGCGAATGTGCGAGCGCACGTTCTTGCCGTGGCGCTCGAGAGCCAGTTTGCGTTGCGCGTCGTCGGGCGCCTCGGCGGCGGCGAGGTAGGCATCCAGCGGCGTTTTTACGTCAACGATGAGCTGCCGCTGATCGGGCATGTTGACGATCATGTCTGGGCGGATCACCTTGTCGTCGCCGACGACGTGAACCTGCTCGATGAAATCGCAGTGCTCGACCATGCCGGCCAGTTCCACGAGGCGGCGCAAGGTTATCTCGCCCCACTGGCCGCGAACCTCGGGACGCCGCAGTGCTTTGACGAGGTTCTGGGTTTCCTGGGTCAGCGACTGCTGGCTCAGCTGCATCGCTTCGAGGTGATTGCGGATACTGCCGTAGGCTTCGCTGCGCGCTTTTTCGAGTTCGGAGATTTGCTTGCTGGAGGCCTCCAGCGCGTCGCGGATCGGCTTGACGAGCGCCTCGACCGCTTTTTCGCGCTCGCTCAGCTCGCTCCTCGCTTTTTCCTGGTGCGTTTCGAGATTCTGCTTCGCCAGCTGCAGAAAGGTGTCGCTGTTGGCGCGCAGCGACCGATTGGAGATGTCGGCGAACGCCTGGGTGAGCTTGGCATTGGCCAGTTCGAACGCCGCCTCGCGCTCCCTCTGGATGGCCTCCTGGTTCTTCAACTGCAGTTCCGTCGATTCGAGTGTCTCGAGCAGCGCCTTGCGCCGGTGCCGCGTGATGAGCCAGGTGACCAGTGCGCCCAGCACGATGCCGATGGCCGCCGCGGGCAGCCCGATCTCGAGCAGGACCTGGTCAATTTCGAAAGAGATCATCTGCCGTCAAGATTAACCGCTTTGCAGACGATTTGGGCAAGTTCTTCGGTGTCGGAGGCGAGCCTGTCCGCGCCCCACGCGCTCGGGTCGTCGTCCTCGGTGATGTAGCCGTACGCCGCAGCCACGGTGGCCATGCCGGCGGCGAGGCCCGCCTCGATGTCGCGCAGGGCGTCGCCGACGTAGATCGATCGCCAGGCATCGAGGCCCGCGATATCGCAGGCCAGCAGCAGCGGCCCGGGATCCGGCTTGCGCACGGGCAGCGAGTCACCGCTGACCGTGCACGCGCTGCGGGAAGCCAGCCCGAGCGCCTCCATTAAGGGCAGCGTGAGGTGCTCGGGCTTGTTGGTGACGACGCCCCAGGGGCGGCCGGCCTCGTCGAGGCGATCGAGCAGTTCTGCAAGGCCGTCGAAAACCTGCGATTCCTCGCAGATGGTCTGCGCGTAGCGCTCGAGGTACTCGTAGTGCAGCGGATCGCCGAATTCGATGTGTTCGTCGGGAAAGGCGAGTCGGAGCAGGCCTATGGCGCCGTTCGACACGTAGCGGCGGCCGACTTCATACGCGACCGGCGCGCGGTCCCGCGCCGCCTGCATGTCCTGCAGCACACGCACCATGTCCGGGGCCGTATCGACGAGTGTGCCGTCGAGGTCGAACAAGACGGCATCGAAGTCGCCGGCTCTCATGCGGGGAGCCCGTTCACTCCGCGGGGCGCTTGAAGTGCAGGAGGTAGTTGACGTCGAGATTCCCGCCGAGCGAATACTCCCGCGTGAACGGGTTGTAGTGCAGGCCCGAGCTGGTACGTAACTGGAGCCCGGCACTCCTTGCCCACGCCTCGAGTTCTGAGGGCTTGATAAACTTCGCGTACTCGTGCGTGCCCTTCGGGAGCAGGTTGAGGACGTACTCGGCACCGACAATCGCGAACACGAAGGACTTGGGGTTGCGGTTGATCGTCGAAAAGACCACGTCACCACCCGGCTTGACGAGTTCGGCGCAGGAACGGATGACCTGCGACGGATCGGGAACGTGTTCGAGCATTTCGAGGCAGGTGACGAGATCGTAGTGAGCCGGCTCGATCGCCGCGAGGTCCTCCGCCCTGGAGCGTCGATAATCGACCTCGACGCCGGACTCGATTTGGTGAAGGCGCGCCACGGCGAGCGGCCCCTCCGCCATGTCGATCGCAGTCACGTTGGCGCCGGCCGCAGTCATGGCCTCGGCCAGGATGCCGCCGCCACAACCGATATCGAGCGCCCTCGCGCCGGACAGGTCCACGTGTTGACGAATCCAGTCAAGCCGCAGCGGGTTGATCTGGTGCAGGGGGCGAAATTCGCCTTCCGGGTCCCACCAGCGCGATGCCAGTGAGTCGAACTTGGCGAGTTCGGCCAGGTCGACGTTGTCAGCGTTGTTCATCGTTGTGCCTGTCTTGGTAAGTTCGCGGCGGCAATGCGGTCGCGCCACTCGTTGCCGCGGGCGATGAGGTTGTCCGAATCGATGTGGGTGAGTCGCCCGCTGTCGACCTGGTGCCGTCCGCCGACCCAGACGTCGGAAACCTGGCTGGACTGCGTGGCATAGACCAGTTGGGATTCGACGTTGAAAACAGGCTGCGAGTTCAATGCCTCGAGATCGATGCAGGCGAGATCAGCCTGTTTGCCGGGCTCGATCGAACCGATGTGGTCCTCGAGACCGAGTGCCCGGGCGCCCGCGACCGTGGCCATGTGTAATGCCTCTGACGCCGACATCGCCGTCGCGTCACCGGCGCTGACCTTGGCGAGCAGGGCGGCCGACTGCATTTCCGAGAACAGGTCGAGCGTATTGTTGCTCGCTGCGCCGTCCGTGCCGAGGGCCACGTTGACTCCGGCTGCAAGGTACCGGGCGACCGGCGCCATGCCGCTGGCGAGCTTGAGATTGGATTTCGGGCAGTGACTGACGGAGACGCCGACCTCGGCGAAGCGCGCGACTTCGGCGTCTGTCATGTGCACGGCGTGGACCGCGAGCAGCGAGGCATTGACGAGACCGGCCTTGGCAATGCGCTCAAACGGCCGCTTGCCCGTGTCCCGCAACGAGGCGTCCACCTCGGCGGCCGACTCGTGCAGGTGCATCTGCACACGCACGTCGAGCTGGTCGGCCAGCACGCGCAGCGCCTCGAGCGAGCGGTCGGCCAGCGACAGCGTCGAGTGCGGCGCAAAAGCGGTCGTGATCAGTGGATGATCTGCATAGGGGTCATGAACCAGGTCCGCGGCTTTCTGCAGGTATTCGTCGGTATTGGCCGCCCAGGCTGACGCAAAATCCACGACCGGCGTGGCCACGACCGCTCGCATGCCAAGGTCTGTGGCCGCCTCAGCGACGATTTCCGGGAAGAAATACTGGTCGGCAAAGCAGGTGATGCCGCCGCGCAGCATTTCGGCGATAGCGAGCTGTGTTCCGTCCCGGACCATTTCGGCGCTGACCCAGCGGCGTTCGGCGGGCCAGATGCCGTCGCGGAGCCAGGTTTCGAGCGGCAGGTCGTCGGCGAGACCGCGAAACAGGGTCATCGCGGCGTGCGTGTGGCTGTTGACGAGTCCCGGTATCAGCGCGTGCCGGGGGCGTTCCGCAAGGACGCTGGGCTGGAACCGGGCACGGGCCTCCTCGAGTGGCAGCACTGCCTCGATGCGGCCGTCGGAAACGGCCACGGCATGTCCTTCCAGAGCCGTCCCGGCGGGCTCCACGGGGACGCACCAGCGGGGAACGATCAGGGTGTCACAGTGCTGCATGCTTGCCGCAGTATACGCATCGCGCGGAGCAGCGCCAGCGCTGCGTTTCAGGGCGATTTGTCGGCCTCAAAAACTGCTGTTCAAGGGGCTTCTGTGGTATGATTTACAGCCAGTCAAGCCGCTCGAAATCCTGTCTTTTCGACCCCGGATTCCCGCCCTCCAGTGGCCGGGATTGCGCCCGGATTTTGGGCTTTGGAACCTGAGAATATATGTCTGAAGTAGCACAGGAACTGTTGTCGGTCAGCCTCGAAGAGGAGATGAAGCAGTCCTATCTCGACTACGCGATGAGCGTCATCGTGGGGCGCGCACTGCCCGATGTCAGGGACGGCCTGAAGCCGGTCCATCGCCGCGTCCTGCACGCCATGCGCGAGCTGGGCAACGACTACAACAAGCCGTACAAGAAATCGGCACGCGTCGTCGGCGACGTGATCGGTAAGTACCACCCGCACGGCGATTCGGCCGTGTACGACACCATCGTGCGCATGGCGCAGCCGTTCTCGATGCGCTACATGCTTGTGGATGGCCAGGGCAACTTCGGTTCGGTCGATGGCGATGGCGCCGCGGCGATGCGCTACACCGAAGTCCGGATGACCCGGATCGCGCACGAACTGCTGGCGGACATCGAAAAGGAAACCGTCGACTGGGTCGAGAATTACGACGGGTCGGAAAAAGAGCCGTCCGTCATGCCGACGCGCGTTCCGAATCTGCTCGTCAACGGCTCCTCGGGCATCGCTGTCGGCATGGCCACGAACATCCCGCCGCACAACCTCAGCGAGGTCATCGACGGCTGCCTGGCGCTGATCGAGAACCCGGCTATCGACGTACCCGGCCTCATGGAGCACGTGCCCGGTCCGGATTTCCCGACCGGCGGCATCATCAACGGCGCCCAGGGCATCTATTCGGCCTACCGGACGGGCCGCGGCCGGGTCTATATCCGCGCCAAGGTCGACGTCGAGGAAATGAAAAACGGCCGCGAGCGCATCGTCGTGACCGAGCTGCCGTTCCAGGTCAACAAGGCCCGGCTCATCGAGAAGATCGCGGACCTGGTGCGTGACAAGAGGATCGAAGGCATCGCCTCCGACGGTCTGCGCGACGAATCGGACAAGGACGGCATGCGCGTCGTCATCGAGCTGAAGCGCGGCGAGTCAGCCGACGTATTGCTCAACAACCTCTACAAGCAGACGCCGCTGCAGAGCGTGTTCGGCATCAACATGGTGGCGCTGCACGACGGCCAGCCGCAGCTCATGAATCTCAAGCAGGTTCTCGAGGCCTTCCTGTCGCACCGGCGCGAGGTCGTTACGCGAAGGACGATTTTCGACCTGCGCAAGGCCCGCGATCGCGCCCACGTTCTCGAAGGGCAGACCGTGGCGCTGGCGAACATCGACGAGGTCATTGCGCTGATCAAGGCCTCGGCATCGCCCGCCGATGCCAAGCAGGGACTCGTGGATCGCGACTGGGAGCCGGGCGCGGTCACGGGGATGCTGGAACGGGCCGGGGAAACGGATACGCGGCCCGATGGCCTTGTCGACGGCAGCGGCCTTGCGAACGGCAAGTACCGGCTCTCGGCCGTCCAGGCCCAGGCGATCCTCGACCTGCGCCTGCATCGTTTGACCGGCCTCGAGCAAGAAAAAATTATTAATGAATACAAAGAGATATTAGAAAAAATTAAAGACTTTTCTAATATTTTGGCGGACCCGGACCTGCTGCTGGAAGTGATCCGCAGCGAACTCGTCGAGGTGCGCGACGCATTTGGCGACGAGCGCCGCACCCAGATCGTGCAGGATCATTCCGACCTGACCGACGAGGACCTCATTCCGCAGGAGGAGGTCGTCGTGACGCTGTCGCACGGTGGCTACGCCAAGTCCCAGCCGATCGACGCCTACCAGGCCCAGAAGCGCGGCGGCCGTGGCCGTTCCGCCACCAAGGTCAAGGACGAGGATTTCATCGACCAGCTGTTCGTCGCGAATTCGCACGACACGATTCTGTGCTTCTCGAGCCGCGGCAAGCTGTACTGGCTGAAGGTCTACCAGGTACCGCAGGCCAGCCGCGGTTCCCGCGGCAAGCCGATCATCAACCTCCTGCCGCTCGAGCCGGGCGAGCGCATCAATGCCGTTCTGCCGATCCGGGAATACGCCGAGGGCCACTATGTCTTCATGGCGACCTCGGGCGGTACCGTCAAGAAGACGCCACTGACGCAGTTTTCGCGACCGCGCGCGAGCGGCATCATCGCTATCGACCTGCGGGGCGACGACAAGCTCGTGGACGTCGCAATCACCGACGGTGACGCCGAGGTCCTGCTCGTGGCGAGCCATGGCAAGGCCATCCGCTTCAGGGAGTCGGACGTACGCCCGATGGGGCGCGGCGCCGCGGGCGTTCGCGGCATCAAGCTGCCCGACGGGCACGAGGTCATAGGCCTCGAAATCGTCGACGAGGGCTTGCTCCTGACGGCCACGGAGAACGGCTACGGCAAGCGCACGGCGGTGGACGATTTCCCGGTTCAGGGACGCGGCGGCCAGGGCGTTATTGCGATCCAGACCACCGACCGCAATGGCAACACCGTCGGCGCGGTGCGCGTCGCCGACGAAGACGAGGTGATGTTGATCAGTTCGAACGGCACGCTCGTGCGGACCGGCGTCGCCGATATCTCCATCATGGGCCGCAACACCCAGGGTGTTCGTCTTATCCGCGTCGAGCGGGGCCAGCGGCTGGTAGGGCTTGCACGTATTGAAGCGATCGAGGACGAGGACGAATAATATCGCCTGCAAGTAATGCAATCGCGCTCATAAATCGTAACAATACGCGGCCTACAATCGGCTTCACCCCTCCAAGAACACAGGAATTCCAGCGTCATGTCGCGCGTCCACAACTTCAGTGCAGGCCCTGCCGCGCTGCCTCTCGCCGTTCTCGAGCAGATCCGTAACGATGTACCGGACTGGCTCGGCCTCGGCATGTCCGTCATGGAAGTCAGCCATCGCAGCAAGGACTTCGTCGAACTGGCCGCGCGGGCCGAGAAGAACCTGCGCACACTCATAGGCGTACCCGATGACTACAGTGTCCTGTTCACTCAGGGCGGGGCAACCCTGCAGATGGCGATGGCGCCGCTCAACCTCGCGGGTCCCGGCGAGACGGCCGATTACGTATTGACCGGCAGCTGGGGCAAGAAGGCGGCAGGTGAGGCCCGCAAGTTTTGCAAAGTGAACATCGCGGCGGACGCCTCCGACAGGAACTTCACCTATATCCCCGATGAGGCTGACTGGCAGCGATCCGCGGATGCCGCGTACCTCCACATCACTCCCAACGAAACGATCGCGGGCGTGGAATTCAACTTCGTGCCCGCGGGCGACGTGCCGATCGTGGCCGACATGTCCAGCAACATCCTGTCCCGCCCGATCGACGTCAGCGACTATGGCGTGATTTACGCCGGCGCGCAGAAAAACATCGGTCCGGCCGGTATCACCGTGGTCGTCGTGCGCAACGACCTGCTCGAGCGCGTACGGCCGAACAATGCGCACCTGATGACGTGGAAGTCCTACGCCGAATCCGATTCGATGACGAATACGCCGCCGACGTTTGCCTGGTACGTCGCGGACCTCGTGTTCCAGTGGTTGCTCGACCAGGGCGGCGTCGAGGCGATTGCGAAGACCAACGGGCGCAAGGCGCAGAAGCTTTACGCGGCCATCGATGCGTCGGACTTCTACTCCAACCCGGTCGAGCCGGATTGCCGTTCGCGCATGAACGTACCGTTCATCCTCGCCGACGATGCGCTCGACAAGACCTTCCTCGAGGAGTCGGCGGCGGCAGGCCTCGCCAATCTCAAGGGACACCGCTCGGTGGGCGGCATGCGCGCGTCGATCTACAACGCGGTCGGCGAGGAGGCCGTCGATGCGCTGATCGACTTCATGGCGGAATTTGAAAGGAAATACGGTTAACACGATGTACAAGGTACTCACACTCAACAATATCGCGGTCGAAGGGCTGCGCAGGCTGCCGCGCGAACGCTACGAAGTCGCCTCGGAAATCGCCCATCCGGACGCGATCCTGCTGCGCTCGCACAACATGCACGACATGGAGATCCCGGAATCGGTCGCGGCCGTGGGCCGCGCGGGAGCAGGCACCAACAACATCCCCTGTGATGCGCTTGCGCACCGGGGTGTGCCGGTGTTCAACGCTCCGGGCGCCAATGCCAATGCGGTCAAGGAGCTGACGATTGCCGGCATGCTGCTTGGCGCCCGCAACCTGTGCGATGCGCGTGAGTATGTGAAGACGCTCGATGAGTCGGGCGACGGCCTCAAGAAGAAGGTCGAGTCGGGCAAGAAGCAGTTCGTCGGCTTCGAGCTGCCGGGCAAGACACTCGGTGTCATCGGGCTTGGCGCCATCGGCGTCGAGGTCGCCAACGCGGCGCTCGAACTGGGGATGAAAGTCGTCGGCTACGATCCGGCGATCACGGTGCGCAATGCGTGGCAGCTGTCGTCGGGTGTCGAGAAGGAAGAGACGCTGGATCAGTTGTTCCAGCATGCGGATTTCGTGAGCTGCCACGTGCCCCTCATCGATGCGACGCGCGGCATCGTCAACGCCGACCGCATCGCGCTCATGAACGACGGAGCCGTGCTGATTAATTTCGCGCGTGACGGAATCGTCGACGACAAGGCCGCGATAGCCGCGCTGGACAGCGGCAAGCTGCACGCCTACGTCACCGATTTCCCGACGATGGCGCTGATCGGGCACCCCAAGGTCATTGCCTTGCCGCACCTCGGTGCATCGACGGGCGAGGCCGAGGAAAACTGCGCGATCATGGTCGCGGAGAACGTCAAGGACTACCTGGAAAACGGCAATATCCGGCACTCGGTCAACTTCCCCGATTCGCGCCTGTCGCGGCTCGATGCATGGCGCATCACGATAGCGAACGCGAACGTGCCGAACATGGTCGGCCAGATCTCGACCTGCCTCGCGAGTGCGGGCCTCAACATCGAAGACCTCCTGAACAAGTCGATCGGCGATCTCGCCTATACCATCGTCGACGTCAACGGCGAACCGTCGGAAGAGTTGCTCGAAGAACTGCGGGCCATCGACGGCGTATTGGCATTGCGAAATCTGGGCAAGCCTGTAACCTGAGGAATCCTTTGGGGTTTTCGGGAAAGACCGGATGGCAGGCGGGGACGGCAAATCAGGCGAGCGGGATCTCCAGCAGATTCGCAAGCGCATCAACGAGATCGATGAGCAGCTGCAGGCGCTGATCAATGATCGCGCCCGGATCGCTCAGCAGGTCGGCGTCGTCAAGGGCGAACTGTCATCGGCAGTCGATTATTACCGGCCGGAGCGTGAAGCGGAGGTACTGCGCGCCGTGCTTGAGCGCAACGACGGGCCGATGCGCAACGAGGAGATGCTGCGCCTGTTCCGTGAAATCATGTCGGCCTGCCTGGCGCAGCAGGAGCCGCTGAAGATCGGATTCCTCGGCCCGGAGGGGACTTTCACCCAAACCGCCGTGTACAAGCATTTTGGTCACTCGGTGCGGGCCCTGCCATTCCACACGATTGACGAAGTCTTCCAGGAAGTCGAGTGCGGGGCAGCGGATTTCGGCGTCGTGCCGATCGAAAACTCGACCGAGGGATCGGTCAACAACACGCTGGACATGTTCCTGACCTCGCCGCTGAAAATCGCGGGTGAGATCGAGCTGCGCATCGAACAGCACCTGATGAGCCGCGAGAAAGGGCTCGACAGGATTCAGCGTATCTGCGCGCACGAGCAGTCGCTGGCGCAATGCCGCGGCTGGATTCGTGAAAACCTGCCGCACGTGGAACTGATCGGGATGTCGAGCAATGCCGCGGGGGCGCGCAGAGCGCGAGACGAGGACGGCACGGCGGCGATCGGCCCCGAGGTGGCCGCGGACGTATACGAACTGCAGCTGCTGGTGAACAACATCGAGGACCGGCCCGACAATGCGACGCGTTTTCTCGTCGTTGGCCGCGAACTGCTGGCGGCGAGCGGCGATGACAAGACGACGCTGCTGGTGTCCACGGCCGATACGGCGGGCGGCGCGGGCGTCCTCCACAATCTCCTGCAGCCGCTGGCGACGCACGGTGTCAGCATGACGCGCATCGAGTCACGGCCGTCGCGCCGCAAGAAATGGGACTACGTGTTCTTCATCGACGTGGAGGGGCACGCCGCGGAGCCGCCAGTCTCGGATGCGCTGGCCGAACTCCGGGAGAGGGCCTCGCTGTACAAGGTGCTGGGAGCCTACCCCAAGGCCATCGGCTGATTTACAGCCATGGATTTCAAGGTCACACCGTCCAGATTGCGCGACGCCAGGGTCACGGTCCCGGGCGACAAGTCCATTTCGCACCGGACGCTCATGCTGGGTAGCATCGCCACGGGCCGCACCGAGGTAAACGGCTTCCTGGCCGGCGAGGATTGCCTGGCCACGGCGGCGGCGATGCGCGCCCTCGGCGTCGAGATTCGCCAGCCTGAGCCGACCGTCATGGTGATAGAGGGCGCGGGTCTGCACGGCCTGCGGCCACCGCAGCACGACCTGGACCTCGGAAACTCGGGTACCGCCATGCGCCTGATGGCGGGGCTCCTGGCCGCACAGGAATTCGACAGCGTACTGACGGGCGACGAATCGCTGCGCGGACGGCCGATGGGGCGCATCGTGACGCCACTGACGCGCATGGGGGCTGCGATCGAGAGCGATTGTGACGGAACGCCGCCGCTGCAAATCAAGGGCGGCCTGCAGCTGCGCGGCATCGACTATGCGATGCCGATCGCCAGCGCACAGGTGAAATCGGCGATCCTGCTGGCCGGCCTGTATGCCGACGGTCTGACGAAAGTCACCGAGCCCGCGGTAACCCGAGACCACACCGAACGCATGCTGCGTGCCATGGGAGCCCGCGTTCGGACCAGCACCGCAGGACAAGGGACCATAGTGACGCTCGAGGGCGGGCAGGCCCTGCGGGCCTGCGCTCTCGATGTGCCCGGGGACCTGTCGTCGGCTACCTTCATAATCCTTGGCACATTGTTATCACAAGATGCTGATATTCTTATAGAAAATGTAGGCGTTAACCCGACTCGCACCGGCGTCATTGACATTCTGCTGGGCATGGGTGCCAACATCGAACTGGAAAACAGGCGGCGCTACGGCGACGAGCCCGTCGCGGATATCCGGGTGCGGGCCTCGCGCCTGACGGGCGGAGCGGTGGACCCGACGCTCGTGTCGCTGGCCATCGACGAGTTCCCGGCCTTGTTCGTGGCAGCCGCGGCGGCCCGCGGCACGACGACGTTCTCGGGGCTCGAGGAGCTGCGCGTCAAGGAGAGCGACCGCATCGCAGCCATGGCGGACGGGCTGCGCCGCCTCGGTATCGTCGTCGACGAATCCCCCGACGGCGCCGTCGTGCACGGCGGGCGCTTCAGCGGGGGCGAGGTCCGGAGTTTTCACGACCACCGCGTGGCAATGTCGCTGGCAATGGCGGCGACAATTGCCGAGGATATTGTCGTGATCCGGGACGTCGACAACGTCAATACGTCATTCCCGGGCTTCGAGACATGCGTCGCAGGTTTGGGGGCCGATGTTCGACTGGCTTAAAAAAATCGGGAAGTCCGCTCCCTCCGGCAAGGGCCCGTCCGCTGCGGGCACGTCCAGGGTCCCCGTGATAGCGATTGACGGGCCCAGCGGCTCGGGCAAGGGAACTATCGCGCGCCGCGTCGCCGAGGCGCTCGGCTACCACCTGCTCGACAGCGGGGCGCTGTACCGACTGGTAGCACTGGCGGCTGAGGACGCCTGCGTGTCCCTGCAAAGCAGCGACACGCTGGCCCAACTGGCGCTGGGGCTCGACGCCCGCTTCGACAGCGACGAGGAGGGTGGCGAGCGCATCTGGCTGAACGGCGAGGATGTGACTGACCGCATCCGCACCGAGCAGACCGGGGCCGGCGCCTCCACCGTGGCGCAAATCCCGGCCGTTCGCGAGGCGCTCCTGGAGCGCCAGCGGGCGTTCCGGCGCGCGCCAGGGCTCGTCGCCGACGGGCGCGATATGGGCACGCAGGTGTTCCCCGATGCGGACCTCAAGATCTACCTCACGGCAAGCGCCGAAGAGCGCGCCAAAAGGCGCCATAAGCAGTTGAAAGACAAGGGCTTGGATGTTAGCCTTGCCGCCCTTTCGCGGGACATAGAGAACCGCGACCGGCGGGATTCGGAACGTACCGTGGCCCCGCTGCGGCCGGCCATGGACGCCAAGTTCCTGGATTCCTCCGGCCTGTCGATCGAGGCTGTGACGCAACAGGTCCTCGATTGGGTCGCCGAACTCTAGATTTTCCAAGAAAGTTTGAGGACAGGATCGAACAGGACGTTCGCTCCTTTTTTTTAATGACCGTCAGCCACAGGACGTGGCAGGACGAATTTGGGTGGGAACAGAGGTTCCCGGGTTTCTAACATGTCTGAATCATTTGCTGAATTATTTGAAGAAAGTTTTGCCAGTCGACAAATCAAGCCGGGGTCCATCATTACCGGCACCGTAGTCGCGGTAAACGACGATGTTGTCATCGTCAGTGCCGGCCTCAAGTCCGAGGCTGTCATCCCCATCGACCAGTTCAAGAACGATACGCGCGAAGGCGGCATTGCCGTAGGCGATGAGGTCGAGGTTGCTCTCGACGCCGTCGAAGACGGTTTCGGCGAGACCAAGCTCTCGCGAGAGAAAGCGATCCGCGCGCGTACGTGGACCGAGCTCGAGAAAGCATTCGAAGAAGGTGAGGTCGTCGAAGGCGTGATCAACGGTCGCGTCAAGGGTGGTTTCACGGTGGAAATCGACAATGTCCGCGCATTCCTGCCGGGCTCGCTCGTTGATGTGCGCCCCGTGCGCGACCCCGCTTATCTCGAAGGCAAGAGCCTCGAGTTCAAGGTCATCAAGCTCGACCGTCGCCGCAACAATGTCGTGGTTTCACGACGCGCCGTCGTCGAAACGGAGTACTCGGCTGAGCGCGAGCAGCTCCTCAAGGAATTGCAGGAGGGCAATACCGTCAAGGGTATCGTCAAGAACCTGACCGATTACGGCGCGTTCGTCGATCTCGGCGGTATCGATGGTCTTCTGCACATCACCGACATGGCCTGGAAGCGCGTCAAGCATCCTTCCGAGGTCGTCGACGTGGGCCAGGAGATCGACGTCAAGATCCTGAAATTCGACCGCGAACGCCAGCGGGTCTCGCTCGGCATGAAGCAGCTGGGTGACGATCCATGGCAGGATCTCGCGCGCCGTTATCCGCCGCAGACTCGCATCTTCGGCAAAGTTACGAACATCGCCGACTACGGCTGTTTCGTGGAGATCGAGGACGGCGTCGAGGGTCTCGTGCACGTCTCGGAGATGGACTGGACGAACAAGAACGTCAATCCGTCGCGCGTCGTGGCGGTTGGCGAGGAAGTCGAGGTCATGGTGATCGAGATCGACGAGGAGCGTCGCCGCATCTCGCTCGGTATCAAGCAGTGCAAGTCGAACCCGTGGGCCGAATTCGCCGCTACGTACAACCGCAACGACAAGGTGACCGGCCAGATCAAGTCGATCACGGATTTCGGCATCTTTATCGGTCTCGCTGGTGGTATCGACGGTCTCGTTCACCTCTCGGACATTTCCTGGGACCTGCCCGGGGAAGATGCTGTGCGGAACTACAAGAAGGGCCAGGAGATCGAGGCGGCCGTGCTGGCCATCGACGCCGAGCGCGAGCGTATCTCGCTGGGCATCAAGCAGCTCGAGAAGGACCCGTTCTCCAACTGGCTGGCCGCCAATCCCAAGAACTCGATCGTCAAGGGCACCGTTACGGAAGTCGATGCCCGCGGCGCCACCGTGGATCTCGGGGACGGCGTGGTCGGTTCGCTGCGCGCATCGGAACTGGCGCGTGGACGCGTCGAGGACGCCCGCACGATGATCAAGGTCGGCGAAGAGATCGAGGCGAAGTTCATCAACGTCGACCGCAAGAACCGTTCGATCCAGCTGTCGATCAAGGCCAAGGAAGTGCACGAGGAGCAGGAAGCGATCAGCAGCTACAAGTCGGATTCGACGGCAGCGCCCGTCGGTACGACGCTGGGCGAGCTTCTGAAGGAAAAGATGTCCGGCGGAAGCAAATAATAAGTAAAAAGGGTAGCCCAGACCGTATGGTCTGGGCTACTATTGCCTTTAATATCCGTGGCTTACGCGATTCAGCGGGACGGAAAAAGGTAACATGACAAAATCAGAACTCATCGAAGCGATCGCCCGCAAGCAAAAGCACCTGCCCGCCAAGGATGTGGAGCTTGCCGTCAAGCACCTGCTGGATCTCATGAGCGACTCGCTCGCCAAGGGGCAGCGGATCGAAATACGCGGATTTGGGAGCTTCTCGCTGCATTACCGACCGCCGCGTATCGGCCGTAATCCCAAGACGGGGGAGGCCGTTGCCCTCTCGGGCAAGTACGTGCCGCATTTCAAGCCGGGCAAGGACCTGCGCGAGCGCGTCAACGAAAGCCGCCATTTCCCGATCAAGAGTTGATCCGCCGCGGTGTCTGGCCGCATCATAGCCTTCGGATTCCCCGAGACCGCGGAGCACACGCATGCTGAAACGCATCGGCCTTGCGATAGTCATCCTGATCATCCTCGTCGTCATGGCGACCTTTACGGCAAATAACACCGGCATGATCGATATCGACCTGGCCTTTGCCACGGTCACGACGTCAATTCCGCTGGCATTCACGGTGACCTTTGCGCTCGGCTGGCTATTCGGGCTCCTGAGTATCGCGTTCTACGTGCTCAAACTCGTCAATGAGCGCCGCATCCTGCGCCGCTCCCTGAGGATGAGCGAAAGCGAGGTCAGCAGCCTTCGTAACCTGCCGTTAAGCGATGCCGACTGAGTCGACTTTTCTACTCGCAGGCTTGTTCCTGCTGCTGGCTGCAGCGGGCTGGGCCATGGGCCGCTTCGGCGAGCGCGACGACGAGGACGCGCCGCCGCCGCTCAACATCGACTACCTCAAAGGCCTGAATTTCCTGCTCAATGAGCAGACGGACCAGGCGCTGGAGCACTTCCTGAAGATGGTACGTGTCGATGACAAGACCATCGAGACCCACTTTGCCCTCGGCAGCCTGTTTCGCCGGCGCGGCGAGGTCGATCGGGCCATCCGTATCCATCAGAACATCATTGCGCGCCCCGATCTTGCGTCCGAGCAGAAGGACCAGGCGCTGTACTCGCTGGCCAAGGACTACCTCGCGGCCGGCTTGCTCGATCGCGCTGAAAACCTGTTTTCCCGCCTCGCGGAGGGATCGCGTTACCAGGTACAGGCGCTCGAAGCGCTGTGCAGTATTTATGAACAGGAGCGCGAATGGGAGAAGGCTATCGACGCCGGGCAGCGTCTCGAGGTCCTCGGGGGGCGGTCGCTGGCGTTGCAGATCGCGCACTATTACTGCGAGCTGGCCGAGGCGGCGGCCGCGTCCGGTGACTATGCGTCGGCGCGGCAGTATGTGAAGAGCGCACAGGCGGGGCGCCCGCGAACGATGCGCGGGGCGCTCACCCGGGCCCACATCGCGCGGGACATGGACGACACGAAGACGGCGTTGCGGCTCTACCACCGCATCATCGACGAGAATACCTACCTGATCGCGGAGGCCTTGCCCGAAATCGTCTCTATCTATACGCGCGAGGACCAGGTGGAGGAACTCGAACGCGCGCTCAAGGCGCTGCTCGACAAGAACCCCGGCATGGCTTCGCTCGTCGCATACACGGCCATCGTCAACGATATCGGCGGCATCCCGGTCATCGACGAGTGCGTCGAGCAATACATGCTCAATGAGCCGACGCTCGGCGAGTTCGTCGATCTGCAGGAACTGTCGAACGGCGACAGCGAAATGGCGTTTGCCAAGGTGCGCCATGCGCTCAGCAAGCTGGCGACCTCGACCCCTCGATACCAGTGCCAGGAGTGCGGTTTCTCCAGCCAGCGCCTGCTCTGGCAGTGTCCCAGCTGCCGCGACTGGGAAACCCAGCGCCCGGCGTCCCGGGTCCAGTTCGACACAGTGCTGCAACACAGTATTACGAACTGAAACTCGGCATTTTGCCCGTTTTTTCCGGCTGCGCGCCGGCCTCCGCGCGCTTAGGCTTCTCGTGTCATACCACCACTGGAGGAGCTTAAGGATGAGACTCTCAACCATCGCTGCGGCATTCGCTCTGCTGGCAGCGCCAACCCTGGTCTTTGCGGATCCCGTGAACATCAACACGGCGGATGCCGAGACCATCTCCGCGGAGCTCAAGGGCGTCGGGCTGGCCAAGGCCAGGGCCATCGTCGAGTACCGGAAAAAGCACGGCCCGTTCCGAAGCGCCGATGATCTGTCCCTTGTTAAGGGCATCGGCGAGCGGACGGTCGAGCTGAACCGGTCCGACATCGTGGTTTCGAAGCCCGGGAAGTAGGAGCGACGCGACGCCAGTGAGCCGGGTTCGCGTCGCTGCGAACCCGGCTCACACACTTGGGCGCTTGGTTGGTCATGACTTCGCGCGAGTGAATTCGTTATGATGCGGCCCACTTTCGATGCAGGAGCGCCGCATGGGCCAGAGAGTCAGAGCCGCCGTATTTCCAGTTGCAGGCCGGGGAACCCGATTTCTTCCCGCCACCAAGGCCAGCCCCAAGGAAATGCTGCCGATCGTGGACAAGCCGCTGATCCAGTATGCTGTCGAAGAGGCTGTAGCGGCTGGCGCGACCAAGCTCGTATTCGTGACTGGCGCATCGAAGCGTGCCATCGAGGATCATTTCGACACCGATGCCGAGCTCGAACGGGCGCTGACCGAATCGGGCAAGAACGACCTGCTCGAGTCGATTCGCAATATCGTGCCGCCCGGGGTCGCGTGCGTGTACATACGCCAGGGAGAGCCGCTCGGGCTGGGGCATGCCGTGCTCTGCGCACGGCCCGCCGTTGGCAATGAGCCCTTTTTCGTCCACCTGGCCGATGACCTCATCGCCGGCGAGCCCGGCTGCCTCGCGCAAATGGCCGACGAGTATGCGCAGCACGGGGGTAGCGTCGTCGCGGTCGAGACCGTGCCACCGGAAAGCACGTCGAGCTACGGCATCGTCGCGGTCGACGCCAACGACCGCAACCGCGTCACGCGCATCGTCGAGAAGCCGAAACCCGCGGACGCGCCGTCGAATTCGGCGGTCGTCGGCCGGTATCTCCTCGTTCCGGAAATATTCGACAAGCTCGAGGAGACCGGACGGGGCGCCGGTGGCGAAATCCAGCTGACTGACGGGATCGCCGACCTGCTCGATGAATCGCCTGTCTTCGCCTTTGCCTTTAGTGGCGTTCGATACGACTGCGGTAGCAAGCTCGGCTACCTGCAGGCCACGGTGGCGTTCGGGCTGAACCACGAAGACACGGGCGAAGGATTTCGCCGCTACCTGAAGTCGCTCGTCTGCGACTAGCGGCACCGGGTGCGCCTGCCGGGTCAAGCCGCTATTCTATTCTTACGTGCCTTAACGCGGTGAAGCCTCCATGCGCATACCCTGGCCCCTGTTGTTCCTGATGATTGCGGCTCCCGCAACCGCGCAGCAGTCGTACATCATCGACTGGGACGCCGCGGGCGAGGAGGCCGTGCAACATCTCGTCGATCTCGTGCGCATCGATACGAGCAATCCTCCGGGTAACGAGACTCGTGTTGTCGACTACCTGGAGCGCGCTCTGGCCGACGACGGTATCCCGTCGCAGCGCTATGCGCTCGAGCCCGAGCGCGCCAACCTCGTCGCGCGCCGCCGCGGCAACGGCACGAAGCGGCCGATACTGCTCATGGGTCACACCGACGTGGTCGGCGTGCAGCGTGAGAAGTGGTTTGCAGACCCATTCAGCGGCCAGCGTGAGAACGGTTTCATCTACGGCCGCGGCACGCTCGATGACAAGGACAACCTCGCAGCCGCGCTGATGGTCTTGAAGCTGCTCGAGCGCTACGAGGTGCAGCTCGATCGCGATGTGATTTTCCTGGCCGAAGCGGGCGAAGAGGGCACGCCGGAGGTCGGCATCAACTTCCTGGTCGAGAAGCACTTCGAGGTCATCGACGCCGAGTACGCGCTGGCTGAGGGCGGGCAGAACATCATGCGCGACGAGCGCGTGTCGCAGGTGGGCATCGAGACCACGGAGAAGATGCCGCGCCGCGTGACGCTCGTGGCGCGCGGCACGCCGGGGCACGGCTCGAAACCGACGCTGGACAACGCCGTCGTGACGCTGGCAAACGCGATTGCCAGGGTCTCCGCCTGGGAGACCGAGGTGCGCTTGAACGATACGACTCGCACGTACTTCCGCCGTCTTGCCGAGATCTCGGCGCCGGAGGACGCCTATCGCTACCGCAACGTCGAGAACGCGGAGCTCAGCGACGAGATCCAGCAGCATTTTCTGCAGACCTTCCCTTATCACTATTCGATATCGCGCACGTCGGTCGTCCCGACCGTCATTGACGCGGGATTTCGACGCAACGTCATTCCGTCGGAAGCATCGGCAATCCTCGACATCCGTATGCTTCCTGACGAGGACGTAGATGCTTTTTACGGGCAGCTTGCGGCGGTAATCGATGATCCGCGTATCGAGATCGTGCCTGAGCCGATCTACCGTCCGGCGGCACCGCCATCCGATATCGACAACGAGATGTTCCGGGTGCTGGAAAACGTGGCGCTGCGCATGTATCCCGACGCCACCGTATTGCCGATCATGCAGACCGGCGCCACGGACATGGCGCAGATACGGGCCAAGGGCATCCAGGCCTACGGCATCGGGCCGGCGCGATCCATCGAGGAAATCAACAGTGGATATGGCGCGCACGGCGATAACGAACGGGTCGAGGAGCGGGCGTTTATCGACATGGTTCGCTACATGTGGAACGTGGTCATCGAGGTCGCGGCGACGCCATGACGGGGCGGTTGTCAATCGCGGTACTCGTCGCCGCCAATCTCGTACCCGTTTTCGGCGTGCTGTTCTGGGGCTGGGACGTGTTCCTGCTGCTCCTCCTGTTCTGGAGCGAGAATGTCATCATCGGTGTTTTCGGGATCGCGCGCATGATCGTCGCGCGTACCTCCGACTCGGCCGCAGAAGGTCTCGTCCTGCCGCTCTTCTTCCTCGTGCACTACGGTGGATTCATGTTCGGCCACTTCATGGTGCTGTTCGGCATGTACTCGGGTGGTTTTGAAGAGACCGGGGCTGCGGTGGAGCCGGCGGACTACTACGGCATACTCACCGATAACCTGAACTGGGTCGCCATCGTCGCCCTGTTCATTTCGCACGGCTGGTCCTTCGTCGAGAATTACATGGGCAAACGCGAGCATGAGCGCCTGACGCCGGGGCAAGCCATGGCGCTGCCGTACCGACGCATGTTCATCACGCACATAGCCCTGATCGCGGGCGGCTTTTTCCTGGTCGAACAAGGCCAGCCGCTCGCCGGACTCATTCTCCTGGTCGCGATGAAGATAGCGCTGGATGTGGTTTTTCACCGGCGGGAGCATCAGCGGCTCGCGCCGACGGCCTGAGTGCGCGGGCCAGAAAAAAGCCCGCTCGATGAGCGGGCTTTTCGAAGGTGGCTCCCCGGGTCGGACTCGAACCAACGACCAACGGATTAACAGTCCGTCGCTCTACCAACTGAGCTACCGGGGAATGGTCAGCGCCTCAGGGCGCGGGCCGCGATTCTGGGGCAGCACCGGGTGTATGTCAAGCCGCAACGGCGCGCCGGATGCGCCCCAGGGCATCCCGCAGTTCGGGCATCGAACAGGCAAACGACAGGCGCACATAGCCGGGCGCGCCGAAAGCAGAGCCGGGCACGCAGGCGACGTCGGCGGTGTTGAGCAGGAATTCGACGAAGTCGACGTCGTTGTCCATGCCGAGGGTATCGAGCGCACCGGAAACTCTCGGAAAGGCATAAAACGTGCCTTCGCCGGCACGACAGGCAAAGCCCGGTATGTCGTTCAGCGCGTTGACGACGAACTCGTGGCGCTCCCGGTAGGCCTCGGCCATCTCGGCGACGCAAGCCTGGTCACCGTCGAGTGCAGCGACCGCGGCAGCCTGCGAGATGCTGCACGGGTTCGACGTGCTCTGGCTCTGCACGGTCTTCATGGCGGTAATGAGCTCCGGGGGCCCCGCAGCGAAACCGATGCGCCACCCGGTCATCGCGTAGGCCTTCGACACGCCGTTCGTCGTGACGGTGCGGTCCAGCAACGCCGGGCAGGCCGTGGCGAAGCTGGCGAACGGTTCGTCGGCCCAGTGAATGTGCTCGTAAATATCGTCCGACAACACGACGACGTCGGGGTATCGCTCGATAACGGCGCCCAGCCCCTCGAGCTCGGCCCTCGTGTAGCTAGCGCCGGTCGGGTTGGACGGGCTGTTGAGGATCAGCAGGCGCGTGCGCTTGCCCAGCGCCTCTTCGAGCTGCGCGGGAGTAATCTTGAAGTCCTGGTCGATACCGGTTTCGATGAAAACGGGCTCGGCCCCCGCGAGCCGCACCATGTCGGGATAGGACACCCAGTAAGGCGCCGGAACAATGGCCTCGTCGCCAGGTCCGAGCAGGGCGAGGCACAGGTTGAACAACGCCTGCTTGGCGCCGCAGGTCACGATGATCTGTGACGGCGCGAAATCCAGCTGGTTGTCGCGAAGGAATTTGCGACGAATCGCGGCTTTGAGCTCCGCCGTGCCGTCAATGGGCGTGTAACGCGTGTCGCCACGATTGATGGCGTCGATTGCCGCGGCCCTGATGTGGGGCGGCGTGTCGAAGTCGGGCTCGCCGGCGCCGAGGCTGATCAGGTCGCGACCGGCCGCGCGCAGCTCGGCGGCCAGCGCCAGCACCGCGCCCGTGGGTGACGGCTTTACGGCGGCCATGCGTTTTGAAACTGGTAGACTCACTCGGTTGCCCTCAGCAAACGGACACTTGACCCAGACGTCGATGGTACGTGACACGACATCATTGCCCAATAGCCCCGGCAGAGACCGCGATCGATTCGCGCTCAAGGCCGCCTTCAGTGCATCGGGGGATCAGCCAGGAGCGATCGATGCCCTCGTCGAGGGGCTCGGGGACGGCCTTGCGCGGCAGATCCTGCTCGGCGTAACGGGCTCCGGCAAGACGTTCACGATGGCCAACGTGATCGAGCGAACGCAGCGTCCGGCGATGATCCTCGCACCGAACAAGACGTTGGCGGCGCAACTGTATGGCGAGATGCGCGAGTTCTTCCCGAACAACGCGGTCGAGTATTTCGTGTCGTATTACGACTACTACCAGCCCGAGGCTTACGTACCGTCGTCCGATACGTATATCGAAAAAGACGCCTCCATCAACCAGCACATCGAACAGATGCGGCTGTCGGCCACGAAAGCGCTGATCGAGCGGCCCGATGCAATCATCGTCGCCACCGTGTCTGCCATATACGGTCTCGGCGACCCCGAGGCGTACTTCAGCATGGTGTTGCACCTGAGTCGCGGCGATCGCTACGAGCAGCGCACCATCCTGCGCCGCCTGGCCGAGATGCAGTACACGCGCAACGAACTGGATCTCTCGCAGGGCACGTACCGTGTGCGTGGCGACGTGATCGACGTCTTCCCGGCCGAGTCCGAGCGCGAGGCCGTGCGTATCGAATTGTTCGACGATGAAGTCGAGTCGATCTCGCATTTCGATCCACTGACGGGGGAAGTGCTCCGCCGCGTCCCGCGTTACACGGTGTTTCCCAAAACGCATTACGTCACGCCGAGGGAAAAGCTGCTCGAGGCCTGTGAGCACATCAAGCTGGAGTTGAAGGATCGGCTGGACTACCTCAGGAAACACGAGAAATTACTGGAAGCTCAAAGGCTTGAGCAGCGAACCTTATTTGATCTCGAGATGATAAGGGAGCTCGGATACTGCTCGGGCATCGAGAACTACTCCCGCTACCTGTCCGGGCGGGAGGAGGGCGAGCCGCCGCCGTGCCTGTTCGACTACGTGCCGGAGAATGCGCTCCTGATCATCGACGAAAGCCACGTCACCGTGCCGCAGCTCGGCGCCATGTACAAAGGAGACCGCTCGCGCAAGGAAACGCTCGTCGAGTTCGGATTCCGGCTACCGTCGGCGCTCGACAACCGCCCACTGCGCTTCGACGAGTTCGAACGGCTGTCACCCCAGACCATCTACGTGTCGGCGACGCCCGGCGACTACGAGCGGGAGCATGCCGACAACACCGTGGAGCAGGTGGTACGCCCGACCGGCCTCGTCGATCCCGAGGTCGAGGTCCGGCCCGCACGCACCCAGGTTGACGACCTGCTGTCGGAAATCGGTCGACGCGTGGCACGGCAGGAGCGAGTGCTCGTGACGACGCTCACCAAGCGGATGGCCGAAGACCTGACGGATTACCTGCGCGAACACGGCATCGCCGTGCGCTACCTGCACTCCGACATCGGGACGGTCGAGCGCACCGAGATCATTCGCGATCTCAGGCTCGGTGCTTTCGACGTGCTCGTCGGCATCAACCTGCTGCGCGAAGGGCTCGACATGCCCGAGGTCTCGCTCGTGGCAATCCTCGATGCCGACAAGGAGGGTTTCCTGCGTTCCGAGCGCTCACTGATCCAGACGATCGGCAGGGCGGCCCGCAACATCCGCGGCACCGCGATTCTGTATGCCGACGACATGACCGGCTCGATGCAGCGTGCGATCGACGAGACCAGCCGGCGCCGCGACAAGCAGGTGGCTTACAACGAAGCGCACGGGATCACGCCCGCGACGATCGTCAAGCAGGTCGCGGACGTCATGCAAACGGCATACCCGGCACCCAGGGCGCCGCGGCGCAAGACGGGCGACCGGACGGGCGTTTACGAAGTCCTGTCGACCGAGCAGCTGCTCCAAAAGGCGGCCGGGCTCGAGAAGAAGATGCTGAAGCACGCCCGCGATCTCGAGTTCGAGGAGGCGGCCAGGCTGCGCGACGAAATCCAGGAAATCCGGGCGCAGGCCTTCGGTATTGACGAGCAGATAGCCGGCTGAAAGGTCTTGCAGCTGGGGCGGTGAATCAGTATCTTACGCCTCCCTTCGAGGAGCGGGCGATTAGCTCAGGGGTAGAGCGCCACGTTGACATCGTGGAGGTCGCAGGTTCGAAACCCGCATCGCCCACCACTCCTCCGCAAAAGTCCGGGACAAAACGCCTGATTTTTTTAGGAATTCCGGGTTCCCGAGGTTGTTTCCAGCTCGTCGTGACTATAGAATCGCGTTCCCGCTGTCGGTGCGGCGCGCTCGCGTGCATGGCAGTGGGATAAGTTGTTGAGTTTTAGGAGGATTGGGGTATCGCAGTCAATAAGCGCGTCAGACGCAATGATGAAATCGAGGCCAGCCGCGTGCGAGTAATCCGCTCGAACGGCGAGCAGGCAGGGGTCATGGGCATCGTCGAGGCCAAGGAATTGGCTTACGACGAGGGGCTGGACCTCGTAGAGGTATCCCCGACAGCGGATCCGCCTGTGTGCCGCATTATGGATTTCGGCAAGTACTTGTTCGAGCAGAACAAGAAAAACCAGTCTGCGAAACGCAAACAAAAGCAGGTTCACGTCAAGGAAATCAAATTCCGCCCTGGAACCGACGAAGGCGATTACCAGATCAAGCTCCGGAAGCTCGTGCAGTTCCTGGAGAGTGGTGACAAGACCAAGGTCACCCTGAGATTCAGGGGCCGGGAGATGGCGCACAAGGAACTCGGCGCGAAACTGCTGGCCCGGGTCAGAGATGACCTGGAAGAATACGGTTCGGTCGAACAGATGCCGCAGATGGAAGGACGGCAGATGGTCATGGTGATCGGACCGAAGAAAAAGTGAGTAACGGCTCGCATTGAGCCATTAATCCGCCTGCCGCGGCCCGCGTGGTTCGTTGCAAGGCCAGAAGGAAAGACAATGTCGAAAATGAAGACCAACAGGGGCGCGGCAAAGCGCTTCAGCAAGACGGGCAAGGGCGGTTTCAAGCGCTCCCAGGCCCACCTCAATCACATTCTTACGAAGAAGAAGTCCAAGCGTAAGCGCCAGCTCGGCAAGACGCTGCAGGTTGCAGATGCCGACGTGAAGGGCGTGAAGCGCATGCTTCCGTATAGCTAGGAGGAGATTGAGATATGGCACGGGTAAAACGTGGCGTCACCGCCAAAGCGCGTCATAAGAAAGTCCTCGGCAAGGCCAAGGGCTACTACGGCGCGCGGAGCAAACTCTTCAAGACGGCCAAGCAGGCCGTCATCAAGGCCGGCCAGTACGCGTACCGCGACCGCCGCCAGCGTAAGCGCCAGTTCCGCCAGCTCTGGATCACGCGCATCAACGCTGCGGCGCGCCTGCACGGCCTGTCGTACAGCCGCCTGATCAACGGGCTGCACAAGGCCGAGATCGAGGTCGACCGCAAGGTGCTGGCCGACATCGCCGTTCACGATCCCGAGGGCTTCGGCGCCATCGCCGCGGCCGCCAAGGCGGGTCTGGAACGCGCGGCAGCGAATTAGAATCGCGCAGACCGGCCGGCCTCGTGCCGGCCGGCTCGATCCCCTCCGATGACCTCCCTGAGCGACCTTGTTGATAAGGCTGCGTCCGCGATCGATGCAGCCGCAGACCTCGCCGCCCTCGATGCGGTCAGGGTGTCCTACCTTGGCAAAAAAGGCGAAATTACAGCGCAGCTCAAGGCGCTGGGACAGCTGCCGAAGGAACAACGTTCCGCCGCCGGCCAGCAGATCAATGAGGCCAAGCAGGCTGTCCAGCAGCGTCTGAATGCAAGGCGCGAGGCACTCGAGGCCGCAGCCCTCGAAGCGAAGCTGGCGGCCGATGCCGTCGACGTCACGCTACCGGGACGCGGTGCTTCGATCGGCGGCTACCACCCCGTAACGCGGGCCATGCTGCGCATCGAAAAGATCTTCCGCAATGCCGGTTTTGGCGTGCGTTCGGGCCCGGAGATCGAAGACGATTTCCACAACTTCACGGCGCTCAACATCCCGGAGAATCATCCGGCGCGTGCGATGCACGATACCTTCTATTTCCCGGGCGGCGATCTGCTCAGGACGCACACCTCGCCCGTGCAAATCCGGTCGATGGTGACGGAAGGCGCACCGATCAAGATCATCGCGCCGGGTCGCGTGTATCGCTGCGACTCGGACCAGACGCACACGCCGATGTTCCACCAGGTCGAAGGGCTCGTCGTGGACGAAGGCGTGAGCTTCGCCAACCTCAAGGCCGTGCTCCACCAGTTCGTGGAGGCGTTTTTCGAGCGCAAGGCGGAACTCCGTTTCCGACCGAGCTATTTCCCGTTCACGGAGCCGTCGGCCGAGGTAGACGTCGCCTGGGGCGACGACAAATGGCTCGAAATTCTCGGCTGCGGCATGGTGCACCCCAACGTGCTCGAAGCGGCCGGCGTCGATGCGGACAAGTACACGGGTTATGCCTTCGGCATGGGTGTCGAGCGACTGGCGATGCTGCGCTACGGTGTGACCGACCTGCGCACGTTCTTCGAAAACGACCTTCGTTTCCTGCGGCAGTTCAGGTAAGCGCGATGAAGATTGCAGAATCCTGGTTACGTGAGTGGGTCGATCCCGAATTGACGACCGCGGAACTGGCGCACCAGTTGACCATGCTGGGTCACGAGGTCGACAGTCTCGAGGTCGAGGGTGAGGGTATCGACGACGTGGTCATTGCCGAGGTTGTCGAGTGCAGCAAGCATCCCGATGCCGATAAGCTCAGCGTCTGCCGCGTCTCCGACGGCGGCGCCGACCTGATCGATATCGTCTGCGGGGCGCCAAACGCGCGCGTCGGTCTCAGGACGCCGCTGGCCAGGCCGGGCACGAAGCTGCCCAATGGCATAAAGCTGCGCAAGGCAAAGATTCGCGGCGTCGTTTCCAACGGCATGCTGTGTTCGGCGATCGAACTCGGGCTCGGCGATGAATCGGACGGCATCATGGAATTGCCGGCCGATGCGCCGCTGGGCGCCGCCCTGGTCGACTTCCTGGAACTCCCGGACGCTGTCATCGATGTCGACCTGACGCCGAATCGCGGCGATTGCTTCAGCGTGCTCGGTCTTGCCCGCGATGTAGCTGCCCTCTCGGGCGCAGAGCTCCGCAACGCGCAGCGCGACCCGGTGCCGGCGACGATCGAGGACGTGCATGCCGTCAAACTCATTGAACCCGCGGCCTGCCCGCGATTCGCGGGCCGCCTCGTGAGGGGTATCGATCCGGCCGCAAAATCGCCGGCGTGGATGACCGAGCGGCTGCGTCGGGCGGGTCTCAGGGGCATATCGCCGGTCGTCGACATCACCAATTACGTCATGCTCGAACTCGGGCAGCCCCTGCACGCCTACGACGCGACTCTGCTGCAGGGTCCGATCAGGCCGCGACTCGCGAAGCGCGGCGAAACGCTGACGCTGCTCGACGAAAAAGAGGTCGAGCTGAATGACGACACGGTCATTATCACCGACGACAGTGGCCCCATCGGTATCGCGGGCATGATGGGCGGTCTCAGCACTGCCGTGACCGATACGACGACGGACGTCTTTTTCGAAGGCGCCTTCTGGCCGCCGGATTTCATGGCAGGCCGGGCACGCCGCTACGGCATGCACACCGACGCATCGTTGCGCTTCGAGCGCGGCGTCGATCCCGAGGGCCAGGGCCGCGCCGTCGAGCGCGCCACTGAACTGCTACTGGAGATCGCAGGGGGTGACGCCGGACCGCTGGTTGTCGACTCGGCCGAGGATCACGTACCGGAGCGCCATGCCATTGTCCTGCGTCGTACACGCATCAGTACGCTGCTTGGCCTCGCAATCGACGATACCGAGGTGGTGCGCATCCTCGAGAGCCTGCACATGGAAGTCATTGCCTCCGACGACGGCTGGACTGTCACTCCTCCGAGTCATCGTTTCGACATGCTGTACGAAGTCGACCTCATCGAAGAGATTGCTCGCATCCACGGTTATGACTCGATTCCCGAAACCACGTTATCGGCACAGTCGCCGCTCGAGACGGTCACGGAGACGAAAGTGGACATGGAGCGCGCGGCATCGACATTGATCGCACGCGATTACCAGGAGGTCGTGACTTACAGCTTTATCGACGCGACAGCCAACGAGCGATTCACCGGTGTCGAATCGGCGCTCGTGCTCAGCAATCCCATCTCGGAAGCGCTGTCTGTCATGCGCGCCTCGCTGTGGCCGGGCATGGTCGCCGCCGCTGCTGCGAACACCGCGCGCCAGCAGGATCGCGTGCGACTGTTCGAGGCGAGCCGTTCGTATCACGGCACGCTCGATGCGCGCACGGAAGTCGTGCGCCTTGCCGGGCTGGCCACGGGTCCCGCGTTGCCGGAGCAATGGGGCGCGAAGTCAGAAGATGTTGATTTCTTTGACCTAAAGGCGGACGTGGAAGCGGTTCTCGCGCTGGCCTGCGAGGCGTCGGGCATTCGATTCGTCACGACCGAGCATCCCGCGCTGCAACCCGGACAGGCGGCAGAGATCCGGCGTGGCGACGATGTCGTCGGCCTCATCGGCAAGTTGCACCCGGCCATTGCGAAAGACTACGACCTCAAACGCGGGGTCTACCTCTTCGAACTCGACGCCGACAAGGCGCTGGCCTCGGCCGCGCCGGCAGCGACGCCCGTGTCGAAGTTTCCGGCGATACGTCGCGACATTGCTGTCGTGGTCGACGATCACGTCTCGGCCGAAGAACTCGTCGACGCTGTTGCAGCGAGTGCACCAACGCTCATACGGGCGGTCAGGGTTTTTGACATTTACACCGGCGACACGATAGAAGCTGGGCGAAAAAGCGTCGCAATAGGCTTGATTTTGCAGGAAACATCGCGCACCCTTACTGACGAAGATGCGGACACCGCGATGGCTGCGGCAATCGCAGAACTCAAGAAGAAATTCGCCGCCGACCTGAGAGACTGATTCCCTATGGCACTGACCAAAGCAGACATGGCTGAATCGTTGTTCAATGAACTGGGTCTCAACAAGCGCGAAGCGCGGGAACTGGTCGACATGTATTTCGAAGAGCTGCGGGCATCGCTCGCAGTAGGGGAGCAGGTCAAACTTTCCGGGTTCGGGAACTTTGATCTTAGGGACAAGAAAGAACGGCCGGGCAGAAACCCGAAGACGGGCGAGGAAATACCGATCAGCGCGCGGCGCGTCGTGACGTTCCGTCCGGGACAAAAACTAAAAGCCCGAGTGGAAGCTTATGCTGGAACCGGGGAATAACGACGAACTACCTCCAATTCCTGGGAAGCGATACTTTACGATCGGTGAGGTGAGCGACCTGTGTGCGGTCAAGCCGCACGTCCTCCGGTATTGGGAGCAGGAGTTTCCGCAGCTCAAGCCCGTCAAGCGCCGTGGCAATCGCCGTTATTACCAGAGACAGGACGTTTTGATCATTCGCCAGATTCGCAGCCTGCTGTACGACGAGGGCTTCACAATCGGCGGAGCGAGACAACGATTGACCGGCGACGATGCCAAATCGGATGTCACGCAAAGTCAGCAAATAATCAAGCAGATACGTATGGAACTTGAACAAGTTCTCAAGATCTTGCGGCGCTGATTCTCTTCTTCCCAAGTCATTCGCTGACGGTTATCATTGCGGCCCCGTGGGAGGCGGCCAGCCGGCCATTCCCATGAGCACACGGTCGGGGCGTAGCGCAGTCTGGTAGCGCACCACAATGGGGTTGTGGGGGTCGGAGGTTCGAATCCTCTCGCCCCGACCATCTGACGCATTCAAGGGCCGCCGATCCTCGCGGAGGGCGGCCTTTTTGCCGCGCCGGGTTCGGACCTCAGTCGTGGGCGACCGGCTTGTCGGTGAACAGGTAGTCCTTCAGTTCCTTGTCGAAGGCCGGGTCGCGTCGACGGATCCACTCGAGCACCATCGCCGCATGTTCCTTTTCTTCATCGCGGTTGTGCACGAGGATCGCCCTCAACTCGTCATCTTTGCAGGCGTCGGCGCGCTGGTTGTACCAGTCGACGGCCTCCAGTTCCTCCATCAGCGATACGATGGCCCGGTGCATGTCCCGGGTTTCGTCGGAGATCTCGCTAATCGGTTCGTGATAGCCCTCGTTGGACATGGTTCGGCTCCTGGGTGGTCAGCGCCCCGTGAGGCGGTCGACGCCGTCCTTGGCGACAAGGATCAGCATCAGCAAGCTTAGCGTAATCGCCGCTCCGGCGACGGCGGGTGTCGCAATCTGTTTTGCGGCAATTCCGTATGCGCCCCACGCAATGACCAGACCGAAAGGCGCGTCGCGAAGACGCAGGATCATCGTCGCGCCGATGGCCCCGGCGGCGGACAGCTTGAGCAACGTCCACTGCACGGCGCCAAGACCGGCATCATCCAGTCCGTACGCCGTTTGCACGACGCTGGCGTTGGCGATCGTCGCCAGCGTGATCCATCCCGTGTAGATGCTGAAGGGCAGATAAAGCGCGAAATGCTCCGCCCAGGGTGCTCCGGCGATGCTCGCTATCAGCGCCCGGTAGATCAGCACCAGCGTGACGAGAATGGCCAGCATGACCAGCAGCGACACGATGACCAGGTCGTAGTGCCAGACCACGATCCAGAGCGCGTTCAGCACGCAATTCAGCTTGAAGTACCAAGAGATTGCCGCGATCCTGGCATTGCTGCGCTGTGCCGGAAGCGCCTGCCAGACGAGGAACGCGAGCAGCGCCAGGTAGATCACGCCCCAGATGGAAAACGCAAACCCGGCCGGCGTGAACAGCGACGGATACTTCGCCGAGATCTCCGGCATCGTCTGGCCGTTGATCGGCAGAGCGTTGGACAGCGTATTGAGCAGGATCATGACGGCGTAAGCGACGATATTGCCGCCCCAGTCCGCTGTTGTTCTTTGCATGTCGGTGCTAGCGGCAGGTCTCGCCGGACTCAGGCAGAACAGCTGAGCGGCAGTTTCTTGTCCTGGATGCCCAGCAAAATCGGCTGGGCCGCCTCCCTGTAAATATTGACTTTGGCGTTGAAAGCAACGCGCGACAGCCCGTGCTTGTCCTTGATTGTCAGGCGCCGGATGTTGAATTGCCCGGCGCCCATGTTCTCGCCGGTCAGGTAGCACTTGATTGCCGTGACCTTGTCGCCCGACAGCACCATGCCGCTCAACTGCGAGAGATTGCCTTGCGCACGTTCGAGGAAAGTCACGGCATCGACATTAGGCTCGACGCGCAGCGTGCCGGTGTCGGTGTGCGATTCAATGTCGGTCATGAAATCGCCGACGAGAATCTGGCCCGGCAGGGCCGCATCGATCATGCGCGCCAGTTCGATGGTCACATCCCCGACGATGAAGTCGTGCGTCGTCGGGTTGAGGCCTTCGGCCTGGTGGAACTCGTAGCAGCTGCCAACGTGAAAGCATGCCCGCAGACGTGGTACCGCTTTTGTTGCCGTCTTGCTGCGCGCAATAGCGTTGTCGGCGAGCACAATATGCATGAAGTGGTACAGGTTGACGCTGGCTTCGAGGCCCTCGTTACGATTCCAGATATAGAACCCGTCACCGCTCGACGAGCGGGCGAAATTGATGTCGACGTCCTGCTCGAGCATCTTGGCGTGTGCCGAATTCAGCGAATAGGCAAGGCTGTTGAGCTGCGTCATCTGCTCGAACGGCGTCAGCAGGCTGAAGCCGACGATGTCGAACAAGGTGACCGCCCGGTTCGGCACATAATTGATGCCGTACTTGCGAATCATCTTCTCGATGATCTGCGTTTCGACGGCGGAACCCGTCAATGGCTCGCGCAGCCCGATATTGACCGGCTCGATCTCGAGCAGTCGCGCGACTTTCTGCATCTGTGAAATGCTCAACTGCCGGTCGCCTGAAATCAGCTCGGTGACAAAGCGCGGCGACACGCGCGGTGGCAATTCACCCGCGCTCGGCGACGTGTACTCGGCAATGGCGTAATGCGGTACGACGAGAATCAGTACGCTCTGGTCCAGCGACGCCCAGCTCAGGATACTGTTCTGGCCCAGCGACCAGTGACTGCGCAAAGCCGTTTCGAGGTGCGAAAGATTGCTGCGCTGGCGCAGGCCCATTTGCTGCGCCAGGCCGGCTAACTGATCGAGATACGGCGAATAGTCGGCTATTCGTCGAATCCCGGATTGCGACAGATCTTCTAATTCCATTTTCTGGCCCGCGGCGACTTTCGCGAAAGTGGATTCTCTGCCACAGTTCGCAGCTACCAAACTAATCAAGTCCGGTATACAGCGCAAGTGTTGAATACCGACACCTCTATTTGACATAAGTAATGACCGAGCCCGGCCCCGACATCGGCCAGATCCGCGCCCTTCGAGACGCCCTGATGGAAGACGTTATCGAGACGCCCGTGCTGCGTGCGTGGGCGCTCGAGCGCGCGCTCGGAGGCCACACGCGCGTAACGGTAAAGCTCGAATTCCTGCAGCGAACGGGCACGTTCAAGGCACGCGGCGCGCTGGCGACCCTGCGCAGCCTGTCGGCCGACCAGCTGGCGCGCGGAGTCACGGCCGTCAGCGCAGGCAATCACGCCATTGCGACGTCGTTTGCCGCGAAGGCCGCGGGCTCCTCGGCGAAAGTGGTGATGATTCGGTCGGCGAACCCCGGGCGCATCGCCGGCTGTCGACATTACGGGGCAGACGTCGTCCTGGCCGACGACGTTCACGAGGCCTTCGAGGTCGCCAAACGCATAGAGGACACGGAGGGTCGGTATTTCGTACACCCGTTCGAGGGGCCCAGCGTGGCATTGGGCACGGGCACGGTCGGCCTCGAGATCTGCGAGCAGGTCGACGATTTTGACGCGCTGGTCGTGCCGGTCGGTGGTGGCGGGCTGATCGGCGGCATCGCCAACGCGGTCAAGCAGCTACGACCGGGCTGCGACATCATCGGTGTCGAGCCAGAGGGCGCGGATACGATGCGCAGGAGTTTCGAAGCCGGGGAACCGCGCTCGATCGAACGCGTCAGGACGATTGCGGACAGTCTCGGGGCGCCGTTTGCATTGCCGTACTCGTTTGGCCTCGCCCGGCGCAATGTCGATTCACTCGTCCTCGTCGACGACGAGCAGCTGCGGCGGAGCATGGGATTCCTTTTTCGCGCGATGAAGTTCGCCGTGGAACCGGCCTGCGCAGCGAGCACGGCAGCATTGCTATGGCCGCTGCGCGAGTCGCTACGCGGCAAGCACGTCGTCCTCGTGATGTGCGGCAGTAATATCGACTGGGCGACTTTCGAGTCGCAGGCGGAGTTCGATGACGGAGTTGATTGAGCACCTGAAGTCGGTCGTCGGTCCGCAAGGCTGGATCAGCGACGAGGACGCATTGCGGCCCCACGTCACGGAGTGGCGAGGCGTGTACGAGGGCAGGACACCCGTTCTCCTGCGACCGTCCGACACGGTACAGGTCGCGGATATCGTGCGGGCCTGCGCTCAGGAAGGCGTAGGCATCGTACCGCAGGGCGGCAATACCGGGATGTGCGGCGGGGCGGTCCCGGACGCGTCAGGCTCGCAGGTCATCCTGTCGCTCGCGCGCATGAATCGCGTGCGTGCCGTGGACGCGGCAAACTTCTCGATGGAAGTCGAAGCCGGCTGCGTCCTCGCCACGGCGCAGGACGCGGCACGCTCGGCCAATCGCTACCTGCCGCTGAGCCTGGGCGCCGAGGGAAGCTGCCAGGTCGGCGGCACCATTGCCACGAACGCTGGCGGCACCAATGTCCTCAAGTACGGAACGACGCGATCGCTGGTGCTGGGTCTCGAAGTCGTTCTCGCGGACGGGCGGGTTCTCGACACCTTGCGGTCACTGCGCAAGGACAATACGGGCTACGACCTCAAACAGCTTTTCATCGGCAGCGAAGGGACGCTCGGCGTCATTACCGCGGCAACGTTGCGCCTGTTTCCCGATCCGGGAGCGCGCACGACGGCGCTGATCGGTATCGCGACCGCCGGCGCCGCGGTGGATCTGCTGGCGCGCCTGAAAGAGGCCCTCGGCGATCGCATCGAATCGTTCGAACTCGTGTCCGGGCGCGTTTTCGCCATCGTCGAGAAGCACATTCCCGCGGCGAAGCTGCCTTTCAGCCGAGCGTATCCGTGGTACGTGCTGATCGAGACTTCTGCGGCTGCGCAGAAGACGGAGGATGCGCTGGCGAACGAAGCGGCGGGTGACCGGCTTCTCGACGCCGTCATCGCGAAGAACGAAAAGGAGGAAAGGGAACTCTGGCGCCTGCGGCATTCGATCTCCGAGGCCGAGCGCCAGGAGGGCAAAGCGCTGAAGCACGACGTGTCCGTGCCGTTATCGAAAATGCAGGAGTTCCTGCAACGCGGCGACGCGCTGCTGGCCGCCTTGCGGCCGGATCTCGAACTCGTCGCGTTCGGGCACGTCGGGGACGGCAACCTGCACTACAACGTCGTCTTGCCTCAGGGGCTGGCGCCCGACGAAAGCTTGACCGAGGGCGAGCGCATCACGAGGGCGATCTACAATCTCGTGGCCGATCTCGGCGGGAGTTTCAGCGCCGAGCACGGCATCGGCCAGGCGAAGAAAGCCTGGCTCGCCGAGTACCGGTCCGGAACCGAGTTCGACGTCATGTATCTGCTCAAGAAGACCCTGGACCCCGCGAATATTCTCAATCCAGGCAAGCTATTTTGACGACCAGTTCCGTTTCGGGACTTGCTATTCCCGCTAGAATCCGTTTTTACATATGAGCGCAGAGTCCAACAAGGTTCGCGACACGCTCGCCGATCAGCTGGCCCATTTCGATGACCGGCTGAATTCTGCGGCCGCCGATGTCGAGATGCTGACCGATATCCAGGAAGGTATCGGCTCGATGTTGTCGTCGGATGGCGTCACCGAAGCGGAGATCCGCCGCGTGTTGCAGGAACGCTATGAATCCGGCGATCTGCGCAAGGAGACTTTCCAGCTCGTCAAGTCGATGCTGGATCGCTACGTCACGGAGCGGGTCCCCACGAGTCCGAACGCGACGCAACGACAGGCCGGTTCCGCGCCTCCCGAAGCGCCGCCGGCCGCAGCGGCGGCCAACCTGCCGTCGGACGAGGACTCGTTCGGCGCGACGACGGTCATTCCGACTAACGTCCTGCCCATCAACGACGCCGATTCGCTCGTTCAGGTCGGCTCGGTCCTCAGGGATCGCTTCCTGCTGAAACAGAAGGTTTCCGGCGGAAGCATGGGCGTCGTCTACAAAGCGCTCGACCGGCGACTCGCCGAGGCCGGCTCCGAGCAGACGCATGTTGCGATCAAGGTGCTCTCGCCGCAGCTCGCCGAGGACGGACATGCCCTGCGCGCGCTGCAGCAGGAGGCGGCGAAAACGCGTTGTCTCATCCACCCGAATATCGTTCGCTTCATCGACCTCGACAGGGATGGGGAGCTCTATTTCCTGATTCTCGAGTGGCTCGAAGGGCGCACGCTCGCGGACATTCTCGACTCGCCGGACGCGCGCAGCATCGATGCAAAGGCGGCATTTCGCATCGTCCGCCAGGTCGGCGAGGCGCTCGATTACGCCCACAAGTGCGGCATCGTCCATGCGGACGTCAAGCCCGGCAATATCATGATCATGCCGAACGGGGACGCCAAGCTGTTCGACTTCGGTGTGGCACGCGTGCGGCAAAAACACGCCGAAAGCGATTTTGATCCTGGCGTTCTCGGTGCCCTGACGCCGGCGTATTCGAGCATGCAGGTGCTCGGCGGCGAAGAACCGGCGGCGCAGGACGACATCTTTTCGCTCGGTTGCCTGATGTATCGGCTGATCGCCGGCTACCGCGTGTTCGGTCCGCGCAACGCCGCGGAGGCGTCGCAGGCCGGCATGAAACCGCAGAAGCCGCAAAGCCTCTCCGACGAACACTGGGTGGCGCTCAGGAAAGCGCTGGCGTATCCGCGCGTCACGCGATTCAACAGCGTGCGCGAATTCCTCGATGCACTTGGCCAGCACCAGGACAAAGTCGAGGATACTGTCGTGATCGAGCCGCCCGAGCGGTTCGTCAGCGATGATGACGGCGGCTCACCGGGCAAGTGGATCGCGATTTTCGTCGTGCTTTTGGGACTCGGTGGCATCGGCGCCAAGCAGATGGGGTATCTCGACCCCTGGATCGCCGGGCTGACCGGGGACACGGTCGAAGTCGCCGCACCCGTCGTCGAGACGGTCGTCGCGACGCCTCCGGCAGACCCGGTGGTTGAGGCTGACTCCGCGACCGAGGAAGACGTTGCCAGCGACGGGGCCACAGGGCCGCCGCCCGAAGATGCTGTCGCCGTCAGTGCGGAAGACGTCGAAGTCCAGGAAGTGGTGCCGGCTGCAATTCCGAGCGAGCCACTCGTCGATTTCAGCAAGCTTCCGCCGCCGACCGTCGTCGTCAGAATCGCCCTGGATGGCGCCTTGCCGCCGACCACGGCTGTCGCGCTGCCGGAAGACGGCGACGCCGTCATCGTCGATTTTGTCCGGGAAGGGGACCTCGGCATACCGATGACCCTGCGGCTCGAAGAAATCGGCTTTACGGGAAATATCTCGCCGTGGGCCAACGGCCAATACGCGCTGTCGAACGCGGGACTCGTGACCTTCCCGATCGGACAGGAACGGGCGCGGATTACGATTAGTCCGGCGGACGACCCGCGTCGTGAGCCCGACCAGCAATCGACGCTCCGGCTGCGCCCCGTCGATGCTGCCGACACGGAATTCGCGATCGTCAACGTGACGCTCGAGGATGACGATCGAAGAGCGTTCGAAGACCGTCTGCCCGCGAATACACTCGGCTTCGCATATAGCCAGGTGTCGGTCAACGAAGCGGATCCGGCCGTACAGGTCGACGTAATGCGCTTCAATCCCGACGACACGGTCGTCGTTATCGGTTTCACTGTCGAGGATCTGACGGCAACGCAAGGTGAAGACTATTTTGCGCCGGGCACTTACAACCTCTCCTTTGCGCCCGGCCAGAGGTCGGCGCGTTTACTCATACCGCTCGTCCAGGATTCCCTGGCCGAGGGGGACGAGGCGTTCGTGGTCAAGCTCAACGTCGACCCCGAAACGCAGCCCGTCAACGTGACGCCGAACGTCGCCATCATGATTCGCGATGACGAATAGACGGTCCGCACGGGTCGTGCCGCCACGGGCGGAATACTGCTAGACTGCCGCTCCGGCCGCCGTGGCCATCGTCACCGGAGCGATCTTTCTTATGACAGACAAGAAACTGCGCCGTTATTCGAGCGTTGTCGTCGACGGCGTCGAGCAGGCGCCGAGCCGCGCAATGTTGAGAGCGGTCGGTTTTTCGGAAGACGACTTCGAGCGTCCGCAAATCGGCATCGCGTCGACGTGGAGCATGGTGACGCCGTGCAACATGCACATTGACGGTCTCGCCGACGAGGCCGCCAAAGGGGCTGACGAGGCCGGCGCCAAGGGCGTCGTCTTCAACACGATCAGCGTGTCCGACGGCATTTCCATGGGAACGCCGGGGATGCGCTATTCACTGGTGTCACGCGAGATCATTGCCGATTCGATCGAGGCGGTGGTCGGTGCAGAGGGATTCGACGGCGTCGTCGCCATCGGCGGCTGCGACAAGAACATGCCGGGCTGCGTCATGGCGCTGGCGCGTCTCAATCGTCCCGCCGTGTTCGCCTACGGAGGAACGATTCGGCCCGGCGTGAATCGCCGCGACATCGTGTCCGTGTTCGAGGCGGTCGGCGCTCATTCGGGCGGCCGGATCGGCGATGCCGAGTTGCTCGAAGTCGAACAGACGGCAATTCCGGGGCCGGGCGCGTGCGGGGGCATGTACACGGCAAACACCATGGCGTCGGCCATCGAGGCTCTGGGTATGAGCCTGGCCAACAGCTCGGCCCAGGAAGCCGTGTCCGAACAGAAAACGAGTGACTGCCACCGGGCCGGCGAGGCGGTCATGAACCTCATCAGGAAGGACATCAAACCGCTCGATATCATGACGCGCGAAGCGTTCGAGAACGCGATCTCGGTCGTCATCGCGCTGGGCGGCTCAACCAACGCCGTGCTGCACCTGCTGGCGATCGCGCGGGAGGCTGGCGTACCGCTTACGCTCGACGATTTCACCGCGATCGGCAAGCGGGTACCGGTGCTGGCCGACGTCAAGCCGAGCGGCCGATACCTGATGTCGGAACTGATCGAGATCGGCGGCATCCAGCCGCTGATGAAGCGCATGCTCGATCGGGGACTGCTGCACGGTGGCTGCATGACCGTAACGGGCAGGACATTGGCGGAGAACCTGGCCGCTGTGCCGGATTATCCCGCCGGCCAGGACATCGTTCGCGACTTCGATGATCCGATCAAGCGCAACAGCCACCTGGCGATCCTCTACGGCAACGTGGCGCCGGAGGGCGCTGTCGCCAAGATCACGGGCAAGGAAGGTCTCCATTTCGAGGGCTCGGCGCGCGTCTTCCATTCGGAGGAAGAGGCTCTGCAGGCCATACTCGATGGCACCGTGGTCGCCGGGGACGTCATCGTCATCCGTTACGAGGGGCCGAAAGGAGCACCCGGAATGCGGGAAATGCTCAGTCCGACCGGCGCTATCATGGGTAAAGGCCTCGGCAAGGACGTCGCTCTGATCACCGATGGCCGGTTCTCGGGCGGCAGCCATGGCTTCGTGGTGGGGCACGTCTCGCCGGAGGCCGCGGTCGGCGGCCCGATCGCGCTTCTGCGCGATGGCGACCGCATCCGCATCGACGCCGAAGCCATGGCCATTACCGTGGACGTCAGCGACGCCGAACTCGCGAGGCGGCGCAAGGCCTGGAAAAGGCCGGTTTCGGACGTTCGCACCGGCGTGCTGGCCAAGTACCGCAACGAGGTCTCCTCGGCCTCGGAGGGCGCCGTCACGATCCCGCCGGCGTGGGAGTAGGGTGCGAGCACGGGCACCTGCCGAGCCAGGGGACTTGACCTCGCGCGCAAGGTCGGATTTACTGCGTCAGGACGATTTTATCGTGCCCGCGTGAAGTGCCAGCTTATCGACGCACTCGATATGGAAGAACAGAGAAAACACATGGCGCGCCAGAGGCTCGTGGGTGCGACGGCACGGTACCGACCAGATAAAAAATAAGGTTCGGACCTTGTCAGCGAACCCGCGGGGGCATCCTTGCGGGTTTTTTTTTGACGCGGTCCCGTCAGGGGAGACACTTGAGCACGACCGAAGCCGCATTTGACGACAGCGCAGCGCTCGGCGCGCCGGCCGACGTAGCGGCATCACCCTGGGTCGTCATGAAGTTCGGCGGCACGAGCGTCTCGTCGGTCGAGAACTGGGAGACCATTGCGAGCCTCGTCGAGGCGCGCCTTGTCGAGGGCCTCAGCCCCGTCGTCGTGCACTCCGCGCTGAAGGGCGTGTCGAACGCCCTCGAGGAAACGCTGGCGACGGCCGTTACGGGTGACCCGTCGCCGCAGCTCGAGCAGATTCGCCGGCAGCACTTCGAGCTGGCGGACGCGCTGGGGCTCGACGGGGCGCCGCTGCTCGAGGAGCGCCTGCACGAACTGGAGCAACTCGTGGCCGGCGTTCGTCTCGTCCGGGAGGTCAGTGTTCGCGTTCGCGTCCGCGTCATGGCCCTGGGCGAACTCCTGTCGACGAGCCTCGGCGCCGCGTTTCTTGCGAGAAAAGGCCTGCCTGTCGCGTGGATGGACGCGCGCGACCTGCTCACCAGCCGATCTCGCCCGGGACGCAATCCCGCGACGAGCTACCTCGCCGCGACCTGTGACTGCACGCCCGACACGCAGCTCCGGGCGATGCTCGAGGGGCGCGGCGTTGTGCTGACCCAGGGCTTCATCGCGCGCAACAAGTCGGGCGAGACCGTGCTGCTCGGGCGCGGCGGGTCCGATACGTCGGCGGCTTATTTCGCGGCGAAGCTGCAGGCACGCAGGCTGGAGATCTGGACCGACGTACCGGGCATGTTCACGGCCGACCCGCGCGTCGTGCCCTCGGCGCGCCTGCTCGTGGCCCTGCACTATGACGAGGCCCAGGAACTCGCTTCGGCAGGAAGTTCGGTTCTGCATCCGCGCTGCATCTCGCCGGCCAGGGATCTCGGCATCCCAATATTCATCCGCAGTACGGCGTCCCCGGAGATCGCGGGCACGGTCATCTCGTCGGTGACCGACGAGATCGAGCCCCAGGTCAAAGGCATTTGCATACGCAACGGCATTACGCTGGTGTCCATGACGACAGTCGGCATGTGGCACGAGGTCGGCTTTCTCGCCAAAGCGTTCGGCGCATTTGCCGAAAACGGCGTATCTGTGGACTTCATCTCGACATCGGAAACCAACGTCACCGTATCGATCGATACGAGCGACGGCATGCTGCCCGACGACGTCGAGGAATCGCTCGTCCACGATCTGGAGGCACTGTGCCACGTCAGCGTCATTTCGAATTGCTCCGCCGTCAGCCTGGTTGGCCGCAAGATCCGGACGATCATGCCGCACATGGCGCCGGCGCTCGAGGTGTTCGAGGAAGAGCGGATTCACATGATGTCGCAGGCGGCCAATGACCTGAACCTGAGTTTCGTCGTCGACCGGCAGCAGGGCCCGAGGCTGGTCAGCAAGTTGCACGAGTCCATCATTCCGATGGAAGGCTCGAGCCCGGTATTCGGCGCGAGCTGGGAACGCCTGTTCGTCGGCGAGAAAGCGGTGGCGCGCGCCGCGGACAGCTGGTGGATTCGCAAGCGCGAACAGCTGCTGGAACTGGCCAACACGGAACTCAACGCGTATGTCTACGATCGCGACAGTGCGATCGAGGCGGCGTCGAACCTCCTGCGCCTCGAAAACGTGGATCGCATCCTGTATGCCGTCAAGGCGAATTTCAACGCGGACCTCATCCGCGCGCTCGACGAGGCAGGAGTCGACTTCGAGTGCGTGTCGCCGGGTGAGGTCCGGTGGCTGGACGAGATTCTCCCCGGCTTCGATCACGCCCGCGTGCTGTTTACGCCGAATTTCGCGCCGCGCGAAGAATACGAATGGGGCCTCGAGAACGGGCTGCAGGTCACGCTGGACAACCTGTATCCGCTGCAGGCCTGGCCGGAACTGTTCCGCGGCCACAAGTTGTTCGTGCGTATCGACCCCGGACAGGGCCGCGGCCACCATGAACACGTCAAGACGGCCGGGGTACATTCCAAGTTCGGTGTACCGCGCTTCGAGGTGGCCGAGCTCAAGCGGCTGGTCGAGGATGCGGGCGCCGAGGTCATCGGCATTCACGCCCATTCCGGCAGCGGCATCCTCGATCCGCACAACTGGCGGAACGTCGCCGGCGAACTCGTGCAGATAGCCGAGCAATTCCCGGCAGTCCGCACTATCGACCTCGGCGGTGGACTGGGTGTGCCCGAAAAGCCGGGCGACAAGCCGATCGATCTCGCGACCGTCGACGCGACGCTGGCCGAGATCAGGAAAGCCTATCCGCAGTATCAGCTGTGGCTCGAGCCCGGGCGCTATATCGTGTCGCGCGCCGGCGTACTGCTGACGCACGTCACGCAGACGAAGGGCAAGGGTGAGATGCGGTATATCGGCGTCGGTACAGGCATGAATTCATTGATCCGGCCGGCGTTGTACGGCGCGTACCACGAGATCGTCAACCTGACGCGCGCCGACGAGGCACCGAGCGAAACCGTGACGATCGTCGGGCCGATCTGCGAAACGGGAGACCGGCTCGGCAGCGACCGGCTGCTGCCGCCGACCCGGGAAGGCGACGTGCTGCTGATCGCCAACGCCGGTGCATACGGCTACGTCATGAGCTCGCGCTATAACATGCGCGAAGTGGCCAGGGAGATCGTCATATGAAGCTGTTCTGGGCGCCGCAAACGCGCGCGCAGCGCGCCATCTGGCTGCTCGAGGAGGTCGGTATTCCTTACTCGATGGAACGCGTCGAACTCGGCAGCCCGGATCACAGCGATGAATTCCTGGCCGCGAGCCCGATGGGCAAGGTGCCGGCGATCGTGGACGGAGAGGTCCGCATGGCCGAGTCTGCCGCTATTTGCCTTTACGTCGCGGATCGCTACAGCCCGGGCCGGCTGGCACCGGCGCCGGATGACGCACTGCGGGGACGCTTCCTGTACTGGACGCTGTACACGCCGGCCGTCGTGGAGCCCGCGATGTCGGAGAAATTCAACCGGGTCGAAAGCAACCGGCAGCGCAGCGGCTGGGGCGACTTCGATCTCATGGTCGAGACCTGGGATCGCGCCATGGACGGCCGGGAATGGATCCTGGGCGACACCTTCACGGTGGCCGACGTCATGCTGGGCTCGAGCGCCTACTTCATGGCGCTGTTCGACATGCTGCCGGAAACGCGCAACCTGCGCTCGTATGCCGACCGGTGCGCAGCACGGCCGGCGCATCAGCGCGCCGTGGCCCTCGGCGCGCAATAGGGGGACTCACGCGAAATCATCGGCGCGCTCGGGGTCTCGAGCCTGTTCTTCGGCATGCCCCTGGCGGAACGCCGGCGTGACCGTCAGGCCGAATGCCGCGTCCGCAGCCGGTGCGCGACATCCTCGAGACTCAGGCCGCGCTCATTGAGCAGCACGATGAGGTGGTAGACGAGATCGGCGGCCTCGTCAATGGTCTCCTGCTGGCTTCCCGTCGTCGCCGCGAGCGCCAGTTCGACACCTTCCTCGCCCACCTTCTGGGCAATCCGCTTGGTGCCGGATGCCGCCAGCCTCGCCGTGTAGCTCTCGACGCCACCGTCCTCGAGGCGCTTGCGCACGATAGCCTCGAGTTCGGCGATGAAGTGAATGTCGGGTTTGCTCACGGTGAGTCCTCAGAGTCGCATGTCGACGTCGTGATCGACGAGGTATCGTTTCAGGTCCGGGATCGGCAGTTCGCCACTGTGGAAAACACTCGCCGCCAGGGCGCCATCGACGCCCGTGTCCTCGAAGACGCGCAGAAAATGTGATCTCTCGCCGGCGCCGCCCGATGCGATCAGCGGCACGCTGCAGACGCTGCGCACGGCGGCCAGTTGGGCCAGGTCGTAGCCCAGCCTCACACCGTCCTGGTTCATGCAGTTGAGCACGATCTCGCCGGCGCCACGATCCTGGACGTCCCGCACCCAGTCCAGGGTCCGGCGCTGGGCGGCGGTCGTCTTGTCGGGATCTCCGGTGTACTGGTAGACGAACCAGCCGCCGTCCTCCTCGCGGCTGTCGATGCCGATCACGACGCACTGCGAACCGAATCGCGTGGCGAGTTCCGCGATCAGATCCGGGTTGGCGAGCGCCGGGGAATTGATCGAAATCTTGTCCGCGCCCTTGTTGAGGACGTCTTCGGCGTCCGCCAGCGACTTGATGCCGCCGGCTACGCAAAAAGGGATGTCGATCACGCGCGCGACGCTACTGACCCAGCTGCGATCGACCGTCCGCTCGTCCGGACTGGCCGTGATGTCGTAGAAGACGAGCTCGTCAGCGCCTTCTTCGCGGTAGCGAGACGCGAGTTCGAGGATGTCGCCCACGACACGGTGATTGCGAAACTGCACCCCCTTGACGACAACGCCGTCGCGGACGTCGAGGCAGGGAATTATTCGCTTTGCCGGAATGAACGGATCTCCTCTGCTGAAATCCTGCCGTCGAGCAGCGCTTTGCCGGTGATCGCCGCGGGCACGCCGAGTTCACGGAGAAGTTCCAGGTCGTCGATGTCGCGCACGCCACCCGAAGCCTGGAGCTGCATCGACGGGTAGCGGTTCAGGATCTCGGCATAAAGGTCGAAATTCGGCCCGGTCAGGGTGCCATCCCGCAGCACGTCCGTGCACAGGAGGTGCCTGGCACCGGCTTTCTCGAAATCGTCGAGGCACTCCCACAGCGAGGTGTCCGTTTCCTCGGTCCAGCCCTGGGTCGTCAGCACCGGTCGTCCTGCAGCTTCGATACGCACGTCCAGCGCGATGACGATGGCGTCGGCTCCGAATTCATCGAGCCATGACATGACAACCTCGGGCTCGCGGACCGCGAGGCTGCCGACGACGCAACGTGAAACACCTTTGCTCAGCCAGTCTTCCACGTCTTCGCGCGAACGAATGCCACCGCCAACCTGGACCTGCAGTCCGGACTTGCTGACCAGTTCAGCGACGATATGCCGGTTCTTCTGCGTGCCGGTCAGCGCGCCGTCGAGATCGACGATGTGCAGGTTCGCGACGTCGAGGGCGGAAAACTGGGCGCCGATCTCGACCGGGTTCGATGAGTACTCGGTTTCCTTGTCGAAATCCCCTTTCAACAGCCGAACGCACCGTCCGTTCCTGAGATCGATTGCCGGGATGATGTTCATTGCTCAAGCTCCATAAAGTTTTGCAGCAGCCGCGCGCCGGCGCGCGAGGACCGCTCGGGATGAAATTGCGCGGCGACGAAGTTGTCCTTGCAGACCATAGCGGAAAACTCGCGGGTGTGGGACGCCGATGCAATTGTCGCTCGCGAGACGGGTAATGCATAGCTGTGGAGGTAATAAAACCAGCTGCCGTCTCCGATGCCGTCGAGAACCGGGTGGGGTTCGCAGGGATCCGTCGCGCACCAGCCCATGTTCGGGACGGCGCAATTGTCACCGACCTCGAGTTTGCGGGCCACGCCGGGAATGATCCCGAGGCACTCGACGTCATCCTCCTCGGAGGCGTCGCACAATAGCTGCATTCCGAGACAAATGCCGAGTACCGGTTGTTCGAGACTGCGGATCACGTCGACGAGGCCCGCGTCCCGGAGCCGTTGCATTGCAGCACGTGCCGCACCGACCCCGGGCAGCACGACGCGCGGCGCCGCGCGAATGCGCTCCGCGTCGGTCGTCAGGGCAGCCTCGACACCCAGCCGTTCGAACGCGAACAGGAGGGACGCGATATTGGCACCGCCGCTGTCCACGATGGCGACCCGGCTCACAACGCTCCCTTCGTCGACGGCAGCTCCGTGCCATCCTGGCGCATCGCCTGTCGCAGGCACCGGCCGACCGATTTGAAGCAGGCTTCGATCATGTGGTGGGTGTTCTCGCCGCGTACTTCAATGTGCAGCGCTGCGCCAAGCGATTCGGCCAGGGAGCGGAAGAAATGTTCCACCATCTCCGTCGACAGTTCACCGACACTGTCACGCGGGAAGCTGCCGTCGAAGCGGAATGCGGCGCGGCCGGACAGGTCGAGCGCGACACGGGCCGTGCTTTCGTCCATCGGCAGCAGGAAACCGTAACGCCCGATACCGTGCTTGTTGCCGAGGGCCTGGCGCAGGGCGGTGCCGAGACAGATAGCGACGTCCTCGACGGTATGGTGCTCATCCACTTCGAGATCTCCATCGCAACTGATCCGCAAGCCGAAGCCGCCATGCCTGGCAACCTGCTCGAGCATATGATCGAAAAAGCCGATGCCCGTGGCAATCGAGGTTTCCCGCAGCGCATCGAGATTCACGCTCACCTCGATCCGGGTTTCGTTGGTATTGCGCGTGACGCTGCCGGTCCGCTCGGAGTGACACAGGCGATCCACGACCTGCGGCCACGTCAACGCGTCCGCCGCAGCGCAATTGACCAGCAGGCCGCGTATGCCGATGCGCTCGGCGAGTTGCATATCGGTCGGGCGATCGCCGATCACCGCGGACGCCTCGAGATCCACATCGTGTGCCGCGAGGAAGCGTGTCAGCAGGCCCGTCCGCGGCTTGCGGCACTCACAGTTGTCCCCAGGCAGGTGCGGGCAGATGAATATCTCGTCGAATTCGATGCCCTGCGACGAAAACAGCTGCATGACCAGCGCATGGGGAGCGTCGAAATGGGCCTGCGGGAAGGCGTCCGTTCCGAGACCGTCCTGGTTGCTGACCATGACGAAGCGGTAGCCGTGCCGCGCGATTTCGAGCAGTGAAGGAATGACGTCGTCGACCAGCCGTACCTTGTCGAGCGCATCGACCTGGAAGTCGTGCGGTTCGTGAATCAGGGTGCCGTCGCGATCGATGAACAGGATCTTCTCAGCCATCGGCATCTGCCTCGAGCGTATCGAAGGCGCCGAGAAGCCGGTCGTTTTCGGCGGGGCTGCCCACGGAAATGCGAATGCAATCCTCGAGTTCGCCGCCGAAGTGGCGCAGGAGGATCTTCAGTTCGGCGCAGCGCCGCATCACGCGCCGGGCATCATCGACCCGGACCAGCAGGAAATTGGCGTCGCTCGGCCAGACCTTGCGAATGAAGCCGTAGCTGCCGAAAGCGGCGACCAGACGCTCGCGCTCCCTGACGATTTCCCCGACCGCCTCGCTTGCGTCCTCGAGCTGATCGGCCTGCAGTGCGTCCTCGACGCATTCGACGACCGGGGTGGCGAGTGCATAGGGCGCCTGCACCGCAGCGAGCAGCCGTATCACGTCCCGAGGACCGGCGACCGCGCCGCAGCGGGCCCCGGCGAAACCGAGCGCCTTGGACAGGGTGCGCAGCACCAGCAGGTTGTCGAAGCGCGGCAGGAGGTCGGTGACCGAGGGTTTGTCGCCGAATTCGACGTACGCTTCGTCGACGACGACGGCGGATCGATTGCCGCGCGCTTCGAGCAGCCTGACGAGGTCGACCCGCGGCAGCGTAGTGCCCGTCGGGTTGTTCGGTGAACAGAGGAACACGAGTCGCGTCGTGTCGTCGCAGGCCGCCAGGATCTCGTCGACGTCGATCGCGAAGTCCAGCTCGGGTCGCGTAGCTACGTTGGTCAGTGAGGCCCCTTGCACGGCGGCATAGTGGCGATACATTGAGAATGAGGGTGACGTAACCAGCACGCTGTCGCGACCGGCACGGCAAAACGTGCGAATCACGAGGTCGATGGCCTCGCTGGAACCGCGCGTCACGAGGAGCTGCTCGGGTTGGCAGCCGAAGCGCTGGGCCAGCGCGCGCTGCAGACCCAGCGGCCGAACCTCGGGATAGCGATTGAGGGGGCGCCTGAACGTGCCGCGTCCCGCGGACCGCGGTGACTCGTTCGCGTTCAGCCTGATCGTGTCGTCGACCTGCTCGGCGGCCTCGTAGGGTCGCAGCGCCTGGATCTCGGGACGCGCCAGCGGGACGATGCTCACGATGCACTCCCGAGCCGCCGCGAGACGGCCTCGGCATGGGCATCGAGGCCTTCGAGGCCCGCCAGCCGCACCACGGCCGGGCCCAGGCCCCGCAGACCGTCCCGCGTCAGTTCCTGCACGGTCATCTGGCGCATGAACTGGTCGAGGCCGAGGCCGCTGTAATTGCGGGCGAAACCATAGGTCGGCAGGACGTGGTTGGTGCCGCTGCAGTAGTCGCCTACCGACTCCGGTGTCCACGGTCCCAGGAACACGGAGCCGGCATTGCGGAGTTCGGGCAAGAGCGAGCGCGGGTTCCGTGTCTGGACGATGAGGTGTTCGGGCGCATAGTCGTTGCTGACGGCAACCGCCGTGCGCAGGTCGTCGACGATGACGACGCGCGAATGATCGAGCGCCTGCCGGGCGATGGCCGCGCGGGACAGGCGCGCCAGCTGGGCGTCGAGTTCGCGAGTGACCTCGTCCGCAAGTTCGGGCGACGTCGTCACCAGGACCACCTGCGAATCGACACCATGCTCGGCCTGCGACAAGAGGTCGGACGCCACGAATTCAGCCGAGGCCGATTCGTCCGCAATCACGAGCACCTCGGACGGGCCGGCCGGCAGGTCGATCGCGGCACCGGCCGGATCGGCGCTCACGAGCGACTTGGCGCAGGTGACCCAGGCATTGCCGGGGCCGAAGATCTTGCCGACTTTCGGGATCGACTCGGTGCCATAGGCCATCGCGGCAATCGCCTGTGCCCCGCCGACCTTGAAGATGTCGCGGATACCGGCGAGCGAGGCGGCGACCAGCACAGCCGGGTCGGCGGACCCGTCGGCGCGGGGCGGCGTGCACATGATGCGGGTCGGGCAGCCGGCCAGCGCGGCCGGTACGGCCAGCATGATGGCGGCGGAGGGCAGGGGCGCCGTGCCGGCCGGGACATAGAGGCCGACCGCGTCGAGCGGATGGCTGACGCGTTCGCAAACCACGCCGACCATGGTTTCAACGCGCAGGGGTGCCGGCTTCTGCGCCTCGTGAAAGCGCCGCACGTTGGCGATGGCGAGCTCGATCGCGTCGAGGTCTTCGGCGTCCAGATCCCTGCCCGCGTCGGCAAGCTCGGCGCGCGAAACGCGCAGGCCATCGATGTCGGCACCGTCGTATTTCCGTGTCAGGCTGCGCAGGGCCGCGTCGCCACCGTCGCGCACTTCCCGGACGATGGACTCCGTTCCGCTGCGGATGCTGGCGTCGTCGACAACGGCCGGTCGGCGCAAAAGCGTCGCCTTTTCGGCCGCCGACAGAGCATTCCAGGTACAGCGCTTCATGCGAGCATCTTCTCGACCGGCAGCACCAGTAGCGAGCTGGCGCCGGCCGCCTTGAGATTCTCGAGCGTCTCCCAGAAGACGTTCTCGCGACATACGGCGTGGACAGCCACCTTTTCGTCGTTGCCGTCGAGCCGCAATATCGTTGGCGCTTCGGAGCCCGGCAACAGGTCGCGAATCTCGGCCAGCGCCGCCTTGGGCGCGTGCAGCATGATGTACTTGCTCTCGCGCACCTGCAGCACGCCGTCGAGTCTTTGCAGGATCTTGTCCACGAGCGCCTGCTTCTCGGCGCCGAGCGGTTTTTCCGTCTGGATCACCACGGCTTCGCATTCGAGCAGGGTCGCGAATTCGCGCAGCCCGTTGGCCTTGAGTGTGCCGCCGGTAGAGACCAGGTCGCAGATGTAGTCGGCCCGACCGAGCTTGGGGGCGATCTCGACGGCACCCGAGAAGAAGACGGCCTCGGCATTGATCCCATTTTCATTGAGAAAGTTATTTAAAAGACACGTGTAACTGGTTGCAATCTTGGTATTTTCTAAAGAAGACAGATCCGCGTACGGGGTGTCCTCCGGCCCGGCAATGGCCAGCCTGCAGTGTCCGAAGTCGAGTTCGTAGATCTGCTTGAAGCGGGCGGGAGAGCCGTCGGCGAGCCGGTTCAGGCGTTTTTCCTCGGCGACATTGAGGCCGACGATGCCGAGGTCGCAGACGTCGTCGGCCACGAGGCCCGGAATATCGTCGTCGCGTACGAGGAGCAGGTCGATTGGCATGTTCTCGCCGTAGCAGATCAACTGGTCCTTGCTCTTGGTGATCTTGAGGCCGCAACGCTCGAGGAGATCGATCGAATGATCGGTCAGGCGACCTGTCTTCTGCACCGCAATCTTGACGCGTTGCGTGGGGGTGTCCATGGGGTGGTGTCCTCAGTGGGAGTTATTGGTCCGTTTGATAGCGGCCTGGTAGCCGCCGAATCCGTCCGACAGGAAGCGCGCGACACGTCCGATGGTCGTAACGCTGACGCCCGTGAGCTCGTGGATCCTGCGATACGGCAGGCCCTCATCGAGGTACTGCACGACCTGCCAGCGGTCCACCAGCGCCTGGAGTTCGGCCGGCGTGCAGAGGTCCTTGAGGAAGTTCCGCACCTCGCCGACGTTTTCGAGGCTCATAACGGCTTTGAACAGGGCATTTTCGGCCCGCGCCTGTTGTCGTTCGCTGTCGTTCCGGTTCGGTTTCATGGTCGTGCTAATGTATTAATGTGTTAATACGCTAATACACAATCATCGGAAATACAAGCCCCACGGCTGCCGCGAGCGCCGTGGGAATCGTTTCAAATGAATGTAAAAATTGCGCGGCCCGTCGCTTGACTCGCGCCGAACGGCGACCCTAAACTGCTGCAAACTCATCGAGACCGGTCGAGGGATAGGCCCGACGACGCCGGGGCAACCATCAGGACTCACCATCCTGAAAAGGTGCCAACTCCTGCGATGCCCGAGCGGCATCGAAAGATGAGGGTTGCTGCAACGCCAGGGAAAGACCGGCGCAGGGCAGAACGACCCCTCCCTTGCGGGCTTCGCAGGGTTCCGATGAGACCGACGGAACAAACCTGTGGAGACCCGACGATGACATTCCAAACCAGCAAAGCCACGAGAGCCGTTCGCGCGTCCATCGAATCGGATACGCAGCACGGCGCGGTCGTACCGCCTCTGCACCTGAGCTCCAATTACGCGTTCGAGGGGCTGGGTGCGCCGCGGCAGTATGACTACACGCGCTCCGGCAACCCGACGCGCGATGCCCTGGCAAATGCGCTGGCCGAACTCGAGGGCGGGGCAGGGGCCGTGGTAACCGCTTCCGGCATGGGTGCTCTGACCCTCGTGACGCAGTTCCTGCGGCCGGGCGATACCATCGTCGCGCCGCACGACTGCTACGGCGGCACGTACCGGCTCTTCGAGCAACAGTCCGCGAAGGGACTTTTCGACGTGGCGTTCGTCGACCAGACGGATCTCGACGCGCTGCGTGCCCTGTGCCGGAAGCGCCGGCCGAAGATCATACTCACGGAGTCGCCGTCGAATCCCCTGCTGCGCATCTCCGATCTCGGCGCAATTCGCGATATTGCTTCTGAATGCGATGCCTTGTTCGCAGTCGATAACACCTTCCTGTCGCCGGCGCTGCAGAACCCGATCGAATTCGGCGCCGATCTCGTGATCCACTCGACCACGAAGTACATCAACGGTCACTCCGACGTTGTCGGCGGCGCCGTCGTCGCCGCGACCGACGAACTGGCCGAACAGTGCGCGTACTGGGCGAACGTGATCGGCATTACCGGGGCACCATTCGACAGCTTCATGACGCTGCGCGGCATTCGTACCCTGCACCCGCGCATACGCCAGCACGAGGAAAGCGCGGGGCTGATCGCGCGAACCCTTGCCGAGCAACCGGGCGTCGCGCAGGTGTATTACCCGGGTCTCGCATGCCACAGCGGGCACGAGCTTGCCGCAAGGCAGCAGCGAGGTTTCGGCGGGATGGTGAGCTTCGAAATCGAGGGCGGAGAACCGGCCGTGCGTGCGTTTGTCGAAAGCCTGCGCTATTTCTCGCTGGCCGAGTCGCTCGGCGGGGTCGAAAGTCTCGTGTGCCACCCGGCGTCGATGACGCACGCGCCCGTTTCCGAGGCGCGCAAGGCCGCGGCAGGCGTAACGCCGACGCTGATTCGACTGTCGGTTGGCCTCGAAAGCGCGGCCGATCTCGTCGAAGACATTTTGGGTGCGCTGGAGGCAGCACGCTCGGCGCCGCAGTTGGCGGCCGTGGCCGTGGCCGGTTGTTGATAACGCGCCGAGCCGGCCGGGCGTCAGCCAATGCGGCGGAGAATCTCGTCAGTCATCTCGCCGGTCGATAAGGGTGTCTCGCCGTCGGCAGCAATATCCGGCGTCCGCGCGCCTGCGGCGATTGCTGCGCCCAGCGCCGTTTCAATCGCTGAGGCTTCGGCTTCCAGCTGCAGGCTGTGGCGAAGCAGCATCGCTGCGCTGGCGATCGTCGCACAGGGGTTGGCGAGGCCCCGGCCGGCAATATCGGGGGCCGATCCGTGTATGGGCTCGTAAAGCCCCGCACGCGAATCCCCGAGCGATGCCGACGGCAGCATGCCCAGTGATCCGGCGAGCATCGACGCCTCGTCGGTCAGGATGTCGCCGAACATGTTCTCGGTGACGATAACGTCGAAGTCGGCCGGTCGGCTGAGCAGGTGCATGGCAGCCGCATCGACGAGCAGCGTCTCGAGTTCAATCTGCGGGAACTCGTTCGCCATCACCCGGTTCGTGACGTCCCGCCACAGACGGGACGTTTCGAGAACGTTGGCCTTGTCGACGGAGCACAGCTTGCCGCGACGCGTCTCGGCCAGGCGGGCCGCGACGCGCACGATGCGCTCGATCTCCGGGACCGTGTATTCGCACAGGTCGCTGGCCGACGTCGCGTCGCGCGTCTTTTTGCCGAAGTAAATGCCGCCCGTCAGCTCGCGAACGACGAGCAGGTCGACGCCTTTCAGTTTCTCGGCCCTGAGCGGCGACGCGCCGGACAGTTCCTCGTAGATCCTTACCGGCCGGAGGTTCGCGTAAACACCGAGCTCGGCGCGTATCTTCAGAAGTCCCTGTTCGGGCCGGATCGGTGCGTTCGGGTCCGACCATTGCGGCCCGCCGACGGCGCCGAGCAAGACCGCATCGGCGGCCCTGCAGGCTTCGATGGTCGGCGCGGGCAGCGGTTCGCCGGTTGCATCGATTGCGGCGCCACCGATCAGGCTCTCGCGAAAGTCGAACCGGTGACCGAAGCGCACTGCGACGCGCTGCAAAACCTGTTTCGCGCCGGCGACAACCTCGGGGCCGATGCCGTCGCCCGGCAACAACGCAATTACGGCGTCCACGGCCGTGACTCCTCGAAGCGTTCGATGCGATCAATGTGCTGTTGCAGGAAACCGAGCTGGTCGAGCCCCTCGATGAGACAGTAGCGGGCAAACTTGTCGAGCTCGAAGCCGATTGTCCGTCCGTCGGGCAAGGTCAACGTCGCGCTCTCGACATCGATGCCGAGCGCCGCGCCCGGGTTTTCGAGCAGCCACGCGTGCGTGTCGTCGTCCACGACGATGGCAACCAGGCCGTTCTTCAGCGCATTGTTGCGGAAGATATCGGCGATTTCGGACGAAATGACGGCCTTGAAGCCGTAATCGAGCAACGCCCACGGGGCATGCTCCCTGGACGATCCGCAGCCGAAGTTCTTGCCCGCAACGAGTATGGTGCAGCTGTCGGAATCGGGCCTGTTCAGAACGAATTCCTCGTTCCGGCTGCCGTCCTTGTTGCGGCGCAGGTCGTGGAACAGGTGCTCACCCAAACCCTCGCGCGACGTCGTCGTCAGAAAGCGGGCCGCAATGATCTGGTCCGTGTCAATGTCGCGCGTCGGCAGGACCACGCTGCGCCCGGCGATGTGCCTGACGGGATTCACAGGAACTTCCTCGGATCGGCGACGTGACCCGCGATAGCCGACGCCGCGGCCGTGGCGGGGCTGGCCAGCACGGTGCGCGCACCGACGCCCTGGCGGCCCTCGAAATTCCGGTTACTGGTGCTGACGCTGAGCTGCCCGGGTTTCGCGATGTCCCCGTTCATGCCGATGCACATCGAGCAGCCGGCTTCACGCCATTCGGCGCCGGCCGCTGCGATGATGCGATCGAGCCCGCGTGCTTCCGCCGCGGCTTTCACCTGTTCCGACCCCGGCACCACCATCATGCGCACGCCTTTGGCGACACTGCGGCCCTCAAGAACGCGTGCCGCTTCCTCGATATCCGACAGGCGGCCGTTGGTGCAGCTGCCGACGAACACGACGTCGACCGCGTTTGCCGTCATGGGTTTACCCGACTCGACCTGCATGTAATCGAGCGCCTTGCGAAAGCTCGCATCCGAGCCCGTGGGGACGGCTTCGTCGATCGCGACGACCATCCCGGGGTTGGTGCCGAACGTCACCATCGGCGAGAGAGCCGACGCATTGATCGACGTCGACTTGTCGAACGCGGCCCCGTCGTCCGTACGCAGCTTTTGCCAGCGGGACACGGCGGCGTCCCAGTCCGCGCCCTGCGGTGCGCGCTCGCGGCCGTGCAGGTAGTCGACAGTCGTGTCGTCGGGCGCGATCAACCCGGCCCGGGCGCCGCCCTCGATGGACATGTTACAGATGGTCATGCGCGCTTCCATGTCGAGCGCGCTGATCGCCTCGCCACGGTACTCGATGACGTGGCCTGTGCCGCCATCGACACCGATCCTGCCGATAATGGCGAGAATCAGGTCTTTGGCGTATACGCCGTCCGGCAAGCGGCCATCGATGTCGACCGCGAGCGTCTTCGGCTTGCGCTGTAAAAGGCACTGCGTCGCGAGCACGTGGCCCACCTCGGTCGTGCCGATGCCGAAGGCGAGGGCGCCGAATGCGCCGTGCGTGCTCGAATGGCTGTCTCCGCACACGATGGTCTTGCCCGGCTGGGTAGCGCCCAGTTCGGGCCCGATCACGTGCACGATGCCCCGTTTGCCGCTGCCGTATCCGAGCAGGTCGAGTCCGAATTCGCGGCAATTCTGCTCCATTTGCCGGACCTGGTTGGCCGCCCCCTCGCCGGCGACGAGCAGGTCCTTGAACGACGACACCGGCGTCGTCGGTGTCGAATGATCGAGCGTCGGCAACGTCAGGTCGGGACGCCGCACCGGCAGGCCTTTTTCGCGCAATACGGAGAAAGCCTGCGGGGACGTCACCTCGTGAATGATGTGCAGGTCGATATACAGAACGGCGGGCGTGTCCGCGGTCTCGGGCACGACGACGTGGTCCGCCCATACCTTTTCGAACAGGGTGCTCGACGTCTGCATGTCTGGCGTTCCGTTACTAGATCGTTGCCCGGGCCGAATCGCCGTCGCCGGTGCCGGCCACGCCGCGTGCCTCCCGGCGCAGTATGCGATTCATGACCTCGAGGCAGGCGCGCACGCCGGCCTCGACGATATCGACGCTGGCGCCGCGGCCGCGGAAACTCTGGCCGTCGCGCTCCACCGTCACCGTCACCTCGCCCTGGGCGTCCTCACCGATAGAGGCGCTGTGCAGCTCGAAGCTGCGCAATACCAGTTCGACGCCGGTGACATGCTCGAGCGCCTGGAACGCCGCTGCGACGGGGCCATCGCCATGCGCCGAATCGCTGATTTCGGCGCCGTCCTCACTGATCAGGGTGATGGCTGCCGTGGCCGGCTGGTCCGTGTGCGTCTGGACCTCCAGCGACTTTAGCGTCCAGGGTCCCAGCGACGCACTGCCGGCATTCATGACGATCGACTCGAGGTCACCATCGTAAATGTCCTTCTTCTTGTCGGCCAGCTTCTTGAATTCCTGGAACGCGCGATTCGTTTCGAATTCGTCGAGCTCGAAACCGAGCTCGAGGAGCCGGTCGCGAAACGCGTGGCGACCGCTGTGCTTGCCGAGCACGAGATTCGACTTCGAAATACCCACGTCCTCGGGGCGCATGATCTCGTAGGTCGAAGCGTGCTGCAGCATGCCGTGCTGATGAATACCGGCCTCGTGGGCAAACGCGTTTTCGCCGACGATCGCCTTGTTGCGCGGCGGGTGCATACCCGTGATGTTCGACACCAGGCGCGAGGTCGGGTAGAGGCGCGTCGTGTCGATGCCGGTTTCCAGGCCGAAGAACTCGGCGCGTGTCTTGATGGCCATGACAGCCTCCTCGAGCGAGCAATTGCCGGCACGCTCTCCGATTCCGTTGATCGTACACTCGATCTGGCGGGCACCGGCATTGACCGCGGCCAGGCTGTTCGCAACGGCCATGCCCAGGTCGTTGTGGCAGTGCACCGACAGCACGATGTCGTCGATGTTCGGCACGTTTTCCTTGAGATAGCGGAACAGGCGGTCGAATTCGGCCGGCACCGTGTAGCCGACCGTGTCCGGGATATTGACGGTCGTCGCGCCGGCCTCGATGGCCGCGGTAACGACCTCGGCGAGATAGGCAAGTTCCGTGCGCGATGCGTCCTCCGGCGAGAACTCGACGTCATCGACGAGTTCCCGCGCCATCTTCACAGCCCCGACGGCGCTCCTGATGATCTCTTCTTTCGCCATCTTGAGCTTGTGCTCGCGGTGAATGGCGCTGGTTGCCACGAAAACGTGAATTCGATGTTTGTCGGCGCCCTTGACCGCTTCATAGACCTTTTCGATGTCGGCAGGATTGCAGCGCGCCAGGCCGCAGATGGTCGGACCAAAATTCCGGTCCGCGATGGCCTTGACGGATTCGAAGTCGCCGGGCGAGGCGGCCGGGAAGCCCGCCTCGATGATGTCGACCCGGAGTTCGGATAGCGCTTTCGCAACACGGAGTTTCTCGCTGAGCGTCATGCTGCAGCCGGGTGCCTGTTCCCCGTCGCGCAGGGTCGTGTCGAAGATGCGTATCCTGTTGTCTGACATGTCGTAGTGTCTCCCAGTTCTATTCGCTCAACCAGTCCATGCGGCCGCGCAGCCTGCGTCCCACGTCCTCGATCGGGTGCTCGAGATCCGCTTTCATTCTTGCCTTGAACTCCGGCATGCCGTTTTCGTTTTCGGCAATCCAGTTGCGCGCGAAGGTCCCGTCCCGGATGTCGTTCAGTACGTCTTTCATCGCGGCGCGCGACGACTCGTTGACGACGCGCGGCCCCGAGACGAGGTCGCCCCATGCCGCCGTGTCGCTGATGAACTTGTGCATCTTGGCGAGGCCGCCTTCGTGCAGCAGGTCGACGATGAGCTTCAGCTCGTGCATGACCTCGTAGTAAGCGACCTCGGGCTGGTAGCCGGCCTCGACGAGCGTCTCGAATCCGGCCACGATGAGTTCGGTTGCGCCGCCGCACAGTACGGCCTGTTCGCCGAACAGGTCGGTTTCGGTCTCCTCGGCGAACGTGGTCTCGATGACGCCGGCGCGCGCACCGCCGATGCCGGCCGAGTAGGCGAGTGCCTTGGCGAGCGCATTGCCGGTGGCATCCTGGTGAACCGCCACGAGGCAGGGCACGCCGTGGCCTTCCTCGTACTGCCGGCGCACGAGGCCGCCGGGTCCCTTCGGCGCGATCAGCGCGACGTCGAGGTCGGCGCGCGGCTCGACCTGGCCGAAATGGATGGCGAAGCCGTGCGCGAAGAGCAACAGGGCGCCTTTGTCGATAGCGTCGATCACCGACTGGTACAGCGCCTTCTGCACCATGTCCGGTGTCAGGAACATGACAATCGATGCACCCCTGACCGCGTCGCCGGGTTCCTCGACGTGCAGACCGTCCGCCGAGGCTTTCGCCCAACTCGCGCCGCTCTTGCGCAGTCCCACTACGACGTTGAATCCCGAGTCCTTGAGGTTCAGAGCGTGGGCCCGACCCTGGCTGCCGTAGCCGAGAATCGCGACCTTGCTGTCGGCGAGGATTGACGTGTCCACGTCGGTTTCAGAGTACATCTTCATAGTGCTTCCAGTCGGTGAATCCAGATTCATAAAAAAACCCCACGATCCTGGCGGATGCGGGGTCTGCGTTGTCCTCTTAACGGATACGCGCTACCCGCTCTGCCTCCCAAGAAGCAGCTCGAGTGCAAGCGATGCGCGGCGCGTCGTCATAGCCGCGCATCATGTTGTAAGGACTGGATGATGTCAACTATTGTCTGCATAGTTACGCGTGTTACCAAAGAGATCGTGTTAAAAAAGTCATGTAAGTACTTAAAACATAGTCATTATTAATGCCTGCCAGGCGAACGGCGCGCGCGTCGACAACGCGGCGAACGGGGACAGCCAACAGGAGCTCGGGCAGGGTCCGCGTGGCACCGATGCGACGGGATTCGGGGTCGCCCAAATGCTGCTCACGAGCGCACGAAACGCCCGCCGGGCGGGACTGTCGCAGGACTGGCCATACGTGAACCATGTGTTATTCTTGCCCGACTGAACAAGGTGACCTTACAGACAAGTTCAAGAACAGGCGGGGGGTAATCCGGAATCGCCGGGAAGGCCGAAGAGCAGAGAAAAGAAGAGGTCCAGCAGAAAAATTTCTCGCCGCGCGGCGAAGGTGGAGAGGGCCGCGTGCGCAATGGGTAGCACTTCCCGTGTTGCCGTTTTTATTTGTGCATGTATTCAACGGATACGTTGCATCCCTCTCCGCAACAATTTAAGTCAACAAAGACCTTAAGGAGCGTTCATGAAACGGTGCATAAGCAGCAGTCGGCGTCTTGCCGCCGCGTTGATCGCGGTGTCGGCAATGATGGTTTCCGGCAGCGTTTTCGCCCAAACCGTCGATGATGTGTTGCGAGCTGATCAGCGGCGGTTAAACCTGGCTCAACAATCGCAGGAGCGGATCAACACGATCGTCGAAGGTACCCGTTCTCTCGAGGACCAGTACCGGGCTATAAATAAGGAAATCGACGGCCTCAAGGTCTACAACCGCCTGATGCAGGCCCAGGTTGAGGGACAGAGCGCCACGCTCGAGGACATCTCGCTGTCGATGGATCGGGTTGACGTCATCAACCGCCAGATCTTCCCGCTCATGGAGCGCATGATCGACGGTCTCGAGCAGTCGATCTCGCTGGATGTCCCGTTCCTGATGGAAGAGCGCACCGAGCGTGTTGTCGCCCTCAAGGAAATCATGGAACGGTCAGACGTCACGGTCGCGGAGAAATTCCGCAAGGTCATGGAGGCCTACCAGATCGAAAACGATTACGGTAATTCCACCGAGTACTACACCGAGTCGCTGACTATCGACGGTGCGACGCGCTCGTTCAACATGCTGCGCATCGGCCGCATCGGCCTGTATTTCCAGTCGGACGACACCAAGGTTACGGGCCGCTGGAATAATGAAGCGCGCCAGTGGGAAGTGGACAACTCGGCCCGCAACGAGGTCCGCAAGGGCCTGCGCATGGCGCGCCAGCTGATCGCGCCCGAACTCATCGTCGTTCCCATACCGGCACCGGAGGCATAAACAATGAAACGCTTTACACTCATTATCGCCGCCGGGCTGCTGAGCCTCGGGTTCACGACGGCAAACGCCCAGTCGGGGGACGAGGGCGCCGCATCGATGGCCGAGCTCCTGCGCCTGATCGAACAGGGACAGGCCCGCGATTCGCGTGAAGCCCGTCAGCGCGAAGCCGCATTTGCCCAGGCGCGGAACGAGCAGCAGTCGCTGTTGAACCAGGCTCGCGCCGAACGCACGCGAGAGGAAAACCGTTCCGAGCAGCTGGAAAACCAGTTCGAGGAAAACCAGCAGCGCATCATCACGGCCCGCCAGGCCCTGAACGAGCGCATGGGCGCGCTCAAGGAGCTGCTCGGCGTCCTGCAACAGGTTGCCGGTGATACGCAGGGCCGCTTCGCCGCGTCGCTGACGAATGCCCAGTACCCGGACCGCAGCCAGTTTCTCGTCGAACTCGGCAGCAAGCTGGCTGGCGCCAACAACATCCCGGAAATCGAGGAAATCGAGCGCCTGTGGGCCATGCTGCAGCAGGAAGTCGTCGAGTCCGGCCGGGTCGTTCGTTTCAACCATCTCGTCACCAAGGCGAACGGCGAACAGGAAGACGTCGAGGTCGTGCGCGTTGGCGCGTTCAACCTGATATCCGAGAACGGATACCTCGAGTTCAACGACGACGGCACGATTTCCGAACTGCTGCGCCAGCCGGAGGGCCGTTACACGGGCACCACCGGCGACATGATCGGTGCAGGTCCGGGCGAGGCGGTCGACTTCGGCCTGGACGTCACGCGCGGCGGGATCCTCGCGCTGCTGGTCGAATCCCCGACGATCCGGGATCGAATCGAGCAGGGCGGTATCGTGGGTTACTGCATCATCGCACTCGGCATCATCGGTTTGATCATCGCAATCCTGCGCTGGTTTGCACTGTCCAACGCGGATCGCAAGGTCAAGGCCCAGCTCAAGAGCGAGACGGCCAGCACGGACAACCCGCTGGGCCGCGTACTTGCCGCTTACGAGTCCAACCGTGGCGCCGATACCGAGACCGTCGAGCTGAAGCTCTCCGAGGCAGCGCTGAAGGAGATGCCGGCACTGACCAAGGGCCTGCTCTTTATCAAGGTAACCGCGGCGGTGGCCCCTCTCATGGGTCTGCTCGGTACGGTGACGGGCATGATCAAGACCTTCCAGGTCATCACGCTGTACGGTGCAGGCGACCCGAAGATGATGGCAGGCGGTATCTCGCAGGCGCTCATGACGACGGTTCTCGGCCTCGTGGTCGCCATTCCGATGGTCCTGTTGCACACGGTCGTCAGCGGCAAGAGCCGCAAGATCGTCAACATCCTGCAGTCGCAGAGTGCTGGCCTCGTTGCGCAGCACTCCGAGCGGACTCACTAGTGGAAAGGAGTCGCCATGCTCTGGCTTGCTGATGCGATAGAAGCCATACGTGACTTCATGAGCCTCGGTGGCCCGGTTCTCCGGGCCATCGCGGTCACCATTTTCGTCATGTGGGCGCTCATCATCGAACGCATGATCTTCTTCCGCACGACGATGAAGCAGATGTCACGCGACATCTACGACCAGTGGGAGTCGCGCCCCGAGCGCCAGTCCTGGAATGCCAAGCAGATTCGCGAGTTGCTCATTTCGCGATTCTCGGAGGAGACCAACAAGGGCATCAGCGTGATCCAGACGCTCGTTGCCCTGTGCCCGCTGCTCGGCCTTCTCGGCACCGTCACGGGAATGATCAGTGTCTTCCAGGTCATGGCCGTGTCGGGATCGGGCAACGTGCGCGCCATGGCGGCCGGTGTCTCCCAGGCAACGGTGCCGACGATGGCGGGGATGGTCGGGGCGCTTTCGGGCGTACTCCTGATCACGTTGCTGAGCCGCCGCGCTGCAAACGAAGTCGAGTTCCTCGAGGACTCGCTCACGATGGATCACTAGGGAAGGGTCGCCATGAGACACCATTTGGACGACATCCATGTCGAAGAGGAAGAGAACGAGATCAACCTGACGCCGATGCTCGACGTCGTGTTTATCATGCTGATCTTTTTCATCGTCACGGCGTCCTTCATCAAGGAAGCCGGTCTGGACGTCAACCGGCCAGACGCGCCGATGACCGAGTCGACGCCCGAGGAGTCCAATATCCTCGTGATGATCAATGCCAACGACGAGATCTGGATCGAACGGCGCCTGATTGACCCGCGCGCGCTGCGGGCCAATATCGAACGCTTGCACGCAGAAAACCCCGAGGGCTCGGTGGTCATCCAGGCGAATAACAAGTCGAGTAACAAGATGCTCGTCACGGTCATGGATGCGTCTCGCCAGGCAGGCGTTTACAACATTTCTATCGCGGATTCCCGATAATCGGCATCCGCAGGGAACGGAAACATGCGAAGAAAACGTGGCGCGTTCGCCGCAGAAGAGGAAGAGAATGAGATTAACCTGACGCCGATGCTCGACGTCGTGTTCATCATGCTCATTTTCTTCATCGTTACGGCGACGTTCATCAAGGAGGCCGGCATCCAGGTTGAGAGACCGGATACCACGACCGCCGAGTCCCAGGATGATGCGGCTATCCTGATCGCGATCAGCCCGGCCGACGAGATCTGGATCGATCGCAAGGAACGTGACCCGCGGAGCGTGCGCAGCATTATCGAGCGCCTGCACGCGGAGAATCCTAAAGGGTCCATCGTTATCCAGGCCGACGAAGGTTCGACTCACGAGACGCTCGTTATCGTGATGGAGGCCGCCAAGGCAGCTGGCGTCACCAACGTTGCGATTGCCTCGGACAACGAATAGGAACCGCGGAAAACGATTCCTGTCTCAGCTTAGGCGGGAGGCAGAGGAAGCGGCCAGGCCGCTGAGGAGACTATAGACCATGATGGGTCGTTACATTATTTCGATCGTTGTCGGTTCGATCATTACGGTCAGCCTGCTGTTCATCATGCAATTGCTGATCGTAACCGGCAAACAGGCGCTGACCGACCCGCGCGAACGCCACAAGCTCGAGTTCGTGCGCGTCAAGCGCAACGAGAATCTCAACGTCGAGGATGTCATCCCCGAGAAGCCGCCCAAGCCCCCGGAGACACCACCCGAAACGCCGCCCCAGGAGATGGACAACATCAACCCTGACGCGCCCACGATCAATATCGCGGCGCCCGATGTGCAGGCCGGTGGCGATATCGGCGGCCCCGGCGGCATGAATATCGCAGAAGGCGATTACCTGCCCATCGTTCGCGTCGCCCCGGTTTACCCGGCACGCGCGCTGTCACGGGGCCTCGAGGGCTTTGTCGACCTCAGTTTTACCGTGACAACGACCGGAACCGTCAAGGACCCAATCGTGATCCAGTCGACGAGCAGCCTTTTCGAACGGGCGGCCATCCGCGCCGTTCTGAAGTTCAAGTACAAGCCGAGGGTCGTGGACGGCGTGCCGGTCGAAGTGCCGGGCGTCAAGACCCGAATTTCGTTCCAGCTCGAGGAATGATGCCATGAAGCTATTGACTCGCGGACTATCGTTACGACTGTGCCTCGCAGTGCTGGCCGGACTGCTGGCATTCGGCACGGCGTCGGCGCAGAGCGGTGAGGCCAGCAAGGACGACGACACCAAGACCAAGCAGGCGCAGGCCGTCAGCAAGGAAGTGTACGAGAAGATCCAGAAGGCGCAGGAGGCCGTGGACGCCAAGGACTATCGCGGCGCCCTGGACATGCTCAATCGCTTGTACAACCCGGACAAACTGACGGAGTACGAGCAGGCCAACGTCCTGAACTACCTCGGTTTCGTTTACTACAACATGGACAATATCAAGCAGGCGACGGCGACCTACGAGAAGATGCTGCGCATCCCGACGCTCGAGCCGCAGATGGCCAAGCAGACGACGTTGACCATGGCGCAGCTGTACACGATGGACGAGAACTACGCGAAGGCGTTGCAAACGCTGGACAAGTGGTTTGTGCTGGAGACCAACCCGGGTCCGGACCAGTTCATCCTGAAGGCGCAGATCCTTTACAACCTCGATCGATACAAGGACATGATCAACCCGATCGAGACCGCCATGAAAGTGGCCCGGGAGCGCGACAAGCCGGTCAAGGAAGACTGGTGGAATCTCCTCAATTTCGCCTACTTCCAGCAGGAGAACTACACCAAGGTCCGCGACATCCAGAAAACCCTGCTGCAGAACTGGCCCAAGGCCCGTTACTGGAAGTCTCTTGCCGGCGCGTACACGGAGCTCGGCGAGGACGAGAAACTCATCTATGCCTACGATGCAGCGCACACGCAGGGGATGCTCGAGAAGCCGCAGGAATTCATCACCATGGCGCAGCTCTACCTGCAGGCGGAGGTGCCTTACAAGGCGGCCGTCCTGATGCAGGAGAAGATGGACGCCGGTATCGTGCCGAGGGACGAGAAGAACTACCGCCTGCTGTCACAGGCCTGGACTCTCGCCCAGGAAGACAACAAGGCGATTCCCGCGCTCAAGGCCGCTGCCGAACTGGCCGGTGACGGCGAACTGGACGCGCGCCTGACCAATGCCTTCCTCAACACGAGCAACTACAACGACTGCGTGTCGTCGGCCACCACCGCGCTGCGGAAGGGCGGCTTGAGAAATCCCGACAACATCCAGATCACGCTCGGTATGTGCCTGTACAATCTGCGGCGCTACGACGACGCCAAGAACGCATTCAAGACAGCCGCCCGGGTGCCGCGCTCCCAGCGCACGGCGAGCCAGTGGATCCAGGTCATCGACGCGGAACTGGAGCGCAACCGCCAGATCCGGCTGGCCGAAGAGGCTGCCCGCAAGAAGCGCGAAGCCCTGGAGGCGAAGCGGTCCGCAGCGAGCGCCATGAAGTAAGCAGCCTGTGTACACTTGCCAGGGCGTTGGCCGGCAACGGCCAGCGCCCTTTTTACGACTGAAACAACGGAACCACCAATGCCAAGGATCATTTTCATCACGCCGGACGGCACTCGCCACGAAACGGACGTGGAGAGCGGCTACTCGGTCATGGAAGCCGCGATCAACCATAATATCGACGGGATCGTCGCCGAATGCGGTGGCGCCTGCGCCTGTGCGACGTGCCACAGCTATGTCGACGAGGACTGGCTGGACAAGATACCGGCGATGGACGACATGGAAGACAGCATGCTCGATGCGGCATTCGAGCGTAAGGACAACAGCCGGCTCACCTGCCAGATCGAAGTCACGGACGAACTCGACGGCCTCGTCATCCACGTTGCCGAGAACGACTACTGACCGGACCTTGGGGAAACGTTCATTCCTGGAGAAGACAGATGACGATTGCTGTGGGAGACAAGATGCCCAAAGGCCGTTTCGACACGATGCGAGACGGCAATCCGGGCCAGATCGACACCGACGAGCTGTTCAACGGCAAAAAGGTGGTCCTGATCTCCGTGCCCGGGGCGTTCACGCCCACCTGCTCGATGAGCCACCTCCCGGGCTTCGTCCGGCACGCGGACGAGATCTTCGCAAAAGGCGTGGATACCATTGCCTGCATGGCGGTCAATGACGTCTTTGTCATGAGTGCCTGGGGCCGGGAGCAGGGCGTTGGCGAAAAGGTCCTGATGCTCGCGGACGGCAATGGCGACTACGTCAAAGCGCTGGGACTCGAACTGGACGGCCGGGGTTTCGGGATGGGCATCCGCGGGCAGCGCTTTGCCACGATCGTCGATGACGGCACTGTTACGCATCTCGCGGTCGAGGAGCCCGCCAAGTTCGAGGTCAGCAAGGCCGAGACCATACTCTCGGCGCTGTAGCCCGCTGCGGCGACAGGGCGCTCGGCGAGCACCCTGCAAGCGCGCGTTAACTCAGTTCGACAGGGCCGCCGTCAATTCCGGCATGACCGCAAACAGGTCGGCCACCAGGCCAACGTCCGCGACCTCGAAAATCGGTGCCTCTTCGTCCTTGTTGATCGCAACGATCGTTCCGGCGTCCTTGATGCCCGTCATGTGCTGGATAGCGCCGGAAATTCCGATGGCGATGTACAGCTCCGGCGCAATGATCTTGCCCGTCTGGCCGACCTGGAGCTCGTTGGGGCAATAGCCGGCGTCAACCGCGGCGCGGGACGCGCCTACGGCCGCACCGAGCACATCGGCCAGCTGGTAAACGAGCTGGAACTGCTCCTCGCTGCCGAGTGCGCGACCGCCGGCCACGACTCTCGATGCCGTCTGCAGGTCCGGGCGATCCGATGCCGCAGACTCGATCCCCACGTAGCGCGTGTGCGTCGGGAGATCCGCGTCCGCGGCGGCCGCCTCGATCGGCGCGCTGTTGCCGGCGGCTGCCGCCGGCCACGAAGCCACGCGGGCCGTAGCCACCAGCAGGGCATCCCCCGGCGCTTCGACCGTCACGATAGCGTTGCCGGCGTATATGGGGCGCTTGAACGTATGGCTGCCTTCGACGGCCATGATGTCGGTCACCTGGTTGACGCCGCACAGTGCCGCGACGCGGGGCATCAAGTCCCTGCCAAACGTCGTCGAGGGACCGATCACGTGCGTGTAGTCGCCTGCAAGGGCAGCCACCTGCGGCGCCTGCACCGCGGCCAGCGCATGCTCGTTTTCGGGCCGCTCCGCCGTGAGCACGCGGCTGACGCCGTCGATTGCCGCCGCCTGCGCCGCGATCTCGCCAGCGGACGCCGCGAGGACGAGCACGTCGATCTCGGCGCCATCGATGGCTGCAGCGCAGCTGACGCATTTGGCCGTTGCGGGGTTGAGGGCCGAACCGTCGTGTTCGGCGATGATGAGTACTTTAGCCATTACACGAGCCCCTTTTCCTTGAGTGCCGAGACGAGTCCGGCTACGTCGTCAACCTTGATGCCGCGCTGCCGGCCGTCGGGCGGCGCAAATGCAAGTTCCTTTATCGTGGGGCCAGCCTCGACCGAGAGATCGGCCAGGGCGATTTCGTCCAGCGGCTTCTTCTTGGCCTTCATGATGTCGGGCAACTTGACGTAGCGAGGCTCGTTGAGCCGCAGGTCGACCGAGATGACGGCCGGCAGATCTACCTCGACCGTTTCCAGGCCCGCGTCCACCTCGCGGACGACTTTGGCGACATTGCCGTCAATGCTGACACCGGAAGCAAAGGTCGCCTGCGGACGATCCCAGATCGCTGCGAGCATCTGCGGCACCTGCGTGCTGTCGTCGTCGATCGCCTGTTTGCCGAGCATGACGAGTTCGGCGCCTTCCTTTTCGGCCAGCGCCTTGAATATGCGCGCGACGCTGAGCGGATCGATGTCGCCGTCAACCTTGACGAGGATGGCCCGGTCTGCACCCATGGCAAGACCGGTGCGAAGCTGCTGCTGGGCATCGCTACCACCGATCGACACCGCAATGACCTCGGAGGCATTGCCGGCCTCCTTGATACGCAGCGCCTCCTCGAGCGCGATCTCGTCGAACGGATTGATACTCATCTTCACGCCATCGGTTTCGACACCGCTGCCGTCACTCTTGACCTGGACACGAACGTTGTAGTCAACGACGCGTTTCAGGCCGACAATGATCTTGTCCACTTTCTGACTCCCGAAAACTATGGAGGATCGGGGGAGCGCCCCCGCGGCGCTGGTATTGTCCAAGACTGAACTACCGTGTACAAGGGCCGGATAGCCAGTATGGACTTCCGGACGTACACAAGTTGGACAAACGTATTCTCATAGTCGCGGATGAACTCAAGGCGGCGCTCGAACAGCAGCAGACGCGTGTCATCGACTGCCGTTTCGAACTTGCGGACGCAGCCGCCGGACGGCGCGCCTACGAGCAGGGTCACGTGCCCGGCGCCGTCTTTCTCGATCTCGACGAAGATCTCGCAGGTCCGGTTACGCCGGCGTCCGGCCGTCATCCGTTGCCGGACCCGCAGGTGCTGTCGCGCACGCTGGGGCACCTCGGCCTGTCGAGGTCGCACGACATCGTCGTCTATGACCAGAGCCACGGCGGAATCGCGGCGCGCGCCTGGTGGGTCCTGCGCTGGCTCGGGCACGACCGCGTTCGCCTGCTCGATGGCGGTTACGCAGCCTGGGTACGGCAGGGGCTGCCCCTCGAGGCTGGCTCGACGAAAGCCGATCCCGTCGACTACGAGCCGCGCATTCGCGACGAGCTCGTGGTGACGACAGAAGATCTGCTGTCATCGCGCGGTGGCGTCGAAGCGCTCAACCTCGTCGACGCGCGCGACGCCGCGCGTTTCCGGGGCGAGAATGAGCCGATCGACCCGGTCGCCGGGCACATTCCCGGCTCGCTCAGTCTGCCTTTTTCCGATCTGGTCAATGCGGACGGAACATGGCGCCCGCTCGCGGACCGCAGCGCTCGGATCCTGGAATCCCTGGGCGGTAGAAAGGACGCCGACTGGAGCGTGATGTGCGGTTCCGGGGTGACGGCCTGCCACCTGGTGATATCGGCGCTCGAAGCCGGGTTGCGGGAGCCGCGGGTCTACGTTGGCTCGTGGAGCGAGTGGATCCGGGACCCACGTCGCCCCGTCGCGACCCGCGGAGTCTGAAAAGCCCCGCGCATTGCGGATATCCCAAAACTTACTCGCCGTCAGTGGTCTAAGCTCTGGCATGACGGTCGGCCGATGCGGTAAGATGTGCGTCCGGCGAAACAACGCGTTAGATCATGAAAAGTGTTATTAAACAAATAGTTACACTAATAACTTCATGTACTTTAATGGCATGTGCCGGGACGCCAGAAGGCGGCGAAAGGGAGACCGGGTCTCGCGGTGATTGCATCTATGAGCCAAGTATCCGAGGATACAGAGTCTTGGATGAGCGCAACCTGATCATCGAAGCCGCGCGCCGCTCCTACCACCTCGAGCTGGAGCGCAGGGCGTGGGGCCTGAACAGCAGTTGGGGCATCGCTTTCGACTCGACGACGAGTCGGGTCTGCGCCGGGTTCGACGAACTGGTGTTCGACGACCGGATGCACAGGGAATCGATTCGCATTGCGTCGATTCGTGAGCTCACGCCGGAGGATGAGGAGCATCTCCTCATCCGGTTCGGTAAAAAAGAGCCGGAAATCAAACAAACGCCGCCGCCACAGGACGTAAAGGGCGCCGACGTGAAAGAGCTGGACCCGGACGATAGCGACTAGTCGCGTCGACCGGGTCACGCAATCCGCAATCTCCGTGCGGACCCGCCCGGCCAACCTTCGCGGTTGGCCGGGTTTTTTATTGCATCGGTTTCGGTAAGCTTTGCGTGCCATGGAGCCAGCACTGCAGGGAATTCGTATCCTCGATCTCAGCCGGATTCTCGCCGGGCCCTGGGCGACCCAGTTGCTCGGCGATTACGGGGCTGACGTTGTCAAGGTCGAGCGGCCCGGGGAAGGCGACGATACGCGGCAATGGGGGCCCCCGTGGCTCGGTACCGAGTCGGCGTACTTCCTGTCCACCAACCGCAACAAGCGCTCCGTCACGATCGACCTCGCACACGGCGAGGGAAAAGCGCTGATCCGGTTGCTGGCCGGGGAGGCGGATGTCCTCGTCGAGAACTTCAGGGTCGGCACGATGCGGCGACTGGATCTCGATCCCGCGGATCTCATGCAGCTCAATCCGCGGCTCATCGTCTGTTCGATTTCGGCGTTCGGGCAGTCCGGCAGTCGCGCCAACGAACCCGGTTACGACGCGATGATACAGGGTTCCGCGGGCCTCATGAGCATTACCGGGCCCCGGGATGGCGGGCCTCAGAAAGTCGGCGTCGCCATTGCGGACATCATGGCCGGCATGTACGCGGCCAACGCCATTCTGGCGGCGCTGCACGCGCGGGAGCGCTCGGGTAAAGGCCAGCGAATCGATGTACCGCTGTACGACAGCCAGGTTGCGTGGCTTGCCAACCAGAATCTGAATTTCCTGCTCGGCGGCGTGGCTCCGGGCCGCATGGGTACGGCGCACCCCAATCTCGTGCCCTACCAGGCGTTCGAGACCCGCGACGGCAACCTGATGCTCGCCGTCGGCAACAACCGCCAGTTTGCGGAATGCATGGCCTGTATAGGGCGCCCCGAACTCGCAAACGACGAGCGGTTTGCGGCCAATGCGGCGCGCATCGAAAACCGGGACGAGCTCGTGGCGATCATCGGCGAGCGCCTGCGCCAGGAGACGACGGCGCACTGGCTCGAACAGTTGTCCCACCACCGTGTACCGGCGGGGCCGATCAATGATATCGCCGAGGTCCTGGGCAATGACTTCGCCCGGGAACGCAGGCTCGTACGGTCTATCCGTAATGGCGCTGGTGACGACGTTCCGTTAGTGTCCAACCCCGTCGATTTCGGCGCAACACCCGCCGTTTACGAACGTGCGCCGCCGCTGCTGGGTGAACATACCGGTGAGGTGCTGCGCGAGTGGTTAGGGTACTCTGACGAGGCTATAGAAGCGCTCAGGAACGAGGCTGCAATCTGATCAGCAAGACCAACGGACGACAATCAATGGACCAGCACATAAAGACCAGCGATGCGCTGCGCGACGTGCGTTACGAGATTCGGGGACAGCTTGCGCATCGGGCCTTCGAGCTCGAAAAGCGCGGCTATGAAATCATCTCGCTGAACATCGGCAACCCGGGACTGTTCGGGTTCCGCACGCCCGAGACGATGCGGCTGGCAATGATCGAGAACCTCGGCCAGGCGGAGCCGTATTGTCACCAGAAGGGTATTTTTCCTGCCCGCGAAGCGGTCGTCATGCAACAACAGAGCCGTGGAGTCTTCGGCGTGAGCGCGGACGAGGTGTTCATCGGCAACGGAGTGAGTGAACTGATCGATCTGTCGTTGCGCGCGCTGCTCAACCCCGGTGACGAGGTGCTCGTGCCGAGCCCCGACTACCCGCTGTGGAGCGCCGCTGTCGTGCTGAATGGCGGCAAGGCCGTGCATTACCGGTGCCGTCGCGACAACGCTTTCATTCCGGAGGTCGGCGATATCGAAGATCTCGTGACCGAGCGCACGCGGGCCATCGTCATCATCAACCCGAACAATCCGAGCGGTGCCGTTTATGACCGCAAGACGCTCGAAGACATCGCGGACCTCGCAAAGCGCCACAACCTCGTCGTCATGGCCGACGAGATCTATGACCAGATGGTCTACGACGACGCCGAATTCGTGCCCATGGCCACACTCGTCGACGACGCTGTCTGCCTGGGTTTCTCGGGCCTGTCGAAAGTCTACCGGGCCTGCGGCTACAGGGTGGGCTGGTGCGTCTTCAGTGGCGACCTCGATCGCGCGTCGGAGTATATCCATGCCATGGAGCTCCTGGCTGCCCTGCGGCTGTGCAGTAATGTGCCGGGCCAGTGGGCGGTGCAAACCGCTCTCGGGGGCTTCCAGAGCATCGGCGATCTCGTGCGCCCGGGCGGGCGCCTGTACCAGTCGCGCCAGGCCATCATTGACAGGGTGGCGGCGAGCGACTACCTGAGCGTGCAGGCACCGATGGGCGCCATGTACGCGTTCGTGCGCCTCGATCCTCGCTTCGAAGGCAAGCTCGATGACCAGGCCTTTGCGCTCGAACTGCTCGAGAAGTACCACGTCCTGGTCGCTCCGGGCAGCAGCTTCAACACCGTCTACACGGACCACTTCCGCGTCACGACCCTGCCCGATACGGATGCGCTGGACGTCGTGTTCGATCGCATCGAGACCTGCCTGGAGCAACACGCCTGACGATGTACGACTGGCTGCCGGAAGCGCTGCAGGAGCGCGGTACGGTCGTCACGGCGAACCGGCGTCTCGCGCGCGCATTGCAGCAGGCATTTGCGGCACAGCAGGTTGCGGCAGGCACGGCCGCATGGGAGACGCCGGGGATACACGCCTGGCCTGACTGGCTGGATGCCATGCTCGAGGACGATGGCGCCCAGGAGCAGCTGCCGACGCGCATCAATCACTACCAGAGTACGCTGCTCTGGGAGCGCTGCCTGAGGAAGGAACTCGACGATGGCGTCGCAGGGGCCGGCCATATCGTGCGCCTCGCGCGCGACAGCTACCAGCGACTCGCCGATTGGAACGTCGGCATCCGCGAAGTCGCGCGGACGGTACAGGGACGCGATCAACGCGCGTTCGCGTCTGCCGCGGGGCGCTACATCGGACTGCTGGAACGCGAAGGTTGGGTGGACGAGGCGGGCCTCGCGGCGCTGCTCAGCGCACGTATCCGGGACGGCCGGGTCCATCCTTCCGGGCGATTCACGTTCGCAGGATTCGACCGCGACAGGCCCGCCGTAATACGGTTGAAAAAGCAGCTGGCCGAGGCCGGTTGCAACGTCAGGGACGACGCTCCCGGAGAGATCACGGCACCGCGCCTGCTGGCATTCGAAACGCCCGAGGCGGAACTGCGCGCCGCCGGCGCCTGGGCGCGCCGGCGTCTGGAAGCCGACCCGGGCTCGCGCATCGGTATCGTGGTCCCGGGGCTCGAACGTGACGCGCAGCGCACGGCAGGCCTCGTGCGCGAGGGCTTTGTGCCCGGATACCGCTTGTCTGAAGAGGTTCCCGCCGAAGCCCTGAATGTCTCATACGGGCGCCGGCTTGCGAACTACGCGCTCGTGTCCGTCGGATTGCTGTGGCTGCGCTGGATCGTTCGCGACCTGCGGGCCGCCGATGTCGGCCACCTGCTGCGCAGCCCGCTGATCGGTGCCGGCGGCGCGGCCGGGCGTGCGCGCCTGGAGCTGAGGCTGCGGGCGCTCCCGGACAGGAACTGGTCGCCGGCGATGCTCACGTCGGCATTGCAGGGTAAGGAGGAGGAGGCAACGGACTGGCTCCAGCGCGTTAGCGGCCTGACCAAGCTGAAACGCGAGCTGCCCGTTAGCGCATCGCCGGCGGAGTGGGCAATCCGCATTGATGCGATACTCGCTGCCGCCGGGTGGCCGGGACCCGGGTCCCTCGCCAGCGCGGATTTCCAGTTGCTGAATCGCTGGCGGGACCAGCTCAACGACCTGGCGCGCATGGATCTCGTGAGCGGGAGGATGTCGCTGGAGACGGCGCTCAACCAGCTCGAGAGCATGGCTGCCGACGGCGTATTCCAGCCCGAAGCCGAAATGACGCAGGCGCATTTGCTCGGGCCGCTCGAGGCGAGCGGACTCGAATTCGACGCCCTGTGGCTCACGGGGATGACGGCGACGGGCTGGCCACCGCGCGGCAGCGCGTCCGCGCTCGTCTCTCGACGGCTGCAGGAACAGCACGGCATGCCCGACGCGACGCCCACCGAGACGCTGGAACACGCCCGACGCATGCTCGGGCGCCTGTGTGCCGCGGCCCCCGCGGTGGTGTGTAGCTATCCGCGCGTGCTCGAGGATGCGGAGCAGGGGCCGAGCGAACTGCTCGCCGAAGTCGGCGCCATCGCGGAGAAGACGCCTGGGGACCCCGGATGGCATGCGGCTCGACTCGTCGCCCGCGACGGCTTCACGACAGTCGACGACCAGCCACCGGCAATCGATAGCGACGAACGCCTGGTCGGCGGCGCCGGTACGATCCAGGCGCAGCTGACCGAGCCCGCCGCGGCATTTATCGGTGGCCGACTCGCGGCGCGCGCCCTCGACGAGCAAGCCAGCGGCCTGCCCGCGCTGCTGCGCGGCAACCTCGTGCACGACGCGCTCTACAGGCTCTATCTCGACAAGCCGTCGCGCGAGGAGATCGCAGGCTGGGCCGACATCGACCGGCGAATTGCGGACGCCCTGGACTTCGCCTTTGCCCGCCACGAGCGAAACGCCGACGACGCGTTGCTGCGTTTGCTGGCCATGGAGCGTGAGCGCGTGCGGGGCCTGTTGCAGACGTTCCTGCGCGTCGACGTCGCTCGCGAGGCATTCGCCGTCGACAGGGTCGAACACAAGGTGGAGTTCGAGGAGGCGGGCGTCCGTCTCGAGTTACGTATTGACCGCATCGACCGCCTGTCCGACGGCAGTATCGCAATCATCGACTACAAGACAGGCGCCGAAAAAACCTTTCTCACGCGGGACGGCGAACCGAAGGAATACCAGCTGGTCGCGTACGCCTGCGCAATCGACGAACCCGTTGCTGAACTCATGCTGGCCAATGTCGACTCTCGCTCGGTCGTGTTCCACGGCGCCGGCGCCCGGAATACCGAGAACTGGCCGGAAGTGCTTGCGGCCTGGTCGGACCGGGTTCGTGGCGCCTGCGTTGACTTGTCGAGGGGTGACGTGCGTATCGACCTGCGCCAGTCGGCCGACGACGCACGCCCGCTCAACCTGCTGACCCGATTTACGGAGCGCCGGAATGACGGGTGACGACCGCTTCCTGGCGAGCGACATCGCAGCGCGCGACGACGCGCTCGACGTCACGCGCTCGTTCATCGTGCAGGCGCCGGCGGGATCGGGCAAAACCGAACTCCTGATCCAGCGGTACTTGCGCCTGCTGGCCATCGTGGATGAGCCCGAAGAGATCATCGCCATCACGTTCACGCGCAAGGCTGCCGCCGAGATGCAACACCGCATCGTCGCCGCATTGCGTGGCGCGGGCCGGGGAGAGCGGCCGACCCAGGCGCACGAGCAGCGCACCGCGGCGCTGGCTGCAGCCGCGCTGGACAAGGATGCGGAACGGGGCTGGGACTTGCTGGACAATCCATCCCGGATGCGCATCCAGACCCTGGATTCGCTGAACGCCGCGATAGCGCGGTCCCGTCCCATCAGCGCCCCGGCAAGCGCCAGCGGCGTTCGCGTCGTCGTCGATGCCGAGTTGATCGCTTTGCACCGCGCCGCGGCTATCGCGACGCTCGACTACCTGGCGGACGCCGGGTCTTTCAGCGAAGCCGCCACCGAGGTCCTGGCCCATCTCGACAACAACACGTCCGTGTACGTCGATTACCTCGCGCGCATGCTCGGGACGCGCGACCAATGGTTGCCGATCACCGGCAGCGGCGAACTGACATCGGAAGAGGCCGACAGGATGCGCGCGGCACTCGAGGCGAATCTCGACGCGGCCGTGCGCGAGCGCCTGGCGCTCGTCCGGAGGCTGCTCGCGGCAACGCTCCGCGACGAACTCCTGGTGCTCTTCGACTACGCCGCGGGAAACCTGGCACGCGGGGAGAATCCCGACAGCCCGATCTGTACCCTGGCCGGGCTCACCGACCTGCCGCCGGCCGAGCCGCAGTGCGCAGGGCAATGGGCCGCTGTCGCCGAGCTGTTGCTCACGCAGGCCGGGGGCTTTCGCAAACAGGTCGACAAGCGACTCGGTTTTCCTCCGGGAGAAAAGGGGCCGAAAGAGGCCATCAAGGCGCTGCTCGAGGAGTTGTCGGACCACGAGCAACTTGCGGAGGCGCTGCACGATACGCGGCACCTGCCCCCGGTCCGTTACAGCGACGAGCAATGGACCGTCCTGCTGGCCCTGTTTCGCCTGTTGCCGCTGGCCGGCATCGAATTGCAGCGGCTGTTCGCCGAGCACGGGGTTGTCGACCACGTGGACATCGCACGCACTGCGGCCGTCGCGCTCGGCTCGGCCGACGAACCGGGAGACGTGGCCCTGCTGCTCGACTACCAGGTCCGTCACCTGCTCGTCGACGAAATGCAGGACACGTCCAGCGCGCAGTACCGCATGCTCGAAGCGCTGACCGGTGGCTGGACCCCGGGCGACGGTCGCACGCTCTACTGCGTGGGCGACCCGATGCAATCGATCTATCGCTTCCGCAATGCCGAAGTCGGGCAGTTCCTTCTCGCGCGCCGCATCGGCGTCGGCGGCGTCCCGCTGGAACCCCTCGTGTTGCGCCGCAATTTCCGCTCGGGCGAGGGTCTCGTCGACTGGTTCAACGCGGTATTTCCCGACATCCTCGCCGAGGAGGACGATCCGGCGAGCGGCTCGGTGTCGTATTCCGAGGCTGTCGCGGTTCCGCAGCTGGCAGGTGTCGGGGAGGTCCACGTGCATCCCGTGTTCGGCAACGACCGGGACTTCGAAGCGCGCCTTGGCTGCGATGTCATTCGCGATACGCTCGACGAACACCCGGACGATCACATGGCCGTGCTCGTGCGCGGGCGCAACCAGCTGCCCGAGTTGCTCACGTGTTTGCGGGCCGTCGGGATCGACTACCGCGCGATCGAGATCGACAAACTCACGGACTTGCCCGAAATCATCGAAGTGCTCGCGCTGACGCGGGCGGCCGTGCACCCCGCGGATCGAATCGCGTGGCTGGGGCTCCTGCGGGCGCCGTGGATCGGGCTCTGCTGGAGCGACCTGCACGCGCTGGTCGCCGGTGAGCGCTACGCAACGGTGCCGGAGCTGTTGCGCGACGACGATCGCCTGGCGCTGCTGTCGCCGCAGGGCCGCGCAATGCTTGTCGCGGCGAAACCCGTCCTCGAAATGCTAACGGCGCCGCGACCCTCCCTGACGTTGCGGGATCTCGTGGAGGACTGCTGGCTGGGACTCGGCGGCCCGGCGATCCTGGCCGACCGCTTTGCGATCGACAATGTGTACCGGTTCTTCGACGTTCTGGCAAAACACGAGCGGCACGGTTCGCTCGACGACGTCGCCACGCTCGAAGCCCTGCTCGACCTCGAACGCGTGTCGACGAGCGGCGTGGCGCGTCTCCACGTCATGACCATGCACAAGGCCAAGGGACTCGAGTTCGACCATGTGCTGCTGTATGGCCTTGGACGGCTGCCCGGCAGCGGCCGGCGCAGCGTGCTGTCCTGGACGGACCTGCCCGACGAGCACGGCAACGAGCGCAAGGTCATCAGCCCGGTTGGGCCGCGCGCGGACGTGGAACGGGATCCCGTGCACCGCTTCATTGAACAGTCGGAGAACGCCAAGGATCGCCACGAGCAGGCGCGGCTGCTGTACGTGGCGTGTACCCGGGCGCGCAAGACGCTGCACCTGCTCGGCCACACGCCGGCCACGGCCGACGCGTACAAGCCCCCCGCCAGGCACAGCCTGTTGCGCATGCTCTGGCCGGCCGTCGAAGAGACGTTCGCGGCAGCCTTCGACGGGGCGGCGGTCGCTGAGGGGGATGCGGAAGAAGGCCTTGTGGAACCTCGGCTACGGCAATTCGCGGCGCCCTGGAAAGCGCCTTCAGTCTCGCCGTTGCCCGGCCCGGCATTCTCGGCGGCCGAGGGTCAGCTCGACGCGGAGCAGGTCGAGTTTTACTGGGTCGGCACCGAAGCGCGCATCGCGGGCACCGTCGTGCACCGCTGGTTGCAGGCGTTGACGGAGGGTCGTGTCGTCGGCGGTGACGGCGACGCGTCGACGCGGGACCCTGTAACCCGCCGCTGGCTTCGTGAAGCGGGTGTCAGCGATGCAATGCAGGCAGGGATCGTCACGCGCGTCAACGACGCGCTGGACGGTATCCTCGGCGACGAGACAGGTCGTTGGCTGTTGCGGGAGGGCGGGCACGCCGAACTCGGTCTCACGGGCGTCTATGAGGGCGAGGTCGAATCCGTCGTGCTCGATCGCGTGCGCATTGCGGACGACGGCACACACTGGATCGTGGATTACAAGACGAGCACGCACGAGGGCGGCAACCTGCGCGGGTTCCTCGACGCGGAAATCGAACGGTACTCGCCGCAGCTGCAAAAGTACGCGGCGATCTACGCGGCATGGGCGGGCGTGCAGCCACGCTGCGCGCTGTACTTCCCGTTGCTGCGAGAATTCGTCGAGATTCAGTAAGCGCCTTCGAGGCGGATTTCCTGCTGACCGCGTTCGTTGGCCGGGCCCAGGAACCGCATTTGCTGGCGCACGGCATCCGGTGTGTTCGATTTGGCCACGACCTGGCCCAGGAAGGCATAGGTGGCGTCGGGCTTGATGTGCAGGCTGCCCGCCAGATCGACCACGCCGTCGGTATCTTCGACACTTGCCATGACACCGTTGTTCTGGGTAAAGAACTCGGCTTTGTAACCGCCGAGCGAACCGCGGTATACGATGGGCACGACGAGGTCGGCGATCGTGACCATGCCATCCATGGCCGCCGCGCGCCCTTTCTCGAGGCGCACTCGTTCAAACTGCAGGCTGGCCTGTCCGCGGAGTCCGGGCACCTTGGCCGCCGCTTCCATCATCTGCAGCGGCAGGGCTGCGTTCAGGTTGGTCAGCGTGGTCGTGCCGTCGAGGCCAATGGCGATGTCACTTTGGAAAAAACCGGAAACCGGCGATCCGGAAATCGTGTAGGCGATGTTCCCTGACAACAGTTTGAGCGGCTTGGCGCGCCACTCGAGGTCGCGAAGGTAGATGCCGTTGGTCGAGAACTCGCGTGCCTCGCCCGACCACACGGTCCCGGAGATGCCGCTCATTGCGAGCAGGGGAGAGGACGCCCAGTGGTAGGCAATACGCGCAGGAAAGGTCACGACGAGCGCGATGACCGTCGTCAGCACTGCGACAAGAAGGAGTCCACGTCGACGCTGGATCAAAGAGAACGCTCCAGCGTCACCGAGGCATTGACGCGTCCCGGGCCGGCCTGCGCGATGGCCGTGAGGCTGCCGGCCTGTACGTGCAGACCGAACTGCTCGCTGAGATCACCGAGCCACAGCACCAGCTCGTCGAAGGGTACGCTTTCGAGCTCGACGCGAATGCCGTTGCTCGTCGTGGGCTGGCTGCGGCGACGGTATTGTTCGAGGCCGCGACTGCGCAGGGTCTGGTCGACGATGATGATGGGCGCCTGGCCGGTGTCGACCGGGCTGCGCGTCGTCGCCTGGCGACCCGCGTTCGCAGCGAGCGCCCGCAGCGGACCGAGTTCGGCAAGCGAGCGCTCCCAGTCGGCCACGCTCTGCTGCACCTGTCCGTGGCTCTTGTCGAGCGGCATCCACAGCAGCGCGTAGATCAACGCAACGACGACGACGACAGCGCCGCTCACGACGAATACCTGCTCGCGGGATTCGAGGTTTTCGAACCAGTCCTTCATGAGCCCGCCTCGCGAATCTGGATGCGGCTGTTGATGCGATCACCCACGCGGTCCGAGGACTGGATGCTGGCCGTGAACTGGCCAGATGCGCTCACGGCTTTCTGGATGTTGCCGACCGTTTCGACGTCGGGCGACGTGATCCGCACATCAATGACGCCGGCGCGATAGCTGACCGCTTCGACATCGACGGACTCGTTGCTCGTTACCGCAGCCGCCAGCTCGCCCAGCGAGGCGAGGAAGACGGGCGTCGCCGTCGACGTACCGAAGCTGCGCTTGATGGAATTGACGGCGGCGACGGGATCGAGGATGTCGCCGCTGCTGCCCGGCCGGATCTCCTGGAACGCGCTCGCAAACTGCGCCTTAAGGGCTGCTTCTTCCTTGGTCAGACGCCAGTAGTCGGCCCCTTTGGCCCCGAATCCGGCGATGACGAGCGTCACGAGCAGGATGGCGGCACGACGCCACGGGCGCAGCCAGGATCCGTAGTCGGCCTTCGGACCGTAGCGACCCTGCAGGAGGTTGACTCCTGCACCGCTGGCGACGGTGACGGCCAGGCGCGGCAGAGCGCCGTCGGGCAGCAGGTTGATATCGACGCTGTGCAATTCGTGGCGCAGTGCGATCCAGTCGTGCGAAAGCCGCTCCTCGTCGGCCGCGCTGCAATAAACGACCAGGTGGCCCGATTGCTCGGGCGGCGCATCGTCGCTGTGCTCCTCGAGGTGCCCCGAGGCAACCAGCGCATCGCTGGGCTTGGCGCCGTCGAGCGAGAACTCGAGGTCCTCGCCATCGTTGAACATGACGCAATCGTCTTCGATCAGGACGCTCATCGTTCCGGGTATGCGCGCCAGCCCGTAGTTCTCGGGGACGACTTTCCATGGCTGGATGCCGACCTCATCGAGCAACTCGAGCCATTCATCGAGCGTGGCGCGCGCGATTGCGGCGACCGGCCGCCGCCCGGACTCCCGCTTGTCGCCGGCGGCGAAATGCATCGACTCGACGTTGGTCGCCACCTGCTCCTCGAGCGCATAGGGCAGGGCGGCCAGCAGCCGCGGGCCGCTGCGAATCGGCAGGTCGACCGACATGGTCAGCGATTCCGTCGCGGGCGCGAGAACGATGACCGGCCGGCCCTGTACGCCTGCAGCAGCTTCTTCGAGCGTTCCGGCTGCCGGCGGGCCACGCCGCGTGCCGTCGTCATCGGCGACGAGCCACCCGACCTGCCGGTCGGGCCGGCGCCCCAGGCGTAACACGAACAGTTCGGCCATGTCAGATGGTTCCCAGACTGCGCAGTACCGGAGTAACGTTGCCTTGCGTATCGCGGTACATGACGGTGAAAAGACTCACGCGAACGGTATCAATCTGCACGACCGCCTTCAATTGAAAAAAGCTGCTTGTGTCGCCGATACCGCCCTGCAACAACTCCGGATCGACGATTGCGCTCAGCGCATCGGTCACGTCCGGAATCCCGCCGCCTTCTCGCATGCCCATGATCGCCTCTGCGTCCGCCTCGGTGAGGTTGTCGTTGAGCGACTGCAGCACCGGGATGCCCGCCGTGTTGACGTTGATGGGCTGGTAGCCGGGCAGGGCGGTGATGTGCGGTTGCAGGATTTCGAAGCTCGCGCGGTCCATCCCGGCCACGGCCGCGAGCTCGGTAATATTGAGCAATGGCCGGTCGCCGGTGCGATAGGCCGGGGTAAGGGCGGAATACAAGGGGTCCTCGGCACCGGACGGAATGCGTTCCTGCTGCTCGCTGTCGAGCCAGTCGACGACCGCATCCGCGAGTGAGGGGTCGAGTTCGAGGATAGCGAGCAGGCGCTCGAACTGGCGCAGTGCGGGTTCATTCACTTCGTCGCCGGATACGAGGTTGTTGACATTGAAGCGTCCCTGGAGATCCTCGATTTCGCCCCAGATCTGGCCCTGGACCGACGGCGAATCGATGGGCAGCGCCGGGATTTCCGTCGCCCAGATTTCCTCGAGGTGGTCGTTCGGCGAGCTCGCGAGATCGTCGCGCAGGATCGTCTGGACCCAGCCCTCCGAACCGACCGCCACCTGGATAGCCTGATCGCGATACAGCATGACCATCGTGCGCCGCCAGTCGAGCGCGTTGTCCCACGCCATGTTGGTCGCCACGGAGCCCGCCAGCGCCGTCACCAGCAGGGCCGTTATCAGGGCGACACCGCGGCGGCGGATCATTGCAGCATCTCCACGACGCGCGTGAGTTCGCCCTCGTCGGGCAGGACGAGCGTAATCTCGACGGCGCGCGGCAGCACGTGGGAATTGGACGCCGCGCCGGCAGCGATCGGCGGCCATTGGTCCACCCACTCGTCGTTGAACTGCAGGAATCGGAAGGTCAGGCTGTCGAGTTCATCGAGCAGGACGGTTGCCACGGGCACGCTGTTGGCCGTGCGGTCGAGGACATTCCAGTGGTAACGAACGAGTTCGTCGTTCTCTATCCGGTACGCTGTGCGTTGCTGCGTACTGCGCGGCACGCCGGCCGAATTCGGCCAGCCGTTGTGCGTGAGCTCGAGCGCGAAATCGCCACCGAAACTGGATCTCAGCGCGGGCTCGTATTGACCGAGGTCCGCGCGTATCGGGCGCGGCGTCGCCTGCAGCAGCTCGGTCGAAAGATGGGTCATCGTGCGCTGTATCGCCTGCAAACGATCCATGCGTTCGCCGAGCATTTCGGCGTTATTGAGGGTCTGCGCGAGGGTCATGTAGGCAAGTGCGCTCATGACCCCGAAAATGGCCAGCGCAACGAGGACCTCGATCAGCGTGAATGCCGACTGGCGTCTCATTCCGTCGCCCCGTCGTCACGGCCGCCGCCTCGCGGCGGTTGCCACACGGAATTGGTGACGTTTCGGCCCGGCGGCAGACCGACGAATCCCGTCACGCTGCGGATCTCGTAGTCACTGTCGAGGAGCGATACGCTGACATCGATGCGCATGAACGAGTCGACGCCGGTTTCCGAAATGACCGAACGCCACGACCACTCCGTGCCACCGTATTCGAGTTCACCGCTGTTCGTGCCCACCTCCGGCAATACGCCCGCCAGCCGCATTTCGGCGATCTTGTTCTGGGCGATCCAGCTCGCGTAGGTCCTCTCCCGCATCGTGCTCGCGTTGTCGATCATCGTGTTCATCGATGCCGCCATCGCCGTCAGGGCCAGCGCCACGATGGCGAGCGCGACCATGACTTCGACGAGCGTGAAGCCGCGCTCAGGTCTCATCGGCCGCTCCGAGCTCGAGGTTGCCGAGCACATCGCCGCGCAGGATTGCGCGATAGTCGGTCTGCCGGCGCCAGAAGTGTATTTCGAAAACCGTCCCTTCGCCGCTGGCGAAGACGAACAGGTGCGGTTCGAAGGTCTGGACCGTCGTCGACATCTTCCTGTCGGAATCATCAAGGTCCTTCGGCTCGCGCCGCAGCTCGATGCGCTTCTCGTCGATGAAAAGTTCCAGCTCGATATCATCGGGCAGCTCGCGGAGTTCGTACAGCTCGTCGAACGGCGGCTCCGCCCACTGGCGCGTCAGGGGGTCGAACTCGACGAAGCGGTAGGACGACTCCATGACTTCGACGCCGAACTCGCGCCCCTGGAGCATGGCCTCGTCCCGCACCGTCTCCATGAGGCTTGCGAAACGCCGCCGCTCCCGGTCGACATCCTCGTCATCGCCGCTCACGCCGATCGACAACAGGGCGATCGACACGATTGTGCCGATGATCACGATGACCACCAGCAGTTCGATCAGTGTGAAGCCGGGTTGTCTGTGCCGCAAGCGCATGGGGCAGGCGGTGGCTCAGTCGATATTCCAGTTACCGAAGTCCGCGTCGAGTCCTTCGCCGCCGGGGCGGCCGTCACGCCCGAGCGTATAGATATCGATCTCGCCGTTGTTGCCCGGGTTGAGATACTGGTACTCGTTGCCCCACGGATCCCTGGGCAGGCGATCGATATAGCCGCCTGGCTTCCAGTTCCTGATCGTCGGGTCAGTAGGCTTGGTGACGAGCGCCTCCAGGCCCTGTTCCGAGGTCGGGTACTGGAAATTGTCGAGGCGATAGAATTTCAGCGCGCTCTCGAGATTGCGGATCTCGGCCTTCGCCTTCGTGATTTGCGCATCGTCCACGCGGCCGATGACATTGGGCGCCACGATAGCGGCGAGTATGCCGATGATGATCACGACGACCATGATCTCGATCAGCGTAAAACCCGCCTGGCGTGAGCCTCGGGCGGACGAGCAACGATATTCTTTCACTGCGTGATGCTCCGGCGGCCCGTCGAACGCCGGACCGCGAAATTGACTGTATAGAGAGTTAAACGCGAGTATACCAAACATGGGGTTACACCAAGCCAATAGCCGGCAGGACGAGCGCAACGCGTGGCTCGCTGCAGGGCTCGTCGCGGTCGTCGCGGTCGGCCTGCAGGCGGCCGGTCTAGACGCAGCCTTGGCGTGGGATCGCGACGCCCTCTCCGGCGGTGAATGGTGGCGTATTGTCAGCGGGCACTTCGTGCACCTTGGCTGGCAACACCTGCTCCTGAATATCGCGGGCCTGGCGCTGATCGCGTGGATCGTCGGCCGGACGTGGCACTGGCTGGGCTGGCTGGTCGTGAGCTTGATCAGTATCGCCACCATCGGGGCCGGCTTCTGGTGGATCAACCCGGAGCTGGCCTGGTACGTCGGCCTGTCGGGAATGTTGCATGGCCTGCTGGCGGCCGGGCTTGTCGTCGGGGTGCGGCGCGGGGAAACGGAGAGCATCGTGCTGGCCCTGCTCGTCGGCGGCAAGCTTGCCTGGGAGCAGTTCGCCGGACCTTTGCCGGGGTCCGTGGGCGCCTCGGGCGGCGCCGTTATCGTCGATGCCCACCTGTACGGCGCCGTGGGCGGTCTCCTCGCCGCGATCGTGATGTGGCGTAGTGTCCGACCTGCCGCGCCGATATAATCCGGCGCAAGCCGGTCCACACCAAGCACCCGAGGAACAGCCATGACCCAGCTTTTTTCCGCAGATGCCCTCGAGGGCGAAATCGCGCTCGTAACGGGCGCTTCACGAGGTATCGGCGCTGCGATAGCCGCCGCGCTCGCGGGCGCAGGCGCGACCGTCGTCGGCACGGCCACGAGCCAGGCGGGCGCGGACGGTATCAGCCAGGCGCTCGGCGACAAGGGGAGGGGCATCGTGCTCGACGTCGCCGACCAGGGCTCGGTCGATGAGGCGCTCAAGGATATCCGGGGCAATGAGGGCAGCCCGACGATTCTCGTCAACAACGCGGGCATCACGCGCGACAACCTGCTCATGCGCATGAAAGAGGAAGAGTGGAATGATGTCGTCGCCACCAACCTGACGGGCACCTTCCGCATGTCGAAAGCGTG
>JBFIFN010000004.1:0-159504 GCA_041602775.1 Woeseiaceae bacterium | reverse complement strand
CGCCATCGAAGCCGCACTCGAAGGGATCGCCGCCTCGAGCCCCTACAGCAGTGTCCTGAACGGCCGTTTCCAGGGCGGGTTCATTACGCGGCACTATGGCGACCCCGGGCAGCAGGTCCACGCGGTGCAACTCGAGATCGCACAGCGAGTCTACATGGACGAGGCTGCGCGCGTCTTCGACGCCGCAAAAGCGACGCAGCTTCGTGCTACGCTGCGCCACATGCTCGTTACCTTGTTGCAGACCGCAAAGAGGCTAAGCCTATGAAATCCAATGTGATGGAGTACTCGTTCGTCCTCGCGGCGCTGCTTGCGGCGACATCGGTACTGGCTGCATCGGCTGACGAGATCGATCGCCGCGCAGACCAGGCGCTGCAGGTGTTCAAAGAGCAGGTGAACGGGTCGGAGATATTTCTTGCCCAGGCGGCCGGCTACCTCGTCTTTCCCAAGGTTTACAAAGTGGGCGTCGGTGTGGGCGCCGAGTCCGGCGAAGGCGCGCTGCGCGTCGGCGGCAAGAGCGTGGCTTATTACCGGACGACGAGCGGCGGGGTCGGCCTGCAGTTCGGCGCGCAGGCCAAGTCGATCGTCATCGCGTTCATGACGCGTGAGGCGCTCGCCAAGTTTCGCAACTCCGAAGGCTGGAAAGTAGGGGTCGACGGTTCCGTTGCGCTCATCGATGTCGGCGCCGGCAAGACTGTCGATACGCAAAACATCAAGGATCCGGTCGTCGGTTTCATATTCGGGTCCAAGGGATTGATGTTCAACCTGACGCTCGAGGGCACGAAATTCACCAGGCTCGACAAGTCCTGACCCGATGTCGTCGCCGCTGATCGAGCATTCGAAAAGCGGTTTCCGCACCTGGTTTCGCAAGGTGTGGAAAGTGCGCGGCGGTGGCCTGTACGCTGTCGGTTTTGCCGCCACGTTCCTTTACCTCGAGGTGCTTTCACTGGTCGACGACGTGCTGGGCATCGGCGCACTGTTCCGCGGCGAGGCCATCGAATTCTTCGTCAACTTCATTGTCGAATCGTTCATGAATACGATTGCCGCGTTCATGTGGCCCATCGAGGTCATCCGGTTTTCGCCGCCCGTCGGCGTTATTGCCCTCGGTATCGCCTTCTGGCTGTTCCCGATCTTCGTCAAGCCGCACATCGAGCGATGGCTGTTCGACGACGAGCCCCCGGCTGCTGGCGAAACGAGTGAAGACAGTGAAGTTGCTTAGGATCGTCTCCGTTGTGTCGCTCGCGTTCGTCAACGCGTCGGGCGCACTCGCGCAGGATTTGCCCGAGGCATCGGCAGAGTCCCAGGCGCTGCTTCTGCCGCAGATGCCCGATGAGGTGCGCAATGCGGTATCGCGTCTCGTCATACTGCCCACTGCCGGCCAGGGTAGTGAATCGATCACCGGCACCTACGACCAGGAAACGCTCGGGCTGGCGGGCGGCATGGCAAAAGGTGCAGGCGTTGGCAGCGTGCCCGTCGAGGTCGGGCATGTGCCAATCAACATTCCGATTCCGATTGTTCGAGAAATCGGCATGCTCGTCGGCGGCATCGCCGGCGTGCGGCAACGCACGGTGCAGGATATGCGCGACCGCATGGTCGATGACCTGGCGTCCGCCAACAACCAGCCGCTCTCGAACATGGCCCTGGCGACGGACGTGTACTGGGGGCTGCGCAACGTCGCGGAGGTCGAACCGAAACTGTTCGCCGAGACGACGCCGATTCCGAAAGACACCGACGCGATCCTGTTCGTGCACCTCGACCACGTCACCCTCAACGTCCAGGAAGACGAAGTGATCGTTGGTACGTCGGCTGTTGCCCGCGTGCAGCGCTACAGCGACGGCACGACGCTGTACCGCGCCACGGCCCAGTACGAGGATCGCGATACGCTCAAGAACTGGGCCCGTGACGACTACGCGCTGTGGCACGCCTACGCCGAGTATGCACGGCACTACATTGCGAGGGAACTGACGGCCATTCTCTATGAACGGGTCGCCGTGAATCACCGGCTCGCCCCGGCGCCGCATTCGTCGATAAAGCCCGACAAAAAGCTCGACTGGGCGGGAAGGACGCGGTCGCTGACGCCAACGCTGGCGTGGGAATTCGAGCTCCTGGGCAGCAGCCCCGCAACCGATGGCGCGACGATTGCCTGGGATATCGAAATCTACGACGAGCAGCGTCCGGTTTACGAGGCGCAGCAGATCCAGGGCATGCAGCACACGCCCGCGGTACCGCTCGAGCCGTGCAAGACCTATCGCTGGAGCGTGCGTCCAACGTATCTGAAGAATGGGATCCGGCGAAACGGCGCCTGGATGCGCAGGAACGTGGCCGGCATGTACGGCAATGGCAATGCCGGGCGCGCCATTTCCGAAGCTCATGCCTACGTGCAGGATTTTCCCGTGCTCGACGTCGACTGCAAGGCGCGTTGATCAGGCTCTGGCAACGACCGCTAGTGGCCTGAACCGGCTGGCCAGGTGGTTTGAGGTAGACTGACGGCTACTGTCCATGTGCGGCCCTTCGAGAAGATGCCGCAGAATCGGAAATCAAGATTTCTGTAATGCGACTGCGTCATTATTGGGCCTCGGGCGGAATCGTCGAGTTTGATCCAGAAACAGGCGATGTAACTTCCCGACTGAAACAAACACCGGAATCGGTTGGCCGGGGCTCAGTCTGGAAACAGCGCGGTCGTTGGTTCGGGCTCTGGCACGACGGCACCTCGTTAGTCTTTCAGCATGGTAAGGACCAGTGGGAATTGACGCCAGAAGTAGTATTGCGAGTCACCGGCAGTTATTGGCGCACGTTCCAAGTCGTACGGAATCAAATTGTCGAGTTCCAATTCTCGTACCTGTTCACAGGGGCAATTGCCGCCGCCATCGATCCGACCTACGACACGCTTGACGAGGAAGCAGATGATTTCTTCGTCTATGTGACAAGAATGTGGGAGTATTGGAAAGATCGCGACCCCGAAGACTTTGGCGGGGCGTCATCAGTAGCGGAGTAAAATGTATCGAGAATGCCGGTCTTGATCACAGCATTACAGGTAGCCAGAAACCAGGAGAAGCAGTGATGCCTATGTCAACAATGAGAATGGCCACTATCGCAGTAGCCTTATTGCTCAGTGCGTTTATCACAGGCTGCTCGACCATGACTCCTGCTCGTTATGCAGTTTCAGTCGATGCCAATCAGCAGCTCAAAACAATGTCGGGCGCAAGGGTACACTTGTCTGCGCTTTCGCCACCGATAGATGAGGACTCCAATTGCAGGTTGATGGGTCCGATCAAGGCTGGAGACGGTCTGACCATTACTCAGTTCATTCAAAATGCATTTAATTCCGAATTCAAGTTCGCCGACCTATACGATCCGGAAGGGATAAGTCTCAGTGGGGAAGTCACGGAGATAGAATTCTCATCGATAGATGGCCTCACCAACGGACATTGGCGCTTGGGTCTGACCCTGAGATCACCCAACGGACAAGAGATGTCATCCCATGTTGACCACAAGTTCAAGAGCGGCTTCGATGCGATTACAGCATGCAACCAAACCGCTCAAGCGCTTGGAGCAGCAGTTCAGGATTTGGTTCTCGCAACGGTCTCCGATGCTCGATTTAAAACGTTGCTGAGTCAGTAAGTGTGCAGTGAATGGCTGCTCGAATGCCCTGACGCCGACGCGTTAATGGTATTTACACCCGGATCACGCGCCGCGTCGCGGCGAGTCCAAGTACAGAAAAGGGGGGTGACATGAAGACTCTAACATGTGACCTGTGCGGTCACGAAGCACAGGGTGAGACATTCGAGGACTGGATGAAGGCGCTCATGCCACACTACATGGAAGCGCATGCTGATGTCATGAAAGATCCAGCGAAGGGCGAGGAAGAGCGCCAAAAGTGGATGACGGACAATCGAGCGAGATTCGACGCTGTCTGACCGATCCGACCGCGGCAGAAGACGGCGTCCCGGCTCGGATCGCTAGTTGGGTTCCGCCAGTCGCTCTTGCTCCCTGGCCCGCACCGCATGTTCGTCCTGCCACTTCGAGCGGTGCGTCGCCGGCTCGACCTGCACGGCCGTGACCTTGTATTCCGGGCACTCGGTCGCCCAGTCGCTGTACTCGGTCGTCACCACGTTAGTGCCGGTCTCGGGGTTATGGAATGTCGTATAGACAACGCCGGGCTTGACGCGTTCGGTGATGGTCGCGCGCAACGTGATTTCGCCTTTGCGGCTCGCGAGTGACACGAGCATGCCTTCCTTGATGCCGCGCGTTTCGGCGTCCGACGGATGCACTTCGAGCACGTCCTCCTTGTGCCAGATCGTATTGGCCGTGCGCCTCGTCTGTGCGCCGACGTTGTACTGCGACAGGATGCGGCCCGTGGTCAGGAGCAACGGGAATCTGCGGTTGGTCCGTTCCTCCGTCGGCTCGTAGTCGGTTTCGACGAACAGCCCCTTGCCTCGCACGAACGCGTCAACGTGCATGATCGGCGTCCCCATCGGCGCGTCGTCGTTGCAGGGCCACTGCACGCTACCGACTTCGTCGAGGAAGCGGAAACTGACGTTACGGAACGTCGGAGTGAGTTCGGCCACTTCGTCCATGATCTCGGCCGCGCTCTCGTAGCGCATCTCGTAGCCCAACGCCTGCGCGAGTTCCTGCGTGATACGCCACTCGTCCTTGCCCTGCCGCGGCTTCATTACGGGCCGCACGCGGTTGATGCGGCGCTCGGCGTTGATGAACGTGCCGTCCTTCTCGAGGAAGGACGTACCGGGCAGGAACACGTGCGCGAACTTCGCAGTCTCATTGAGGAACAGGTCCTGCACGACGACGAATTCCATGTCGGCGAGCGCGGCCTCGACATGCGTCGTATTCGGGTCGGACTGCGCGATGTCTTCGCCCTGGATGTAGATCGCCTTGAATTTGCCGGCGCGCGCTGCGTCGAGCATGTTGGGAATACGGAACCCGGGCTCGGGGTCGATGGGCACGCCCCAGTGCTGCTCGAACTGCGCGCGCACGTCCTCGCCCGAGATGTGGCGGTAACCGGCCAGTTCATGCGGGAAGGATCCCATGTCGCAGGAGCCCTGCACGTTGTTCTGGCCCCGGAGCGGATTTACGCCGACGCCCGACCGGCCGAGATTGCCGGTGGCCATCGCGAGGTTGGCCATGCCCATGACCATCGTCGAGCCCTGGCTGTGCTCCGTGACGCCGAGACCGTAGTAAATCGCTCCGTTGCGGGCCTGGCCGTATATGCGGGCCGCGGCGCGAATCGTATCCGCATCGACGCCCGACACTTTGGCAACGGCCTCGGGCGAATTCTCGGGCTTCAGGATCATCGCTTTCCACGACTCCCAGGAGTCAAGGTCGCAGCGTTGCTCGATGTACCGTTCATCGGCGAGACCTTCACTGACGACGACGTGGGCGAGCGCGTTGATGACGGGAACGTTCGTGCCCGGCAGCAGGTCGAGGTGATATTCGGCCTCGATGTGCGGAGAGCGGACCAGGCCGATCCTGCGCGGGTCGACGACGATGAGCTTCGCACCCTGCCGCAGGCGGCGCTTCATCTGCGAGGCGAACACCGGGTGGCCTTCGGTCGGGTTGGCGCCGATGACCACGATGACATCCGCGTCCATGACGCTGTCGAAGGGCTGCGTCCCTGCGGACGTGCCGAGCGTCGTCTTGAGTCCGTAGCCGGTCGGCGAATGGCACACGCGCGCGCAGGTGTCGACGTTGTTGTTGCCGAAGCCGGCGCGCACGAGTTTCTGTACGACGAAGACCTCTTCGTTGGTGCAGCGCGACGATGTGATGCCGCCGACCGACTTGCGGCCGTGCCGGGCCTGGATATCCTTGAAACGTCCTGCAGCGAACCGGATGGCTTCGTCCCACTCGACCTCGCGCCACGGATCGGTCGTATTGTCGCGAATCATCGGTTTCAGGACGCGGTCCCGGTGTGACGCGTAGCCCCAGGCGAAGCGGCCCTTGACGCAGGAATGGCCGTGGTTGGCCTGCCCGTCTTTCCAGGGCGTCATGCGCACGAGCCGGTCGCCCTTCATCTCGGCCTGGAATGAACAGCCGACGCCGCAGTAGGCGCAGGTCGTAATCACCTTGTGGTCGGGCTGCCCGTGTTCGACGATGCTTTTCTCCATGAGCGTGGCGGTCGGGCAGGCCTGCACGCAGGCGCCGCAGGAAACGCACTCGGACTCGAGGAAGTCCTCGCCGATGCCCGCCGACACCTTGGACGCGAAGCCGCGGCCTTCGATCGTCAGGGCGAAGGTGCCCTGCACCTCATCGCAGGCGCGCACGCAGCGCGAGCAAACGATGCACTTCGACCCGTCGAACTGGAAGTAGGGGTTGCTGGTGTCGACGGGTACCTCGAGATGGTTCTCGCCATCGAAGCCGTAGCGCACCTCGCGCAGGCCGACGGCTCCGGCCATGTCCTGCAGCTCGCAGTCGCCGTTCGCGGAACAGGTCAGGCAATCCAGCGGATGGTCCGAGATGTACAGCTCCATGACGTTACGCCGCAGCTGCGCCAGCCGGTCCGTCTGGGTATGAATCTTCATGCCCTCTTCGACGGGCGTCGTGCACGAGGCGGGATAGCCCTTGCGGCCCTCGATCTCGACGACGCACAGCCTGCAGGAGCCGAACGGCTTCAGGGAGTCCGTGGCGCAGAGTTTCGGGATGTCGACGCCGTTCTCGCGTGCCGCGCGCAGGATGCTCGTGCCGGCGCGAACCGTTGCCGGCATGCCGTCGATCTCGACGTGAACCGTCGCGTTCTGCGCGCTGGCCGGTGTGCCAAGATCGTTTTGCCGTGTCTTGTTCAAGCCTCGTCCCTCGGTGCGAAGTCGTCCGCAAACTTGTGCAGCACGCTGCGCACGGGGTAGGGCGTCATGCCGCCCATCGCACACAGCGATGCATCTTCCATGGTATCGCAGAGTTCGACGAGCAAATCGTAATTTTCGTCGCGTTTTTCACCTTTGATCAGTCGGTCAATGAGCTCCACGCCGCGCGTCGAGCCGATGCGGCACGGCGTGCACTTGCCGCAGGACTCGATGGCACAAAACTCCATCGCGAAGCGGGCCTGTTGTGCCATGTTCGCCGTGTCGTCGAAGACGACAATTCCGCCGTGCCCGATCATGGCGCCGATCTCGACGAAGGCCTCGTAGTCGAGCGGCGTGTCGAGTTCTTCCGGCGACAGGTAGGCGCCGAGCGGCCCGCCGACCTGCACGGCCTTGACGGGCCGGCCGCTGGCCGTGCCACCGCCGTAACCCTCGACGATGTCGCGCAGCGTGACACCAAAGGACCGCTCGACGAGACCGCCGCGTTTCACGTTTCCGCCGAGCTGAAAGGCCAGCGTGCCTTTCGAGCGATTCACGCCCATAGCGGCATAGCGCGCGCCGCCGAGGTTGACGATGTTCGGCACCGAGGCCAGCGTGACGACGTTGTTGACCAGGGTCGGAGCACCAAACAGCCCGCTGATCGCCGGCAACGGCGGTTTCGACCGGACGAGGCCTTTCTTGCCTTCGAGGCTCTCGAGCATGGCGGTCTCCTCGCCGCAGACGTAGGAGCCGGCGCCGATGTGCAGCTCGACGTCGAACTCGAAGCCGCTGCCCTGGATGTCGCTGCCCAGCCAGCCCGTCTCCCGCAGCGTAGCGATGGCGCGCGACAAGATCGCGCGCGTCAGGGGGTACTCGGAGCGCAGGTAAATATAGGCCTTGTTCGCGCCGACGGCGAAAGCCGCGATGGCCAGCGACTCGATGAAGCCGTACGGGTCGCCTTCCATGAGCATGCGGTCGGAAAACGTACCGCTGTCGCCTTCGTCAGCATTGCAGGCGACGTACTTTCGATCGCCTGCGGCGTCGGCCACGGTACGCCACTTGATGCCGGCCGGGAAGCCTGCGCCGCCGCGACCGCGCAGGCCCGACGCGGTGACTTCGTCGATGACGGCATCGGGACCGGTCTCCCAGGCCTTTCGCAGTGCCTTGAAGCCCTGGTGCGCGAGGAAGTCCTCGAGCGACAGCGATTCGACGAGCCCGCAGCGCCAGAACGTCCAGCGCTCCTGCGTGATGAGATACTCGATCTCGGCGACAGGCCCAATGCATTTGTCGTGGCCGCCGCCGTCGAGAAAACCCGCAGCGAACAGCGAGGGCACGTCCGTAGGTTCGATATTGGCGTATGCGATGCGCTGGTCGCCGAGCTGGACTTCGACCAGCGGTTCGAGCCAGCAGGCGCCCCAGGAACCGTTGCGTGCGAGCTCGATGTCGGCGCCGCGCCGCTTGGCTTCGGCGGCAATGGCGACAGCGACCTCATTGGCGCCAACCGAAACGGCTGTCGTTTCGCGCGGCACGAACACTTTGACGGCCGCCATTACTCCCCCTCTGGCAGAGCGCGGATCAGAGCGTCAAAGCGTGCGGCGTCCACGCGGCCGTGCGTAGTGCCGTTGACCATGACCGCGGGCGCGCAGGCGCAGTTGCCGAGGCAGTAAACCGCTTCCACGGTGACATTGTCGTCGATTGCATTGTGCGCATGCGCTTCGAGTTCCCTCGCGCCCATCGCCTGGCAGGCCTCGGCGCGGCAAATCCTGACGATGTGAGTGCCGGGAGCGGCAGTGCGCAGATCGTGGTAGTACTCAACAACACCGTGCACCTCGGCACGCGACAGGTTCAGAGTGCCGGCCAGCTGCCTGATGTCGCTCTCGGCCACCCAGCCGCGCTCCTGCACGACCGTCACGAGAATCTGCACCAGCTGTTCAGGCCGGTTGCCGAAGCGGCCCGCGATCTCGGCAATCGCGACGCTCTGTGCCGTGGTCTGGGCGCTCATCCTGCGATGCGCTCCTTTGCGGAGTAGACGTTAAAGAAATCGCCGCGCAAAAAACCGACGAGTGTCACATTGAACTCCTGCGCAAGCTCGACCGCAAGACTGGACGGAGCGCCGACCGCGACCAGCATCGGCATCCCCGCGACGAGGGCTTTTTGCATGAGCTCGAAACTCGCGCGACCGGAGACGAGGAGGCCGAGATCCGCAGCCGGCAATCGGCCGCCCGCAAGCAGCGCACCGACGACCTTGTCGACGGCGTTGTGCCGGCCGACGTCTTCGCGGACGATGACGAGACGGCCATCGCTGTCGAACGCGGCCGCGGCGTGCAGGCCACCGGTTTCCTCGAACGTCGCCTGCGCATCGCGCAGCAGTGAGGGCAGGGCCGGCAGTTTGTTACGAGAGAACCGAAATGTGCCCGACGGCGGCGCGCAGCCCTGGACACGCAGGGCATCGAGTGAAGCCTTGCCGCAGACGCCGCAGCTCGAGGACGTGTAGAAGTGGCGAGTAAGGCGGTCGAGGTCGACGGGCACGCCGTCGTCCAGCTCGACACGCACGGTGTTGTCGCCGCGGCAGGGTTTGACGACGGCGATATCGCTGCCGGCCCGCAGCATACCCTCGCCGAACAGGAAACCCATGGCCAGTTCCTCGTCATCGCCGGGCGTTCGCATCGTGATCGAGACGCTGCGCGTCTCGCGCCCGCTGCCCGCATCGAAGCCGAGTCGGATCTCGAGCGGTTCCTCGATTGCGACTTTGTCACACACGGTTTCGCGCAAATCGGCGCGGTTTTTTTCGACCTCTACAGCCCGGCTGCGACCCGTCATTGCGTGTGGCTCCGACGACATGGAAGACCAGTATATCGTAGCCATGCGGCCTGCAGGCCTAAATGCGAATGAGTCTCAAAAACATCCGAAACTCCTCTCATCTTTCGTTATGCGTGCGTTCAGGTTTGTTGGTTAGAATGCGCGCCTCGAAACCAACCTGACTGCTAATCGAGGAGACTCCATTGAGCAAACTTGCACGCCGCCAATTTCTGAAGCTGTCAGCCGCTGCTGCTGCTGGCGCTCTCGTCGTTCCCGCCCACCGGGCACAGGCTTCCGACATGCCACAGCTGTCCGAAGACGACCCGATGGCCAAGGGCCTCAAGTACACCCACGATGCGTCGACCGTGGACCCGTCCGCGCGCACCAATCCGGCACCCGATCAGAACTGCGCAAATTGCCAGCTCGTCAAGGGTGCGGACGGTGATGTATGGCGTCCCTGCCAGCTTTTCCCCGGCAAGGCCGTCAACGCAAACGGCTGGTGCTCGGCCTGGGTTCCGAAAGCCTGATCGACGCACTTTCAGTTGCAACGAAACGCCGGCTTCATTGCCGGCGTTTTCGTTTGTACAATCGACCGGCCTTTCCTCCCCAGAACAAATCGGAGTCTCACCGTGTTTGAAACACTGCAGGCAGCACCTGCCGACGCCATCCTCGGGCTGATCACCGAGCACAAGAACGACCCGCGGCCCGACAAGATCGACCTCGGGGTCGGCGTGTTTCGCACGGCCGAAGGGGAGACGCCCGTCCTCGACGTCGTCAAACGCGCCGAGCAGCACATCATCGATACGCAGCTGAGCAAGGCGTATATCGGCACGGCCGGCGACCCGCAGTTCAATGCGGGCATGCAGGCGCTGACATTCGGCAACTCGGCTGACGCGGATCGCCTGTGCACGATCCAGGCGCCCGGCGGTTCGGGGAGTTTGCGCGTTGCAGCGAGCCTGATTCTCCGGGCGCGGCCCGACGCGAAGACATGGGTGTCCGACCCGACGTGGGCCAACCACATTCCGCTGCTCGGCGGCGCCGGGCTCGAGCTCGTCAAGTACCCGTACTATGACACTCAAGAACACACGCTCAGGATCGACGCCATGCTCGACACCCTGAGCAAGGCCGACGCCGGTGACCTGGTGCTCGTGCACGCGTGTTGCCACAACCCGTCGGGCGTCGATCCGTCCGAGGACGAGTGGCGCGCCATTGCCGACGTCATCGCCGAGCGCGATCTCGTGCCTTTCGTAGACATGGCCTACCAGGGTTTTGCCCAAAGTCTCAATGACGACGCGTTCATCGTTCGTCATCTCGCGGATCGCGTGCCCGAGATGATCGTTGCGAACTCCTGTTCAAAGAACTTCGGGCTCTACCGGGATCGCGTCGGCAGCCTGTCGATTCTCGCAACCGACCAGGCGTCGCGCGACATTATCTACAGCCAGGTCAACAATGTCGTGCGCACGATCTACTCGGTGCCCCCCGATCACGGCGCCGTCGTCGTGAGCACGATCCTGCACGACGCGGAATTGAAGGCGGCGTGGCGCGTCGAGCTCGCCGAGATGCGCGGTCGTCTGCGCGAAATGCGCGTCTTGCTGCACGATGCGCTCAAGGAAAAAGCGCCGGAACATGACTTCTCCCATCTCGTGCGCGCGCGCGGCATGTTCTGTTTCCTCGGCATTCCGGAGGAGCAGGTCAACCGGCTCAAGAAGGAATACGGGGTCTACATGGTTGGGTCGAGCCGCATCAACACGGCCGGCATTACGGCGCACAACGTCAATTATCTTGCCGACGCGATAGCCGCGACCCTGTAAGCCGGTTGCTGGGGGTCAGTCGGTCCAGACGAGCCGGCTGCGCCGGCCGATCCCGAGTCTTCGGGCCGTGCCGGCATTGAGTTCAAGTACGAAGCGTACGGGCCCTGCGGACGTGTGCGATTCGAGTGTCTGAGGAACGGTATCGCTGATGACGTTGCTGACCGTGCCATCGGCCCTTGCGAACACCATGTCCAGGGGAATGTAGGTGTTCTTCATCCACATCGAGCGAAGGCCTTCGTCCTCGTAGAGGAACAGCATGCCGACATCGGGCGGCAATTCGCGCACGAACATGAGCCCGCGCCGTTGCTGCTCCGGCCCGGTCGCGAGATACACGCGAAACTCGTGCGCCGCACCGTCGTCGCTGATCACAGTCAGCTCGCCGAGTTCGAAATGCTCATCGAGAGCGGGTACGGGACCCGGCTGGCCGGTCTCGGAGGTGGCCTGCGGCGTACACCCGGCAATAACCAGCATCACGGCGAGGAGGAAAGCTCTCACGTCGTATTCCAGTCGCCGACACCGCTGAAGCGCACATCGCGCAGGTCGACGTAGGCGTCGCCGTTGAATTCGCCGAGCGGGCCGACGCAGTCGAGCGTGCCCGCGACGACGTGCGAACCGCCCGCATCGACGATCGGCCTGTTGGTGTCGATATCGGCCCAGCAAGAACCCAGCTTCGGCGTACTGAAGAAGCGGGCGCTGCCCTCGACCGTGATCGTCACCACACTGTCGAAGCCCGCGCCCGTCTCGCCGGCGCCGAGTCCGGGCATGGCGATGATGAACGCGAGGCGTTCGCCGCGCACCTCGCCGGACAGGCGCAGGCGGACGCCGCGATCGTCCGGGCGCCGCATGCTCTCGCAGCGCAGCGCCGCGTCGGGCCAGTCGACCTCGGCCGTCAACGCGCCCGCGAGGCTGGCGCTCAGGTAGCCGGCATCGCCACAGGTCGACTCGGCGTGAACCGTCGCCGGGCCCGCTGTCGCGGCAGGCCCGGGGGCGTCGTTACAGGCGACGAGCATCGCTGCGACGAAAACCAGTGCTGCGGAATCTCTCAATGAATGCAGGGTCTTTGGGTATTGGTGGTCGAAATTTCGGTCAATAGTACTAAAATGGCACGCCGCGTTTCCCACCGGAGTAATGAATGAGCGTCGCAGAACAGTTCCAGAAGCTCGAGGCTCACGCCAGCAGCCTGATCATCGGCCAGGCGCATCTCATCAATCGCATGCTCATCACGCTCCTCTGCGACGGCCATTTGCTCGTCGAGGGCGCTCCGGGACTGGCCAAGACGCGCGCCATCAAGGTGCTGGCGGAGAGCATCGAGGGCGATTTCCACCGCCTGCAGTTTACGCCCGACCTGCTGCCCGCCGATCTGACCGGTACCGATATCTACCGGCCGCAGGAGGGCACTTTCGAATTTCGCAAGGGCCCGCTGTTTCACAACCTGATCCTGGCCGACGAAATCAACCGCGCGCCGGCGAAGGTACAGTCGGCCCTGCTCGAGGCCATGGAGGAACGCCAGATATCCGTGGGCGACCAGACCTACCCGCTCGAAGGCCTGTTCATGGTCATGGCGACGCAAAATCCCATCGAGCAGGAGGGCACGTACCCGCTGCCCGAGGCGCAGCTCGATCGCTTCCTGCTGCACGTGCAGGTCGGCTATCCGACGCCCGGGGACGAGCGCCGCATTCTCGTTCTCAACCGTGACGAGGCGAAGGCCGGCGAGCGCGATGCATTCGAACCGCCCGAACAGCTTAGCGCGGCCTCCATCATGCAAGCCCGCATGCACATCCTGAACCTGCACCTTGCGCCGGAGCTCGAGGAATACATCGTCAACGTCGTGGTCGCGACGCGCAACCCGGGCGCTGTCGATGCGAGCCTCGCCGGACAGGTGCTGTACGGCGCCAGCCCGCGGGCCAGCATGGGTATCGACCGGGCCGCGCGCGCGCACGCGTGGCTGGCGGGGCGCGACTACGTCGGTCCCGAGGACATCCAGGCCGTCGCGCCTGACGTCCTGCGGCATCGCCTGGTCCTGAGTTTCGAGGCCGAAGCCGATGGTGTCGAAGCGGACACCGTCATCAAGGGCATCCTGGACGGTGTCGGGGTGCCGTAGTGCGCCTCGACCACATCGACCAGGGTGCCTCTCCGGTCAGCGTCAGCCAGCCGGGCCTGATTCGCCTGTCCGGCCCGGCCCGCGCGATCGCGCTCGACGTGTTGCGTGTCAATTCGCTGCAGACCGGGGCCTACGTGTCGCGCTTCCGCGGTCGCGGCATGGAATTCGACGAGTCCCGCCCGTACCAGCCCGGCGACGACCCGCGCAGCATCGACTGGCGCGTTACGGCCCGCAGCACGACCGCCTACACGAAGCTGTTCCGCGAGGAGCGCGAACGTCCCGTACTCGTGGCCGTCGACTTGCGGTCCAACATGCATTTCGCGACGCAGGGTTGCTTCAAGTCCGTGAACGCGAGCCGCGCCGCCGCGCTGATCGCGTGGGCGGCGCACCACCGTGGCGACCGCCTGGGCGGCCTGATCTTCGGCGACACCACGCACCGCGAGCTGAAGCCCCGGCTCGGCCGCCGCTCTGCGCTGCGATTCGTGCACGAGCTCGTCGAGCACGCGGACTGGCAGCAGCGCGATCCCGCGGCGAGCGCGGACGCAATCGTCCAGGCGATGTCGGCGCTGCGGCGGGTGGCGCGTCCCGGCAGCCTCGTCGTCGTCATCAGTGACTTCAGGGATTTCGGTCGCGCGGCGCAGTCGTACCTGTCGAGCGTCGCGCGCCACAACGAGGTGCTTGCCGTCTTCCTCAATGACCCGATCGAACGCGAGCTGCCGCCGCCCGGCCGTTACCGGCTGGTGACCAATGGCGACGAACTCGCCATCGATACCTATGCGGCGCCGGCCCGGCGCGACTACGAGCAGGCCTTCGACGAGCGCCTGCACGCGCTCGAGCGCTTTTGCCAGACCTACCACGTGCACCTGATGCCGATGGCCACGAATGACGATCCGGTCAGCACTTTGCAGACGGCGCTGGGTCGAAGGACACACTAGGAGACGTTTCCGGGGCATGAACGAGAACGCGCTGCCGCTCAGAGACCTGCACCTGCCCGACGCCGTCGGTTGGTGGCCGCTCGCGCCCGGCTGGTGGGGCGTGATTGTCGTGGCTGCAGCGGCGCTCGCGTACCTGGGCTGGCGCTGGCACCGGGCGTGGCGGCGCAATGCGCCGCGCCGTCACGCATTGCGCGAACTCGCCCGGTTGGAGGCGGCGTACCTCGAGCATCGCGACCCAGTCATGCTGGCCAGGGAGCTGTCCTCGTTGCTACGGCGCGGTATGCTGGCCTACGCGCCGCGCGCGGAGGTCGCGGGCCTGACGGGCGAGGCCTGGCTGCGCTGGCTCGACCAGGGCATGTCGGTTCCTTACTTCCACACCGAGGGCGGCCGGAGCCTCCTCACGCTGCCGTACCGTCATCCCGACGGCGATTTTTCCGACGTCGACATCGGCGCACTGGTGTCGGCCGTGCGCACGCGGCTCACCGAGCCGCTGCCGGGTGCCGCCTGATGTGGTCGCTGGCCTGGCCGTGGGTATTACTCGCGCTGCCGCTGCCGTGGCTTATGCGCCGGTTGCTGCCCGACGCACAAGGCCTGTCCGAAGCCGGCCTGCGGGTGCCCAGCCTGTCCGGGTTCGAAACGCTGCGCGATCGTTCCGCGGCCGAGCAGATGCTCAACTGGCGCTTCTGGATTGCCGTGCTCGCGTGGTGCCTCCTCGTGCTTTCGGCAGCGCGGCCTGAACGCATCGGCGACGAGCTCGAGGTGCCCGTGGCGGGCCGCAACCTGATGCTGGCCGTCGATCTCTCCGGCAGCATGGACCAGAAGGACTTCGAACTCGCCGGGCGCCGCGTCGATCGCCTGACGGCCACCAAGGCCGTAGCCAGCGACTTCATCTCGCGCCGCGAAGGCGACCGCATCGGCCTGATCCTTTTCGGCGAGCGCGCCTACCTGCAGGTGCCGCTGACGCTGGACCGTGACACCGTCAAAGTCCTGTTGCTCGAGGCCGAGATCGGCCTGGCCGGCGAAAAGACGGCCATCGGCGACGCCATCACGCTGGCCGTCCGCCGCGTGCACGAGCAGGAGGCCGACGCCGGTGAACAGGTGCTGATATTGCTCACGGACGGCGCCAACACGGCCGGCGAGGTGCCGCCGCTCAAGGCCGCGGAACTCGCGCGGCAGGTCGGCCTGCGAATCTACACGATCGGCATCGGCGCGGAGTCGATGGACGTGTCGTCATTGATCGGCGGCCGCCGTGCGCTCAACCCGTCTGCCGATCTCGACGAGGAAACGCTGACCCAGATCGCCCTGCAGACGGGCGGGCGTTATTTCCGTGCGACGGACACGGCGAGCCTGCAGGACATCTATGCACTCGTCGACGAACTCGAGCCCGTCGAGGAGCCTGAGTCCGGGTTCCGGCCCGTGAAGTCGTATTACTACTGGCCGCTCGGCATGGCGCTTGCGCTGACGGGCCTTCTGGTGCTGGTGTCACTGTTGCAGCGTCTGGCGTTGCGTCAGCGTGCGGAGGTGCAGGCGCATGCCGGCTGATTTCCACTTCATCCGGCCCGAGTGGCTCCTCGCGATCCCGGTCGTCATCGCGTTCGCCATTATGCTGGCGCGACGCCAGCTCGGTGCGGGCCACTGGCGCGGCGTCATCGACCCCGCGCTGATGCCCTATGTCCTGTCGCGCAGCCCCGGCCGCGGCATGGACTGGCGCTGGTGGTTGACGGGTCTCGGCGGTATCGTCGCCGCGGTCGCGCTGGCCGGGCCGGCCTGGCAGCGCATTGAGCAACCCGTGTTCCGCGCCGACCAGGCGCTCGTGATCGCGCTGGACCTGTCCCGGTCGATGGACGCCGAGGATGTCCAGCCGAGCCGGCTGTCGCGCGCGAAGCTCAAGATCCTCGGCATACTCGACCGCCGCGAAGGCGGGCAGACGGCGCTGCTCGTCTATACGTCCAACGCTTTCACGGTGACGCCGCTCACCAGCGACACCGATACGATCGCCGCCCTCGTCAACAGCCTGAGTACGGACATCATGCCGAGCCATGGCAGTTATCCCGAGGTCGGTATCCGCAAGGCGCAGTCGCTGCTCGAGCAGGCGGGTGTAGGCCTGGGCGAAGTGCTGCTCGTCGCGGACGGCGGCACCTCGCCGGCCGCCTCCAGGGCGGCCCGGGATCTGCGCGAGGCCGGCTACGTCCTGTCGGTGCTGGCTGTCGGCACGCGCGAGGGCGCGCCGATCCCGCGCATGTCCGGCGGATTCGTGACGGATGCGCGCGGCCAGATCGCCGTGGCACGGCTCGAGGAGCGCGGTCTTCGGGACCTCGCCGGCACGGGTGGCGGCCGATTTGCCGTGCTGACGGCGGACGACAGCGATCTCGATCACCTGCTGTCCGGCGAGACGATAGCGGCGGCGAGGGTCGGCGACGACTCGCTGGCCTCGGACCAGTGGCGCGAGGAGGGCCCGTGGCTCGTATTGCTTCTCCTGCCACTCGCCGCACTGGCGTTCCGCAGGGGCTGGGTGCTCGTTATCGTCGTCTGCATCATGCCCTTGCCGAGGGCGGCGCACGCCTCGCTCTGGGACGACCTGTGGTTCAACACGAACCAGCAGGCTCAAAGGGCGCTCGAGGCCGGCAAGCCGGCGGACGCCGCCACGCTGTTCGACGACGCGGAATGGCGCGGTGTCGCGCGCTATCGCGCGGGCGATTTTTCCGGCAGCGCCGCGGAATTTGCCGAGAGTGGCGATGCGCGCAATCTCTATAATCTCGGGAACGCCATGGCGCAGATGGGAGAGTACGATTCGGCCATCGACGCGTACGAACAGGTGCTCGAAATGCAGCCGGACAACGAGGACGCGCGCTACAACCTGGATTTCGTGAAGAATCTCAAGGACCAGCAGGAGCAGCAGGCCGAGGGCGACGACCAGCAGTCGACGCAAAACCCGGGTGGCCAGGGGCAGCAGTCGGATGGCGAAGGCGAGCAGGACCAGGAGGGTTCGCAGGGAACCTCACAGGCCGAGCAGTCCGAGCAGGACGGGGAAGGATCGCCACGAGACGAAGAAATGAGCGACGAAGACCTCGAGGCGCTGCAACAGGAACTCGAACGCGCGGCCGAGGCCGCGCAGCAAGGCGAGCCAGCGGAACAGCTGTCGGAAGAGCAGCTCGCCCAATTGCGCCAGCAGCAGGAGGCCGAACAGGCCATGGAGCAGTGGCTGCGCCGCATCCCTGACGATCCCGGCGGCCTGTTGCGGCGCAAGTTCCGCTACCAGTATCAGCGCTACCGCAAGGACCAGGAAGGCAACACCGTTTGGCCCGACGACGAGGCGCAGCCGTGGTAAGTCGTCGGAAAGCCGCTCGAAACGCAGCGCTCGGCGCCGCATTGCTGCTCGCGTCGATTGCGGCATCGGCGGCCGTGACCGCGCGCGTCGATCGGGCCACCGTCGATCTCAACGAATCGCTGACGCTCGAGATCGTTGTCGACGACATGACGGACCTCGAACCCGACCTCAGCGTGCTCGACGCGAACTTTTTCGTCGGCCAGGTCAGCAAGCTCAGCAATACCTCGATTTTTAACGGCGAAATTCGCCGCAGCCTGACCTGGACCGTGTCCCTGATGCCCAAGCGCGCGGGTCCCCAGGAAATACCACCTGTCGCGGTCGGCAGGGAGCAGAGCAACCCCGTGGCGATTGTCGTCAACGAGCCAGCCAACGCGCCGCCGGGCGAGGCCGACGTGTTCGTGACCAGCGACGTCGACGTCGAACGGACCTACGTGCAGGCGCAGGTCCTTTACCGCATCCGTATCTATCGCGCCGTTGCGACACGCCAGCCGGCATTGCGCGAACCGACGATATCGGGCGTCGAGGCCTTGTTCGAACTCGCCGGCGACGAGCGCCAGTACGAGGCGGTTTTAAACGGGCGCGCCTACAATGTGATCGAACGCGTCATTGCGTTCTATCCGCAGGAGAGCGGCGAATTCAGGATTTCGCCGGCCCGTTTCGAGGCGCGCGTATTGCGCGACGGACGCATTACGGGCCGCAAGGTGTTCGAGTCCGAGTCGCACACGATCGAGGTCCTGCCGATCCCGGCGCCGCCGGCAGATCATCCGGACGCCGCGTGGCTGCCGGCGCGCGACGTGCAGATCAGCGACGAGTGGTCGCGGCCGCCGGACTCGCTCGAGGCCGGCGAACCCGTAACGCGGCGCGTGCAGCTCAGCGCTCTCGGTCAGATCGAAACGCAGCTGCCCGCGGTGGAAGTGCCCGACGTTGACGGGATCAACGTGTATGCCGACAAGCCCGAGCTGTCTCGTTCTCTCGAGGCGGGCGGGATCCGCGGTATCAGGAAGGACCAGTACGCCGTCATCGGCGTGGCGGGCGGCGACATCGAGCTGCCCGGCGTCGAGGTGCCATGGTGGGACATCGAGGCCGGCGCGTGGAAGGTGGCGTCGCTGCCGCCACGTACGCTGACGATCAAGGGCGTGGAACCGCCGGCGCCGCCGCAGCCCGTCACCCCCGAGCCCGTCGAGGCCGAAACGGCCGCAACACCGGCAAGCAATGCGTCAGCTGAGGCGGCCATCGCGGCCGTATCGTTCTGGCAGCGCGCAGCCGAAGCGCTGGCCGTGCTCTGGCTCCTGACGCTCGCGGCATGGTGGTGGTCGTCGCGCTCGGCTGCGCGCAAGCCGCGCGAGTCCCGGCCGGCCAGCGAGCCACCGGTGCACAGGCAGCAGGCGCAGTCGCTGCAGGCGGCGCGCCGGGCCGCTGGCGCCGGCGATGCGGCGGGTGTGCGCGCGGCCGTCCTTGAATGGGGTCGGTTGCAGTGGCCGGATAACCCGCCACTCAGCGTCGGTGAGTTCGCAAACCGCGTCGAAGCGCCGCTGTCGGATGAGCTCCGCCGTCTGTCTACGGCGAGCTACGGACCGCAGCGGGGCGATTTCGATAGCGAGGCGCTCGCAAGAGCCCTGCGGTCGGTCACGATCCGCCGGGAGCATGCTGCCGCGGAGCGCAATGAGATGCTGCCGCCGCTGATGCCGCCGGCGGCGTGACGGGAGCGGCGCTCGACGTTACCAGCGCCCGGTATTGTCCATCGAGGCCCAGGGTTCCTGCGGCGGCAAGGCGTCGCCTTTTTGCAGCAGCTCGATCGAGATGTTGTCGGGCGAGCGCACGAACGCCATATGACCGTCCCGCGGCGGGCGATTGATCGTGACGCCGCCGTCCATGAGTCGCTGGCAGGTTGCGTAGATGTCGTCCACGAGGTAGGCGAGATGCCCGAAATTGCGCCCCTCACCATAGTCCTCCGGGTCCCAGTTGTACGTCAGTTCGACCTGGGCGTCCTCGTTCCCGGGTGCGGCCAGGAAGATCAGGGTGAAGCGGCCCTGCTCACTCTCCTTGCGCCGCAGTTCGACGAGTCCGAGCTTGTTGCAATAAAAATCGAGCGATTCGTCGATATCGCTGACGCGCACCATGGTGTGCAGATATTTCATCGTCTTGCCCCGCACGGGCCCCAAGCCCACAATGTCGCCCGATGGTACCAGTGAACGGCATACGCACGATAACGCTCGACCTCGACGACACGCTCTGGGAGATCGAGCCGGTTATCCGTCGCGCCGAGCAGCGCCTGTACGCATGGCTGGGCGACAACTACCCCGAGCTCACGGCGATGTTCTCGCAGGAGGACCTGCGGGTCCTGCGCAGCCAGGTCATCGAGAGGCACTCTGACCGAGTCCACGACCTGACCTTCCTGCGCCATACCGTGCTGAGCGAGGCTGCGGACCGGGCCGGCTGCAGGAACTTCGTTGTCGAGGAGGCGTTCGCGGTATTCGACGAAGTGCGTAACGATGTCAAGATGTTCCCCGAAGCCAGGCCCGCGCTCATTGCCCTCGCGCAACGCTTCACGCTGATCGCCGTGACCAACGGCAACGCCAACCTCGCAAAGATCGGCATCGACGACCTGTTTCACGGCCACGTCAGTGCCGCTACGGCCGGGGCCGCGAAGCCGGCCCGGCCAATCTTCGATGCGGCTGTCGAAGCCGGCGGCGCGAGCCCGGCGGAAACGCTGCACGTGGGCGATCACCCGTTTTACGATGTGCACGGCGCTCGCGAAGCCGGATTGCGAACAGTCTGGGTCAATCGCCATGGCGGCGCGTGGCCCGTTGAATACGATGCGCCCGACCTCGAGGTGCGTCATGTCGGCGAACTCGCCGCGCGGTTCCTGTGAGCATGCACCCGCTGATGCTCTATATCCCGGGGCTGCTGCCGAAGCCGGAGCCCGCGATTCACCGCGATGCCCTGGCGCGGTGCCTGTTCGCCGGCATCCGCCGGGCGGACCCGGCCGTCGCCGATGCGATCGAAGTCGCCGATGCGTTCGACATCGTCTCCTGGACTTACGATTTCTACGGTGCTCATCGCGACTTCGAACTCGATCGCGCTGCCGTCGATAACGTCATCGAGCAGCTCGAGGCCGGTGAGGTGGACGTCACTGAAGCCACCTCGTGGCGGCGGCGCCTCACCCGCTGGATTTACCGTCTCGGCGACCTGATGCCGTTCCTCATTCCGCACGTTGCCAACGAAAAGATGGCGGTGCACCTGCGCGACCTGCAGCGTTACCTGCGCGATGACAACGATATCGCGACGCACACGCGCCGCATGTTGAAGATGCGCCTGCGTGCCGCGGACGAGGCCGGTCGCCCGGTGCTGCTCATCGCCCACAGCATGGGCTCGGTCATCGCCTACGACAGCCTCTGGGAAATGAGCCACAGCAGCCGCGATCACCTGCGCCTCGATATGCTGCTGACGATGGGCAGCCCGCTCGGCCAGCAGTTCGTGCAAAAGCGGCTGAAAGGAGCAGGGCAGCCTGGCTACGCGCGCTATCCGACCAACATCCGGCGCTGGAAAAACCTGGCGGCTATCGGTGATCTCACGGCGCTCGACCGCCGGCTGTCCGACGACTTCGAGGGCATGCTCGAACTCGGCCTGCTCGACACGTTCGAGGACGAGCGTCTCTTAACGTGGTTTCGTCTCGAGGGCCAGCTCAACGTGCACGCGGAGTACGGCTATCTCGTCCACGAAAAGACCGCGCGCACCATTGTCGAATGGTGGCGCGGCCACGATGATTCGCTGAAGGTCTAGCTGACCTCCAGGTTCGGTTTGATCACGATGTCGATGCGGCGGTTACGTGCGCGACCAGCCTCGGTCTCGTTGCTGGCAACCGGACGCGTTTCGCCGTAGCCCGTCGCGATGAGGCGGTAGGTCGGAATGCGCATCGCGTTGATCATGTACTGGCGCACGGATTCGGCGCGCGCCTGCGACAACTTCTGGTTGAGGTCGTCACCGCCGTGCGAATCGGTGTGGCCCTCGATGATCAGCTCGCTGCGCGGGAACACGTCAATTGCTTTCTCGACCTTTGCAAGCAGCTCGAAATTCTGCGGCCGGATCTGCGATGCACCGCTGTCGAAGCTCAGGCCGACGAGACGCAGGATGATCGTGTCACCCTGGCGGAAAACGCGGGCCTCTTCGGACGAAAACATCTTTTCGACGCGCTCGAACTGTTCCTTGACACGGGCCTGGGCTTCGAGCCGCTGGATCAGCGCTGCGCGCTCGGCCGTGGCGCCACCAAGCCGTTCGTCGAGCGCACCCAGTTCTTCTTCCATGTCGGAAATGCGGACCAGGTATTCCTCCTTCTCCTGCTCCAGCGCCTGCTTCTCGTTGGTCAGCTTATCGAAATAGGCGACGAGTTCGCCCGCCAGCCTGTCGGGGCCGGTTTCCATATCCGGCTGGATATCGGCCACGCCCGCGATCTGGCGCAGTGGCGCCTCCCACTGCAGCACGAGTTGCTCGGCCGTGAGGTCCTTGTCGCGCACCTTGCGAACGATCTCCGACAGGTAAATGGCGTGCTTGGCCTCGTAGTTGGCCTGGCGGGCGAGGCTGCGCGGCAGGTCGGTGTCATAGCGGTTCTCGTTGAGTTCGCGCTCGGCGTCGGCCAGCAGCTGCTTGGCCTTACCCAGCGTGATCGGCGCGTAGCGGCCGACCCGCGCGCGATCCGCATCGGCGAGCAGCCGGCGCGTTTCGGACAGGTACTGCGCCTTGATCGCCACGAGCTCGGCGTCGCGATACAGTCCCGTGGCTTCGATCTCGCGGCGGCTGGCGCCCTTGAGGTCGCCACGCTCGAGGTTGCGAATCGCATCGCTGAACTTGCGCTGCGCCTGCTGCCAGAGATCGGCCGACAGCTGCGGGGCCCTGGCGTTGGCCGCGTCCTGCCGGCTCTTCAACACCTGGGCGAATTTGGTCTGTGCGAGGCGCGCCTTTTCTTCGGCCTCGCGAAAGTAGCGCGTCGCGTCCGAGGCGTTGTCCCGCACGAACTCGATATTGCGGCCGCGCTCGAGCGCCGACTGCGCATCGTTGTATTCGCTGAGGCCGCGTTCCCAGGCGCGGGGAGCGAGCAGGCTCGCGTTGACCGACTCGGCGGCCGCCTTGGCGGCATCCGCTTCCTTGAAAAACGTCTTGCGAAGTTCATCCTGGGCATGGCCCGAGCCGGCTGCGAGCAGCACGAGGGCGACCAGGACGGCGCGAACGAAGTAGGTTTTCGCAACCATGTGAATTCCTCGAAAATTGGTCCGAAATCCGCCCAAGCGACGGCAGATGGGGCCAGATCTTACTTTCGCGGGCGCGATAAAACTGTGCGCCGCGTCCTTAAGCCCCGGATTTTACGCCGAATCCAGACATTTCTCGCGGTTTTTGTGATTTATGTCAATTTTTTGCGGGTCACCGCGATTTTCCGGGCTTTTTGTGCAGCAGGTCACGGACCGTTCAGGTTCCGAGGCGTAGTCTAAACCCATGTCCGCCAAGTACTACACGCAGTTCATCCTGACCGACGCTGACTATCGCGGTGGTAACGAGTTCTGCGGGGTTGTAGAACTGAATCAGCCGATGTCGAAGGACTCGGACAGGCGCGACATAGAGGCTATCCTCGCTCGCAATTTCGACCTGTCGCAAAGCGCAGTGCGCCTGGTCAGCTGGTCGAGACTGCACTGAACACTTCTGGCGTCGCCTTACTGTTTCCCCCTGACTCTCCCGGCTTCGGCCGGGATTTTTTTTGCCGAGTTGTGCGACAATGCGTGCCCCCGCAAACCAGTGAGACGCATGAGCAAAGCTGACGAAAAGCTGCGCAGCATCCCGGTCGTCCGGAGCGGCAGCAAGTACCGGACCGACGCCGGGTTCTCGGCCATCAAGAACGGGCAGAAACAGGGGCGCGAGTCGGCGCCGCTCGTCCGTGGCGACAAGCCGAGGTGGCTGCGCGCGCAAATGCCTTCCGGCAAGGGCTATTCGAACACGCGGCAGATCGTGCACGAACACCGTCTCAGCACCGTGTGTGAGGAATCGATGTGCCCGAACATCGGCGAGTGCTGGAACGCCGGCACGGCGACGATCATGGTGCTCGGTTCCGTGTGCACGCGCGCCTGCCGCTTTTGCGCCGTGGATACCGGCAACCCCAAGGGCTGGCTGGACCCGGAAGAACCGCAGAATACGGGCAAGGCCGTCAAGCTCATGGGTCTCGAGTACGTGGTCATCACCTCCGTCGATCGCGACGACCTGCCCGATGGCGGCGCATCGCACTACGCGGCCTGCGTGCGCGCCATCAAGACGCAAAGCCCGTCGACCGCCGTCGAGGCGCTGACGCCGGATTTTAACGGTGTCGAGGAGCACGTGGAGATCGTCGTCGATTCGGGGCTCGACGTGTTCGCACAAAACGTCGAGACTGTGCAGCGACTCACCCACCCGGTGCGCGACCCGCGTGCAGGCTACCGGCAGACCATCGAGGTGCTGCGTCACGCCAAGGCGCATCGCCCGGACGTCCTGACCAAGACGAGCCTGATGCTCGGGCTGGGCGAAAAGGACGCGGAAATCCTGAAAACCATGGACGACTTGCGCAAAGCGAACGTGGATATCCTGACGCTCGGTCAGTACCTGCGGCCGACGCCGAACCACCTGCCCGTGGATCGCTACGTCACGCCGGACCAGTTCGACGCGTATCGCATCGAGGGCCTCGAGCGCGGATTCGTGGAGGTCGTCGCCGGGCCGATGGTGCGGTCGAGTTATCGCGCCGAGCAGGTCCTGCAGAAGAACAACGTCGGACTGGCGGGCTGACCATGGCAGAGTTCTTTGCGGATTACGGCCTGTTCCTCCTCAAGACGCTAACCGTTGTCATCGCCGTCATCGCGGTAATGGTGGCAGCTGCCGCGGCACAACGTCGTGCGACGCACGAAGGCCTGGAGGTGGAGGACCTCAACAAGAAATACCGCAAGCTGTCCGACGCCCTGCTGCACGCCGTGTCGACCAAGGAAGAGCAGAAGAAGGTCGCCAAGGAGCGCAAGCGGGAAGCCAAGGCGGAGGACAAGCAGGAGCGCTCGCGGCCGCGCGGCTTCATCATCGACTTCAAGGGCGACCTGAAGGCCAGCGCCGTCAGCTCGTTGCGTGAGGAGATCAGCGCGGTGCTCGAGGTCGCGACGCCCGACGACGAAATCATCCTGCGCCTCGAGAACCACGGCGGCATCGTGCACGAACACGGGCTCGCGGCATCGCAGCTGGCGCGTATCCGCGACAGCGAGATTCCGCTGATCATCTGCGTCGACAAGGTCGCCGCGAGCGGTGGCTACCTGATGGCGTGTGTTGGCTCGCGGGTGTACGCGGCGCCCTTCGCCATTCTCGGCTCCATCGGCGTGCTCGCGCAGATTCCCAATTTCAACCGCATGCTCGACAATCACGGCGTCGATTTCGAGCAGGTGACGGCCGGCCAGTACAAGCGCACGGTGACGATGTTCGGCAAGAACACCGACGAGGACCGCGCAAAGCTCAAGGCCGAGCTCGAAGACGTGCATACGCTGTTCAAGGATGCCGTGGCAAAGTACCGACCGGCACTCGACCTCGACAAGGTGGCGACCGGCGAACACTGGTACGGCACGCGCGCGCTGGATCTCGGGTTGGCCGACGAGTTGAAGACGAGCGACGAGGTGCTCGCGGAGCGGGCAGCGGAACGGGACCTGTACCGGGTTACCTACAAGATCAAGCAGCCCCTGCAGAAACGCCTCATGGCCAACGTGGAGACGGCCATCGAGCGCGCGGATGCTGCCGGCTGGCGGCGCTGGTTCGAGTCTCGCCTGCCGCGCTAGCCGCGGAACCGGCAACAGGCGACGCGGTCCAAACCCGGGCAAGCCGGTTGTCTCGAGTGCCGCTATAATCCTGCCAGGCAGGAAGGAGATTACATGAGCACCCGACGTATCCTCGTACCGTTTCTTATCGCAGGGATTGCGCTGGCGTCATGTTCATCACAGCCGACACAGGCGACGCGCGCCGAAGTCGAGGCCGAGGCCAATCGGGCGTTCAACCAGATGGCAGCCAGCATGCCGCTCGTCGCCGACCGCGAAACGATCGACTTCGTGGCCTGCGTGGCGCAGTCCGTCGTGGAAGTGCTCGAGCCGCCGTACAACGATATCGACTGGTCGTTACGCGTATTCGAAAACGAATCCGTCAACGCGTTCGCAATGCCCGGCGGCAAGATCGGCGTTTTCAGCGGGCTGCTCAAGGTCACGGAGAACGAGCATCAGCTTGCCGCGGTCATCGGCCACGAAATCGCGCACGTCACGGCGGAGCATTCGCTCGAGCGCGCCGGCCGTGCCGGCATGACCAATTTCGGCATCAACGCGCTGGCGATCATTCTCGGTGGCGGATACTCGGGCACCACGTACACGGCGCAGCAGGCCCTGGCCTACGGCGCGACGCTCGGCATTGCGCTGCCGTACAGCCGTTCGAAAGAAACCGAAGCGGACGTCATCGGTCTCGAGTACATGGCGCGCGCCGGCTTCGATCCGCGCGAGGCAGTACCGCTGTGGAAACGCATGGATGAGAGTTCGGGTGGCCGAAAACCCGCGGAGTTCATGTCAACGCACCCGGCGTCCGAAACGCGCATCGAGAACATCATCAACGAGTGGGAAAAGACGCTGCCGCTGTACAACCAGGCGCGCGCCGAAGGCCACGTCCCTGAGTGCGGCGGGCAAAGTCCGCGCTACGTCGAGGACCTGCAGCAGAAGCCGGGGACACCGACAGAAGTAGAGACGGAGACGGAAGAGAATTGACTGCCGGCCGCGCCCTGTTCGTGTTACCGCTGCTGGCACTCGGCGGCTGCGCGACACTCGACGATTTCCTGGCGACGATCGGCGGTAGCGGCACGGCGCGCGGCGTACCGCTCGACGAGCGGCCGGTCGAAGAGCCGCTCGATCCGAACAATTTTGTTCTCGAGTCGCCCGGACAGAGCGTCGTGGGCGAGCCGCAGGTCGTGTTCGCGACCGGCGGCGATACGCTGTCCGACCTGGCCCGGGCTTACGGTCTCGGGTACGACGAGATCATTGCGGCCAATCCCGACGTCGACCCGTGGTTGCCCGGCGCCGGCACGCCGGTCTTCCTGCCAACGCAGTACGTCCTGCCGAGCGTCGAGCGAAAAGGCGTCATTCTCAACATAGCGACCAAGCGGCTCTTCTATTTTCCGGAAGTAGCAGACGGCGAGCCGCAAACGGTCAGGACCTACCCGATCGGCATCGGCCGCGTCGGCTGGGAAACGCCGCTGGGTGACACCACGGTCGTCGCCAAAGCCCGGGATCCGCACTGGTGGGTGCCGGCTTCCGTGCGCCGTGAACATGCCGAAATGGGTAATCCCCTGCCGCCCGTCGTCCCGCCGGGTCCGGACAACCCGCTCGGACACCGCGTCCTGAAGCTCGACATGCCCGGCTACCTGATCCACGGTACCAACATGCCCTACGGCGTCGGCATGCGCGTCAGTCACGGCTGCGTGCGCCTGTATCCCGAGAATATCGAGGTGCTGTACGAACTCGTTGCGATCGGGGAGTCCGTCACGATCATCAATGAGCCTTACCAGTTCGGGGAACGTGGCGGCACGCTGTTCTTCGAAGCGCACACCCCGCTCGAGGACGACGAGATCGCGCCCGGGGAGCGGCTGTCCGCACTGCTCGATGCCGCGGTCGATGCAACGGGCGCGCCGCTCAACGAGCATCTGCGCGATCATGTCCGCGAAGTGGCCAACGACCCGCATGGCTTGCCCGTGGACGTGTACCAGCTCGATGCTGCGGAACACGTTGCGAGGACCCGCGTCGTGTTCAATGTGGTCGAGATTGATCCGGACGCGCCGACGCTCAGCGAGGTTCGCGAGATGATGGAAGAGGTCGAGGCCGAAATGGCCGCGGAGCAGGAAGCGCTCTAGGCCGCGAATCGGGCGTGCCTCGTTACGATCCGGCCGCCTCGAGACCGCGCTCCATACCATTCACGCGGCTATTGGCTGCCATTGCCAACAGGCGGTCCGCCATGTGGCGGCCGAATTCCGTATAGCTTTCTTCCGACGGGTGATAACCGTCCGGTGCAAACCGGGACGGATCGGGTTCGAAATCGAGAGGCACGTGTTCCGCATTCCCCTGCTCGCTCACGACCTGGCGGACGATTTCGTCGAATGCCCTGCCTCTCATGCCGAACACGGCACGCAGCGGTTGCGGCAATAACGGAAATCCGTGCAGGGGCGGTATCCCGGCAATGGCAATCATGGCGTGCGGAGAATGGCTGCGCAGACGGTCCAGCAACAGGGCAAGATTGCGACGCCAACGGCGGACGTTCGTCAGGCCGGTGACATCGTTTACGCCGACGGAAACGACGATGTAGTCGAAGGCCACCTCCGGCAATGCGGGGATCAGCCGATCGAGAATTTTCGCCGAGTCGTACCCGCTCACGCCGAGCGCCCGCCAGTTGACGCGGACATTTCGGGACTGCGCCAGCGCCTCCGCCGTCCGGCCGACCAACGCTCTGGACAATGCCGATGCGCCCACGCCCGCGATGATGGAATCGCCAATAGCGAGAAGGCGTTCATGCTCGCCGCTGCCGGCCGATCCCTCCGGCGGTCCTGCGGCAGGGGCAAATCGGGGCGCGGTGCTTCTCACGTATAGCGCCTGCGGAACAAGAAAAGGAAAGACGATCCAGAACAGGAGGTTTCTCATCCAGGCGTCTGCCAGTAGCGTCCGTGCTGGTCCCCCGGCCGCGGCTTACCCTTGCCCGTCACGGACGACGCTCGGCGCCAATAGGAAGGTGGCTGACGCGCTGCATTTCGGCATCGTCGAATGCGTTCGGGTCCCTGATGTAGTCGGCCGCCATGTCGGTCATGTCGTAGCCCCAGAACAACTCTGAATCCACCGCAATCGTAGGCACCCCGAAGACACCCCGTGCAATTGCTTCTTCGGTGTTGTTTCGCAATGCGGACTTGACGCCCGGACTGGAGACCAGGTCACTCGCATCGGGTGCGTCCAGCCGCTTGATCAGCGTGTCCCAATTGTCCGGGTCGTCGGGGCGGCGGCCCTCGGCCCAGATGAAGCGGAATATCGTTCGCACGGTTCGCGCGCCGCAACCGAGCGCAATCGCAAGCCGCAGTGCACCGAGCGGATTGAACGGATGTGCCGGAGGTGCACAAAAAGGGATTGCATCGCGCCGTGCCATCCACAGCGCCTGCCGATAGGTGAAACGGCGCTTGGGCGGTATCTCGGCAGGCCCTTTGTGGCCCCAGTGAGCGAGCAGTCCGGCAAACAGGATGGGGCGGAAGTCGATCGTCGCCGCGTCGGGCAGCTCGTCGAGTCGCTCGCACTGCAGGTAGGCGAACGGTGAGACGAAATCGAAGAACCAGGCCACGCGCATCGGGTTGAATATACACAGGGCGTCGGGATCAGTCGATCAAGCACAGCGCAGGTCCCCGGGGTGATCAGGGCGCATTATTCGGCATCGAAATAACCTGCAAACTCGGCGGGGATGTTGTGCAGTCGGGCGGGCCTGCCGGCCGACACGGGAAGTGGCTTCGCATCGTACGTGTTCCAGAACAGGCTGCACGCAGCCTTATCGTCGCCGGACTGGAGGTCGTGCAGCATCGCGGCCATGGCCTTGCCTGTGTACGTCGTTTCCAGCGACAGGCCCAGTTCGTCCCTGGCGAACTGGACGGCGGCTGCCGTCTTATCATCCACATGCGCGTAACCGCCGGCGAGAAAATCGCCGCGCCAGGTGACGCGATCGTGACAGTCGTCAGCGACGAATGTTGCGTCCATGCGGTTCAGGATCGAGCGTGTCTTGTTGATGAGCCGGCGCATCCTGCGCTCGCTTCCGAACGGGTCGTCGACAACCTGCACGGCGTGCACGGTGGACTCGAGTCCTGCGAAAGCAATGCCGAGCGCGAGGCCCGCGGCGCTGCCCATGGTGCCGCACGCGATGTAGATGCGATCCGGTCGTTCAACGACGCCATCGGCAACCTGCCGGGCCAGTTCGAGACCGGCGTTGACGAAGCCAACGGCGCCCAGCCAGCAGGTTCCGCCCAGCGGGATGACCCAGGTTCCGCGACCCTGCAGGTACTTGCGAAACAACGCCACAGCGTCGACACCATGGCCCCACCGATGAATCTCGGTTCCCAACTGCCGATGCATGTTCAATGTCCGGGCAACGTTTGGCGTTGCCCTCTGGTGCGACAGGAAGCACGTGCAGCCCAGGCCGAGTTCGTTTGCATGCATCGCTGTTGCGAGCGCATGGTTGGAGCCGACGGCGCCGAAGGTTGCGACGCGCCGTGCGCCTCGATCACTGGCTCGCCGCAGCAGGTATTCGAGCTTGCGAACCTTGTTTCCGCCGTACAGGTTACTCGTCGCCTCGTCATGCTTGACGGCCACGTCGAAAATGCGACGCCCAAGGGACAGGCGTTGCGTCGTGACGGGCGTCGGCAGGTCCGCGATGGCGAACTTCGGCAGTTGCTCACCGATTGCGGGACAGGCCGCTGCGAGAAAATCGCGCATGTATCGAGACTATCGAAGTGCACATGCAATCGCGAATGCTTTACACTTCGGGCACGCTTATCTGACCGAGTTCGGAGACAGGTTTGTCAGATGCAGTTGACCGCGGTATCACGGTCACCGAAATCGCGGCGATGGACCACCCCATCGACGTGTCGCAGGAAACCACGGCAGCGTTCGTCGGCCGTGCGCTTCGTGGCCCCCTGAATACCCCTGTCCTCGTAAAAAGCTTCGGCGAGTTTCGGCGCCGCTTCGGCGACGTATGGTCACGTTCGAGCCTCGCGCCGTCAGTAAAACAGTTTTTCGAACACGGCGGCCTGCAGCTGTACGTTGTGCGCGTTGCCAACCAAGCGCGCGGCGCCATGCTCTGTTTGTCGGCGAGCGGTTCCGCGCTCGTGTTGCGCGCTGTCGAACCGGGATCGACCGAACTCGTGCGCGCCGCAGTCGACTACGATGGCATCGACGATGACGAGCATTTCAACCTTACGTTGCAGCGTATCGATCCCGCGACGGGACACGTCGAGGACCAGGAGTTTTTCAGGAGAGTCTCGTGGCAGAAGGAGTCCGGGAGCTTCGTTGCCGATGCGCTCCTGAGTTCCGATCTCGCGCGTGTCGAGCAGCCGTTTCCCGCACATCGGCCGGAGGCTACTTTCGAGACGGGCGGCAGATCCGGCTCGAGTTACGTGGAGCCTGTGCAGGCCGGCACCGACGGCACCGAACTCTCCGATTACGATCTCATCGGCTCGCGCCGGGAGCGCACCGGCCTGTTTGCGCTCGACCAGGTCGAAGACTTCGACATCCTGTACCTGCCGCCCCCCGGCAAGGGCGTGGACACCGGGCCGGCCGCCATTCTTGCGGCCGAGCTGTACTGCCGCGAGCGCCGGGCGATGCTGGTCGTCGATCCGCGTGCCGACTGGACCGACGCCGAGAGCGCGGTGCGTGGTCTGCGCGACCTGGGTTATGCGAGTCCCAACATGATCGGCTACTTCCCGCGCATGCGCGAACGCGGCACCGACGACATCGCGCGGCCGGTGGGCGGGGCAATCGCAGGCCTGCTGTGCAAACAGGATCGTACGCACGGTCCGTGGGAGAGGCTCGACAAGGCCGGACTCGGCCTGCAGCGCAGGCTCGTGCCCGATATCGACATCGACGAAGAGGATACGCTGCTCCTGCAACGCGCCGGCTTCAACATCATCAGCCAAGGTCCCGCCGGCCGGGCCCGGGTGCAGGGAGCGCTCACGCTGGGCCGTGGATCAGGCGCCAATCGCCTCTTTGCGCAGCTTGCGGTGCACCGTTTTTGCCTGCGCATCATCAGCACGATCGCGAACGCGGCGCGCTGGGCCGTATTCGAGGCCGGCGACCGGGAACTCGCGCGTCGCCTGCGCGCACAGGTGCTGGCTTACTTCGACTGCCTGTATGACATGGGTGCCTTCGCGGACGACCGGTTTCTTGTCGAGTGCGACGCCGGCGTCAGTAAGCGCAGCGACGAACACGGCGTGACGATCCTGCTCGCCTTTCAGCCTGTTGCCTGCAATCAGCGTGTGTCGCTGACGCTGCACCTGACACCCACCGGCTGCCGTGTCGGCAGCACCGCATTCGCGCCGTCGGCCGATCACGGTGCCTGAGGCGGCGCGCAAACCTTTTACATAATCTGTAACGCCCGACCCGGGCGCGTCATATAAAGAGGTATCCGGCGCCACCAACTATCGGGAGGGGGTATGAGAGACAGCGATGTCCTGGACAACAACCCGCACGTATCTCGATCGGCACTGGAAGCCATTCACGGCCAGGTATTCGGCTGGGCCCTCTCCCGCTGCAATTATGAACAAGTCGTCGCGGAGGATCTCGTGCAGCAGGCTTACATGGAGCTATTGACCGGCAAGGCGCAGTTTGACGGCAGGTCCTCGCTGAAGACGTTTGTTTTCGCTGTCGTGCAGAACCTTGCGCGCAGCCGCTTCCGGCGTCGGGCGAGGCACCTGCAGCTCGCGCAGCAGGCAATGCCGGAAGAGATGGTGGCGACACCGATTGAACCCGACTCGAACGACGCAGTGTGGCGCGCCGTGCAGCAACTGCCGCCGCGGCAACGCGATGTCGTGGAACTCGTTTTCTGCCGCGACCTGAGCATCGAGGAAGCCGCGAAAGTCATGGGTGTCAGCACGGGTACCGGGCGCGTCCATTACGACCGCGCCAAGCGGGCGTTGAGGAAGAGACTCAGAGATGAATGAGAGGGACATTCGACAGGCATTGAAACGCGGACAGGCGGCGGTCGAAGCGGGGCGAGTGCCTGCCTTCGATCGCGTCTGGTCCGCGGCGGACCAGAGGCTGGCAGCACGCCGCCGCAGGCGCTACGTAGCCGTCGGGTTCGTCGCAGCACTTGCCGTCATCGCCGTGGCAAGCGGGTTGCTGCAGCCACGACAACCCGACTGGGAGTACGTCGATCCCGAAGTCTTCGCGACCGGCACGAGCTGGCACGCGCCCAGTGACGTACTGCTGCCCGAGCATCGAATTGATATTTACGAGGAGATTCCAGTGCTCATCGAGTCAACGGAAATCGATGGAGGAACGTTACTATGAAAAGGGGATTCGTGTGCCTGCTTATGGCCGTCGCTCTGCTGAGCGTTACAGCGAATGCGGCGGACCAAAAGGACGTGTTCAAGGGCAAGCTGTTTGCGCCGAACATCATCCTCGAAAACCGCGACGAACTGCAGCTCAGCAAGGACCAGTTCACGGCGATCCGCAAGGCCGTGGTCGAGGTACAGGCCGGTGTCGCCGAGCACGAGTGGGATATGCAGGAGGCTTACCAGGCACTCATGCTCGAACTCGACAAGTCACCGATCGATGAAGAAAGGGTCCTGGAGCACGCGAGCAGGGCATTGCAGGCGGAAAACCAGGTGAAGAAGAAGCAGGTGGCGATGCTGGTTCGGCTCAAGAACCTGCTGACCGCAGAGCAGGTGGCCTACCTGGAAAGCATGTACGCGAACTGAGCGGCGTGCGCGCAACGAGGGCAGATCGATGATGAAAACGAGAATCCTGACCGGACTGGCCGTGGCGATGCTCGGTCTCGCCGCGTGTGGCGCAGGCTCGTCCGAGCCACCCGCGCCACCGGGGCCGACGCCCGTCACGAAAGCCGAAGCATTCCAGCTGCTCAACCAGGCGACTTTCGGAGCGACCGAGGCAGAGGCGGATCGTGTCATTGCCATGCGCATCGAGCCATGGATCGAGGACCAGCTGCGTAAGCCGCCGTCGCTGCAGCTCCCTCACATGCTCACGCTGCCGCCCCCGCAATTCATGGGGCAGCTGCATACAGACCGCGTGGACGTCTGGTTCCGCAATGCGCTGCACGGCGAGGACCAGCTGCGCCAGCGCGTCGCCTTCGCCTTGTCGGAAATCATGGTCGTGTCGCAGCTCGGCGCGCTGCAGGATCGGCCTTTTGCCGTGGCCGACTACTACGATGTGCTGGTGCGCAATGCTTTCGGCAACTACCGCGAACTCATCGAAGAGGTCACGCTGCACCCCGCTATGGGCGTTTACCTCAGCATGCTCGGCAATCGCAAGCCGAACGTGACGCTCAATATCCGGCCCGACGAAAACTACGCGCGGGAGCTCATGCAGCTCTTCTCGATCGGGCTGGTCGAACTCGATCCTGACGGGACTGCGAAGCTGGATCCGGTCACCAATCAGCCGATCCCGACGTACGACCAGTCGATCATCGAGGGCTTCGCCCACGTTTTTACCGGCTGGACCTGGGCGGGCAGCCCGTCGTTCGGCAGCGGCCGTGTGCCGACGGCGAGCCAGTATTTCCCCATGGAGCTGTGGCCCTCGGAACACGACACGGGCGCGAAGACACTGCTGAACGGCATGACCCTGCCCGCCGGGCAGAGCGGAGAGCAGGATCTCGCGGCTGCACTCGACAACATCTTCGGCCACCCGAACGTCGGGCCGTTCATGGCCATTCGCCTGATACAGCGCCTGACCACGAGCAATCCGTCCCCGGGCTACGTCCGTCGCGTTGCGGCCGTCTTCGATGATAATGGCAGCGGCGTGCGCGGCGATCTCGGCGCGGTAGTCAAGGCAATATTGCTGGACCCGGAGGCGCGACCTGCAGCGCACATGGAGATCGACGGCAAACTGAAGGAGCCATTGCTGCGACTGACGCAACTGTACCGCGCCTACAATGCGCGGTCGGCGAGCGAACGCTATCCGCTGCTGGCGTCGTACATCATCTTCGGGCAGGGGCCGCTGCAGTCACCGTCCGTGTTCAACTTTTTCAGTCCGTTCTACGCGCCGCCTGGCGAGATTCGCAACAACAACCTCGTTGCCCCCGAGCTCGAGATAGCGACGGAATACCTGAATACGTTCACGACAAACTACATGTTCTTCCAGGTGTTCGGCCTCAACCAGACCAATCCCGATCTCGACGAGGACGATATCTTCATCGATATCCAGCAGGAGATGAACGTCGCCGCGGACATCGACGCGCTGATTGACATGGTGGCCGGCAAGCTGCTCGGTGGCCGCATATCCGGCACCTTGCGTACCGAGATCGCGGGCATGGTAGCGCGCCTGCCCGCGACGGAAACGACCCTGCGCGCGGCCGAGACGATCTATCTGATCGTTACGTCGCCCGAATACGCCTACCAGCGATAAGGGGGAGCCATGAAAACACTGAATCGCAGAGATTTTCTCAAGACCAGCGGTGCGGCTGCCCTGTTCGCGGCGACGCCAGGGCTGGCCTATTCGCAAGTAGTCGGCGGACCGGGCCCTTTCTCCGACTACAAGGCGCTCGTGTGCGTCTTCCTGTTCGGCGGCAATGACTCGTTCAACATGCTGGTGCCGAACACGACTGCCGAGTACAACGCGTATGCCGCGTCGCGGCAGAACTTGGCGCTGCTGCAAAGCGACCTGCTGCCCATCACGCCGGCGTCGTCCAGCGGTGCGGATTTCGGGCTGCATCCCGCCATGGGGTCGCTGCAGTCCCTCTTCGAGTCGGGCAGCGCCGCGTTCGTGACGAATGTCGGGCCCCTCATGGAGCCGACGACCAGGGATCAGTACTTCAATCGCTCCGTCCAGTTGCCGCCGCAGCTGTTTTCGCACAACGACCAGCAGGACCAATGGACCTCGCTGCGCGGCAACGTGCCCGGCAAGACGGGCTGGGCCGGGCGTATCGCGGACCTGATGCGCAGCGGCGTCGCGGGGCAGCAGATGGCGACCAACGCCTCCCTGTTCGGTTCCAACCTGTTTCAGTCGGCCAACGAGACCGTTGCCTACGTGATGGGGCCCGGCGGTCCGATACCCTTCGAAGGCTTTTCGAACGTGCCGGATACGCTGCTCTACGAACAGCGGCAGGCATTCTTGCGCATCGTCAACGCTGACTACGACACGATCTACGAGCGCGGGTTCGCCGCTGTCCAGCGGCGCGCCATTGACGCGGCCGACACGGTGACCGCCGCGCTGGATAATGCGCCCGTGCTGAGCACGGTGTTCCCGCAGTCGCAGCTGGGCACCCAGCTCGAGACCGTGGCGCGCCTTATTGCCGTGCGCGACGAGCTGCAGATGCAGCGCCAGATATTCTTCGTAGCAACGGGCGGATTCGATTCGCACGATGACCAGGTCGAGAACCAGCCGGGCCTGCTCGGGGGCGTGGCCGACGCGATTGCCGCCTTCTACGACGCTACCTCGGAGCTCAACATGGCCGGGCAGGTCACGACGTTTACGCAGTCCGACTTCGGCCGCACGCTGACGTCGAACGGCGACGGCACGGACCACGCCTGGGGCGGCAACCAGTTCGTCGTGGGCGGCGCAGTAAACGGCGGCGACCTCTACGGCAGCTACCCGCTGCTGGCCATCGGCGGGCCCGAGGACGTGGGCGGCGGACGCATGATCCCGTCGACATCGGCCGACCAGTATGCCGCGACGCTGGCCAGGTGGTTCGGCATTCCCGACGCCGACCTGGATATCGTCGCACCCCACCTGTCGAGCTTCGTGCAGCGCGACCTCGGCTTCATGCAGTAGATCGCCGGCTTTTCTCCGTTGATCGGCAATCGGCTTCGGGCGATTTGCCGACCACGACTTGTCGACGGCAGAGCCGCCGCCCACAATAGACGCATGAAGCTCGATCGGTTCATCCGCGTCGCGATAGCAGTTGTCGTGCTGCTCGTGTTCATCATCGCGATCGCGGCGTTGCTGTTCGTGTCCGAGTCGGCCCTCAACGTCTGGGACCGGCTGCGCGCCGGTCCGCCGATCGTGCTCTACATTTATGTCGCTGTCCTGCTGGCGCTCGGTGTTACGGCGCTGTGGCTCATCTGGCGACTCGTCGTACGACGCAAGATAACGCCGGCACGAGAGCTGCAGGCACGGCCGCTCAGCCTTGAGGATATCGAGACGCGCCTGCGAGAGGCGGAGGCCGCCGGTGTCGACGTCAGCGAGGCGCAGGCCGAGCTCAAGGAACTGGCCGCGCGCCGCAGCGTCGTGCACCTGTGTTTTTTTGGCGAGGTCAGCGCCGGCAAGAGTTCCCTGATCAAGGCGCTTGTCCCCGATGCCGAGGTCGTCGTAGACGCCGTCGGTGGCTCGACGGGCGACGTCAAGCACTATCGCTGGCGCGACCAGGACGGCGCGCAAATCCTGTTGACCGATGTGCCGGGGATCGGCGGCACCGAAGCTGGCCTCGGCGATATGGCCACGACCGAGGCCCGGCGCGCCAACCTGGTTCTTTTCGTCTGCGACAGTGACCTGACGCGGCCCGAGGTGGAGTCGATCCGGTCGCTGCTCGAGTTCGACAAGCCACTCATTATCGTCCTCAACAAGGCGGATCGTTTCTCCGGCGAAGAGCAGGCGACCCTGATGCAGAAACTGCTGGAGCGTATCGATGCCATCGGCGGCAACATCGATCGCGACCATGTCGTCGCGGTGACGGCGGGCGGCGAGATTGACGTCATAGAGCGCGGCGCGGGCGGCGACGAGCAGACCGTGCGTCGCAAGCGGCGCGCCGACATCGGCGTTCTGGTCGTGGCCATCAATCGCCTGCTTGCCGAGGAAGGCGAGTCGCTCGACGTGCGCCGCGAACGCGCCGTCTTTCGCATGGCCGCAGCCCGGCTGGCCGAGGCGGAGCGCGAGTATCGCGGGCAGCAGTCCGAGCAGATCATCCGAAGCGCGACACGCAAGGCTGTGATCGGGGCGCTCGCAGCAATCAGCCCGGGTACGGACATCCTGATCCAGGGGTACATCGGCACATCGATGACGCAGCAACTGTGCCGGCTCTATGGCGCGGCGCCCCGCGACCTCGATATTGAGGAGTTCCTGAGCCTCAGCCAGAGCCGCGTCGGCCGGGCGTTGCCGCTCACGCTGGCTGTCGCCGGCAACGGTCTCAAGGCCTTCCCGGGCATCGGCACGGTGGCTGGCGGATTCGTGCACGCCGTCGCCTATGGCTTGATCTTCGACGCATTGGGGCGCAGCCTCGTACAGACCTTGTCGAAACACGGCGAGTTGCTGCCCGAGGTGGCTGCGAAGGAATTCGAGGAAGGCATCAGTGAGCATGTGGAAGCGGGCGTTCGCCGCGTTGCCAGAATGGCCCTGGAAGAAAAGAAGGGCTGATCGCGCGGCCTCCCGTGACGATCATCTCGGGCTTGCGCGCGAGAGCCTGCGCGAACTCGTGCAGGACAAACGCCTGCCTGCCGGCGTGCGCGAGTCGCTGGCTCACGACTACGAGGCCGTGCAGGCCATGCTGGACAAGATCGAGCACGGGCATCTGCACCTGTCCGTGTTCGGCCGCGTCAGCACGGGCAAGTCGTCGCTCCTCAACGCGCTCATCGGCGAGGAACGGTTTTCGGTCAGCCCGGTGCACGGCGAAACGCGTTTCTCGACGATGGAGGCCTGGGACGAAAAGGAGGTCGGGGGTGTGTACCTCATCGATACGCCCGGGCTCGACGAAGCCGGCGGCGAGGATCGCGAGGCGCTCGCCCGGGAAGTAGCCGGGCGCTCTGACCTCGTCATCTTCGTGCTCGATGCCGACATCACCGAAACCGAACTCGATGCGCTGAAGAAAGTGCTCGCGCAGGGACGCCCCGTGATCGTCGTCCTCAACAAGGCCGATCTCTATACGCGCGACGAGCTCGACGCGTTGCTGGCGTCGGTACGCCGCAAGACAGATGGCCTCGTCGAGCCCGGGCACGTACTGTCGGCGGCGGCACAGCCCCGGCCACAGACCGTCGTCGAAATCGACGCTGCGGGCACGGAGGTTACTGCGGAGCGGCGACGCGACCCCGACATCGCGGCGCTGCGCCTCAAGCTCTGGGAGATTCTCGAGGCAGAGGGCAAGACGCTGGCCGCGCTCAATGCGAGCCTGTTCGCGGCGGACCTCTCGGACCAGGTCGGCCGGCGCATCCTCGCCGCCCGTCGCGAACTCGGCGACCGGCTGGTGCGTACATACTGCATCGGCAAAGGTATCGCCGTTGCCTTCAATCCCGTCCCCGTCGCCGATCTGTTCGCCGCGGCGTTCATCGACGTGGGCATGGTCGTGCACCTGTCTAAAGTCTACGACCTGCCGCTCAGCAGGCAGGAGGCCGGTTCGATCGTGCGCGTCATCATCGCGGAGGCGGCGGCGCTCATGGGCACGGTATGGGCGCTGCATCTCGTCTCGAGCGCGCTCAAGGTCGGCACGCTGGGTCTCTCGACGATCCTGACGGCCGGCGCGCAGGGTGCGATCGCGTATTACAGTACCTATCTCGTTGGCCAGGCCGCAGCCGAGTATCTTGCCGAAGGCAAGTCCTGGGGCGCAGGCGGACCAAAAGCCGTGGTCAAGGACATTCTCGAGTCGCTGGACCGCGATACGGTGTTGCGCGACGCCAAGCGCGAGATCCAGGCCCGGCTGGGCCTGTGATGGACCGGGAGACGCGCATGCGGCGCATCTGGGAGACGATCGCCGACATCCCGGCGGGCAGCGTCGCCAACTACGGGCAGGTTGCCGAGATCGCGGGCATACCGCGCGGCGCGCGCCAGGTCGGTTACGCCCTGCGCCATGTCCCGGACGGCATGGATCTGCCCTGGCATCGCGTAGTGCAGGCCTCGGGCCGGAGTGCATTCGAGCGCGGCAGCCGCCTGTACCGCGTGCAGCGCGATCGCCTGGCCGGGGAGGGCGTCGTCATGTCCCAGGGCAGGGTGAACATGGCGCGATTCCGGTGGCAGCCGGACCTCGACGAGTTATTGTGGAAGCCGACCTCCACGTGGGACGAGGGATGAGCTTCAGGAACCGCGTGAAATCCTCGCTGCTGAGGACCTATGTCAGCCCGGACCTGCGCCGGCGTACGCGAGCGCTCAGCGAGGTGCGGCGCAAGCTCGCCGGTGCACCGCACGTCGTCACCGCCTTTCTGCAACTTGACGATCCCTATTCCTATCTGCTGGCGCGTTACCTGCCGGAGCTGGCCGATCACTACGACATCGAGCTGCAGGTCTGCCTGTCGCAGGCACTCGGCGGCGACTACGAGGCGGCGCCCGAGCTGCGCCGTGACTACGCGGTGCGCGACTGCGCGCGTGTTGCCAGCGAGCTCGGTGTCCCGTTCCTCGACAGAGGCCCGCCTCCGACATTGGAACAACGGGAGGCTCTGCTCGACGCGGTTGCTGCGCGCATCGATGAAGACGTTTTTGCCAACGAGGTGTTCGAAGCCCTCGAAGCCTACTGGCGGGGTGACGCCCCGGCCGTCGAAAGGCGCTCCGAACTGGCCGTGCCGGGCGCGGGGCGAGCGGTGATCGCGGCGTCTCAGAAGGTGCTGGACACACTCGGACACTACGGCAGCGCCATGCTGCACTACGGCGGCGAATGGTACTGGGGAGTCGATCGACTGCATCACCTTACCGATCGCCTCGATGAACTCGGTGCGGGCAGCGGCCCGTTTCCGACGCTGGCATCGATTCGGCAGGTCGTGCACACCGACCTGCCAGTGCGGCCGCCGGCTGCGGCCGGCGAGCTGCCACCCCTCGAGCTTTTCTATTCCTTTCGCAGCCCGTATTCGCAACTCGCGCTGCGCCGCGTAGTCGACCTTGCCGACGCCTTCGGCCTCGAGCTCGTCGTCCGGCCTGTCCTGCCCATGATGATGCGGGGCGTGCCCGTGCCGCCGCAGAAGCTGCGCTACCTCATCCGCGATGCCAAACGGGAGGCGGACTCGCACGGCATCCCGTTCGGCAACGCCGTGGACCCGCTGGGTGCCGGCGTCGAACGCTGTCACGCCGTGTTCGAATACGCAAAATCGGAGAAGCGCGAGCGCGAATTCGTGCTCAACGCTGCCGAGCTCATCTGGTCGCAGGCCGTCGACGTTTCGACGGACAAGGGGCTGCGAAAACTGACGGCGAAAACCGGGCTGTTCTGGCCCGGCGTGAAACAGGCGCTCGACGATGAGGGCTGGCGCGAGGCGGAGGGCGAGGACCGGCAGCTGATGTTGTCGCTCGGTGCCTGGGGCGTGCCAACGATCTGCATCGGCGACTATTGCGTCTGGGGCCAGGACCGCATCTGGCTGCTCGCTCGCCATATCGAGGATTTGTGTGACAGCGGGGAGGGGATTCTCGTATGACAACGGTGATTTTTTCGCACGGCCAGGAAAGTGGCCCGTGGGGAACGAAAATACGGGCGATGGCTGAACTCGTGCGCGGCATGGGCTGCGAAGCCGACAGCATCGACTACCAGGGCATCGCTGATCCGACGGAACGCGTCGCGAAGTGCGTTCGTGAATGCGAAGACATCGATGCGCCACTGATACTCGTCGGTTCGAGCATGGGCGGACATGTAGCCACGGCGGCAGCGGACCGGCTGCATGCCGCCGGCCTCTTCGTGCTCGCGCCGGCCTATTACATGGACGGCTTCGAGGCGCTGACGCCAGAGCCGCCGTCGATGCCGATCTGCATCGTCCACGGGTGGCATGACGATATCGTTCCCGTCGACAACAGTATTCGTTTTGCGCGCGGCTGCAGTGCAACCCTGCACATCGTGGACGGCGACCATCGACTGACCGCGAATATCGATGAGATCAATGACTACCTTGGGCATTTCATAGAAACAGTAGCGGGCCCGAAAAGCCCGGCAGGAGGTCAACGATGAAATTCTGGATCATGGCGGTGAGTCTTTTCATACTCGGCTGCGGCGGTGGCGAGTCCCGCGAGTCGAGCGAATCCGGCAGCGCTGCGGGCGCAGGTGCCGGAGAAGCGGCAGGAGCTGCCGAGGAAGCGGCGGAGGCCGCCGCCGAAGACGCCAAGTCTGTCGGCGACGACGTCGCCGAAGCACTCAAGGAAGCCGAGCAGGCGGCGAAAGACGTCGAGGCGACGCTCGAAGACAAGAAGCGGGAGCTCGACGAAGAGCTGGACGAGCTCGAGGGTACGATCAACGAGTGATCAGAGCTCGAGCCGCATGCCCTCGTGCGCGTAGCGGTAGCCGCGGTGAATCACCTCGGCCTGTTCGTCACTGCCGTCGCGCAGCAAGGGATTCGTGTGATTCATGTGGATAAAAATCACGCGTTTCTTCTCGGATTCGCTCAGTGCGTCCAGCAGGTCCATGCTTTCGGTGACGAACGGATGCCGGATCTTGCTCATGTCGCGGCCGCCGAGTTCGCCGTCGCGAAAAAACGTCGCGTCGAGCAACGCGTAATCGACGGACCGGACGACGTCGCGGATATCGACCTCCCACAGCTGCCACTTGTCGATATCGGGGATGAAGACGGCTGACCGTTTCGGCCCGTCGATGCGGTAGCCGACGGTCTCCGAGTATTCATCTCGATGGGGCACGAGTATCGGGGTCACCACGAGGCCTGGCCCGATACGAAGCGCTCGCTCGTGTTCGATGCTGCGCAGCTCGATGTTCTGCAATCGGACGAGCTGGTCCCACGGACCGTTCTCCGCAAGAAACCGGTGCATGCGCGGCAGCGCATAGACCGGTATGCGGTGCGTACCCGCGGCTTCGCGGCCGAAATGCATCAGCCCCGTGTAATGGCCCATGTGCGCGTGCGTCAGGAAGACGCCGGCCAGTTCGTACTCAGTGTCTGGCGCAATCAGGTGCAGCGCATAGAGTTGCTCGCGCATATCCGGTGTCGCGTCGAAAAGATACTTGCGGCGTGCATCGCGATCGACAACGGCAATCGACGTCGCCAGGCGACGTCTTGACGGGTCTTTCCAGGCGTCCATGCAATGGGGTTTGTAGCAATTGGTTTGTGGCAGTCCTGCGTCCTGCGCGACGCCGAGGACCTGGATAAAGACATCCCCGGACGCGAGTGCCGGGGACACGACGCACACGGCGAACAACACTGCGAATCGCTTCATCATGCCCTGATTATAGTGCCGAGCACGCGCGATGAAGACCGCGACGCACAAAAATAACAAATGTCAACGGTATCGATGGAGTTGGATTTGGGTAGACTGGCGCCATGCACGTGTCAGGCTTTATTTTTCGGCCGCTTTACTGGTTCGCCGGCAAGATCTTCTCGATCTGGGCGCGTCCCACGATTCATCCGGACGACCCGGGAGAGTACATCACCGATCCGGAAGCGGCGGTCTGCTATGTGCTGGAAACGGGTGGACTTGCTGACATCCTCGCGCTGGAAAAAGCCTGTGCGCAGCACGGTTTGCCGTCACCGACGGAACCGTTCGAGTTCTGCGGTAATGTTGAATACAAGCGCTTCGTCATCCTGAGGCGCATGCAGGGGTTCCTCGTGCGCCACCCGCGCATGACGGGCTCGCAGCGACTGAAACGCATCGTCGACGCCGCGGCCGACGGCAAGCAGGAGTTGCTGTTGATCCCGGTCGCGCTGTACTGGGGGCGCTCTCCGGAGAAGGAACGGTCTGTGCTCAAGCTGTTCTTCTCCGAGAACTGGGAAGCCATCGGCCGCATGCGCAAGTTCTTCACGACGCTGGCGCACGGCCGCAACACGTTGCTGCGCTTCAGCCACGCGCTACCGCTGCGATCGCTCGACGTGCAGGGGCAATCGACAGAGATCGCCTACCGCAAGGTGTCGCGCATCCTGCGGGTGCACTTCCGGCAGCGTCGCATTGCAACGGTAGGCCCGGACCTGTCGCATCGCCGCACGCTCATCAACCAGGTTCTGCGCTCGCGAGGCGTGCGCCGCGCGATCCGTGCCGAGGCCGGCGGCGACGTTCGCAAGCAGGAGGTGGCACGACGCAAGGCGCGCAAGTATGCGCTCGAAATCGCGGCCGACATCTCCTACCCGACGATCCGTGTGCTCGTACGATTGTTGCGCTGGCTATGGCACCAGATCTACGACGGAATCGAGCTAAATCACGCGGACAAGCTGCACGAGGTCGCCAACGAGAAGGAAGTCGTCTACGTCCCCTGTCACCGAAGTCATTTCGATTACCTGCTGCTCGGCTGGGTGACGTACCAGGAAGGACTGCAGTTGCCGCATATTGCGGCCGGCATCAACCTCAACCTGCCGGTTGTCGGCGGCATCCTGCGGCGCGGCGGTGCGTTCTTCCTGCGTCGCAGTTTCAAGGGCAATCGCCTGTATGCCGCCGTATTCGATGCCTATATCCAGGAGGTCCTCGGCAAGGGCTACTCGATGGAGTATTTCATCGAGGGCGGCCGCAGCCGCACCGGCCGCCTACTGGCGCCCAAAGGCGGCATGCTCGCGATGACCGTCAATGCCTACGTGACCAACCCGCAGCGCCCGATCGTATTCGTGCCGATCTACTTCGGTTACGAAAAGCTGATCGAAGGGCAGGCCTTCATCAGCGAGCTCGGTGGCGCCGCCAAGGAGAAAGAGTCGCTGGGCGGGCTGATTCGATCCATCAATTCGCTGCGCGACCATTTCGGCAAGGTGTGGGTCAATTTCGGCGAGCCGATCGACCTCGATCCCATCCTCGAAAGACACAGGCACGACTGGCGATCCTACAAACCCACCAACGGTGAGCGGCCGCCATGGCTGGGCGGCATCGTGAACGAGCTCGGCGGCACCATCATGCAGAATATCAATTCGGCCGCCGCGGTAACGCCCAACAGTTTGCTCGCCTACGTGCTGCTGGCGACGCCCAAGCAGAAGATCGGCCGCGATGAATTGCGCCGCCAGCTGCAGCTCAGCGTGGCACTCATACGGCGCTTCAGGTACTCGGATCTCGTCACGGTCCCGGACTGGCCTCCCGACAAGATCATCGCGCACGGCGAACGGCTCGACGTCATCAGCCGGTCGTCACACCCGATGGGAGAGGTCATCCACATGGAGGAACGCACCGCGGTCCTCATGACCTATTTCAGGAACAACATCACTCATCTGCTGGCCGTGCCGGCGTCGGTCGCGTGCTGCTTCATCCATGCGACCGAGCTCGAACACACCGAGTTGCAGCGACTCGTGCGGCTGATCTACCCGTTCATGAAGAAAGAGCTGTGTCTCAAGTGGGACGCGGACCAGATCGACGACGTAACCACCGAGGCGATCCACTCGCTGGTCGACCTCGGCATACTCAGCCACGGCCAGAGCAAGAAGGTGCTCGTGCGCCCGCGGGCGGGATCGGAGAAGGCCTTCCAGCTGCTGATGCTGGGCCAGTCGATGATCCCCATGCTGCAGCGCTTTTACCTCGTAATTGCCATCCTGGTCGGCAACGGCTCGGGCAACTTGTCGCGTGCGCAGCTCGAGACACTGTGCCAGCAAAGTGCCGAGCGCCTGTCCATCATCTACGGGCTGCACTCGCCGGACTTCTTCAACAAGACGCTGTTCCACGATTTCATCAAGATGCTCGAGGAACTGGAGGTGCTGCGCCGCAATGCGGGCGGCCTGATCGAGTTCGACGACGACATCAAGTCGATCGGCGCCGATGCGCGGCTGGTGCTCGGCGAGGAGATTCGCCACAGCATCCTGTCGCTGGCGATGCCCCATGACACCGGCGTGGAACCGGACGTTGCGGCAGAAGTGGACTGATTTCCTTGCGTCTCGCGCCAAAAACGACTAATAAAAAGCAATGATCCGGGCATTTGCAAGAATCAGGCAGTTAGCGGCGACGCGTAGCGCGACCGCCTTGCTGTTGGCGTTTGCCCTGAACGTGGCGTTCGTGCCCTGCGCGATGGCGATCGAGGTCGTCGCCGACGAGCACGATTGCTGCCCCGCCGAACTCCGGCTCGAACCTGCCGACTGTTGCGAGGTCAACGACGGTAGCATCCAGTCCCGCGGCACGACCTTCGAATTCGACGAGGACGACACGCTGTCGCTCGCGCCGGCGCACGCACAGTACGCACTGGGCCTGTCAGGACGTGACGCGCCCGTCGGCGAACCGCCTGATCCACCGGATACCCATCCCGACCTCAACGCGCTGTACTGCGTGTATCTGAAATAGACGCTCCTGCACCTTAAACCCTTTCGGTTTCCTCAGCAGGAGTCTGTCCTATGTTTGCTTTTTGCGGGCGAGCGCCCGTCTACATTGTATTTATCGCGTTGACGGCATGGCCGTGGACGCCAACAGCTGTCGCGCAACAGCGCATTCCGCTGACGATCGCGGAAGCCGGGGATCTCGCGATTGCCACCGAGCCCGGCCTCGACGCCTTGCTGGCGCGAGCAGCAGCCATGCAGGAGCGGGCCGTGGCGGCGGGTCAGCTGCCAGACCCGATGCTCCGCGCCGGTCTTGCCAATTTCCCGATCGAGAGCGGCGGATTCTCCACCGAGGGCATGACGCAAGCCCAGCTCGGTGTGCGCCAGGCATTTCCGCGCGCGCGCGCGGACAGTGCGGCCGAAAAACGCGCCAGGGGCGAGGCCTTCGACTTCAGCGCGGACGCGCGTCGGCGAGACGTTCTGACCGCGGTGCGCCGGGCCTGGCTGGAAACCTATCTTGCCGAGCGGGCGTCGGAGCTGGTCACCGAGTCGCGGCCGTTTTTCGTAGACCTCGTGACGATCACGCGCTCGTTGTACGGCGTGGGGCGCAAATCGCAGCATGACGTCCTGCGCGCCGAACTGGAGCTGAGCCGTCTCGACGACCGGCTGATCGAGATCGGGCGCACGCGCAGCGAAGCGAAGGCAGCCTTGTCGCGGTGGATCGGCGAGGACGCCTACCGGCCGGTTGCGATGAAGCTGCCGGACTGGGAGGCGGTCCCGATGCTCGGGGACCTGCGCGCCGCGCTCGCCATGCATCCCCTGCTGGCCGCGGCCGAGGCCGAAGTCGCCGCATCCGACGCAGCCGTGCGGGTCGCCGAGGAAAACAAGAAGCCTGGCTGGGCCGTGGACTTCGGCTACGGCTACCGCGAGGGCTTGCTCCCCAATGGTGATCCGCGCTCGGACATGGTCAGCCTGTCGGTGACCGTCGATCTGCCGCTATTCCGCAAGAACCGCCAGGACCGCAGGCTCGCGGCCGCACTCGGCGAGCGGCGTGCCGCGACGAACTCGCAGGCGGCCCTCGAAGCTCGGCTCAGCAGCGAGCTCGACGCCGAGTACGCCCGCTGGACCGAACTGACCCGGCGCCTGGCGCTGTATGACACGCAGATCCTCGAGCAGTCGAAGGGGCAGGTGCAGGCTGCGCTGCTGGCGTACCAGAGCGACGCCGGCGACTTCGCCGACGTGATGCGCGCCTGGATCGACGACCTGGATACGCGCCTGCAGCGCATAAGGCTGCACGTAAAGCGCGCCCAAAGCTATGCCGCGCTGGCCAACCTCGGAGGTCTGGAACAATGAACAAGTACACGCTTATCGCCGCAGCCGGGATGCTTGTCATCGGCTTCTTGATCGGACGGAGCCTCGTACCGGCGCCGCACACGGCGGCGCCGGCGGAAGCTGCGCGCGAAATCCTGTACTGGGTCGCGCCGATGGACCCGAACTATCGCCGCGACGAGCCCGGCAAGTCGCCGATGGGTATGGATCTCGTGCCGGTGTATGCCGACGAGGTTGCCGGTAAACCCGGTGTCGTGTCGATCGACCCGACGCTCGTGAACAATCTCGGCGTACGCACTGCAGTCGCCGAGCGCGGCAAATTGCCGCGTCTCATCGAGACGGTTGGCTACATCGGTTATGACGAAGATACCTTGCAGCACGTGCATACGCGCGTCGATGGTTGGATCGAGTCCCTGGCTGCGACGGCGACCGGCGATCCCGTGAAGAAGGGGCAGCTGCTGTTCGAACTGTATTCGCCGACGCTGGTCAGCGCCCAGCAGGAATTCCTGGCCGCGCTGTCGAGCAATAACGAGGGCCTGCGAAACGCGTCGCGCGATCGCCTGGTCGCGCTCGGCGTCACCAAGCGGGAGATCGACCGCCTCGACCGCGAACGAACAGTCAGCCAGCGGGTGCGCGTCTACGCTGAAAGCGATGGCGTCATTGCGCAACTCGGCGTGCGTGAAGGCATGTTCGTGACGCCGGCGACCGAGGTCATGTCCATTGCGCAGCTCGACCAGGTCTGGGTCGTCGCAGAGGTTTTCGAGCGGCAATCCGCCTGGGTCGAACAGGGCCAGCGGGCCGTCGTCGAACTCGATTACCTGCCGGGACTGTCGCTCGAGGGCACCGTTGACTATGTGAACCCTGAACTCGATCCGAAGACCCGAACGCTCAAGGTGCGTCTGCGCTTCGACAACGAGGGCGCGCGCCTGCTGCCCAACATGTTTACCCGCGTGATCATCGAGGGACGTGCGATTCCGAATATCGTTCACGTGCCGCGAGAAGCGGTCGTGCGCGGTGGCTCGTCCAACCGCGTTGTCGTCGATATGGGTAACGGCATGTTCGAATCGCGCCGGGTGCTGGTCGGCATCGAATCGGGCGATCGCGTGGCGATTCGCAGCGGCGTCGACGAAGGAGAACGCGTGGTCGTTTCCGCGCAGTTCCTGATCGACTCAGAGTCCAACATTGACGGTGCCCTGCAGCGCCTGGAGAGTTCACCGTGATCGCGGCACTCATCCGCTGGTCGATTGCCAACCGCATCCTCGTCGTCATCGCCGCGCTAATCGTGACGGGCGCGGGCATCTGGTCCGTGCGGCAGACCCCGGTCGATGCCTTGCCCGACCTGTCCGACGTCCAGGTCATCATCAAGACGTCGTTCCCGGGGCAGGCCCCGCAGGTCGTCGAGGACCAGGTCACGTATCCGCTGACGACGGCGATGCTGTCGGTGCCCAAGGCCGTCACGGTGCGCGGCTACTCGTTCTTTGGCGATTCGTACGTGTACGTGATTTTCGAGGACGGTACCGATCTCTACTGGGCGCGCTCGCGCGTGCTCGAATACCTCAACCAGGTGTCGGGCAATCTGCCGGCCCAGGCGTCTTCATCCCTGGGCCCCGACGCGACCGGTGTTGGCTGGGTGTTTCAGTTTGCGCTCGTCGATCGCACGGGTGGCCACGATCTCGCGCAGCTGCGCAGCCTGCAGGACTGGTTCCTCAAGTACGAGCTGCAAACCGTGCCCGGCGTCGCCGAAGTCGCCACGATCGGCGGAATGGTCCGGCAGTATCAGGTCGTCGTCGATCCCGACAAGCTGCGGGCCTTCGGCGTCACACTGGCCGCGCTCAAGAATGCCATTCGGGCGGGTAACTCGGAGACAGGCGGCTCCGTCATCGAAATGGGCGAAGCCGAATACATGGTGCGTGCGACCGGCTACCTGCAGGGCATCGAGGATCTCGAGGCCATTCCGCTTGGCGTCAATGCCCAGGGCACTCCGCTCATTCTCTCGGACGTTGCGGATATTCGCATCGGGCCGCAGATGCGTCGCGGCATCGCGGATCTCGACGGTGAGGGCGAGGTTGTGGGCGGTGTCGTGGTCATGCGCTGGGGCGAAAATGCATCGGCGACGATCAACGCAGTGAAAGCCCGGCTTGCAGAACTCGAGAAGAGCCTCCCCGCGGGCGTCGAGATCGTGACGACCTATGATCGCTCCGAGCTGATCAAGCGATCCGTCGATACGCTGAAGAGCACGCTCATCAAGGAGTTCATCGTCGTGGCGCTGATCTGCGCGCTGTTCCTGTTTCACCTGCGCTCGTCAGTTGTCATCGTGCTGAGCCTGCCGCTCGGCGTGCTCGTCGCGTTCATCGTGATGCGCCTGCAGGGTATCAACGCCAATATCATGTCGCTCGGCGGCATCGCGATTGCCGTCGGCGCGATGGTGGACTCGGCGATCGTCATGATCGAGAACGTGCACAAGCACATGGAAAGGGAGCCGCTGACCCGCGACAATCGCTGGCGCGTGGTGGGCGAGGCTGCCGCGGAAGTCGGGCCGCCGCTGTTCTTTTCACTGCTCATCATCACGCTCAGCTTCCTGCCTGTCTTTACGCTCGAAGCGCAGGAAGGCAGGCTGTTCGCGCCGCTCGCATTCACCAAGACCTACGCGATGGCGGGCGCCGCCGCGCTGTCGATTACGCTGGTCCCGGTTCTCATGGGTTACTTCATTCGCGGCAAGATCGTCCGCGAGGGCATGAACCCCGTGAACCGTGCGCTGATCGCCGCCTACCGACCGATGATCCATGCCGTCGTGCGCGCGCCACGCGCCACGCTGGTCGTCGCAGGCCTCATTCTCGCCGTGGGCCTGTGGCCCGTGACGCGCCTCGGTTCCGAATTCATGCCGCCCCTTGACGAAGGCGACCTGATGTACATGCCCACGACTTACCCGGGCGTGTCCGTCGACAAGGCGCGCGAGATGCTGCAGCACACGGACCGAATGATCAGGCAGGTGCCCGAGGTGAAACAGGTGTTCGGCAAGATCGGCCGTGCCGAAACCGCCACGGACCCCGCGCCGCTGACGATGATCGAAACCGTCATCCAGCTGAAACCGCGTTCCGCATGGCGCGAGGGCATGACGCCCGAAAAGCTCCGCGCAGAGCTCGATTCGGCCGTGCAGTACACGGGACTGACGAACGCCTGGGTCATGCCCATCAAGACGCGTATCGACATGCTGGCGACGGGAATCAAGACGCCCGTCGGCATCAAGGTCGCCGGCCCCGACCTCGAGGTCATACAGGGTATTGGCCGACAACTCGAAAACATCCTCGCCGATGTGCCCGGTACCGCGTCCGTCTACTCGGAGCGCGTTGCCGGTGGCCGTTACGTCGATGTCGACATCGATCGCAAACGCGCGTCGCGTTTCGGGCTCAACATCGCCGACGTGCAGGACATCATTCGCTCGGCGGTGGGCGGCATGAACGTCACGCAGACCGTCGAGGGCCTGGAACGCTACCCGGTCAACGTGCGCTATCCGCAGCGCGTGCGCGATTCCGTGCAGCAGCTGCGCTTGCTGCCGATAGTCACGCCCAATGGCGCGCGCATCGCGCTGGCCGACGTCGCCGATGTCACGGTCGTCGGGGGACCGCCGGTCATCAAGAGCGAAAATGCGCGGCCCAACGGATGGACGTACGTCGATATCACTGACCGCGATCTTGGTTCTTACGTCAGTGAAGCGCAACGCATTGTTGCCGAGTCGGTCGAGTTGCCGGCCGGGTATTCGCTGACGTGGTCAGGGCAGTACGAGTACATGGTGCGTGCGCGCGACCGCCTGGCGATCGTCGGTCCCATCACGCTGGCCGTAATCGTGCTGTTGCTGTTCATCAACTTCGGGCGTTTCGCCGAAGTGCTGATCGTCATGGGCACGTTACCGCTGGCGCTCGTCGGCGGATTGTGGCTGCTCTACCTGCTCGGCTACCAGCTGTCGGTCGCGGTCGGCGTCGGCTTCATCGCGCTGGCGGGCGTCGCCGTTGAAATAGGCGTGGTCATGCTCGTCTACCTGAACCAGGCGATCAGGCGACGCGAGGTGACGACGGACGACGACGTGCGCGAGGCAGTGATCGAGGGCGCGCTGCTGCGCATCCGGCCCGTGATCATGACCGTCGCCGCGACGATCGGCGGCCTGCTGCCGATCATGTTCGGCAGCGGCACGGGTTCGGAGGTCATGCAACGCATCGCGGCGCCGATGGTCGGCGGCATGGTCAGCGCGACGATACTGACGCTCGCGGTCATACCGGCGCTTTTCCTGCTGTGGCGGAGGCGGATGGTCGTGCGCTAGGCATCCATATCGGGGATGAGCTCGCTTTCGAGCGCCGCGATCATGTCCTTGAGGAGCAGTTTGCGCTTCTTGAGCCGGCGTATGCGCAGCTGGTCCACCATCGGATCTTCCTGCAGGCGGTCGATCAGGTAATCGAGATCCCTGTGGCTGACGCGCAGCTCACGTAATCGCTCCAACTGGGCAAACGATTCGGTGTCTACTTTGTCGGCCATAGGACCATGCTACTCGCTGTCGGGCAGCAGTGACAACCAGTCGCGATCCGTGGCACCGAGGACGCAGAAGTGGGGGTTGAGGATGTCGGCTTTTTTATTGTATTTCATGGGCTTGCCATCGAGCGTAACGACAGCGCCACCGGCCTGCTCGACGACCGCCTGGGCGGCCGCGGTGTCCCACTCGGAGGTCGGCCCGAGGCGCGGATAGAGGTCCGCGCCGCCCTCTGCCACGACGCAGAACTTGAGCGAACTGCCCATCGGGATCATGTCGTAGTCGCCAACCCTTTCGAGGAAGGCGTCGAGGCTCTTGCCGCGGTGCGAGCGGCTGCCGACGATGCGCACCGGCTGCGCGCTGCTCGCCGCAACCTCGATCGAAACAGGGTCGCCGTCACCCTCGCGACGCTGCGCGCCGAGACCCTCGCAGCCGACATAGGTCTTGTCCAGCACCGGCACGTGCACGACGCCGAGTACGGGTCGGCCATCCTCGATCAGGGCAATGTTGACCGTGAACTCGTCGTTGCGATTGACAAACTCCTTGGTGCCGTCGAGCGGGTCGACGATCCAGTAGCGTCGCCACTTGCGTCGTTCGTCGAAGTCCGGCAACCCCGATTCCTCGGATATGATCGGTATGTCCGGCGTCAGCGCCTTGAGCCCCGCGTCGATCCAGCGATGCGATGCGAGATCGGCCTGCGTCAGCGGCGACTCATCGTCCTTCGCTTGCACGTCGAAATCCGTGGAGTAGACTTCGAGGATCGCGCGGCCGGCGTCCTCCGCCAGGGCGACGATGGGTTCAACGAGCGACTTGAGGTCCATGCGGCTTTCCTGCAGCAGATCGGGCGCGCAGTATAGCAATGAATATCACACCACAAGCGGCACTCGAGCGATGCGAAACGCTGATGCTCGATATGGACGGCACAATCCTCGATCTTGCGTTCGACAATTACGTCTGGACCGACCTCGTGCCGCGTCGCTACGCCGCCGCCAACAAGCTCACGTTCGAGGAGGCGCGCGAAGAATTGTTCGACAAGTACCGGTCGGTGCAGGGCGATCTGCAGTGGTACTGCCTGGATCACTGGAACGATCGGCTCGGCATCGACGTCGTCAAGATTCACCACGACGTGACGCACAAGATCGGCTACCTGCCAGGCGCGCTCGAATTCCTGCGCAAGGTGCACGCCAGCGACACGCGCGTATTGCTCGTCACGAACTCGCACCCCGACACGCTCGACCTGAAAGACGCGGTCACGGGTCTTGCCGACTATTTCGACGGCGTCTATAGCTCCCACACTTACGGGCATCCGAAAGAGTCGCAGGCGTTCTGGCATGCCCTGCAACAGGACGTCGATTTCGACGTCGGGACGACACTCTTCGTCGACGATTCGCAGCCCGTGCTGAAGAGCGCCAGGGACTATGGCGTCAACATGCTCGTTACGGTCACGTGGCCGGACACCTCGGCCCCGCGCCGCGCAGGCTCGGAGTTTCGGGGCGTCGAAGGCGTAGGGGACATGCTGGCGTAGGCGGCCCGCCGGGACCGGAAAATGAGAGTCAGTCTTTCCTGGTACCGTGCCGGCGGCGTTTGCCCTTCGGGTGCTTGTTGTGCTCTTTGCCGCCCGGCCTGCGGCGCGGACCGCCACCGCGCGGTTTGCGCGGCCGCCGTTTGGGCGTAACGATCTCCGGCAGGTCCTCGGGCACGTAGTTGGCGACGGGCAGCTTGTGCCCGATGAAGTCCTCGATGTCGGGCAGTGACACGACGTAGGTCTCGCAACCGAAGCTGATGGCATCGCCCGCCGCTCCGGCGCGCGCCGTGCGGCCGATGCGATGCACGTAGTCCTCGCAGTCCTGCGGCAGGTCGTAATTGATCACGTACTGCACATCAGGAATGTGCAGGCCACGCGACGCGACATCGGTGCCGATCAGGACCTGCAGGTCGCCGCTCTGGAAATCCATCAACATTCGAAGGCGTTTCTTCTGCGGCACGTCGCCTGAGATTGCGCGGGCATTGATGCCGTTCGCTTCGAGAAAGTCCTGCACGCGCTCGGCATCGCGCTTCATGTTGACGAAGATCATGATGCGAGCCGCCCCCATTTCGCGTACCAGGCCGATCAGGAGCGGCATCTTGTCCTCGTTGGACGGGAAGAAGATCGCCTGGCGCACGCGATCGGCTGTAACCTTGTCGGGCTCGATCTGCATGAGCTCGGGCTCGTTCATGTGCTCGTAGGCGAGTTCCATGACGCGCTGCGACAGCGTCGCGGAGAACAGCAGATTGAGGCGCTTCTCCGGTTCCGGCAGCCGGCGCAGCAGGTACCGGATGTCCTTGATGAAGCCGAGATCGAACATGCGGTCGGCCTCGTCGAGAATGGCCACCTGTACATGGTCGAGTTTGAACACGCCCTGTTTGAAGTAGTCGATGATGCGGCCCGGCGTACCGATCAGAAGGTCGACGCCGTCCTGCAGCGTCTTTCTTTGTTTCTCGTAATCGGTGCCGCCGAAAGCGAGCCCGACCTTGAAACCCGTGTGCTTGCCCAGCACCTCCGCGTCGCTGGCGATCTGCACGGCCAGCTCGCGGGTCGGGGCAAGGCAAAAGACGCGCGGCTGATGCGGCCCGTCGAACTCGACCGGGTGCGCCAGAAGCCGCTCGTAAGCCGCGATCAGGAACGCGGCGGTCTTGCCGGTGCCGGTCTGGGCCTGTCCCGCCACATCGTGCCCTTTGAGGGCAACGGGCAGCGTCTTGGCCTGGATGGGCGTGCAAAACTCGAAACCCGCCTCACGTATACCCGCGAGCACGTTCTCGTGCAGCGGCATGGAGTCGAATCTGAGGTCGCTCAGATGGTTTTCAGACATAAGAAAAGAACCGGAAAATATGCGCCAAAAGCTTGCAAAATGGCTCGCGAAGCGGTCAAATTGTATCTAATTCGACGCGACGACCGTCGCACCTGCCAATATCGCTATTCATCAATCCAGAAAGAAGCCGGATTTAGACCCGGAAATCACCGGTAGTGAAGCTGCGACAGTTTGCCTGATTGAGAAGGCTGCGTCACCCGTTTTTAAAAGGTTTGCTACGGCCGCCGGCCGGTAACGAGCCGACCCACACCTACAATCGATGCATTTAGCAAGGAGTACCCGGTGAGCGACAAGATTGTGCACACCTCGGATTCGGCATTCGATGCCGATGTAATGAATAACAGCAAAGCTGTGCTACTCGACTTCTGGGCCGAGTGGTGCGGTCCCTGCAAGATGATTGCGCCATTGCTCGACGAGGTCGCCGACAAGTACGAAGAGAAGCTCGACGTCGTCAAGCTCAATGTTGACGAGAATCCGAACACGGCGCAGAAGTTCGGAATCCGCAGCATTCCGACACTCATTCTTTTCAAGGATGGCGCCGTGCAGGCGCAAATGATGGGCGCGATGCCGAAGTCGCAGCTCGAAGAATTTCTGGACACTAATCTGTGAGAGGGTACTTGGGTACTTCAACGAAAAATCGCCCGAGCAAGTCGGGCAACAAGGGCAAGGGAAACGCCAACCGCCGGCGTCGTCGTCGGCCGTCACAGGACGTTTACCCGGATGATGACGGCAACCTCGAGGTAATCCCGCCCGAGCAGCTCGAAGCCAGCAAGAACATGATGAACCTGACGGAGCTCAAAACCCGTCCGGCATCCAAGCTCGTCGAACTCGGCGAGTCTCTCGGCGTCGAGAACATGGCGCGCACCCGCAAGCAGGACATGATCTTCGCCATCCTGAAAGCCCATGCGGCACAGGGCGAAGACATCTACGGCGAAGGCGTGCTCGAGATTCTGCAGGACGGTTTCGGATTCCTGCGTTCGTCAGACGGTTCATATCTCGCCGGTCCCGACGACATCTACGTCAGCCCGAGCCAAATCCGGCGTTTTGCCCTGCGTACGGGCGACACGGTTTCGGGCCTGATTCGTCCGCCCAAGGACGGCGAGCGCTACTTCGCGCTGCTCAAGGTCGGGCAGATCAACCACGATGCGCCCGAGAATGCGCGCACCAAGGTGCTGTTCGAAAATCTCACACCGTTGTTCCCGAAGGAGCGCCTCAAGCTCGAACAGGGCAATGGCAGCACCGAGGACCTCACAGCGCGCATCATCGACATGGTGGCGCCGATCGGCAAGGGCCAACGCGGCCTGATCGTCTCGCCGCCGAAAGCCGGTAAGACGATGCTGCTGCAGAACATCGCGTCCGCGATCGTGGCCAACAGCCCCGAAGTCGATCTCATGGTGCTGCTCATCGACGAACGTCCCGAGGAAGTCACCGAGATGGAGCGCACCGTGCGCGGCGAAGTCGTGTCGTCGACCTTCGACGAGCCGGCCAGTCGCCACGTCCAGGTTGCGGACATGGTCATCGAAAAGGCCAAGCGCCTCGTCGAGCACAAGCGGGACGTCGTCATCCTGCTCGATTCGATCACGCGCCTCGCGCGGGCCTACAACACGGTCGTGCCGAGTTCCGGCAAGGTCCTGACCGGTGGCGTCGACGCGAATGCGCTGCATCGACCGAAGCGTTTCTTCGGCGCGGCGCGCAACATCGAGGAAGGCGGCAGCCTGACGATTCTCGCCACGGCGCTGATCGATACGGGCTCCAAGATGGACGAAGTGATCTACGAGGAATTCAAAGGCACGGGCAACATGGAGATCCACCTGGATCGCCGTATCGCCGAGAAACGTGTCTTCCCCGCAATCAACATCAACCGTTCGGGCACGCGCAAGGAAGAGCTGCTCACCGAGGATGCCGAGCTGCAGAAGATGTGGGTCCTGCGCAAGGTCCTGCATCCGATGGATGAGCTCGCGGCGATCGAGTTCCTGCTCAACAAGCTGCAGGACACCAAGACCAACGCGCAGTTTTTCGAGGCGATGAAGCGCTGACGGCGCCTGTCCGCCAACCAGACCAGCGACGGGGCCTGCAGGCCCCGTTTTTTTGGGCGTAATATAGGCCAGGTCACCGCGACCGATTTTCGGTTGCGCGACCGTCTAATTGACGGGTACCCGGAGTAGCAAGGGGATGACGGTCTGGCTCGACGACAAAAGGCTTGTAAAACAGCTGCTTGGCGGCGACGAACGTGCGTTCAACCGGTTCTTCGACGACTATTTCGCGCGCCTGTACCGATTTGCGCTGGCGCGCCTCGCCGACGACCCGGACGCCGCACGCGAAATTGCCCAGATTACGTTAAGTAAAGCCGTGCAAAAGCTGCACACCTACAAAGGGGAGGCTGCGCTTTTTACCTGGCTTTGCTCGATTTGCCGCAATGAAACGAGCGACTGGCTCGCGCGCCAGGGGCGCTACCGCGACCACATCGTGCTCACCGAGGACTTCGCCGAGGTCCGTGCCGCCGTCGAGTCGTTGCACGAGCCTGTTCAACTGGGCCCGGAGAAGGAATTCCGTCGCACGGAGCTCGTGCGCCTGATCCAGGTGGCGCTCGATAACCTGCCGGCGAACTACGGCGATGCGCTCGAGTGGAAGTACGTCGAAGGCTACACGGTACAGGAAGTCGCCGAACGCCTGGGCATCGGTAACGAGGCCGCGCAGTCCCTGCTGGCGCGCGCGCGGCGCGCGTTTGCCGATGTCTATTCATCGTTGACCCAAGGGCTGGACCGACACGAGAGCGAATTGGTGAAACCATGACAAACGCCGATCACGAAACCCTGGACAAATTGCTACGTCACGCAATGCCTCGACCGGCACCGCCGGCGGAGGTCGCCGAGACCGTGCGCGCAGCCGTGCGCAGCGAGTGGCAGGCTGGCGTCAGGCAGAGGCAGCGGCGTCGCCATGTACGCCTTGCGGCCGCGGCGACACTCGTCATTGGCCTGTTCGCCGCAATCACGGTGTTGCGAACGCCGCCGCCGGTGGTCCAGGTGGCGTCCATCGAAAAGAGTTTCGGTCCCGTCTACTTCGTCGGTAAGCAATCCGAGCTTCGCAGAACGGAGGATCTTGCGGCCATCCGGGCGGGACAGACCATTATTACGGGCCGTGGCGCGGGGCTGGCCATCGCCTGGGGCGACGGCGGTTCTCTGCGCCTCGACCAGGACACGCGCGTCGAATTCACTGACGCCGAATCCGTCTTTCTCGCGGCAGGGCGCGTCTATTTCGATTCCCGCGGCACGACGCTTGTCGCCGCCGACTATGCCGGTAGATCGCCGGTGTTGCGCCTGCGCACGGTGCACGGTGACGTCCGGCACGTCGGTACACAGTACATGGTGCGTCTCGATGGCGCCTCGCTTGTCGTCAGTGTGCGCGAAGGCGAAGTCGAAATCGACGGCGAACATTTCGACCACCGGGCGAGTCGCGGCGAGCAGGTCACGCTGAGCGGCAGTCAACGACCCAGCGTGCTCAGCATCGATGCCGCAGCCGGCGACTGGCAGTGGATAGAGGAAACGACGCCCGCCGTCGATGTGGACGGCCGCAGCCTGTACGACTTCCTGGCATGGGTGAGTCGCGAGCTCGGCTTGCGACTTGCATTCGTGGGTGACGCCGAGTCCGTTGCGCGCGATGCCATATTGCGTGGCTCGATCGATTCGCGGCCGGCCGAAGCGTTGCGCATTCGGCTGGCGAGCGCCGCGCTCGCATGGCGAATCGAAGAGGGGGTGATCTACGTCGGCGAAGATCCCTGAGATTCCGGCGCGGGCGCTGCTGCTTGCGCTATGCCTGCTGACGCCGGCCGCCGTGGCCGACGACGGGCGCAGTGCGTCCTACGCGGGACGTACACTCGTGGCCGTGATCGACGAATTCCGAAGCCAGGGGGAACCTTTCGTCTACAGCACCAATGTCGTCAGCGACGATCTCTTCGTCGCGTTCGAGCCCACGCCCGGCACCGCGCTGGAGATCGTAAAGCAGATCCTCGAGCCGCACGGATTGACCGTGCAGACCGATTCGGGAATACACATCATCGTGCGTGCGCCTGCCCGGCCGCCGCCCGCGGCGGACACCGATGCCGGGCCGGGACAGGCGGCGCGACCGGAAATCGAAACTGTCGTCGTTGCCGCCAGCCGCTACGAGGTGTCCCGGGACCTGTCGCCGTCACGCTTCGATCTCGACCGGAGAAGCATCCAGAACATGCCCGACATCGGCGAGGACCCGATACGCCTGACGCAGCGACTACCGGGCGCCGCCGCCAGCGGCGCATCCGCGCAGGCCCATTTTCGAGGTGGCGAACAAAACGAGGTCGGTATCATGTTGAACGGGCAGTGGCTGTTCGACCCGTTCCATATTCGTGACTACCAGGGCGTCTTCAGCGCGATCGATGCGCGCGCGATTGAAGGCGTCGAGGTGTATACGGGCGGATTTCCTGTGCGCTTCGGCGACCGCATGAGCGGCCTGGTTCTGATGGATTCCCTGGAGCTCGAAGAGCCGCGCCACAACGAAATCGGCGTCAGCGTGTTCAATACATCCTTCCTGACGGCGGGCGCCGGGGGTGATCGTAGCTGGCTGTTCTCGGCGCGTCGCGGCAATCTCGACCTGGTCATCGATCCGAAGTTCGGGCAACCCTCGTATTTCGATGTTTTCGGCGAATACGCCATCGAACTCGCACCAACGGTGCGACTGTCGGTCAACGCACTGTACGCCGATGACAAGGTAGAGCTTGTGCTGGAAACCGATCCGGAAGAACGCGAGCAGGTCGAGAGCGATACCCGCAATGCCCAGTTCTGGCTCAAGTTGCAAAGCGACTGGTCGGCGAGCCTGTCCAGCAACACCGTGCTGGCGCTGGTCGAATATTCGAACCGCCGGCGCGGCGACACCAACGACGTGGAGAAAATGGTCGCCCGCGTCAGCGACGACCGCGACATACGGCAGGTCAGCCTGTTGCAGGACTGGCTGTGGGCGCCGTCGGATGCGCATCGCACACAATGGGGCCTGCAGGTGACTTACAGCGATGCTGATTTCCGCTACGAGGCGCAGGCCGAATACGGCGGCTTGCAAGCCGTCATCCTCGATCCCGTGTCAGCGGTCGAGCGCTCGCTGCAGGCGAGTCCGAACGGGGCGAGCTATGCCGTGTATGTCTCGGATCGCTGGAAAGTGTCGGATCGCGCCGTGGTCGAGTGGGGACTGCGCTGGGACGACCAGACCTACACGGGCCTCGACAGTGACGCGCAGCTCAGCCCGCGGCTCAATCTCCTGTACCGCACGTCGGAAAGGACCGAGTTGCGCTTCAGCGCGGGCCGTTACCAACAGTCGCAGCCTGTGCAGTCGTTACAAATCGAAGATGGCGTGATCCGCTACTGGCCCGCGCAGCGGGCCGATCACGTCATCGCCGGTTTCCGCTACTTCGCGCCCGCCGATACGGCGCTGCGCGTCGAAGCCTTTTACAAGGATATTTCGAAGGTCCGGCCGCGATTCGAGAATCTCTACGATCCGCTCGGCGTTCTTCCGGAATTGCAGGCTGACCGAGTGCGAGTTGCACCGACGACAGCGCGGGCGCATGGCGTCGAGATCTCGGCGGATCGCATTACCGGCGCCTGGAACTGGTGGGCGACCTACTCGTGGTCAGAAGTCAGCGATCGGGTCGACGGGCGCGACGAGCCGCGCAGCTGGGACCAGCGACATGCCCTGCAGGCCGGCATTGCATGGCACGATGAGCGCTGGAGCTTCTCGGCGGCGGCAAGCGTTCATTCGGGTTGGCCGACGACCGGCCTCGAACTCGACGAGATCGGCACCGACGCTGACGGCGCGCCGCTGTACGAGGCAGTTACGGGCCCACGCAATGCGGAGAGGCTGCCCACGTTTGCCAGCCTGGACGCACGCGTCAGCCGGTCTTTCGATGTCCGCCGCGGCACCTTGATGGTATTCGTCGAAGTGTCCAATCTTCTCAATCGCCGCAACGTGTGCTGCATCGACCGGGATATCGGTGATGACGGCCTCGAGTCCAGCCTCGACTACTGGATGCCCTTATTGCCCGCGATCGGCATACTCTGGGAATTCTGATAGACGCCCAGGTACCGTGCCGCCGTCTCGTGGCGTTCGAGGTCGGGCACGACGTCCGCCGCGAGTCCCGGGAGCCAGTGGCGTAAGACCGCGAGTTCGGCATCGTCCTGGCACAGCACACGAGAGGCGCGGCGGTAGATCGACTGAAGCAGGGGGCTGACGCTCGTCGAAGGACGTCCTCGATGCGTCAGCACGTAAGGTATCGAGCGCGTCAGGGCCATGAGCAGTCCGGCGTGGCCCGCCGACAGCTCATGCGCGTGAGCAACGTCGACGCGCGGCAGCAGGCAATACGCCATGACAGGCGAGTGGACGACCGAACCAACGGTGACCCCTTCAATGAGTCTGAGCCGTCGCGCCAGCGCAGCATCACGCACGAGCACGTGCTGCTCGGCCCCTGCGTCACGCAGCGCTTCGACCAGCAGGACAAATCCTGCCGCAGCACTGTCGAAGTCCGGGGCGAGGTTGAGGTGACCGATGATCATTCAGTCTGTGAACTCTTCGTCGACGAATCCCAGCGCATCTGCGACTGCCTGCCCGTCGGGGTGATCCAGAATCAGTTGGCGCGCCTCGTCACGCACAGCGGGTTCGGTATCCGTCAGCAGCGTCAGTGCCGCCTCGAGGGCCGTTGCATCGTTGACGCCGGCGAGCTCGACGAGGCCCATAACCCGGGTTCGTGCATCGGCGCTGCGAGTCTTCTCCAGAGCGGTTTCGACGGAAGCATCACTGGTCGTGATGCGATAGCTGGCAGCGCCCTCATCGAATAGAAACAGCCGCGCGCCGTCGGCGTCTTCGACCAGCATATAGCTGTGATGCTTGTGCTCGCGGTGCACGCGTTCGCGCAACGCGTCATCTGCGCTCGCGCCGCATGCGAGGGAGAGCGCGAGGCCCGTCAGGGCCCCGCGTCTCCAACCGGCGCAACGATCAGTCATCTTCCCCTGTCAGGAAGCAACTCTCGATGGCGGTCTGGTTCCAGCTTTCCTCGCGGGCGAGCACCTCGTACTTGAATGAGTCAGTCTGCTCCACGAACTCGGCCGGAACGGTCATCTCGGTGACATCAGGGGGCAAGATGACACTGAAAATGCTCGTGAATTCCTCACCGTCGGGTGTTTCCAGCTCGGCCTCGACGACAACCTGGTAATTGATGATGACGATGTCGTCCGAATCCTGCGGGAAGCCGAGGACCGGGTGGGTCCTCGAGACGGGATTCCATGCGATGACGTATTCGTCCGCTATGATGACGGGCGCATCGTAGCCGGGCTCTTCGTCGTCGCACTGCTCCGCGGCGGCAACGCCGTTGACGGTCGGCACGGGCGGCGCAGGCATGGCATGCGTTATCTCGGTTTCGCTCTCGATCTCGATGCCATCGAGCGAGACGCCCTCAATCTCGTACGTCCCCTCGGGGAACCGCGCGAAGAACGTCTCGGGCGGCAGTTCGTCGAACGGGGGCTCCGCGCTCTCGAAGAAGATCTCGGTCAGGCCTTGCCTCCGCAGGCGGCCGCGGACGCCGACGGCGAGAATGCGTTTTTCGGCGGCGTCTTCGATCTGCAGGCGTTTCCAGGGCTCGCCATCCACCAAAGCGTGGATGCCCAGGTCACCGTCCGTGTCATTCAGTTCGAAAAAGACCTCGGCGACCTCCCACTCCAGCTCTTCTTCATCGAAGTCGTCAGCAATTGCAGCGGTGGCACAAAGGCCGGCCATGCCGGTAATCAGGCACAGGTTCTTGATATCCATTACGATCCTCCTGGCGGTCTTGGTTGGCTACTCCGTAAGACGGAGCGCCGCCAGGAAATCGGTCGCTGCTCAGCCGATCTTCTTTGCGTACACGGGCAGATCGTCGCCGATCTCGAACCAGGGTGCCCTGTCTTCAGTCCAGATGTGCGCTTTGAGAGTTGGCGCGCCGGGGTCGTCGAGGCTATTGAGCGTCAGGTCGATTTCGCCGGGGCGGTCGACATGCTCGTAGCTGATCGACGTTCCGCACCCCGAGCAGAAACCGCGGGTCACGCCGGGCGACGAACTGTAGGTGTGCAATGCGCCGCCGGTGATGCGGAACGCGTCGCGCGCATACGTTGCCCAGGCCACGACCGGTGCACCGGCGGCTCGCTGGCAGCTGTGGCAGTGGCAGAAACAGGCAAACTTCTCCGGGCCCCGGACCTCGAAGCGCACGGCGCCGCAGAAGCAGCCGCCTGTCAGCACTTCAGTCATCGAAGAACTCGACTTCGCCGGTCTCGATGGAATACTCGGCGCCCACGACCATGAGCTCGCCCGAGTCGACGAGTTCTGCGAGTATGTCGGAGTCGTCCTGCAGCCGTGCGACCGAATAGCGCACGTTTGCCGCGACCGCGTTACCGAGGCTGACGTCGCCACCGGCCTGCAACAACGGTTCGAGAGCGGGCCGAATGCGATCGACGATCGCGCGCAGGTTGGGCGACTCCGATGGCTCGGTCTGCCCGAGTTCCTGCAATGTCGCCTCGATGGCGCCGCAATTACTGTGCCCTAGAACGACAACGAGACGCGTACCGAGCCTCGCGGCCGCGTATTCGATGCTCCCGATTTGCGATGGCGCCACGATGTTGCCGGCGACGCGAATCACGAACAGGTCGCCGAGGCCCTGGTCGAACAGAAACTCGACCGGGACCCGGGAGTCGGAGCAGGCGACGATGACGGCAAACGGCGCCTGCCCGTCAAGGAGTTCAGTGCGACGCGCCTGCCCGATCGCCTCGGCGCTGCCGCGCTCGCCGTTCACGAAACGGCGATTGCCGGTGCGCAGGCGCTCGAGAGCCTCAGTAGCAGGAATCATTCGCGCAGATTACCACCGATGCAGGAAAACGGGTGTCCCGGATGGGAAATCCGTCTGCTCGCGGGCGAGCTCGACGTAGCCGTCGGTGAACGAAAGCGCTGCGAAGTCACCCGACGTGTTGGTCCTGACGGGCATGGCGAGCACCTGCCCTGCCGCATTGGATACGAGGCGGACCGGCTGGAAACAGGTCAGGTCGGGTTCGAAACGGACGTCGCCGGCGAGCGACGCGAACTCCGGCAGGGACGCCTCTCGTCGCGAGGCCCTGTCAAGGGCCGGGACCACGTAGTGCCGGCAGCACACGAGCGCCGACACCGGGTTGCCCGGCAGCGCGAACACGGGTTTGTCGCCTGGGGCCATGCCGAACCACATCGGCTTGCCCGGTCGCTGCGCCACCTTGTGGAAAACGAGCTCGACCCCCAGTTTCCCCAGCACCTCGGGAACGTAGTCGGCCTTGCCCATGGATACGCCGCCGCTCAGCACGAGTGCATCGGCGACCTCGAGGTGTTGCGCAATACGCTGTTCGAGCACCCCACGCTCGTCCTCCAGGTGATCGTGCGTGCACTTGGGGTAGCCGTGCTCGGCCAGCATCGAGACGAGCGCCGGGCCGTTCGAGTTGCGAACCTGGTGCGTGGCGATGGGTTGACCGGCCGGGACGAGTTCATCACCGGTCGAAATGACGCGCACCACCGGAGAAGCGCTGACGTTCACCCGGGCGAGCCCGGCCGAGGCGATGACGGCTATGTCCATTGGCGTAATGCGCCGGCCTGGCCGCAATAACTCGTCGCCGGCGGCATAGTCCGATGCCCTGGGATGGATGAACTGCCGCTCTCGCGGCTCGTAACCGTCTTCGAGCCGAGCCCGGCCATCCGCAAGGGCGATGCGTTCGATCGGAATGATGCAGTCGGCGCCGGCGGGCAGCGCGGCACCGGTCATGATCTCGAGGCACCGCCCGCTTTCGAGCGCACGCGCCGGTTCGCCGGCCATCTGTTGCCCCTGGATCGGGAATGCGCGAGCCCCGCTGCGGAGGTCCGCGAACGCGACCGCGATGCCGTCCATCATGACGCGGTCGAACGGCGGCTGGTCGCGCTCGGCGACGACAGACTGCCGCAGGATGCGCCCGGTTGCCTGGCCGGTTTCGACAGTTTCGGCCGGAAAATCCGGCATCGCCGCGAGAATCCTGTCCAGCGCCTCCGCCGTGGTCAGCACGATTCAGCCCTGCTCGCGGGCGATGGCGCGATGGCCGATGTCGCGACGGAAATACGCGTCCTGCCAGTCAATCTTGTCGACGGCCGCGTAGGCATCGCGCGCAGCCGCGGCGACCGTGTCGCCGAGACCGACGACACACAGCACGCGTCCGCCGGCCGTGGTCACCTTGTCGCCCGCCAGTGCCGTGCCGGCGTGGAACACCTTCTGCGTGTTGCTGTCGGCAGTCTCGAGCCCCGTGATGACCTTGCCTTTTTCATAAACCGCCGGGTAACCGCCGGCCGCCATGACGACGCCGAGCGCGGCCCGTGTATCCCAGGCCGCTTCGCGCTCAGCGAGGTTGCCTTCGAGCGCCGACAGGCAGATGTCCACGAGGTCCGATTTCAGGCGCGCCATGATCGGCTGCGTTTCCGGGTCACCGAAACGACAGTTGAACTCGATGACCCTGGGCGTGCCGTCGGCCATGATCATGAGGCCTGCATAAAGGAAGCCCAGGTAAGGATTGCCGTCCGACTTCATACCGTCCAGCGTCGGTCGGATGACCTCGTCCATGATGCGTTTTTCGATGCCGGGTGTGACGACCGGGGCCGGCGAGTAGGCACCCATCCCGCCCGTGTTGGGCCCCGTGTCGCCCTCGTCGCGCGCCTTGTGGTCCTGCGACGTGGCCATCGGGAGCACGTTTGTGCCGTCGGTGACGACGATGAAGCTCGCCTCCTCGCCGTCGAGGAATTCCTCGACCACGATCCGCGCGCCCGCGTCGCCGAACGCGCCGCCTTCGAGCATATCGGTCGCTGCCTGCTCGGCCGCCTCGAGCGTGTGCGCGACTATGACGCCCTTACCCGCGGCCAGGCCGTCGGCCTTAATGACGATCGGCGCGCCCCGCTGCCGGATATAGGCGAGCGCCGGCTCGAGTTCGGCAAAGCTGCGGTAGTCGGCCGTCGGGATACCGTGCCGCGCCAGGAAGTCCTTGGTAAACGCTTTCGATCCCTCGAGTTGCGCGGCTGCCGCGGTCGGGCCGAAGCAGGGCAACCCGAGTTCTGCAAAGCGGTCCACGATCCCGGCGACGAGAGGCGCTTCCGGGCCGATGATCGTCAGCGCGACACGCTCGTCGCGCGCGAGACCTGCGAGCGCCTCGATGTCATCCGCCGACACGTCGGCATTGCGCACCCGGTCTTCGCGGGCCGTACCCGCATTGCCCGGAGCTACGATGACTTCGTCGACACGCGGCGACTGGGCGCATTTCCAGGCCAGTGCGTGTTCGCGACCGCCGGATCCTACAATCAATATGTTCATAATCAGTGCCTGAAATGCCGCATACCCGTGAACACCATCGCGAGGCCGTGCTCGTTCGCGGCCGCTATAACTTCCTCATCGCGCATCGAACCACCAGGCTGGATGATGGCCGAAATGCCCGTCTCGGCCGCTGCGTCGATACCGTCGCGGAACGGGAAGAAGGCGTCAGAGGCCATGACGGAACCGCTGACTTCGAGGCCCTCGTCGGCCGCCTTGATGGCGGCAATCCTCGTCGAATAGACGCGGCTCATCTGGCCGGCACCAATGCCTACCGTCATATTGTCCTTGCAGAAGATGATGGCATTGGACTTGACGTACTTGACCACGGTCCAGGCGAACAGCATGTCCCGGATCTGTTCCGAAGTCGGCGCCTTGTCGGTGACCACCTTGAGGTCGGCCTCGGTAATGACGCCCCTGTCCGACGACTGTACAAGGAGGCCACCCGAGACTTTCTTGAAGTCGAAACCGCGCGCCGGCGCACCGCTTGCGGCAGACCAGTCGCCGACTTCGAGGACGCGCACGTTCTTCTTGCTCGAGCAGGCCTCGAGCGCCGCGGGCTCGAAGGACGGCGCGATGATGACCTCGACGAACTGCTTCTCGATGATCGCCGCTGCGGTCTTCTGGTCGAGCGGCCGATTGAACGCAATGATGCCCCCGAATGCCGACGTGGGGTCGGTACGAAACGCTTTCTCGTAGGCGCCGAGGACGTCGTTTGCAACGGCCACGCCGCAGGGATTCGCGTGCTTGACGATCACGCAGGCAGGCGCCGCAAACTGCTTGACGCACTCGAGCGCCGCGTCGCTGTCCGCGATGTTGTTGTACGAGAGCGCCTTGCCCTGCAGCTGTCGTGCCGACGCCAGGGAGCCGCCGTCGGCCTGCTGATCGACATAGAAGGCGGCCTCCTGGTGAGGGTTCTCGCCGTAGCGCAGCTTTTCGGACAGGGTCCCCGAATACAGGAAGCGCTCGCCCAGGATGTCGTCGCCGAGCGAGGCCGAGAGGTAGCGCGTGATCGCCGTATCGTAGCTCGCGGTGTGCGCGTAGGCCTTGGCGGCCAGTCGGCGCCGGTCTTCGAGGTCGAGGCTGTCGCCCTGCAGTTTTGCGAGCACGTCGCCATAGTCGTCGGGACTCACGCAGACCGCGACGCCGTCGTGGTTCTTGCTGGCCGCGCGGATCATCGCCGGGCCGCCGATGTCGATGTTTTCGATCGCCTCGTCGATGGTCGCGTCGTCCCGCGCAATGGTCTGTTCGAACGGGTACAGGTTCACGACCAGGAGATCGATCGGTTCGATGCCGTGCTCCTGCATGACGGCCTCGTCGGTACCGCGTCGGCCGAGCAGTCCACCATGGATGACGGGGTGGAGCGTCTTGACGCGGCCCCCCATGATCTCCGGGAAGCCGGTCTTGTCGGCGACCTCTATGACGTCGAGCCCGGCCTCGCGCAGCTGGCGGCATGTGCCGCCGGTCGAGAGCACTTCAACGCCGAGTTCGGCAAGGCCCTGCACAAAGGGAATGAGTCCGCGCTTGTCCGAAACGCTGACGAGCGCGCGTCGTACCTTGAACATACTGGCACCTGGAGGAGCTTACTGGATGAGTGAATAGGTCTTGAGCTTCTTGCGCAGGGTTCCGCGGTTTATACCGAGAATGCCGGCAGCCTGGCTCTGGTTGCCCTGTGTGTAATCCATGACGGCCTCGAACAGCGGGCGTTCGACCTCACCAATGACAAGGTCGTACAAATCGCCGGGCCGGTCGCCATTGAGCGTGGCGAAATACTGGTCGAGCGCATCCTTGGTGTGCTTACACAGCGGCTTCCTGTTGGTTTGCAGCGTGTTCTTCTTGATTTTGTTCTTGCTCGCCACTTTGTCCTTTTCCCAGGAAGTACTGCTTTGTCAGCCGTATCTGTTCCGACGCACTGTCGACACGCACGACCCGGTGCCGAAAATCCTCGGCATCTTCGAGGTATTCGCAATACCAGGTCAGGTGTTTGCGGGCCACACGGACGCCGGTGCGTTCCCCATAAAACCGGTGTAGATCGTCCAGGTGGCCGAGCATAATATCACGCAATTCCCGTTTGCCAAGATGAGGGATTTCCGCAGCCGGATCGATGGCCGCGAGGAGTTCGCGGAAGATCCACGGGCGGCCTTGTGCGCCCCGGCCGATCATCAATCCGTCGCAGTTCGTTAGGCGCAGAACTTCAAGCGACTTCTCAGGAGTGGTGATGTCGCCGTTGGCGATGACCGGAATACCGACGGCCTCCTTGACGCGCGCAATCGTTTCGTATTCTGCCGCGCCCCTGTAGCGGTCGGCGCGCGTACGGCCGTGTATCGCAAGCGCGACGACACCGGCGTCTTCGGCGATCTTTCCGACCTGTACAGCGTTCCTGTGCGCAAGGTCCCAGCCCGTGCGGTACTTGAGCGTGACCGGAACGCCGACGGCGGCGACGACCGCGTCGAGTATCCGGGCGACGAGCGCCTCGTCCCGCAGCAGTGCGGACCCGGCTGCCTTGTTGCACACTTTCTTCGCCGGGCAGCCCATGTTGATGTCAATCACCTGTGCGCCACGTTGCACGCAAGCCGCGGCTGCAAGGGCGAGCTGCCCGGGTTCCGAGCCGGCAATCTGCACGGCGACGGGCTCGGCGTCGAGGTCGAGGTCGAGACGGAAGCGCGACTTGGGCGTCTGCCAGAGGCTCGTGTCCGCCGTCGTCATTTCCGATGTCGTCATGCCGGCGCCGAATCGTCGACACAGGCGTCGAAACGGGGCATCGGTTACGCCGGCCATCGGCGCGAGCACGAAAGGGCTCGGCAGTTCGAAAGAGCCGATTTTCAGCGTAGGCAGATGCATCGGGCCTGAAGGCCCTCCTACAGGAAGTCTTCGATCGCGCACCGCAGGCTGCCGCCGGTTTCGCGATAGCACACGTTGAGCTTGAAACCCGTGGCGTCCTCGGAGGGTGACTCTATGGTAATCACCGCATTGAAGTTATTGCCCGGCTCGACGAGCTTGCGAGGGTCGAGGTCGCTGGAGAGATACTCCGACGGATCGAGCACGCGACTGCCGATCGTCTCCTCGAAACGGTCGGTCAGTGAAATGCCGATCAAGGGATAGGGCAGTGGGCTGTCGGACGTGTTGCCGAGGCGCGAGAACACGGTCAGTTCGCCGTTCTCTTCGTCCGCGCTGCCTTTCGTGACCTCGAAGCGCCAACCCGTGATGTCCCAATCGGGCGACAGCGGTTTGCCGATGGCGCGGTACATGGGGCCGACAACGCTGTTGAAGGCCGGAATCGTGGCCAGCGAATCGCGGGCCTGGTGCACGTACTGGCCGACCAGCAGCAGTACGAGTGCGGCGATGCCGGCAGCGATCCCGTAATTGCGCTTTCTTGCGGCGCGCTCGGCCTCTTCGACGGCGCGCTCGGCTTCGGCGACGCTCGCGAGGCTGGCGGCGGCCGCCGCCTTGTGCTCGTCCTGTTTGTCGTCTTCATGGGTGGAGCGGAAGGCCTCGCCCTCCATGATGATGGTCTCGAAGCCGGCCCCCGTGTCCTTCAGTGCCTTTTCCTCGTCGCCACGGTCATCATCGCTTGCCGCGTCCGTCTCGACGGCCTCGTCTTCTGCGACATCCTCGGGCAACACCAGCGTTGATGCGAATCCGTCCTCGTCCGCGACGGCGATCGCGAGCAGGTCTTCGTCAATCTGCTGGTTGATGGTCTGCTCTTCCTCGGTGAGCGGCGGCACGTAGTGCCGGGATTCCTCCCCGACGTCGTCGATGTCGATGTCGTCAGCGGGTTCGTCGTCGATCAACTCGAGCTGCGCACTTTCCTCAGCGTCGATTTCGTCATCAATTTCGGCGTCGCTTTCGTCGCCGGCAATAAGGGTCTCGTCATTCGCGTCGTGTTCATCGACCAGTTCCTCCTCGAGCAGGTCCTCGAGGTCCTTGACCTCTTCTCCGCTTTCCTCGAGCAGCGCCTCCAGTTCGTCGATCTCCCCGGGCGTTTTCTCGGGCCCGTCCACGGTCTCGTGGATTCCGGACAGGTCGATGCCCATCGCCTCGGCCTGTAACGCGAACTGCGAGTCCATGTCGAGCGGCACTCCGGCGCTGTCGTCGTCCGGGCCGGCGATGGCTGTTGCGGCTTCGTCTGCGTCTTCCGTAACCTCCTCGAACGGTCGCATTTCGTCGTCGCTCTCGAGCCCGGTCTCGACGGCGTCCCCGGCGATGCCCTCGAACTCGTCGAGGAGATCGGTCCACTCCTCGGGACTGCTGAGGTCGAGGTCGGCTTGCGATGCGACTTCGGCGACGGGCGCAGGCGCGGGTTCGAGTTCCGGTTCCGCCACCGGGGTACCGGGCTGCGCCTCGACGTCCAGGTCGAAGTCATCGGGAAGTGGCGTGTTGTCGTCGAAGCGCAGTTCATCCAGCGGTGTCTGCGATGGCGCGTCGTCGCTTTCGGCGAATATCTCCGGAGAGTCGACGCGCGGCGGCGTATGCGTGAGGAACTGGTCTACCGGCGTCGGCGAGTCCTCGAGAATCTCATCGATGTGGGGCTGATCTTCGACATCGACGTCCACGGCAATCTCGTCGGAGGCCGCTTCGCCCAGCTCGTCGTCATCGAGTACGCGCCACTCGACGCCGGTATCTTCGATGCGGATATTCGACCCGGCCAGCTCGTCGAGGGTCTTCAGCAAAGCAGCGCTCTGCTCTGCCGAAATCGACGCGGGCAAATTGCCGGAGAGGGGTTCGGGCGTCAGCTCGGGCAGATGTTCTTCGTGTTCCTTGGGTGAGGCCTGGCCGGGCATCGTCTCGGAAAGGTACTCGAGGGCATTGAACGCATTACCGCAGCCGCCGCAGCGAACCTTGCCGGCGGCCTGCCTGAGAATATCGGCGGTTACGCGAAACGCCGTGCTGCAATCCGGGCACTGTGTGTACATCAGTGCGTCAATCCCTTCGTATACCTGTCAATCGCGACCACGTCTGGCCGTCCTGCTCGTGGAATGCGGGTTCGTCGAACTCGATCCACGGGGCGTACGCAGCCCTTACATTACGGGCTTGTTCACATAATACGCCCGATAGTGCAAGCATACCGCCCCGGGACAGCCGTGATGTGATGGAGTCGGCAAACTGGACAAGTGGTTCCGCCAGTATATTGGCGACGACCACGTCGAATTCTCCCTCGATCGCAGCGTCGCTGCCGACGAGCGTCAGCCTGTGGGCGACGGCATTGGCCGCCGCGTTCTCACGCGAGGCGATCAGGGCCTGCGGGTCGATATCCATGCCGGTCGCCTCCATTGCGCCCAGCTTGAGGGCTGCAATCGCGAGAATGCCGGAGCCGCAGCCGTAGTCGAGGACGGTGCTGCCGCAGGGCGAGATGTCGTCCAGCCACTCGAGACACAGCGCCGTGGTCGGGTGCGTGCCGGTGCCGAATGCGAGGCCCGGGTCGAGCTGTACGACCACGGTGTCGCCGCCGGGCGCCTCGTGTCCGGACGGGCACACCCACAACCGTCGGCCGAATGGCATCGGGCCGAAGTCGCGCAGCCATTCGCGCTCCCAGGCGCGGTCTTCGAGCGTCTCGACGCGATGCGTCGGAAGACGGTCGACGCCGAGTTCGCTCTGCAGGGCCTCTCGAATGCCGTTCACGTCGGCCCCACCTTCGAAAAGCCCCGTGATGCGCGTGTTCGACCACAACGGGGTCTCCCCGGGGCCGGGCTCCAGTACCGGGTCGTCACCGGCGTCCGACAGGGTCACGGAGCAGGCGCCGAGGCGCAGCAAAGCGGCCTCGACGTCGGATGGGTCCAGCGAGTCGAGGTGCATGACGAACTGCAGCCAGTCCATCACACGTCCGTCAGGTCAGGCCCAGGCGTTTTTCGAGATAGTGGATATCGGTGCCACCGGCCTGGAACGCCGCGTGCTGGAAGATTTCCTGGTGCAGTGCGACGTTGGTCTTGATGCCTTCAATGACGATTTCGTTGAGCGCATTTTTCATGCGGGCGAATGCCGCACCGCGCGTTTCGCCGTGCGCGATGAGCTTGCCGATCATCGAATCGTAGTAAGGCGGCACCCGGTAACCGCTGTAAACATGGCTTTCCATGCGGATGCCCGGGCCACCGGGGGCGTGCCACAATGTGACAAGTCCCGGCGACGGCATGAATGTCTTGGGGTCCTCAGCGTTGATGCGGCACTCGATGGCATGACCGTTTATCGTGACGTCGTCCTGCGAAATCGAGAGCGCCTCGCCGCTTGCAATTCTCAACTGTTCGCGCACGATGTCGACGCCCGTGATCATTTCCGTTACCGGGTGTTCGACCTGCAGTCGCGTATTCATCTCGATGAAGTAGAACTCGCCGTTCTCATAGAGGAATTCGAACGTGCCGGCGCTGCGGTAGCCCATCTCCAGGCAGGCGTTCACGCAGCGGGCGCCGATCTCGTTGCGTTGTTCCTCTGTTATGCCCGGCGCAGGCGCCTCCTCGATCACTTTCTGGTGACGGCGCTGCATGGAGCAGTCGCGCTCGCCGAGGTGAATGGCGTTGCCGTGCGTGTCCGCGAGAAGCTGAAACTCTATGTGGCGCGGCTTTTCGAGAAACTTTTCCATGTACACGACGTCGTTACCGAAAGCAGCCCGCGCCTCGGCCTTGGTTACCGTGATTGCCGACAACAGGGACGCCTCGGTATGCACCACGCGCATGCCGCGACCGCCACCACCGCCCGAGGCCTTGATGATGACCGGGTAGCCGATATCCCGCGCGATACGCAGGTTGTCGTCGGCGTCGTCACCGAGCGGCCCGTCGGAGCCAGGCACGCAGGGTACGCCGGCGGCCTTCATCGCTCTGATCGCCGACACCTTGTCGCCCATGAGCCGTATCGCGTCGGCTTTCGGGCCGATGAACGTGAATCCCGAGGATTCGACGCGCTCTGCGAAGTCGGCGTTTTCGGAGAGAAAGCCGTAACCCGGGTGAATGCCCGTGGCGTCGGTGACCTCGGCCGCGCTGATGATGGCGGGCATGTTGAGGTAGCTCTCGGCCGACTGCGGCGGTCCGATGCAGACGGTTTCGTCGGCAAGCAACACGTGCTTGAGATTCGTGTCGGCCGTCGAATGCACGGCCACGGTCTTGATGCCCATTTCACGGCAGGCGCGCAGGATGCGCAGCGCGATCTCGCCGCGGTTGGCAATGACGATTTTATCCAGCATATCGCTTTGCCCGCCCGGTCAGCCGGCGCGCTGGTCGATGACGAACAGCACCTGGCCGTATTCGACCGGTTCGCCGTTCTGCAGCCGGATCGACTTGATCACGCCGGACACGTCGGCCTCGATCTGGTTCATCATTTTCATGGCCTCGATGATGCACAGCGTGTCGCCCTCGCTGACGCGGTCCCCGACCTGCACAAACGGCGCGGCACCGGGCGATGATGCTGCGTAAAACGTGCCGACCATCGGCGCGGTCACCTCGTAACCGTCTTCTTCCTTGGCCTCGGCGGGTGCATCGGATTGAGCGGCAGAAGCCGGCGTCGCCGTGGCCGTGGCCGGGGCAGGCGCCGGGGCGGGTGCGGCGACGGGCGCGGTCGCGACGGGCGCACCCTGTGCGTAGCGACTGATACGCACCGATTCCTCGCCCTCGGTGATCTCGATCTCGGCAATGCCGGATTCGTCCAGAAGCTCGATCAGTTTTTTAACTTTGCGGATATCCATCGTTAGTCCTCGGCATTTGAGACGTAATGGCTGGCAGCATGTAACGCCAGCTCGTAGCCATAAGCTCCGAATCCGAACAGGCAGCTGCGTGCGATGTCGCTGAAGTAGCTGTGGTGTCGAAATTCCTCCCGGGCGAAGGTGTTGCTGAGATGAATTTCGATAAACGGGATGTTGACGGCGAGCAGCGCGTCGCGGAGCGCGACGCTGGTGTGTGTGAACGCGCCCGGGTTCAGGATGAGGAAGTCGACGCCATCGGTGGCGGCCTGTTGTACACGATCAATGAGCTCGTGCTCGGCATTGCTCTGGAAACAGCTCAGCGCGTGTCCGAGTTTTTGCGCCAGCGCGACGCTGCGCGCCTCGATGTCTTCGAGCCGTGCGCTGCCGTACACCTCGGGTTCGCGAGAGCCCAGCAAATTGAGGTTGGGCCCGTTGATCATCAGGAAATTCGCCATTTGCGCGTGTTCTGAGCAAGATTGCAGAAGATGGCGGCAATTCTAACCCTATTTTGCGATTTTTGCGCAGATTTTCCGAGGCCGGGGCGCCCGGTCCGGGCTCAAAGGAGTTCGAGTGCGCCGCGGGCCTCGTCGGTCGTGATCTCGCCGCTGTCGAGGCGGGTCAGGATGTTGACGACATCGTCCAGCTGCGGCTGATGCAGCTCGCCCATGTAGGCACCCACGTACTCACCGTCGCGCGTGACGAACATCGTGAACGGCATGCCGATGAAGTCGATCCCGGACGTCTCGGCAACAGCCATGGCCTCCTGCTGCCCCGTCACGATCGGGTAATTGAATTGCGCTTCCTCAGCGTACTCGATGACGTCCTCCGGGAAGTCGACGGCGATGCCGAGGACCTGGAATCCGGCTTCACCATGCTGGTCCTGGAACGCCTTGAGCAGCGGAATCTCGCGCCGGCAGGGGGCGCACCATGTCGCCCAGAAATTCAGCACCCGGTGTTTGCCGTCCCACTCGCCGAGCTGGCGATCATTGCCTTCGAGATCGGGCAGCGTGAACGACGGGCGCACCGCCGCCGAGACCTGCTCCGGCGCCGGCTGCGGCTCGGGTGGCGTCGTTTCGACAGGAATCCTGGCCGCGTAAAACAATGCGCCCGACATCAGGGCGAGAAGGGCCGCGGCAAAGATCAGGGTAACTCGTGACATGATTCGCTCTGCAGGTTGTCGCGGTCGAAACCGCCTCTTATCGTCAGTTCAGTGCCTTGCGCAGGTGGGCGGCGAAGTCCTCCGCCGGCATGTAGCCGACGACCTCGTAGCCGTGCCGCTGTCGGCCGTCTGCGCCGAAAAAGATGATCGTCGGTGGTCCGAAGACTCCGAAGCGGTTCAGAAGTTCCTGGTCCCGGGCGTCGTTGGCAGTCACGTCTGCCTGGAGCCAGACCGTATTGGACAGCTCGGCCTGCACGTCGGCGTCGGTGAACGTGTAGGCCTCCATCTCCTTGCAGGATACACACCAGTCCGCGTAGAAATCGAGGAATGCCGTTTTGCCCTGGCTGGACGCGAGGCGCAGCTCGCTGTCGAGGTCGTCCACGGTCTTGATGCGCTGGAACGGCAGCGCATGTTCGTCCTCGGCGACGATCCCGCCGGCGCCCAGGTTGACGGCGGCAAGCGGCTTCAGCGGGTTGCTGCCCCCGGCGAGGCCGCCGAGCAGCAGGACCGCACCGTAGATGATGGCGAGAAAGCCGAAGCCCTTGCCGAGTTTCTGCGGCCCCGTCGAGTCGCTGGTCAACGTCGTCAGCCCGCCCATGAAGACGCCGGCCATGAAGACCAGGACGGCCCAGAGCAGCATGGTCACGTTGCCGGGCAGGATGCGCGACAGCATCCAGATCGCGAGGCCCAGCATCATGAAGCCGAAACTGTTGCGCACGGCAATCATCCACGGCCCCGCCTTGGGCAGGAACTTACCCTGGGCGGCACCGACGAGCAGCAGCGGCGCTCCCATGCCAAGGCTCATCGCAAACAGGGCGCTGCCGCTGCGCAGCATGTCGCCGGTCTGCGCCATCACCGTCAGCGCGGCAATCAGCGCCGGCGCGACGCATGCCGTGACGATGAGCGCGGACAGTGCGCCCATGATGAAGGCTCCGACCGTCGTGCCGGCTTTCTGGTTGCCACTGATGCCCGAAAGCCGAGTCTGGATGCTGCTCGGCATCTGCAGCTCGTAAACCCCGAACATGCCGAGCGCGAGCGCAACGAACAGGGTCGAGAACAACACGAGCACCCAGGGCTGGTTGAACGTGGCCTGCAACTGCATGCCTGCGGCCGCCGCCGCCACGCCGGCACCGGTGTAAACGATTGCCATGCCCAGCACGTAGCTGAGCGCCAGCATAAAGCCGCGCATCGGCGTCACGTCTTCACCTTCGCCGGCGATGATGCCCGACAGGATCGGCACCATCGGCAACACGCAGGGCGTGAAGGCAAGGCCGAGGCCCGCGATGAAGAACAGGCCGGCGGCAACCCAGATACTCGAGCCCGTGATGATATTCGCGAGGCGCGCCTGTTCGCTGACAGGCGCCTCCTGCGGCAATGCGCCAACGCTCGTTGCCTCAGGGAGGCTCACGGTCAGGACGCGCGTCTGCGGCATGTAGCAGAGGCCGCCTTCGGCGCAGCCCTGGTAACCGAGCTCGATGTCGAGCTGCATGGCCTCGGGCGTTGCCCGTGCGATGGCGAGCCGCGCGAGGAAGCTGTCGAGATAGACTTCGACATCTCCGAAGTACTCGTCGTTCTTCATCTTGCCGTCGGGCAGGTTCCAACGACCAGCCTGCGCATCGTCGCTCAGCGCGCGCACGGTCAGCTTGTCTTTGTAGATGTAGAAGCCCGGCTCGATGCGGATGCCGAGGTCCACGGTGTTGCCGTCGACGGCGAAAATCTCCGGGAAGAAAACCTCGTCCGCGGGCGGAAAATCACCCGAGGAGCGGCTCGCGCCCAGCTGGCCCAGCTGCAGCTTGGGTTTCGCGGTTGCGGTCTTCAGTTCGACGGTCTCGGTCCATACCTGCGGCGGGTAGCAAATGCCGATGTTGTCGTCGCAGCCCTGGCTCCTGATGACGAGATCGGCCGTGGCCGGGCGCTCGCCGACGACCGTGTACGGAATCGTGACGAAGAAGAAGTCACGGTAGATTTCCTGGCGACCGAAGAACTCGTCCTCGTGGTCGATGCCCCGGGGCAGGTCCGGTTCGCCGAGAACGATCTGGGCGCTGCCACTCTCGAAGCCCAGCTTGTTCTTGTAGAGATAGGCGTGCTCGTAGAGCGCCCAGTCGATCTCGAAAGCCTCGCCGGTGTCGTTGACGACGTACCTGAAGGCCTCCTCAACGGGCAGCAGCTCGTCCGCTGCGACGGCCGTTGCCGCACCGGCAAGCGCGAGGGACAGGGCGACGATGGTTCTGATAAATCTGATCATGGCGGAGCTTTGACCCGGACGGGGGCCGATTGTTACCGCAAACCGTGCGGATGTCACCGACCGGGGTCCCCTTTTCGGCAAAAAACTGTCCCGGCGAGCCTTGAAATTTGAGCGCTCATGCCTATCATTAGCACTCCCTGAGGCCGAGTGCTAACAACGCGACGCCCGGAAACCGAAAAAATACGGTTACAAATCAAACGTTTATAGGAGATAAAACCATGAAGATGCGTCCGCTTCATGACCGGGTCATCGTCAAGCGCATGGAAGAAGAGCGCACGTCACCCGGCGGAATCGTGATTCCTGACGCCGCGACCGAAAAGCCGATCAAAGGCGAGGTCGTCGCAGCCGGTAACGGCAAGATCCTGGAGAGCGGCGAAGTCCGCGCCCTGGACGTCAAGGTCGGCGACAAGGTCCTGTTCGGCAAGTACGCCGGCACGGAAGTCAAAGTTGAAGGTGAAGAACTGCTCGTGATGAAGGAAGACGACATCATGGCAGTCATCGAAGGATAAGAGGATTTACAGAAATGGCTGCTAAAGAAGTACGTTTCAGCGACGACGCTCGCCAGAAGATGTTCGCCGGCGTCAACGTCCTGGCCAACGCCGTCAGGGTTACACTCGGCCCGAAAGGCCGTAACGTCGTGCTCGACAAGAGCTTCGGCGCGCCGACCGTCACGAAGGACGGTGTCTCGGTCGCTAAGGAAATCGAACTCGAAGACAAGTTCGAGAACATGGGCGCGCAAATGGTCAAGGAGGTGGCTTCCCAGACCTCCGATGTCGCCGGTGACGGTACAACGACCGCGACGGTCCTTGCCCAGGCCATCCTGCGCGAAGGCCTCAAGTCGGTCGCTGCCGGTATGAACCCGATGGATCTCAAGCGCGGTATCGACAAGGCCACGACGGCCGTCGTCGCCCAGCTCGAGAAACTCTCGAAGCCCTGCGAAGACCACACGGCCATCGCCCAGGTCGGCTCGATCTCGGCCAACTCCGACATGGAGATCGGCGAAATCATCTCCGACGCCATGCAGAAGGTCGGTAAGGAAGGCGTCATCACGGTTGAGGAAGGCTCAGGCCTGGAGAACGAACTGGAAGTCGTCGAAGGCATGCAGTTCGATCGCGGTTACCTGTCCCCTTACTTTATCAACGACGCGAACAGCCAGCAGGTCGAGCACGAAAACCCGCTGATTCTCCTGTTCGACAAGAAGATTTCGAACATTCGTGACCTGCTGCCGGTTCTCGAGGCCGTCGCCAAGGCCGGTCGTCCGCTGCTGATCATCGCGGAAGATGTCGAAGGCGAAGCGCTGGCTACGCTGGTCGTCAATAACATTCGCGGAATCGTCAAGGTTGCCGCGGTGAAGGCGCCCGGCTTCGGCGATCGTCGCAAGGCCATGCTGCAGGACATCGCGATCCTGACCGGCGGCCAGGTGATCTCGGAAGAGGTCGGCCTGTCGCTCGAGAAGGCGACAATCGATGATCTCGGCCAGGCCAAGAAGATCCAGATCACGAAGGAAAACACGACGATCATCGACGGTGCCGGTCGCGCCGACGACATCAAGGGCCGTGTCGATCAGATCAATGCCGAGATTGCAGAGTCCACGTCGGATTACGACAAGGAGAAGCTGCAGGAGCGCGTCGCCAAGCTGTCCGGCGGTGTGGCCGTGATCAAGGTCGGCGCCGCAACGGAAGTCGAAATGAAGGAAAAGAAGGCCCGCGTTGAAGACGCGCTGCACGCCACGCGCGCTGCCGTCGAAGAGGGCGTCGTTCCGGGCGGCGGCGTTGCACTGATCCGCGCCATTGCCGCGATCGGCAAGCTCAAGGGCGACAACGACGACCAGAACGTCGGTATCGCCATCCTGACGCGTGCTGTCGAGGAGCCGCTCCGCCAGATCGTCCGCAACGCGGGCGGTGACGCGAGCGTGGTGCTGAATGCCGTTGCCAAGGGCAAGGGCAACTACGGTTACAACGCGGCGACGGGCGAGTACGGCGACATGATCGAAGCCGGTATCCTCGACCCGACCAAGGTCACGCGTTATGCCCTGCAGAACGCCGCTTCGGTCTCGGGCCTGATGCTGACCACGGAAGCGATGGTCGCCGATGCGCCGCAGGACGAGGCCGCACCGGCAATGCCGGACATGGGCGGCATGGGCGGCATGGGCGGCATGATGTAAGCTCGCCTCCTGCTCCATCAAAAAGCCCGGCTTTGGCCGGGCTTTTTTTTCGCCGCTGCTCGCAGCCGCTCAAAAGCGGAATCCTGCGCCCAGAGACACCGACCAGCGTTCGTTTTCGGCGGGCAGGCCCTGGATCTCTCGGGTGAGCCGGCGTCCTAATCGTTACAATGAACGGCGAAGGAGGGGTTCATGCAGGTATTCATCATCGCCGTTTCAGTCGCGCTCATCGTGTCGTTCATGTGTTCGATCTTCGAATCAGTGCTGCTGTCGCTGAATCACGCGCAGGTCGAGTTGCTCGCTGCGAGAGGCCGCAAGTCAGGTCGCATCCTGAAAGCCTTCAAGGAGCGGATCGATATCCCGATCTCCGCGATCCTGATCACCAACACGGCCGCCCATACGATTGGCACGGCTGTCGCAGGCGCCAGCTACTCAGAGGTCTTCGCCCCGGACACGCTGTGGATATTCACGCTCGTATTTACACTCGTCGTGCTGCTGTTTACGGAAATCATCCCCAAGACACTGGGTGTCGCCTACGCGCGGGCGCTGGCAAAACCGGTCGCTTACGGCATCCGCGCGCTGAGCCTCGTGCTGCGCCCCCTGGTCCTCGCCAGCGAAGCCATCTCCCGGTCGCTGCGCGGCGGCGAGTCGGGGCCCATCACGTCGCTCGACGAGATTCGCCTGCTCGCGACGATCGGTCACAGCGAGGGCGTGGTGGGCAAGCAGACGGCGCAGATGATCGTCGGCGTCTCCGACCTGCGCAAACTGACGGCGAGCAACATCATGGTAGCCCGCAGGGACGTGGCATACCTCTCGCGCGGCGATGCCCCCGAAAAGGTCCTGAAGACTATCAGGGAATCCGGCTTCAGCCGGTTCCCCTACTCGCCGACCGGCGAACTCGACGACGTCGTCGGCGTCGTGTTTGCCAAGGAACTGTTGTCGCAACTCGTCGAAGGACCACCGGATCGCATACGCTGGCGGGAGCTCGTGCACGATCCGATTGTCGTCCCCGAATCGGTGACGCTCGACTCGCTGTTGCGAACCTTCCGGCAGACGCGCCGTCACATGGCGCTGGTCGTCGACGAATACGGCGACTTCCAGGGCATCGTTACGCTCGAGGACGTCCTCGAGGAAGTGGTCGGCGATATTTTCGACGAGTCGGACCTGCCCAGCGAGGATCTGTGGCAGCGGCCGGACGGCACTGTCCGGGCCTTCGGCACGGCGGAGCTGCACCGTGTCTGCCGCATGCTCGGTTTCGACAAACCCGCCGACGTCGAAGTCTCGACCGTCGGCGGGCTGCTTTCAGAGTCGCTGGGGCGCATTCCGCGGCCGGGCGACACCCTCGACTGGAAGGGCCACCGCATCACCGTCATGGCTGCGTCTCGTCGCGGCGTCGACCTCGTGACGATTGCGAAAAACGACTAGGCGTGCCGCAGCGCCGCGATGCGCTCCTCGATCGGCGGATGGCTCATGAACAGCTTCTGGATGCCGTGGCGCTTGCTGCCGGAAATACCGAACGCCTCCAGCGACTCGGGCAGTTCGGCGGGCCGACCGGCGGCAAGACGTTGCAGCGCGCGTACCATCGGCTGTGAGCCGTTGAGCCGGGCCGAACCGGCATCGGCACGAAACTCACGTTGTCGCGACACCCACATGACGATGATGCTCGCAAGGATGCCGAGGACCAGCTGAGCCACGAGTACCGAGATGAAATAGCCGGCGCCGTAGCCCCGCTCGTTGCGGAACACGGCGCGGTCGATCACGTGGCCGACGATGCGCGACAGGAAAATGACGAAGGTATTCACGACCCCCTGAACGAGCGTGAGCGTCACCATGTCGCCATTGGCGACGTGCGACACCTCGTGCGCGAGCACGGCTTCGACCTCGTCGCGCGGCATACCCTGCAGCAGCCCCGTGCTGACGGCAACGAGCGCCGCGTTGCGGCGCGCGCCCGTGGCAAAGGCGTTCATGTCCGGCGCCGGATAGATGGCGACCTCGGGCGTCTCGATGCCGGCCTGGCGTGCCTGCCTCTCGACGACATTGAGCAGCCATGACTCGATCTCGTTGCGCGGCTGCGTGATGACCTGGGCCCCTGTCGAACGTTTCGCCATCCATTTCGACATGGCCAGCGAGATGAAAGATCCGCCGAAGCCGATCACGGCCGAGAGCACGAGCAGCGCTTCGTAGTTGATGCCCGCGCCCGACTCGTCGAGGATACGGTCGACCCCCAGCAGCCGCAGCACGACACTGAGTACCAGGATCACGGCCAGGTTCGTGGCCAGGAACAATGCAATACGCTTGAGCATCTTTCGTTGTCTCCGGGACGGTTAGACTACGTCCAAATCAGACCTCCGATCTGCGCCCGGGTTTCGGTTTTTCAAGGCCACGGCTTTTCTGTGTTTTACCGAAATCCTGTCAATGCGCGGAAGCCCGAATTGTGTCCTTCTCGGACCGGCGTATAAATGATCTGCTGGCGCTGGAATGCCAGCGTTGTACGGGAAGGAGGTGAGTCAAGTGTCAATCCTGCGCAAAATCGAGCCCCGCAAAAGGGCAATTGACGTAAGACGGACTATGCCTCTCACCCACAGCATGGAGGAGTTCTTCGAGGACTTCCCACCACGCCGCTGGATGGAGACATTCGGGCCCCTTGGATGGAACTGGCCGATCGGCATCGACTATGAGCGGGCATTCCGCTTGGATGTCGTCGACCGTGAAAAGGAGCTCGTGGTCCGTGCCGAACTACCCGGCGTCGAAAAAGAAGACGTCAAAGTCGAGATCTCGGGCGATCGCCTGACGATCGAAGCAGAAAGGGAGTTCGAGGAAGAAGACGAAAAGAAAGACTTCTATCGGCATGAACTCGGCTACGGCAAACTGATGAGAACGGTTAGCCTGCCGGTCGAGGTGAATCCGGAAGGAATCCGTGCCGAACTCAAGGAAGGCATTTTGAGCGTCACGCTTCCGAAGATCCGGGTGGCGGAAAAGCACACAGTGAAAGTTGCCTGACGAAGTAACTGTGTTGTGACTACCGGGGCGACTTGCCATGGCCGCCCCGGTTTTTAATTGGAAAAGGCCCCGCTTTTTCGGGCGGGGCTTTTTTTCGCCAGGCGAGGCGCAGACCAAGAAGCACGGAGAGAATAGCCGCGTATATTGCCGGCTCCGTGATGTCCTGCTTGACCTGCCACCAGTAATGCCAGACGCCGAGAATCGCGATGACATAAACGCTGTTGTGCAGCGTTTGCCAGCGGCGCCCCAGGCGCCTGCGCATGGCGCTCGTCGAGGTTGCCGCCAGGGCGATCAGCAACAGCAGCGCGGCGAAGCCAATGGTGATGAAGGGCCGCTTGGCGAGATCCTCGATGATCGCCGACAGCAACAGGCCCTGGTCGAGGACCAGCCAGGTCAGGAAGTGCAGCAGCACGTAGAAGAACGTAAACAGACCGAGCATGCGCCGGAACCGCGCCAGCCAGTTCCAGCCGGTGAGGCGCCGCAGCGGTGTGACGGCCAGCGTGATCATGATGAAGCGCAGGCCCCAGTTGCCGAAGCGGTCGAGGATTTCCTCGACCGGGTTGGCGCCCAGTGAGCCCGTGATCATCAATACGTCGCCGACGATCAGGCCGAGCGGCAACAGGCAGGCGAGAAAGACGAGCGGCTTCCAGACTCGCCGGATTTGGGTCAGCGTGTCCAAACGGCTTCAGAAATTACGGCGGAGGTCGAGACCCTTGTAGAGATGCGCCACGTGCTCGCCGTAACCGTTGAACATCAGCGTCGGCTGCTTGCTGGCGAACAGGCTGGCGCCAATGCGTCGCTCGCGCGCCTGGCTCCAGCGCGGATGGTCCACCCGGGGATTGACGTTCGCGTAAAAGCCGTATTCGTTCGGCTGCGCCAGATTCCACGTGCACGGCGGCTGTTTTTCCGTGAACGAAATGCGGACGATGCTCTTGATGCCCTTGAAGCCGTATTTCCACGGCACGACCAGCCGAATCGGTGCGCCGTTCTGGTTCGGGATGACTTCGCCGTACAGGCCGACCGCGAGGATGGTCAGCGGATGGGTCGCTTCCTCGATTGTCAGGCCCTCGCGGTAGGGCCAGTCGAGCGACGAGAAGAGCCCTTTCTGCCCCGGCATGCGCTGCGGATCGCGCAGCGTCTCGAATGCGACAAACTTCGCCTTCGACGTCGGCTGATAGTGCTTGATGACGTCGGCCAGGGAAATGCCGACCCACGGAATAACCATCGACCAGGCTTCGACGCAGCGCATGCGGTAGATGCGCTCCTCGAGATCGAAGGGCCTGACGAAGTCGTCAAATTCGAATGTGCCTGTTTTCTCCGCGTGGCCGTCGATCGTGATCGTCCACGGGCGCGGCTTGAAGTCGCGCGCATAGACGGCCGGGTCGCCCTTGCCGGTGCCGAATTCATAGAAGTTGTTGTACGTCGTAATGTCTTCGTAACTGTTGGGCTCTTCGTCCGTGCTGAACGGGCTCTCCGCGACGCCCGGCAGTTTCGCGCGCCGCGCCTCGGGAACAACCGCGGACAGTGCCGGTGAGGCGAGGAGCGAACTGCCGGCGATCGCGCCCGCCTTCATGAACTGCCGTCGGTTCAGGTAATTCGAGTGACTGGTTATTTCGGAGGGACGAATATCCGAGGGTTTCTTAATGAGCACGCTTTCTCTCCGCAGGGACTCAGGCAATATGACCCGGCCAGCGCCCACAATATTGCACAATCGATGAAGCCGATGGATGCTGGCTACAATTTGTTACGAGATTCGAAACCGATGACTGCCGAGCGACTCATACCCTGGTACTACGCGGCTTCCGTGGTGTTCCTGTTGCTTGACTTCGGGGCCGATATCAACGTTCGCGTGGCGTTTCTCGAACCCTGGCCCGCCGCGCGCGGGGCGTACTACGCGGTCTGCCTGGCCTGTCTCGGGCTCATGCTGTGGCGGCCGGGCTGGGCCGTATTGATCGGCAGCTTCGAATCGCTGGTGACGCTCGTCGCATTGATCCTGGGCATGGCAGTCCGTGTAATGATCCCAAATGTCGCGATCTTCGGCGAAAATGCGTCCTTCGTAACACTTCAGGAGATCGTGAACTTCCTGATCTCGGGTTCGGTCGCCTACCTGGCCTGGATCCGGGGCCTGCGCGCCCTGCAGATGCGCTAATTCCGGATTATGTCCGGAAATAGCGTCATTTTCGCCGGGGATCGGGCCACGACGAAACCTTCTTAGTCCAATTGACGTCTTAAGAGTATTCAGTCGCGATTCAAGACCGGGCGGGCATTGTTGATATCGGGCAATCGGGCCTCATCTATGCACTGACCGAGGAGCCGCGAAGCGCATGAGTGAATCACTGTTCAATCTCGTTCCACTGCAGGATCGGGTCACCCCGGCAGCCACACTGCATGTCGAGGTGATCGCCGATGTCGTATGCCCGTTCTCATTTCTCGGCAAGCGGCGCCTCGACCGTGCGCTGGAGGCCGTGCAGGGCCCCGCGGAACAAAGCTGGCACCCGTTCCAGCTGAATCCGGAGATGCCGCCCGAGGGCCTGCCTTTCGAGGAGTACCTGCGGCTGCGTTTCGGCGGGCGTGACAACGTCCAGCCCGTGCTCGACCAACTGGTTCTCGAGGGCAGGGCCGACGGAGTCTATTTCGACTTCGACCGCATACGTCACGTGCCCAATACCCTTCCTGCACACCAGGTGGTGCAGGCCGCCGAGAGCCTCGGCAAAGACGCAACGAAGCTCGTCGAGGGTCTCATGTCGGCCTTCTTCGAGTCAGGCCTGAATATCGGCGAGCGCGACGTGCTTGTCGATATTGCGGGAGCCGCCGGCATTCCGGCCGACGAAACGCGCCGGGCGATCGGCAGCGACCTTGCGCGGCAGGCCGTCGTGACGCGAGAGGCAAAGGTGCGCAGCTCGGGGCTCAGCTCGGCGCCGGGATTCCTGCTCAACAGGCGATTGCTGGTCGTCGGTGCGCAGCCGGTCGACAATCTCGTGAACGCATTCGACCGCGCGATGTTCGGGGAGGGCACGGATGCCCTGATTTCCCCGGCTCTGCACTAGCAGAGTGGCCCCCGCTTCACGCCGCGGCGCGGCGTCGACTACAGCCTGACACCGAGGAATGACAGCAGGCCGCGCGTCCAGCGCGGCCGGAGCAACGGAATCAGGAAGCGATAGAGTCGGCCCGAGGCGTATTCGTCGCGGCCTTTCTCGAGCGCCTCGAGACCCTCGCGGATCACGACGTCGGCGTCGTACCAGACGAATTTCGGCGTGGCTTTTTTCATTGCGGTGAGCCTGTCCGAGGCGTGAAATTCGGTATGCGTGAAGCCCGGGCACAGGGCCATGACGTGAACACCCCGGTGACGGAACGCCGAGGCGAGCGCCTTGGACAGGGCGATCAGGTAGGCCTTTGTCGGTCCGTAGCTGTAGTCGCCGTTGATGGTGATCTGTCCGGCCACTGACGCCACGTTGATCACTCTGCCGAAACTGCGTTCGAGCATGCCGGGGATGAACTCGTGGCACATTGCGGCGACGGAGGTCATCATCAGTCGCAGGTAGGCCTCGTTGCGCGACCAGTCGCGCGTGCGAATGAGATCCGGCCCCTCGGAGCCGGCGTTGTTGACCAGGTAATCGATGGGCCATCCCCGCGCTTCAGTTTCGCGGGAGAGGCGTGCCGGCGCCGCGGGATCGCTCATGTCGGCCGCGAATACGGCAACGTTCACGCCATGCGCCTCACGCAACTCACGAGCCAGCGCCTCGAGCCTGTCGGCGCGGCGCGCGACGAGGACCAGGTCGTTGCCGCGGGCAGCAAGCTGGCGGGCAAACTCGGCGCCCAGCCCGGCGGACGCGCCCGTGATCAGCGCGCGCCTACTCATCGCGGTAACGCGCGAGCCTCACCGGGGTGGTGTCGGCCGGCTGCAAGGAATTCGTCATGATGCCCCCCGGGTGCGGTGGAATCGTTGTTCTCGGGTCAGGCCCGAGGCGCACAACTATCGCATATTTAGCTTGTTTTTTAGGTGTTTCCCGGCTACTTTCCCTCGCTCGACGCTGATGGGGACGAGTACGCAGCCCATTCTGGCCACAGCGACCGGAGGATGGTGAAAGCTCCGGGCCGGAACCTGCCGAATATCACCCCGGAGTCGCCACCCGAAAGGGACGCCGCGCGGCCGGCTCCCCGGTAGGCCTGGCCGGCTGGTCCACGATACGGACGACGGGCCGAGAGCCCACGAGGCAGCGCAAGCTGCGAAGCCGGGTGGTACCGCGGTATTGAAATTATCGCCCCGGGTGCTCAAGCACCCGGGGTTTTTTATTGCGCAGCGGAGCAGGAATTGAGTTTCAAAGAAGTCAGCAGTCGCTACGACGGACCGGCCCTCGAGGAGGAGGTGCTGGCATTCTGGCGCGAGCACGAAATATTCGCCAAGACGGTCGAGGCTACGCGCGACGGTCCGCAGTTCAGCTTCAATGAAGGGCCGCCCACGGCCAATGGCAAGCCCGGCATTCACCATGTACTCGCGCGTTCTTTCAAGGACATCTTCCCGCGCTACAAGACGATGCGCGGCTACTACGTGCCACGCAAGGCCGGTTGGGATACGCACGGCCTGCCTGTCGAACACGAAGTGGAGAAGCTGCTGAAGAAAGAGGGGCGCATCGAAAGCTACGACAAAGAAGAAATCGAGGAGAAAGTCGGCGTTGCCGAATTCACGCGCCTGTGCCGCGAGTCGGTCATGACCTATATTGGCGACTGGGAGAAGATGACCGAGCGCATGGGTTTCTGGGTCAATCTCGACGAGGCCTATTACACGCTCAACAACTCGTACATCGAGACCGTCTGGTGGCTGTTGAAGGAGATCTGGGACAAGGATCTCATCTACAAGGGCTACAAGGTCGTGCCCTACGACCCGCGCATCGGCGCAACGCTGTCCTCGCACGAACTTGCGCAGGGGTACAAGGAAACCGAGGACCCTTCGATCACGGTCCGTTTCAGAGTGGCGGGCGAGGACGACACGTATATCCTCGTCTGGACGACGACGCCGTGGACGCTGCCGTCCAACCTGGCGCTCGCGGTCGGTGAAGACATCGACTACAGCTACTGCAGTTCCGGCGGCCAGACGCTGATTCTCGCCGAGGCGCTGCGCGAGGCCGTCTTCCGCGACATCGAGCACGAGGTCGTAAAGACGGTCAAGGGCGCAGACCTCGTCGGTACGCGCTACGAGCGCCTGTTCGACTACCTCGAGGTCGATGCCGAAAATGCATTCACGGTGATGGCGGCCGATTTCGTCAGCACCGAAGACGGTACGGGCATCGTGCACACGGCGCCGGCTTACGGCGTCGACGACCTCGCGTTCGGCCAGGCGAATGGCCTGCCGGTCGTGCATGGCGTCGGGCTCGACGGCAACTTCGTCGACGCCGTAGAGCCCGTCAAGGGCCTGTTCTTCAAGGACGCCGACAAGATCATCATTCGCCTGCTCAAGGACCGTGGGCTGATGTTCCGATCGGAGCGCTATCGCCATAATTACCCGTTCGGCTGGCGTACCGGCGACCCGATTCTCTATTACGCGAAAAACGCCTGGTATATCCGCACGTCGAAGTTCGCCGAGCGCATGGCCGCGCTCAACCAGGCCGTGAACTGGGTTCCCGAGCACATCAGGGACGGGCGCTTCGGCAACTGGCTCGAGAACAACATCGATTGGGCGCTGTCGCGGGAGCGGTTCTGGGGCACACCGCTGCCGGTGTGGACCGACGGTGAGGACTTCATTTGCGTCGGCTCGGTTGCCGAGCTCGAGGAGCTGACCTGTCGCGAATTGTCCGATCTCGACCTGCACCGCCCGGCCGTTGACGACGTGACGTTCGAAAAAGACGGCAAGACCTGGCAGCGCGTGCCCGAGGTCATCGACTGCTGGTTCGATTCGGGCGCGATGTCGTATGCGCAATGGCACTACCCGTTTGAGAACGAGGACAAGTTCGAGAAGCACTTCCCCGCCGATTTCATCTGCGAAGCCATCGACCAGACGCGCGGCTGGTTCTACACGTTGCACGCGATAGCGACGCTCGTGTCGGACAGCGTGGCGTTCAGGAACTGCATCTGCCTGAGCCATATCGTCGACAAGGACGGCAAGAAAATGTCCAAGTCGCTCGGTAATATCATCGATCCCTACGACGTCTTCAATACGGTCGGCGCCGATGCGCTGCGCTGGTACTTCCTCGCACGACTGTCGCCGGACGTACAAAAACGCGTCTCCGTTGACATCGTCGCTGACGTCGCGAGCTCGTTCATAAACACGTTCTGGAATACGTACGGCTTTTTTGTCCTGTACGCGCGGCTCGACGACATCGACCTGACCCGGGACATGCCGGTGGCGCAAAGACCCGAGATCGATCGCTGGGCGCTGGCGCTGCTGCACCGGACGATCACGACCGTGACCGAGGCGCTCGACAACTACGACGCCAAGACGGCCGGCGAGGCCATCGAGTCTTTCGTCGATCAGCTCAGCAACTGGTACGTGCGTCGCAACCGCCGGCGCTTCTGGAAATCGACAGATCCGGAGGACAAGCAGGCTGCGTACCTGACGCTGTACGAGTGCCTGAAGAGCGCGCACGAGCTCATGGCGCCATTCGTGCCGTTCCTCGCCGAAAACGTGTACCAGAATCTCGTGCGCTCGGTGGATCCCGACGCGCTGCCTTCGGTGCACATGGGCAACTGGCCGGAGGCGGCGCCCGAGTGGCGCAATGACGCGTTGCTGCACGACATCGGCGTCGTGCAGAAAGTCGTCGGCCTCGGCCGCGCGGCGCGCAACCATTCGGGCATTCGGACGCGGCAGCCGATCTCTCGCGTCCTCGTTCGCGCCCCCAATGATGCGGCCGCGCAGGCGCTCGAGAGCCACAAGGAACAGATTCTCGAGGAGCTCAACGTCAAGGACATCGAGTTCATCGCGCGGGACGCAGGACTCGTCAGCTACACGATCAAGCCGAACCTGCCGAAGCTCGGCAAAGCCTACGGCAAGCTCGTGCCGCAGATTCGGCAGGCGCTCATGGAAGCCGACGGCGCCGAGATCGCCGGTGCCGCCGCGCGCGGGGAGGGCTTCGACATCGAGGTGGCCGGGCAGACGATATCGCTCGGAGGCGATGACGTGCTGATCGAAACGCACTCGGCAGAGGGCTATTCCTGCGAGGCCGATTCGGGTTTTCTCGCCGCGCTGGACACGACGCTCGACGACGAACTGATCGCCGAGGGTCTTGCGCGCGAAGTCGTGCGTTCGGTCCAGGACGCGCGCAAGCAGGCCGGCCTGGAAGTGTCGGACCGCATCACGCTCGGCGTGTCCGGTTCGGCCGCTGTGGAAGCGGCGCTGGAGAAACACCGCGACTACGTCATGAACGAGACGCTCGCCATCGAATGGCAGGTCGGCCAGCCGGACCCGCGCTACACGGACGAGAAAAGCATGGGCGACGAGCGCTGGAAGATCGAAATCACCCGGTGACCCCGATCAGAAGCTCCTGCGTGATTCGAGCAGGAACTGGACGTCGTCGATCGCCGGATCGCCGTTTAGCGGGAACGCGACATCGATGTGCAAGACGCGATCCGAGACACGCGTCAACGCGAGGCGCAGGCCGAATCCCACGTCCGCCAACCATTCGCGGTGGTCGTCACCCAGCGGGTTGGAGCCCCAGACGCGGCCGACGTCGGCGAACACGGCGCCGCCGATGCGCGCAAAGCGGTACGGGTACCAGTCCGTGTAATAGCGCTGCTCGATGGTCGCGAGAAACTTCGAGTCGCCAGACTGGTAGCGCAAGGGGTAGCCGCGCATCCCCGATTTTCCACCGATCTCTACGGAATTGTCGAGATCCAGCCGCGTGCCCAGGGTGCCGCTCAGGCCGACAAAGAAGGTCCGCTTTTCCGACTGCCGCCGATACATGCGGGCATTGATCGAGACCAGCGCATTGGTCAGGTCGCCCGATTCGATGCGGCCGTTGCCGTTGGCTGACAGCAGCAGCGCCGTTTTCTCCAGAGAGCCGAAGCCGCGGCTCGCACCTGCCGAGATTACTCCCGCATCGCGGTCAGCGCCAAAGTCCCGGTCCGCCCAGCCGAGCGAGGCACGAAACTGCAGGCCCATCTGGAAATCTTCGGTGCGCTCGATCTGGTCGCGATTGTGCGTCGTGACATAGCCATCCTCGACCAGCTCGACGCCGAGGAACGGGTATACGAGCTTGCGATTTGCGGGCACCACCGAGGGCAGGGCGCTCAGGGGGCTGGCCGAAAAACGGTTGTCGTCACGAACGACGCCCGTCGTCCATCGCCATACCCTGCCGCCGCTGATTCCCCGCGACCAGCCGCCGAACACGCGAACATAGTCTCGCTCGTGGCGATATTCCGCAGCTGCTTCGCCGAACTGGTACAGCCTGCTTCGCCTGTCGTCGTCGAAGACCGTGGCGCCGGCGGCCCAGCGCGTGTCGAGGGCATAGAACGGTCGCGTAATGGCCACGAGGCTCGAGTCGCCGTCCGAGTTATCCGCAAACCGTGCCGCCAGTGACACCCAGGTCCTGCCAAGGTTACGGTCGCCGAATTCAACGACGTCCTCGCTGCGGTCGATGTCTTCATCGCGAAGGATGCGCAGCATCTGCCCCCGACCCAGGAGGTTAGTCTCCTCGAGTCCGACGCGGGTCCGTGTCTCTCCGCCGCTGCGCGACACCGAGAGTTCGGGGGTCAGCGACCACACGTCGCGGGTCGAGACAACGAGGTCGACGGTGCCGTCCGCGACGCGCGTCGCCTCGATTCGGGCATCGTACAGGTACTTGTTCTGCCGCAGTATCCGCTCCGACTCCTCGATCACGCGCTTGTCGTAGCTGTCCCCGCTGCGAAAGAGGAGTTGCTCGCGGATGGTTGCAGCCCGCGTATTGATATGCAGGCGATTCGCGGCCCGATACAGCCATCGGTCCTCCTCGGGAATCGACAGATCGAATACGTCTTCCTTGTCGAGGACGACCTTGCCGATGACCAGCCCGTCAGCCGCCGCCGGACCGCAACCGGAGGCCGCCAGGGTGAGGGCCAGGACAGCGTCGCGCATCCAGTTTCCGCGTGCCATGGACCCCATTCTAGACTCGAATGCAAGCCACTTGCGCGCTATTTGGAAAACCTGCTATAAAAAGCAAGCGCAAGATTCTGATACGAAAAGGAGTAACGACGGACGCGCGCGGCCCTGCAGGGGGCCGGACTACAGGAGGTAGTCGACTCCAGACCAAATAAGAACAGCGTACATAACAAGTATTTACGAAACGCTGGAGTGGCAATGACCGACCACGTCGATCGCTTTCATGCGGCACTGCTGGTGCTCGCAGGGCACGGGCATGTCAAGCAACGCCTGATCAAGGCCTTCGAAGAGCATCTTGCCGACATTCACGAAGACGAGCTGCCGCTCGCGACGAGACAGTCGTTTGCCGATCTCCGCTGCGAAATGCAACGGGTCGCACCACTCAATGGCGAGGGCCCGATCTGTGCTTCCGTGCGCAAGATGTCGCTCGAGGAGGCCAGCGAGTGCGCCGGTCGAATCGTCAGCCTGTACGGCGAGATTGCACGCGGCAGTGACGACGTGCAGTCCCCGCTGCCGCTCGGCGACGACGACGAAGTCCGCGTTCCACCCTTTCTCGTCAAGACAGTCTGACGCCGTCGCGCTGCCTACCCGGGGCGCACGGGATAATAGATCAGTGTGACCAGCTCCGCTTCCGGGACCTTGCCTGGATCGCTCACGTACGACTCCCAGGGCTCGCCATTGCGCTCGATGCCGAGAGCGGCGAGGTAGGCAGCAATCTTGCGGTGCGTGGCCGACAGGTCCCGGTATGAACCGACGTGCCGGACGCGGATGACGGGCCCGCCGTAGGTCGTGCCGAGCCGGACGCCGTTGCTCTCGCGTGGCGTGCTGTCGGTCATGCCGCGCACCGGGATTGCCGCGTCGAACAGCAACTCCGCGCCGACAAAGGTCTTGGTGATTGACAGCGGTGCGCCAGCATCCTGCAGGCCGTTGGCATCAATGAACTTCAGAATCTCGAAGTAGGCCGCACCCATCGCTTCGGACATGGCAGATGGCTCGGGGCGTGAGTGCGCAGGCAAGTAGGCGATATCGACGGGCTCGACGATGAGGTGCTCGATATCGATATCGCCGAAGTCCGCATCGGGGAGGCTTTCGGCCAGTTCCTTGAGGCGTGCAAGGCCGGCCTCGTAGTCGCGCGCGACGACGCTGCCGAGCATCGACGCAAAGTAGCGGCCCACGATATTCATGCCGTGATCGGTCTCGAAGCCCCAGTGCACCATGGTCGTCCCGACGCCCGGCGCAAGGCGAAACCAGGACCTCGCCTCGCCGGCTTCGCCGGTGTTGATGGCGATTCCCACGTAGTCGAAGGGACGGCTCTCGACAATCGTCTGTGTGCCGGCCCCCAGAATCGCGCCGTCCCAGGTGACCGTGGCGCCCTGGCCGCGCGTGTTGCCCGAATAAATGAGGCGAGCGTTGGGATCGGTGTCGGCCCACGGCGCCCACGACGTCAGGCGTCGAAAATCGTTGACGAGCGCAAACACGGTTGCCTGCGGCGCGTCGATCTCGGTCGAGACTTCCACGGAGTGCGTGCGCGGCAGCGCGAATCCGATGATGATCAGGACTGCGAAAATCGCGAGGATGCCATAGAGGATCTTTTGCACGGGCCGGATTATTCCACAGTTGGCCCGGGTTCGGCACAATGCGGGTATGACTACTGAGCCTCACAGTGAGCTGCCCATCGGCGTCTTCGATTCCGGCGTCGGCGGACTGACCGTTCTCAAGGCCATCGCGGAGACCCTGCCCGACGAGGACCTCGTGTACCTCGGCGATACTGCCCGCCTGCCTTACGGCACGAAAAGCCCGGCCTCGATCGAGCGCTACGCGACGCAGGCCGCTGCCAAGCTGGGGGAGCAGGGAATCAAGCTGCTCGTCGTCGCCTGCAACACGGCTTCGGCAGTCGCATTGCACGCGCTGCGAGAGCGGCTTGCGCCGCTCCCCGTCATCGGCGTCGTAGAACCCGGCGCCGCGGCGGCGGTTGCAGCGCGGCCGGGCGGCCGACACCTCGTGCTGGCAACCGAGGCCACCGTCCGCCTGGGGGCTTACCGCAAGGCGATCGCCGCGCAGGACGCCGATGCCGAAGTGCGCGAGCAGGCCTGTGAAATGCTCGTGGCGCTCGCCGAGGAAGGTTGGAGCAGCGGCGACATCGCGCGGTCGATTGTGCGTCGTTACCTCGATGAGGCGGATGGCGATGCCGCTGACACGATCATCCTCGGCTGCACGCATTTCCCGCTGCTCCGGGACGTCATCCGGGAGGTCGCACGAGCGGACGTGGCGCTCGTCGATTCGGCCAGCACGACAGCCGGGGTCGTGCGTGCGACGCTCGAAAGGCAGGCGCTGAGGCGTGCCGCGGCCGCGCCGGGTGCGCTGCGCCTGCTCGCGACCGACAGCGCGACCCGGTTTGCGCGTGTCGGCGGCCAGTTCCTTGGCCGCGACCTGAGTTACGCAGACATCGAGATCGTCGACCTCTGAGATCGCGCACGCGCCTGTGCGATAATGCGCGTTTGATGTCGTGTGAGGTACGTCGTGAACCTGAATAGCCTGTTGCGCCCGTCGGGCCTCGTCCTGTCGGCCCTGCTGCTCGCCTCCTGCGGCCAGGAACCGCAACCCGAGGTCAAGATTCAAACACTGGACACGGCCGGGGTGCGTCCGGAAATCTACGCGGACTTCACGCTGACCGCCGATCTCGGCCATCTGAACGATGATCAGAAGCAGATGCTCGTATTGCTCATCGAGGCCTCCGGGATCATGGACGACCTGTTCTGGCGGCAGTCTTTCGGTGACGATTACGCGGCCTGGCTCGGGACGATCGAGGACGAACGCACGCGGCGATTTGCAGAGCTGAACTACGGTCCGTGGGATGCGCTCGACGATGACAAGCCCTTTGTCGCCGGCTTCGGCCCTAAACCGCTGGGCGCGCAGTTCTATCCCGACGACATGAGCCGTGACGAGTTTGAAAACGCGTTCCTGCCCGGCAAAGCGGACCTGTATTCGTTTGTGCGGCGCGATGGCGACGGCAAGCTGACGCTGGTGCCATACCACGTCGAGTACCGTGACGAGCTTGCAGCCGCGGCCGACCTTCTGCGCGAGGCTGCAAAGCTGGCAAAGAGCCCCGATTTTGCGAATTACCTGAAGCTGCGCGCGGCGGCGCTGATCAGCGACGATTTCCAGCTGAGTGACATGTACTGGATGGACGTCAAGGACAACGAGATCGATGTCGTGATCGGTCCGATCGAGACCTACATGGACCGGCTGTTCGGTTATCGCGCGGCTTACGAGTCGTACGTGCTGATCAAGGATCTCGAGTGGAGCGAGCGGCTCGGGCGCTTCGCCGGATTCCTGCCCGCACTGCAGGAGGGATTGCCCGTACCCGACGCGTACAAGCGGGAATCTCCGGGTACCAATGCCGATCTCAACGCCTATGACGTCGTCTACTACGCCGGCCACAGCAACGCCGGGTCGAAAACGATCGCCATCAACCTGCCCAACGACGAGCAGGTGCAGCTCGAGAAGGGCTCGCGGCGGCTGCAGCTCAAGAACGCGATGCAGGCCAAGTACGTCAAGATCCTGGAGCCGATCGCCGACGTGCTCATTGACGAATCGCAGCGCAAGCACATCACTTTCGACGCGTTCTTCTCGAACACCATGTTTCACGAGGTGGCTCATGGCCTCGGCATAAAGAACACGATCGACGGCGCAGGCACTGTGCAGCACGCCCTGCAGGAGTATGCGTCGAGCATGGAGGAGGGCAAAGCCGACATCCTCGGCCTCTACATGATCACGGAGCTTCACAAGGCCGGCGAGCTCGGCGATGTCGACCTGCGGGATTTCTACGTCACCTTCATGGCCGGCATCTTCCGCTCGGTGCGATTCGGGGCGGCGAGCGCGCACGGCAAGGCGAACATGCTGCGCTTCAATTACTTCCTCGACGAGGGTGCCTTCGTGCGCGACGCGGGGACGGGTCGTTACCGGGTCGACTTCGAACGATTCGAGGACGCGATTGCCAGCCTGTCGCGGCTGCTGCTGACGCTGCAGGGCGACGGCGACTACGCTGGCGCAAAGAAGCTGACGGAAACCAAAGGCGTTATCGCGCGGAGCCTGCAGGCCGATCTCGATCGCCTTACCGAGGCCAACATACCCGTGGATATCACCTTCACGCAGGGTGTGGAGGCGCTGGGCCTCGACTGAGGATTTACAGGTCTCGTTTTGCGATGACCGGCAGCGCGTTGCCGTACAGCGTCGTCAGGTAGAGGAACTCACGCGTCTCGAGTACGCCCGTCAGCGTGGGATAGCGGGCCTCGGGGTCGTGCATGTTCATGAGGATCGTGCCATCTTCGTCGAAAGCGATAACGTGCGAGGACATCGCGGCCGCGGGCCTCAGGAATCTCGGCAGCCGCATGACCACCTTGCGCAGGAGAGGCTTTTCCGCCAGGCGGTCGACGATGGCCTTGCGAGGCGCTGCCAACCCGAGCCAGAAGCGCCCGTTCAGCCCGGTCTTGAGGTTGTCTCCGAATCCCGGGAGATTGTCGATGAGCACTTCGCTGCTTCCCGCGCGTGCCCCTTCGAGCCAGTACCTGAGCACCCGGTACTCGTTCATCTCGACGACGAGCAGGAAGTCGCCAGTGTCATTGATCGCGACGCCGTTCGCGTAGGCGAGTCCGTCCAGCAGCACCCGTGACTGCCGCGTCGCCGGGTCGAAAGCGATAACCCGGCCATGCCCGCCATGCTCCATGACGTCGTGCAGCGTCGCCTCCATCGTGTCGCCGTAAGCCAGCGCGCCGAACTTGCGGCTGGCCTCGGTGAAATAGATGATCCCGTCCGGTGCGATCGCGAGGTTGTTGGCGAATACCGGCGCGTCCTCGCTGCCGTAGAGCGTCGTCACCGCTCCATTCACGTCGACGCGCTGCAGGCCGATATGCGCATTGGCAACTATGAGAGACCCGTTCGCGTCGGTTTCAATGCCGAGCGGTCGCCCGCCGACGTTGGCGAACACGCTGACGTTCTTCCCCCGAATCCTCAGGATCGCACCGTGCAGCGTCGTCGTGTACACGGCATTGTCACGACCCAGCGTCGCGTCTTCCGGGCCCTCGTGCGTGCCGAGATCGATACCTCTCGCCGCCTGCAGCAACGTGTTCGGCAAGTAGGGGTCCGCCAGTCCACGGTCGGGAGGTGCCTGCCACGCGACGGGATCGATCGGCACAGGCCATAGCAGCAGATAAAGGAGCACGGCCGCCAGCGGCAATGCGGCTATCGCCAGGGACCTCTTCATCGCCGAACGTCTAGCGCGGGGAATCGATCATGCGCAGGAATTCGGAGCGCGTGCGCGCGTCGGATCGAAAGCCGCCGATCATCTGGCTGGTCACCATGGACACGTCGGTCTTGTGGACGCCGCGCGTCGTCATGCACTGGTGTTTTGCCTCGATCACCACGGCGACGCCTTTTGGCTGAAGCACATCATGGATGCAATTGGCGATTTGCGCCGTCATCTTTTCCTGAACCTGAAAACGCCTGGCGAAGGCATCGACGACGCGTGCGAGCTTGCTGATGCCGACGACCTTGTTGCGCGGCAGGTAACCGACATGCGCCTTGCCGATGATCGGCGCCATGTGGTGTTCGCAATGCGACTCGAACTCGATGTCGCGCAGCACGATCATCTCGTCGTAGCCCTCGACTTCCTCGAAGGTACGTTGCAGGAACTCCCAGGGATTGACCTTGTAGCCGCTGAACCAATCCTCGTACGCCGCGGCCACGCGCTTCGGTGTATCGAGCAGGCCCTCGCGCCGCGTGTCCTCGCCGGCCCAAAGCAATAGCGTGCGCACCGCGTCCTCGGCCTGCCTGCGGCTCGGTCGTCGCGGTTTGGGTTCTTTCTTTTTCTTGGCCGCCACGGATTGCGTCCTCATTGCCAGCAGTCGACCATCCTACGCAGACTTCTGATCGAGGTCGAGGCCGACCGGGCAGGTCACACCTGTGCCTCCGATACCGCAGTAGCCACCGGGATTCTTGGCCAGGTATTGCTGGTGGTAATCCTCGGCGTAGTAGAACGTGTCGAGGGGCAGGATCTCCGTCGTGATCGAGCCGTGACCCGCGGCTGTCAACTCGGCCTGGTACGCTGCCAGCGACTGGCGGGCTGCGTTTTGCTGCGCGTCGTCGAGCGTATAGACCGCGGATCGATACTGCGTTCCGACGTCATTGCCCTGCCGCATACCCTGGGTCGGGTCGTGGCTTTCCCAGAATACCTTCAGCAGTCGTTCGTAGCTGACGAACACCGGATCGAAAACGACGAGTACGACTTCCGTGTGCCCGGTGTCCCCAGAACAGACTTCTTCGTAGGTCGGGTTTGGCGTGATACCCCCGGCGTAGCCGACCGCCGTCGTAAAGACGCCGTCCGTCTCCCAGAACCTGCGTTCCGCACCCCAGAAGCAGCCGAGCCCGAACACGGCCTGCTGCATGTTGTCGGGGAATGCGCCGCGCAACGGATTCCCGGTGACGAAATGAGCGTCGGGCACCGGCATGGCGGTGTCCCGTCCCGGCAGCGCTTCGCCGCGGGACGGCAGGGTCGTTTTCCTCATCGTTACTCGCCCTGTTCCTCTTTCGCGATCTCCGCGCGAATATCTTCGAGCTCCGTCCTGCGGTAGCGGAAATCGTGAGTCAACGTCTGTTCACCGGAGTCCGTCAGGTTGCCATCGACGACCAGTGGTCGATAGCGGCGACGCCTGACTTCCCGCTCCACCATGCGTTCCATGTCCGAAAATTCACCGGGCTGGGTATGAATCTCCAGTATACGGGGCCGGCCGCGCTGGTCGACCCTGTAGGTCACCTTGACAGAGCCCGTCTGGATTTCGCCGTCCTGGCGGTCCTTCCTGCCGGCCGCCCCGGGCGTATACGGCGGCAGCGGTTCCTCCCAGATCGGCGTGAGGCTTTCCAGTAATTCTCGCCGCGTCTCTAACCGGCCCTCGAAGGCCGAGAGCTCGTTCCAGACTTCCCTGTAAACCCTCCTCGCGCGGGAGACCGACTCGCGCGCGAGGTAGTAGTCGGCCAGCGCGAGCCGCGCCGAGATTCTGTCGAACCACGGCATTTCGTCGCTGTCCTGCGCAATACGATTCGCCCGTTTGAGATAGGACTCGGCCGCGCCCGGCGAATTGACCGGTCGGGCGATATTGTCGGGCAGCGGCTCGAAATAATAGTAGGACTTGCCCAGTTTCAACAGCGGTTCGACCAGACGGGGGTCGTCGCGACCCGCGGACTCCTCGATGACCCGGATGGCACGGCGATAGGTAGCTCGCTCGTCGTTGTAGTAGCCGGCTCGATGCTGCCAGCTCGCCCGGCGCATCAGCGAGGGCAACAGGCCGAGCGCATCGTCCGCAAAGTGCCTGACGTTGAGAATGTGGATACGGTCGAGTACGTCGCGAGCACCCTCGAGGTCCCCCTGGCGGACGTTGGCTTCGGCCAGCGCTTCGAGGATCTCGACCTGTTCGATGTTGTGCGGACCTTCGTTGACATGCGTGATGTGCGTCGCGCGGTCGAAGGTGCGCGCGGCGAGGTCGGGACGGCCGGATCCGAGTTGCGCTGCACCGAGGCCTCGCAGGGGGTTGATCAGCGAGGTATTCAGCCGGTCTTCGACGCTTTCGAGGATCTCGATCGCCGAGGTAAAGTTCTGGATGGCCGCGTCGTACTGCCCGATGTTGCTTTGCACGTAGCCGAGGTTGTTGAGCGCCATGGCGGTCTCGTGAGACTCGGATCCATAGACCCTTATCGCCATCTCGATGACCCGTTTCGCCGCAATATCGGCCTCGTCGTAATTCTGTTCCTCGAGGAGCTGGGTAAAGCGCGCATATGCGCGGTGCACGTCTTCAGTCGTGGGGGCGTCATCGTTCGCCGCGCTGGTTGCGGCGTTGACGGCCGCGGCCGGCGGCTCGGCGGCGACGGGCACCGTCTGTTCCAGCAGGCCGGCTTCCTCACCGGGACCGGCGGGCTCTTGCCCCTGGACGGCGCCCCATACGAACGGCAGCAGGGCGAAGAGACTGCATGGTCTGGTTTTGCTCATGCGCGGGGTTGGACTCTCCGGATCTGCTGGGCCGGTTAGAACTATTTCAGACACCCGGGTCGCTGATTAGTTCTGCGCCCGGCGGTAGCGTCGCCGTTCACTATACCGGCGAACGGGGCAGGGCGGTAGCGACGTAGAGACGTCACACGTCGAGGCCGAGCTGCTCCGGACCGGGCCGCAAAAACTGCTGACAATCCAATGAGTTCGCGTACTCGCCCATCTCGAGATCGAGCTTGCGGCAGGCCGTCCGGAAGCGGCTGGCCAGCATGTCGGCGTACGCTCCGCGGCCGGTCTGGCGGCGGCCGAAACGACTGTCGTAATCGCGGCCGCCACTGGCCTCGCGGACGAGATTGAGTACGCGGTCGCGCCGGTCCGGGAAGTGCGTTGCCAGCCAGGTCGAGAAGATCTCGACGAGTTCGTGGGGAAGGCGCAGGAATATGTAATGCGCCTGCCGTGCGCCGGCGTTCGAGACCGCGGCGAGGATTGCCTCGATCTCGTGGTCGTTGATGGCCGGTATGACCGGCGCGATCAGCGCACTGACAGGCACGCCGGCGGTTGCGAGATCCGACATCGCCCTGAGCCTCGTAGCCGCCGACGGCACGCGCGGTTCCATGATGCGTTTCAGGTCGTCGCTCATTGTCGGCACGCTGATGGCGACCTTGCACAGGTTCCGGCGCGCGAGTTCCGCCAGCAGATCGAGGTCCCGCATGACCAGGTGCCCCTTGGTAATGATCGTGACGGGATGGCGGTGGTGCAGAAACGTTTCGAGCAGGCGGCGCGTAATACCGAGCGACTTCTCCGCGGGCTGGTAGGGGTCGGTGTTGGCGCCGATGGCAATGGGCTTGCACTCGTAGCCTTTTTTCTCCCAGGCCTCGAGCAATCGCTCTACGGCATCCGGTTTGTAGAAAATACGGGTTTCGAAATCGAGGCCCGGCGAGAGATCCAGGTAGCTGTGACTCGGGCGCGCATAGCAATAGACGCATCCGTGCTCGCATCCCTGGTAGGGATTGATTGAGAGGTCGAAGGGTACGTCCGGAGAATCGTTGCTGCTGATGATGCGCCGCGACCGGATGGGCCGAATCTCTGTTTCCGGAGCAACCTGCGCGGCTTCGAACTCGGCCTCGGCGTCGAGTTCGACAGCGCGTTGCTCGAAACGGCCCGCCGTCGTCGAAACAGCGCCCCGGCCCTTGTGGCGGCGCGTGCTCATAAACCTGCCGGCATACCAGCGCGCGAGACACGCGAACGTGACCGCCGGAAGAGAGAACAGTCAGTGATCAGGCGTTGCGTTATCAACAAGCCACCGATCCTCCGGTTGCAGGGGACTAGCATGATTGGAACGTCGCACGACTCGACAGTTCGGGCAATACTGTACGCGTTTCTGGCCAACCTCGGAATCGCCATCGCCAGGTCCTGGGCTGACGGTCAACGAAGCGGTGCGAGACTAGCCCAGCAAGCGGCGTACCAAACGATGTATGCCGAGCGCGCCGAGCGCAGTGGCAGCGGCGACACTATTGATCGGAGATAAGAGCTGCCGCAGCCATCCGGTCTCGATGTCGACCAGCGAAACGGGCAGCAGCTCGGTGGCCATGGCCAGCGCCGTGAAAACCGGGTGGGCCAGCAGGGCGAGCACCATGACGCCGACGAGCGCAAACACCGACCAGGCCAGCATTGCCCGGCGGCGTTGCCTGTCGATGCGCTCGACAATGGCTCGCGTAAACGCGTCGCGGTCGAGCGCTTCCTGCGCCTTCGCAAACAGCGACTGCAGCCGGGGATCATAGTCGTTACTCATGTTGCTGTTCCTCGTTGTTCCATGTAGGCCGCGAGTTCCTTCTGCAGTCTCTGCGAGCCGCGGCGTATGTGAGACTTGATCGTGCCCAGCGGGAACCCTGTGAATTCTGCGATCTCGGCGTGCGTCATGCCTTCGTTGTAAGCCAGGACGATGCACAGGCGGACGTCGTCGGCGAGCATGGATAGTGCGCGGTCGAGGTCCAGCGCGACGTCGTTTGCCGGCCTGGCGGCGGAATCGTTCTCGCCGTGCTCATCGGCATTTCGCAACGGGTCCCCGCGGCGCTTGTGCTGCAGCCACGTGTTGATCGCCATGCGTTTGAGCCAGGGCGCAAATCGCTCGGCATCGTGCAACTGCCGGATCGTCCGCCACGCCTGCATGAACACCTGTTGCGACAGGTCGTCGGCGAGCGTCGCGTCGCGGCAGCAGCGACGCATGAGGTTGCGAATCCAGGTTTGCCGGCGTCGAACGATCTCGGCAAACGCGTCACGGTTTCCCGTGCGCGCCAGGCCCACGAGAACCGGCTCCGGACTCTTGGCAAGCAGGTCGGCCGAATACCGCAATGGAGCTACCTGAAGGTGCTGCTGATGTCCGTTGTATCCGCGCGGTTTGATCGCTCGAGAAACTTCGCTGCCGTGAGAAGACCGGCGCCGACGAATGCGACCAGCAGCGCAACGCCGAGCAGCGGCATCAACGCCTCCTCGTCGACGAAGCTGATCATCAATCCCATGACGGCCAGGCCCGGCGCAACGAAAGAAACGATGAGACCGGCGACCTTGAGGTCGCGGGCCGGTTGTTTCTTGTGGCCGAGCAGCTTGTCCACCATTTCCGGGTCCGGCTGACGGCCCGCCTCGATCATGCGACGTAGCGTTTCGTGCTCCGCTTCGCGCTTGCGCACGCCGTCCCAGACGCCGGCGACCGCGGCGGCCGCGACGAACATCCAGAATCCGAATGCCGCGAGGCCGATAATTCCTTCCATAACCATTCTCCTGGTGAAAACCGTGGCCTTACATTCCTGGAGATGCGACTTCATCGGCCCTGGATGCACCCCGGGGCCAAAGAAACACTGCCGGGCCGGGCCCGATGGGCCCTGCGCGCTCGCTAATTCGCTTTGTAGACGTGCACGTCCTGCTGCGGGAACGGGAAGGTAATGTCCTCCTCGTCGAAGCGCTTCTTGATGGCCTCCGTCAGGTCGAAATACACGCCCCAGTAATCCGCCGTCTTCACCCAGGGGCGAACGATGAAATTCACGCTGCTGTCCGCCAGCGCCTGAACCTTGATCAGGCATTCGGGCTCCTCGAGGATGCGCTCGTCGGCGGCCACGAGCTCCCGTAGCGTCGCGGTGACCTTGTCGATGTCGTCGTCGTAGCTGACGCCGACGGTCAGGTCCACGCGGCGCGTCGCGTTGGCCGAGTAGTTGGTGATGATGCTGTCCATGATCTGGCTGTTGGGCACGATGATCTTCTTGTTGTCCGGCGTCTTCAGCACCGTGGTGAGAATCTGCACCTGCTCCACGGTGCCCGAAATGCCGGCCGCCTCGACGAAGTCGCCCACCCTGTACGGGCGGAACAACACGATCAGGACGCCGGCGGCGAAGTTGGACAACGAACCCTGGAGTGCCAGGCCGACGGCGAGGCCGGCCGCACCGAAGATGGCGATGAACGACGTGGTCTGTATGCCCAGCGCGCCGATCGCCGCGATGATGACCATGACCAGCAGCACGATACGCACGAGGTTGCACACGAAGGTCTCGAGCGTCTTGTCGACGTTCTGTCGCTGCAGGACCTTGCGCAGGCCGCCGACGACCATCCGGATGATGAAGCGACCGATGTAGTAAATCAGTAACGCGACGATGATGTTCTTGCCGAGAGCCACGAACGTGCCCGCATCGAGTCCGTTGTTCTGCAGGAATTCCATGATCCGATTCGGGTCCATGCTCACCACCGCATCGGCGGCTTCCTGCACGGTTTCGGTGACATCGACTCCTGTCGGCTCTTCCGTTGCTTCTATTCTGGCGTCTTGCATTGCTTTACCTCGTTATTGTCCCGGAACGCCCTCGAAACCCGGCCGGAACCGGAAAATCCGGTAAGGCCCCTGGGATTCGATGTGCTCCCGTGATTGCAGAATCAGTTCCGACAGCGCGCTGTCCGCGATGTACAGATAACCGCCGGGGCCGAACGACAGCGCATCGGGCCACCTCAGCTCCTCGGCGGCGATCAACGTTTGCGGAGCACGGCCCGGTCCCGCGATGAAAATCGCGCGATGTTCGACATCGGTGATGTAGACGTTACCCGCGAGGTCGATACTCATGCCGTCGCTGAGCGGCTTGTCGCTGACCCGCTCGACGCGCCTCGCGAGTTGCGCCGCCGGCAGTCTTTCATCGCGCAGGTCCCTGAGCCGAACGCGGTACAGTCCGGAGCCGCTGATCGCACCGAAGTACAGCCATTCCTTGCCGAGTGCGATGCCGTCGATGCCGCCTCGCAGCGCCACGACGCCGCCGAAGAACTCCATGGTCCGGCCGCCGTTACTGATCACGTAATCCTCGGCGGACACCGACGCGTGAGACTCGAGAACACGCCGTGCGTTCCCGGTTTCGACGTCGTAAACGATAATTGCCGGCTTCTTGCGCCAGAAGCTCGCATCCGCAATCACGACCGTATTGCCGTCCGCCGAGATCTGCAGGTCCTGCAGAAACGAGCCGGCCGGTGCGACATCGGGGCTCAACTTCTGGTCGCGCAGCACCTTGTCGCTATCGAGATCGATGGCGACGATACGCGCCGCGCGCAGTCCGTGGTTGCCGTGATCTATCGTCCAGAGCCGGTTGTACTGGTCTATAGCGACGCCGAGGACAGTGTCGAACAATTCGGACTGTTGTGCTCCCGAGGGATAAGGCACCGCCGCCCCGCGCACGTGCTCGAGCAGCTTGTTGCCGGTCGGGCGGGCTTCGGGGTGCACCGTAAAGAAGACGCGTCCGTCCCGGTTGACGGCGACATTGCCCACGGGCTCGTCATAGGCGAGGACCTCTTCGAGCGCGGATGAGGCGAGCAACGGCGTCGTCGACAGGTCGGGGTAAGGCGCACCGCCGCCGTGGCGAAACCACAGGATCATGGTGCCGACAAGTGCGAGTACAATCAGAGACAGCAGTATGTTTTTCATGCTCGGCTGCTGAAGCCCGTTTGCTCCCCAGGCCGGGATTCTACATCAATCGATCCGCAATTCAGCCTTGCAGTGCCAGCAGCCACGCCAGCGCGACGAGCCCTGCCGCCGCTGCTCCGGCCGCGTACTGAACGCGTGCCGGCGCCGGCATGCGGCCGACGACGGTCAGCAACATGCCCACGGCGAAGCCACAGACGAAGCCCATCAGGTGCGCGCCGATATCGGTGTTTTCGTCACCGGTTCCCGTGAACATCAGGAGAGCGAGGCCGCCAACCACCGGGCCGAAGCGCGTCGACCAGCGATCCTGCGCCATGAGCTGGCCGCGCCACACGTAGCCGGCGAGCAGCCCCAGAGTGGCGAACACGGCCGTGGACGCGCCGATCGAGCGATGCGTGGACTCCAGCAGCAAGGTGTTGGCCGTGTTACCCAGCGCGGCGGCGACGAGCACGGCCAGCCACGCGACGCCCGATCCGAGCAGGCGGCCAGCGAAGATGCCGAAGAAGACACCGAAGACCAGGTTGCCGAGCAGGTGGCGCACGCCGGAATGCAGCGTCAGCGCGGTGATCGTACGCCACCACTCGCCGTCCCGAATCAGTGAACCGTCGACGCGCCCTGCGGCGAACCAGTTGGCGCCGAAGATCGAGTAGCCGGCGAGCCAGGCAACGGCACACACGATGAGCACGTAAGCGATAATGCCGGGCAATGCGTCCTGGTAGACGATTTTCTTCCTCGGCCGTGGCCGGACCGGCGGATTTTCTTCCTCGTAGAGCTGCAGTTCCGCAACGGCCCGTGCGGAGTGCTCGGCCGGCACGACGAGGGCGCAGCTTTGTCCGTCGTCGACCAGCTGATGGGGGATCTGCAGGGCCGCGAGCACGAGCGCGCGGTCGGAACAGCTTTGCCGATTGCGGCTCTCGAAAACCACGCGCAGGTCATCCATCCGTGCAGGGTAACAAGATTGGGGTAAGCTAGGCTTCACTTTCCGGGAGTTGACATGAGAACAGCAGCGCTTCTCGTACTGATCCTGTGTGTGCCGCCAACCGCGGTGGCAGAGGTGACAAACGCGGCCGCGAACGGTTTTACGACGGTCAACAACGTCGTCGTGTCGGCCGACAAGGGGGCCGCATGGAGAGCGGCGGTCCAGGTCGGCCGCTGGTGGAGTTCGGCACACACGATGTCCGGAGATGCCGCCCGAATGACGATTGATCCGCGCGTGCAGGGGTGCTTTTGCGAATCGCTCGGCGATCAGGCCGGTGTCGTCCATCTCACGGTGACGTCGGTCTTGCCAGGAACTTCGCTACGACTTTCGGGCGGGCTCGGCCCTCTCGGCCTCATGGGCGTGTACGGCAACATGACCTGGGATTTCGAGGACGTAGAGGACGGCACGCGCATTCGCTTCAAGTACGCGGTCGGCGGCTACATGGACGGCGGTCTCGACCAGCTCGCCGGTCCCGTCGACATGGTTCTCGGCGAAGCACTGGCCCGGCTCGCGTCCTACATAGAAACAGGCAACCCGGAGCCCGCGCTCGTTGAGTGACTTCCCCACCGCAAAACCTTCGGCGACGGTCGTGCTCGTGCGGCCTGGCGCCGGCGAGCCCGAGACGTTCATGGTGCGCCGACACGCGAGATCATCCTTCGGTGCCGCGTACGCATTTCCCGGTGGCGTCATCGATCCCGGGGACCGGCTCGTTCACGAATACTGCACGGGTTTGAGCACCTACGACGCGGACGCTGACCTTGGTGTCCGGGATGGCGGACTCGACTATTTCAGCGCGGCCATTCGCGAGCTGTTCGAGGAGACCGGCGTACTCCTCGGCGACGTCGAGAGAGTTGCTGAAGACCTGGCTGCCGCGCGCGACGCGCTCAATGACGGCAGCGATAACTGGGCCGATTTCGTGCGCCGCAATTCGCTGGTCCTCGACTGCGCCGCGCTGTACTACATCAGTCACTGGGTGACGCCGCCGTCCCAGCCGAAGCGTTATTCGACGCGCTTCTTCCTCGCAGCCCTGCCGGACGGCCAGTCGGCGTCGCATTGCGGCGGCGAACTGATCGAATCGCAGTGGGCCACGGCGCACGAGACGCTCATCGCCGGCCGCGAGGGCAGGATCAAGCTGCATTACCCGACGATCAAGACGCTCGAGAGCATCGCGCGGCACAAGACCTTCGATGCGCTCATGGATTGGGCGGAATCCTGCGCAGACTGGGGCGTGACGACGATGCTGCCGATGATCATCGAACGAGACGGCAAACCGACCGTCGCGCTCCCCGGTGAGCTCGACTACCCCGGCTACGAGGAATGATCAGCTTCGGTCGGAGGTTGGCGGACTACACGGAACTGCGTCCAGGCATACGCCGCATAGTTGCACCGAACCCTTCGCTCATGACCGGTCCGGGAACGAATACCTATTTGCTGGGCGCAGGCCGGGTCGCCGTGATCGACCCGGGTCCGGCAATCCAGTCGCACATCGAGAGAATTGTCGAACTGGCCGGTGCGCCGATCGCCTGGGTGATCGTGACGCACACGCACCCCGATCACTCGCCGGGCGCCAGCGTCCTCGCGCAAATTACCGGAGCCGAGCTGATCGGCCGGCCGCCACCGGCCGGACCGCGCCAGGACGCGACGTTTTCGCCCGACTTTTTTCTCGGCGATGCGGAACGGCTGGAAACGAGCGAGTTTGTCCTCGAGGCCGTACACACGCCGGGCCATGCGTCCAACCATGTCTGCTACCTGCACACCGGTAGCAATTGGCTGTTCACGGGCGACCACATCATCGACGGGTCCACGGTCGTGATCGATCCGCCGGACGGCAACATGAAGCAGTATATCGATTCGCTGCGGCGCGTCCGCGAACTCGGGTGCGCGGCGCTGGCCCCCGGGCATGGCGACGTGATCACGGACCCGGAGGGCGTTATCGACTGGCTTGTCAATCATCGCCTCGAGCGGGAACAAAAGGTCGTCGCAGCGCTCCGGGCCAACCCGGGTCTCACGCCACGCGAACTCGTGCCGCACGTGTACAAGGACGTCGACAGGAAGCTGTACCGCCTGGCGGAGCGCTCGCTGCTGGCGCACCTCCGGAAACTCCTCGAGGAACGGCGGGCGACGCTGCGCGACGGGCGCTGGTCGCACAGTCCGCCGTAGTCCGTAGCGGGTTGATTAGCGGCTCAACTTCGCATAGCGTACCCGGTCCGAGGTCTGTAGGGTTTTGCCATGACGTTCGTAGTCACTGAAGCCTGTATCAAGTGCAAGCTGACGGATTGTGTCGAGGTTTGTCCCGTGGATTGTTTCCACGAAGGGCCCAATTTCCTCGTCATCGATCCCGACGAGTGCATCGACTGCACGCTTTGTGAACCCGAGTGCCCCGTCGAGGCCATCTACTCGGAGGACGAGTTGCCGGCCGGGCAGGAGAAGTTCCTCGAGCTCAATGCCGAGCTGTCCCAGGAATGGCCGGTCATCACCGAGATGAAGGAGCCCCCTGAGGACGCTGACGAGTGGCGCGAAGTCAAGGACAAGCTCCAGTACCTGGAGCGCTGACGCGGCATCGCCAATGGCCATAAGCCGTCGCGCAAGGTTTATCCGCTGGCTGACGGGCCGCTACATCCGTCGCATCGACATTGCCAATGCGCCGGTACCCAAGATGCGCAAGCGCCTGGATCAGCTCGGGCGGCTCTCTCGGTCCGCGCGGGACGTCGCTATCGAGGAAAAGGCCATTGCCGGCCTGCATGCCGAATGGTACCGGCCGCAGCAGGCGAAGGCCGGCAAGCTGTTGCTCTACCTGCACGGCGGCGCGTACGCACTCGGCAGCTGCGACTCGCATCGCAAGCTCGTCACGCACATGGCGAAGGAAGGCAACATCGAAGCCGTGATGCCCGAGTACCGGCTCGCCCCCGAGCACCCCTTCCCGGCAGGCCTCGATGACGCCGTCGCGATCTACAAGGCGTTGCTCGCTTCGGGCTACGATGCCGCCGACATCATCATCTCGGGCGACTCCGCCGGCGGTGGCCTGAGTGTCGCGACGATGCTGCAGTTGCGGCACCAGGGGCTGCCGTTGCCCGGCGCCGCTGTGCTGCTCTCGCCGTTTCTCGACATGTCGGCCAGCGGGGAGTCCGTCAAAACCCGCGCGTCCCGCGACCCCTGGTTCCGGCCCGATGAAATAGAAGTCGTCATACGCTACTACTGCCCGAACGAAGACGTGCGAAACCCGCTGCTGTCCCCCGTGTTCGCGAACGTCGCCGGATTGCCGCCCACTTTGATCCAGGTCGGCGACGACGAAATCCTGCTCAGCGACTCGGCGCGCTTTGCCGACAAGCTGAAGACAGCGGGTATCGACGTGGAACTCGAGGTTTTTCCGGAGATGTGGCACGTATTCCAGCTGTTCGTCGGCAAGATGCCGGAGAGCAAAGCGGCGATCCGCAAGATCGGCGCCTATATCCAGAACGCACTGCCCAGGCAAGAGGAGGCAGCCTAGACAATGACTGAAGACGCTGATGACAGGTTCTACAATCGCGCCGATGCCGTAATCGCGCTCGTCAATGAGCAGATGGAAGAAGTCGACCGAGGCAAAGTCAGCGCATCCCTGATGTTCGCAACCGCCAGGTTCAGTGCATTCGTAGGCGCCAGCAACGCCCCCTCGGCGAATGATCTCGCATCGGGAAAAGAAGAAATAATTGCGTACTTCGTGGAGGAGTATCGCAAGATGCTGGGCGAGAATCTCGACGACTACATCGCCAACTTCGAGAAATACACAGCGGATCGAGACTGACGATCCCGCCACAGGGATAGCGTCGCTATCGGCCGCGCCGCAAAATGCCGCCGCCGGATGTCGATTCGCGTAGAATGATCGCTGTCGACCCTTTGCGGTCGCCCTTGTCTTGTTTCCAATGAGGTACAGCCGTGAGCGAAAAGAAAAGCAGCGACGCGCCGGAAAACGGTTCGGTCGACGAAGCCCCCGAGAAGGAGAAGGAGCAGAATCAGTCGCAGAGTGGCCCGACCTTTACCGAGTCACCCGATCCCCTGTCCAGCGTCCGCAAGGCCACCGGTGATGCATGGAAGAGCACCGAAGGCAGGACCGTATCCATGCGCGTCTATATCGGGTCGATCATCGGTGTCATCGTCCTGATGATGCTGGCGCGTTGCGGCGGGTAGCCGCTATTCAAGATCACGCCGGCTGCGATCCCTGAGCTTGCGGCGCGTGCGCTTGTCGGGCCTTCCTGTGGTTCTCGGCATCAGCATGCGGTCCTGGCGCAGGGCCGCGGTTTTGAGTTCGCGCTCCCCGACGACGCTTTCATCCTCTTCGTAACACGCGTGCGCTTCGACAGCCGGGCCGCGCCGCGCGGGAATTGACCTGACAAGCAACGAATAGGGCAGGCGGTCGCGCACGAGATCGATGCGATCGCCGACCTGTACACGCAGGCCCGGCGCTGCGCGCTCGCCATTGAGGCGCACGTGGCCGCCGGTCACAGCGGCGGTGGCCTTGCTGCGTGTCTTGTAGAAACGGCAGAAGAACAGCCAGCGATCGATACGCAGGGTATCGCCCATCGGCTAGTACCCGGTATGCCGCTGCGCGTCGTCGTACATCTTCGTCAGGAAGCTGCGGATTGCCGGGATGGCTTCCTCCCTGCTCATGAGGCGTTGCTTTTCGAGAACGGCGGCCATGTCCCGGATCGAGCGCTTGCCGTCGATCAGGGACATGATGAACGAGTAGATTTGCGTGGTCATGGCCTGCTGGCGGAACGCAGGCGATGCGGGTACGGGTTCTTCACCCGTGACGATCCAGTCGGGGAGCGCCTTATGGCGTCCCGGCTTGCTCGCGTTGCGCTCCTTGTACGACGAAAACGTGAAGACGCGCTCGCGACGACCGTGGCGGCTGGCGGGCGAGCACATGTAGGGGATCGTCGCCTGCGACACGTAGGGATCTGAAAAACCATTCTCGGCAACGATCGCCTTGACCTCTTCGGGGCTGTAGCACTGCGATTTCCTGCGCGAGGCGAAGGCGAGCGAGCCGAAATTCACCCAGCGGCCTTCTGTCTTCAGCAGGCGGTTGATGCGCGCAGAGAAGGTGCTGAGACCCTCGCTGATGATGTCGATGAGCCAGGGCGTGACGACCGTATCGAATGACCCCTCGGGGAACGGCGGCCGCAGCGCGTCGGCGAGCACGAAGTGGAACGCATCGTCGACGGGTTCGGGCGCTTTCAGCTTGCGCAGAACCGCGTCGTCTTCGAGCGCCAGGGGCGCGATCGGGAACTCGTAGAGATTGAGCTTTTCGCCGCTGGTGACAGCCTGCGCAACGAGCAGCAGCAGCGGGTTGAAATCGACCGCGACCGTCGACGCGCAGTCGAAGTTAGTATGGATGTCGTAGGCGAGCCTGCCGGCGCCGGCGCCGAGGACCAGGACGTCGCCGAGTTCGGCGTGGTCGTGCAGCACGGCCTGGACCTGCTTCAGCGACGCCGCGTTCTCCTCGTCGCCCCAGGCCCAGTCACGGTGGATGTTGGCGTAGTAGGTGTTCAGGCCCTGGTCCGTCGGCAGGCGCGTCCGCAGGGCCAGGTAGCTTTCGTAGTTGCCCTCGAGCGACTGCACGTCAATCGGGCGCAGCAGCTTCTGCAATTTGCGGCGGTGGGACTCGATGCATTTCCTGTAGCGCTCGACCCGGCGCCGGGCGAGGGCCGACATGTCCTTGCCCTCGAGTTCCTGGTCGAGTCCGGCCATTTCGTGGGCCAGCGTCTGCAGCGCGAACTGCAGTCGGCCGCGCCACTCGCCGAGCGCCGCCGCAGGATCGGCGAACATCCAGGGAATGCCATTAATCGACGGGAAATCGACCTTGCAGGCCTTGCAGTGAAACGTGTCGTCGTTGGTTTCCAGCGGCGACTTGTCGCAGCGCGGGCATGCGAGGAGGGTATGTAAAGCAGTCATAGCGGAATTATGCCCCAAAAAAAAACGGCCAACCGAATGGGAAACGGTTGGCCGTGCGGTATAGCCGAAGCTATACGCGGTTGGCAATCGTTGCTACGCGGCTGGCACGGTGCCGTTCACGATCGGGTTGAAGGCCACCCAGCGGTCGAGGTCGCTGCCGAGACCGTGCCCGATGCCGAGCTGCTGGTAGATACCTGCAAACTGCCCGATCTCGCCATGCAGCGCCATGTAGTTCAGCACTACCGAGTTGACGAGCTGGTTAACGTTGTTGGCCATCGGCGATGCGGCACGTGCGACGGAACCGCCTGCATCCATGTGACCGATTTGCTGGTGTCGCAGCTGCTCTTCCAGCGTCCCGCCCATTAGCGTCGGTCGTCCGCCGAGCCGCGGCGGGTTGTAGACGAGGAAGAATGATCCTGCCGTCGAGGAATTGTCGCTCGTCCATTCGCCTTTGCCGCGGCCGTCGTTCGAGTTGTCGATGGCCCCGTTTGAGGACAGCGAGCCGTCGCTGAAGACGTACAGCATAAGCGGCATGTCGAGGCGTGCGGCGTATTCGAGGCAGGCGCCCATGCACTGCCCGGCGCGGAAGTCCTTTACCTCGCCCTCCGCGCGAGCGCCGCCGTGGTAGTCGTAACCGCCCATCTCGATCGTGCCCGCACCGGCATAGCTGTTCAGAACCAGCTTCATGATCGATGCCGTCTTGCGGAATTCGCGCGCGCTGCGGTCGCCGGCCGTGAATTCGGCCGTGGTGAAGATGCCCGTGCCGTCGGCGGCGACAATGTCGAGATCATCGCCGGGATCGATCGGGACGCCACCGAAGCGGTCGGCAATGTGCGCGGCCTTGAGGTAGCCGCAGCGCACGGCGCGATCGATGTCGGCATCGCGATTGACGAGGTTCTCGACGTTGAACATCTTCTGGTCGGAAAGACGGTAGATCGACTCCATGACCTTGGTCGCGTCTTCCTTGGACAGGATGCCGACCAGGTCGCCGGTGTCCACGAGGTTGACCACGTCGCTGGGTCGATCGACCTTGGTCGGGCGCATCTCGGGATCGAACAGCATGACGGGCTGCGTCGAGTTTCCGCCGGAATCGGAGTTCTCAGAGCCGGCGTTGCCGAGGATCGAACCCATCGCGCCGGCCCGGGCAATGCCCATCATCGGGTTGTGCGGGTTGTTGCCCGTGTCATTGTCGGAGCGTGCCGGAATGACGGCACCGTTGATGTTGGCAGCCGTCGTCGCGCTGACCTTGTCGAGGATGCCGCGCCGGAATGCACTGTCGAAGTGGAAGCCGAGGCCGAGGTCGAAATTGGCGAAATCGTTGCCGTTTGCATCCTGGCCGCTCGGTATCATGTCGCCCGGCAAGCCCATCTTCTCGTAGCCCTGCGTGCTCAGGAAGTCGACCTGCCCACCCTCCTGGCCGACGAGCACATTGGAGTTCGCGATATTCGCACCGCCCGCGAGATCGAAGCAGATGAACGGGACCTTGCCAGCGCCGTCGGTAATGTTGCACGGGTCAGCGCGCAGCAGGTCCAGATCCGGCGACAGCGCGCCACGCGCATTCCTCGCCGCCAGCAGCGGCGCAATGCCGCCTACGGTGTAGGCTGCGCCGGTCATGAATCCCTGCGACAGGAACTGACGCCGCGTGACAGGACGCGGATGATCCGGGTGAAGCAGCGGCAAATCCCAGTTGCCTTTGTTGCGTTTCATGGTCATCGAAATGATTCCTTTTCTGTCCTGTCTTTATTGAACCAGCGTAGCTGCGCTGCCGAGTACGGAGGCGCAGACGCCCTTGGCGATCGAACGCGTATTGGTGCCCGGTGTCTGCAGCAGGCGATCGATCAGGTTCGCCGGGCGATTGCCGGCACCCGCGAACGAAGCTACTTCCTCGTGCACGACCGAGTAGCTCGGCTGCGAGGCGATCGGCGTGCTCGTCGACGAATGGCCGACGGCGCGCAGCACCAGCGGCTCGACGAAGCTGTCGCGCGCTGCGCCGGCTGCGAAAGCCGTGCCTGGCGCCGCGCCGAAGTTGAAGCCCGGCCAGAGCGTATTGGCCTCTACCGCGGCGTCGCAGTACTGGATCGCCAGCTGTGCGATGGCCACCTGGTGCGACGACAGGAACGCTTCCATGTCCTCTACAGCCGGCAGTGATTGCCGGAGCTCCTGGTAGGTCTCCTCGACGACGAAGTCGCCATTGCCGTCCTGATAGTTGACGCGGCTGATGCCCGTGATAGCAGCATAGGTTGCATCGATCTCATCGAACGTGCGAACGCCGATATCCGAGCGCTGTTCTGCCGCCGTCGCGATGTAGTCGGCCACGATGAGCATCGGGTTTTCCTGACGATTGAAGACGATACCGTCGAGGTTGTCGAAGGTCAGGAAGAACTGGTCGGCATCCGGGCCCTTCTCGAGCGGCAGCACGGCGCCGAGGTCGGACAACGGCTGCCCCAGCTCCGTCAGGACGGTGCTGGCGAGATCGAGCGTCTGGTCGATGTTCGCGTAGCTCTGCCCGACCCGCGCTTCCTGGCCGTTCATCGCGACGCGCATGCCCTGCATCGTCACCGGCGCCGGCGTCGAGCCGTCGAGCGTGATGAAGTGCGGCTTGTCGAACAGGTAGGCGTACGAGTCGAACTGCTGCGCTTCGAACAGGATGTAAGCCGTCTGCGGCGCCTGGTTGATGCGTGCGGATATATCGAACAGCAGGTAGAAGCGTTCGCCGACGCCCGCGTCGAGGTTCTGGTTGATCTGCTCTTGCGTCAGCGCGCGGCGGTGAATGGCCGCGAGGCGGAAGGTGCCTTCCCAGACGGCGTCGCTCGAGGCCTCGTTGCCGAGGATGAACGCCATGTTGTTCTGCCAGGCGCTGAACGTGCCGCCCGGGACCGGGTCGGTCTGCGTCGTGAGCACGCCGTTGACGTAGATGCGACGACCGTTGACCGGGTCGTAGGTTGCGACGACGTGCTGCAGCGTGGCCTGTAACACCTCGTCGGCGTCAGGCGTGGACAGCTGCGGGTCGCCATTCAGCGATGTAACCGGGTTGCCGTTGGCGTCTTCGGCATTGGTGCGGAGCAGGAAGTCGTAGTTGTACATGGTCTGCTGGAGCGTGAAGTTACGCGAGGTCTGGCCGCTCGAGTAGCTGACAATGCGGCGCATCTCCTGCGTGACGTTGGCCGGCACGACCCATGCTTCGATCGAGAACTCGCCCGATTCGTTGAGGATATCGAAGACCTTGCGGCTTGCGACCGTGGAGGCCTGCGCCTTGCCGGGACCGGCGGCGCCGTTGCCGACCGTGATGCCCCAGCCGCCATACCACTGCACGTCACCGAAGAAGTTGAGGTCCATCGCCGGATCGATACCACTCGTATCGTAGGCGATGCTGCCCGTCCCGGTCTTGAACTCCCAAAGTGCGACCTGGTCGTTCTCATAGCGATTGCCGCCCGACGCGACGGTGCCGTCGACGAGGCGCACGGCGCGGCTCGTGATCAGGTTCGGGTCGATCTGCGTCGGCTGGATGCCGTTGGCAAAGTCCGTGACCCAGCCCAGCATCTGGGCGCCCGACGTCCCGCAATCGCCGTTGTTCCAGCAGTTGTGGAACTCGTCGCGGACGCGAATGACGAGGCGCGATCCATCCGGCGTGTCGAGATCGATCTTCGGTTTCACGGCCTCGTAAGCCACCTGGACGCTGTCGACGTCGGCGAAGTAGGGCTGTTGAGGCGTCGATGCCTCGGAGCTGTGGCATTGCGAGCAGTACAGCTTCAGTCGGTCATCCCGCCACAGATGCGTCTCGAACAGCGCCGTGTCATCCGGGAAGTTCTTGCTGTCCGCGGGATTCGCGTCAGCTGGCGCCGTCAGGACGATCGTGCGCCCGCCCGACGCAGTAAAGCCAGTCCAGTTTTCGATCCATGTCGTCATGATCGAGCCACAGGTGCCCGGATCGTCGACCCAGCAGTTGTGGCCAATAGGCAGCGCGCTGACTTTCGTCACGAACTCTGAATTCGACGGCTGATCGCGGTCGATCCTGAGCACGGCCTCGTCGTACGCGAGATTGACGTCGTCCCAACGCACGAAATACGGAGTCTGGCCGCCGTCCGGCGTGTGACAGGAACCGCAGCGATCGGTACCGCGCGCGTTCTCCCAGAACTCCAGGCGGAAACTCTGCACGTCGGCGTCGCGCGGCGCCGGGCCCGTGTACGGCGGTTTGGTTGCCGTGCCGCCGCCACCGCCGGTGCCGGTGCCGGCAGCGTTTTCGGTCGTCTGGGCGCCGCCTCCGCAGCCCGCCAGGACGAATGAGGCCAGAAGAGCGGCAATGCCAAATTTATTCGTCATCGTCATATCTCCTTACTGGCCCATGCAGTATCCGGCCGTATCGGCGAATACTTTTTTCATCTGGTAGCCGCTCGATGCGAAGTTCGATACGAACTGGTCGAAGTTCGTATGATCGGTCGGCGTTTCGGGTTCGCGCAGGCAAACGGCCTGGAAGACCTTGCGTACCTGGCACTGCGCGAACGCGTCGCTGTGCGCAAGTTCCCGACCCAGCGTCTGTGCGCCGACGCCTTCGCCATTGTCCGGGCCGTAAAACCCGAGATAACGGTTTTGCCCAGTCCGCCAGTAGTTCGTCCAGCGGTCGTCAGGTGTGCGGAAGCCCTGCGGGAAGTTCAGGTCGTTGTTGAAATACTTGGACTGCACGCTGCCGGCGGTGTACTGCAGCGAGCCGTTTCCGGGCGGATCGCTCTCAGCATAATTGTAGAAGGCGAACGCCTGCGCCATCGGGTCCATGCCCGTATGACAGCCGACGCAGTTGTTGAGGAACAGGCGGCTGTCGCCACCCGGGCTGCGGCTGACGTCCTGGCGGATGCGGTCGGGCGACAGGCTCGGGTCGGTCAGCTGCTCCATGTCCTTGCAGAAGTGATTGACCATGGTGAAGCGGAACATGGCGCGGTTCGTGCCGGCGATGAAAAACGCCTCGGAGGCGGCCCGCGAGGTGATGACGCCGGCCGCTGCATTGCTCGGCAGTCCGTTGAACTCCGACTGCGTGCGGCGCACGAGCACGTCCTTCAGGCTGTAATTGCCTGCTTCGAGCTGCTCGTAGTGGGTGTTGTTGTTGGCGGCGACGCCCGCATTGACCGTACCGGGCTGGCCGATGTACTGGACGTCGTCGTACAAGACGGTACGGAAGTCTGCATCGTCTCGAATCAAGCCGATGACCGTCGCGATGTAGTCGTTGAGCGGAACGAAGACATTGAACTCGCGGTTGGTCCACGGCGCCGCGAAATTCTTGAGCGTCACGTTATAAAAGTTCGGGTCTTCCATGGCGATGTACGCCGCGCACTCGGCGCCCGTGACATTCTTGTCCGTGCACACCTGGTGCGACGCGGGCGTAGCGTTGGTCATCGCCTGCAGCACCGACTCGGTCGGCGGTACGCCCGCCAGACGGTCGTGAATACGCCTTGCCTGTTCCCTGGTCTGCGCGTAGGCGGGCAACGCAAGCACCAGGCTTAACAGCGCAGCGAGCGCCATACGCGTCGGTCGTTTCCACATGTTATTCATATCGTTCTGCTCGTTATTCGTTAAAACGTTACAACGTGGCCGGAAAAGCTTGCCCGAGTCCGCGTGCTGCTGCCGTGAAAGCATTCACAGTCCCCGGATCGGCCCGGCGAGGAGCCAGCCGGGTAATCGATCGATCCGTAATCGATAAAGCAAGTGCTGTGCCAGTTTGGATTCTGTCCGGGATGCGCCTCAAAAAAAGTAATTTAAACAACCAGTTAATGGTGTTTTGTACGTGATTACCGAGACAGGGATATGTCAAACCACTGTCGGTACTTTGGCACAGGAATTATGACCGGCAGACCTAAGCTACTGATTGTGCTGGATGACGCAACTGTCGCTGAAGAGAGACAGCTCGGCGGGGCCGTGTCAGGTCCGGACAACAGAAAGTAGTCGCAGGAAGCTCATGCAGTTTCTCGAAAAGCACGGCTGTGCATTCCTGTTGATGCGCATACGAACAGCGTGGAACCTCTTTTCCGCCGCCCGCGTGTAACGACAAGGCAGCCCATCGATTGTCACGCAGGCCCGGTGTCGGACATTTGAGACATTACATCGACGTCCGTGGCTCTCTTAAAATACAGGGCCGGCCGCGGTTTGTGACTGCGTTAACGGTATGCATCAACGACGCCGCGTACCCTTCCCTGATGACCGAGGTAAGAGCTATGAACAGGCATATGCGACAGCTTGGCAAGGCATTTGCGGATTCGACGACCAGGATGGTTGCGCTGTCGCTGGCGTGTATCGCGCTAGCCGCCTGCAGCGAAGGTGAAGGCGTGCAGCTGGGCACCGGGCAGAACCCGGACCCGGTCGTCGTCGATTTCCCGATCGCCTACATCAAGGCGCCGCTGCCGACAGACGACAATGGCGTGTTCGAGCAACAGGACCTGCGCGAGCAAATTACGTTCGACTTCGGCGCCGACCTTTTCTTCCGCGATCGCGCCGCAGTGGGCGCGGATGCCATCAATATCACGGGCGATGTCACGCAGGGCCTGGGGGCGATCCGCGACGTCGAAATCGACTACGACGCCAGCCGCCTGCTGTTCGCGATGCGCACGCCTTTCGAGATGGGCGTTGCCGAGGAAGACCAGGTCGCGACGTGGAACATCTGGCAATACACGTTCGACACGGGTCAGCTGTTGCGCGTTATCGCTGACGACCTGACCTCGGAAGTCGGTCACGACATCATGCCCAAGTACCTTCCCGATGGTCGCATCATTTTCGCGTCCACGCGCCAGACGCAGTCGCAGGCGTTGTTACTCGATGAGAACAAGGGTGCATTCCCGGCACAGGACGAGGACGACAACGAGTTCGCGTTCAACCTGCACGTCATGAATGACGACGGCTCCGGACTCAAGCAGGTGACGTTCAACCAGAGTCACGATCTCGATCCGTCGGTCATGGCGGACGGCAAGATCGTATTCAGCCGCTGGGATCACAACCTGGGGAACAACCAGGTCAACCTGTACCGCATGAACCCGGACGGCTCGGAGCTCGAGCTGCTGTACGGCCAGTGGAGCCACGATACCGGCACGAACGGTACGACGATCCAGTTCATGCAGCCGCGCGAGACCGAAGACGGTCGCGTCATGGTGCTGGCCCGGCCGTTCACGGCCACCGAGGGCGGCGGCGACCTGCTCGTCATCGACACGGCGCAGTACGTCGAGAATACGCAGCCGCTCAAGGACAACATCGGCATCCTGGCGGGACCCGCGCAGGCCGACGCAACGATCAACGAGGTTCTGACGCAGCCGGGCGCGCCGTCGCCCGGCGGGCGCTATTACTCCGTCTACCCGATCCAGGACGGCACGGGCCGCCTCATGGTCAGCTGGAGCCAGTGCCGTCTCGTCGAGCAGCTCCCGGACGACGGCGATCCCGCGACAGACGATACCCAGATCGTGCCGTGCACCGATGAGCGCCTGGCCAACGTCGTCGTGATCGATCCCGACAACCCGGTGCTGCCGGCGCCGGGTGAATTCGTCGTCGCGCCGCCGCTGTACGGCATCTGGATCTACGATCCGCGCGACCAGACGCAGCTGCCGATCGTCCCGGGCGAAGAAGGCTTCATGTTTACGGAGGTCGTCAGCGGCGATCCTCGGTCCATCCCGGCCGTGATTCCGGATGGCCTGAATTTCTACACGCTGGATCCCTCGCTGCCCGACTCCGGTGAAGCGGTCCTGAATATTCGCAACGTCTACGATTTCGACGGCGCATTTCCGCCGGGCATCGATCCGTTCGTACTGGCGAACCCGGCGCAGACGCTGGCGGCGGACAGGCCGGCACGCTTCCTGCGCGTCGAGAAAGCCGTCTCGCAGCCCGAGGACGACCTGCGCGATATCGACAATACGGCATTCGGCGTGACGGCATTCTTCGGTATGAAGGAAATCGTCGGCTACGTGCCGATCGAGCCGGACGGTTCAGTCATAGCGAAGGTGCCGGCCAACGCTGCGCTGATGATTGCCGTCGTGGACGAGAACGCGATGCGCGTCTCGCCGCGGCACGGCAGCTGGATCGCCCTGCCCGAGGGCCAGGAGCTGAAGTGCAACGGTTGCCACGATCCGAACAGCGGGCTTTCGCACGGTCGCTATGACGCATTCGACAGCGCCTACGCCGGTGCGCCGTCGGGACCGACGATATTCCCGAACACGGATCCGCAGTGGACGATCGCGGAGCCCGGCGAAACGATGGCCGAGATTCGTGCACGTGTCACCTGCGGCACCGATAACTGCTCGTCGATCGAACCGTCGATGAATGTCATATACCGTGACGTCTGGAGCGCCAACCCGCTGGACGCGAACGGCGACCCGATCAACCCCGATATCGATTACCTGTACACCGACCTGACGACGCCGTCGCCGACGTCGCTGGGTTGCCAGTCCGACTGGCAGTGGAACTGTCGCAGCGTGATCAACTACGAATCGATCATTCATCCGCTGTGGAACCAGCCGCGCGTCGTGACATTCGACGACGATGGCGACCCGAACACGCCCGAAGTACCGTTGCCTGACGGCAACGGCGGTTTCGTCAACGACAATTGCCTCAACTGCCATACGCCACGCGACCCGGCAAACAACGCCGTGCGTATACCGGCCGGACAGCTCGAATTGCAGGACGGCCTGTCGCCGGACGAGCCGGACCATTTCCACGCCTACAGGGAACTGTTAGTTACTGATATTCGGCAGATATTGGTCGACGGGGCGCTGGTGGACGAGACGCGCGTAATCGGGCAGGATGCGGACGGGAATGACATCGTGGAACTGGTTCCACAACCGTCCCCGGCCTCTGTGGCCGGCGCAAGGGCATCGAGCGATTTCTTTGACCGATTCAACGATCCTAACGATCTTCACTTCAACATCTTGTCGAAGGCGGAGCAACGCCTTATCGCGGAGTGGTTGGATATTGGCGCCCAGTACTACAACAACCCCTTCGACGCTCCAGAGAACTAAGTCGGTTGTCGCCGCTTGCCTGTGTATCGTCGTACTGCAGCTGGCAGCCCCAGCCCAGGCAGCGAACGACCATCGTTCGGTGACCGTTGCCGACCCGTACCTCGAGATGAGGACGGGTCCGGGCCGCGGCTACCCGATCTTCCACGTCGTCGATCGCGGCGAGGACGTGGACATTTTGATGCGCCGCACGGACTGGTTCCTGGTGCGGGCCGCGAACGGCAAAGAGGGCTGGGTCAGGCGCGCGCAGATGGAACGCACGCTGCAGCCCGATGGTGTCCAGGTCAGTTTCCAGGCGGCGACGATCGAGGATTTCACCAACGCGCGCTGGGAAACCGGCCTGCTGGCGGGCGACTTCGGCGGCGCGAATATCATATCGGCCTACGGCAGCTACTCGCTGAATCCCAACGTGTCCGCGGAGCTGTGGCTTTCGCAGATCCTGGGAAATTTCTCGAACGGATACATGGCCAGCGTCAACATCGTGCACGAGACCTGGCCCGAGTGGCGCTTTTCACCCTTTTTTACGCTGGGCACCGGTGTGGTCCACACGATGCCCAAGTCGACGATCGTGCAGGGCCCCGATCGCACCGATCCGATCGGACACGTGGGCGGCGGCCTGAGGATTTACGTTTCGCGGCGGTTCCTGCTGCGCGCCGAGTACAAGAGCTACGTGGTCTTTACGAGCCGCGACGAAAACGAGGAAGTTGAAGAATGGAAAGCCGGTTTCGCGTTTTTCTTCTGATCATCGCCACGATCAGCATGTCCGGCTGTGCCGCGACGAAAAACCTGTTCGGTTTCGGTGACCGCGAGGCACCGCCGCCGACGGCGGAGGCACCGGGCCAGGTCATCGATCCGGAGGTCGAGCGCCGCGAGGTCAAGGAGCCGAAGATCGATCGCGAGGATTTCGAGGTCGGACCCTTCGTGGGCATCATGAGCATTGAGGATTTCGGCAGCGACGTGTCCTTCGGACTGCGCCTCGCGTATCACATCACCGAGGGGTTTTTCGTCGAGGCGTCGGCGGGCATGTCGCGGGCAGGCCTGACGAGCTTTGAAGTTCTGTCGGGCGGCGCAAGGCTGATTTCAGACAGCGAGCGCGATCTCATCTACTACAACCTCAATCTTGGTTACAACATCCTGCCCGGCGAGGTGTTTCTCGGCGAGGGGCGTGCCTACAATACGAACCTTTACCTGATCGCGGGCCTCGGTTCGACGACGTTTGCCGGCGACGATCGCTTCACGGTCAACGTCGGTGCGGGCTACCGCTTCCTGCTGAACGACTCGGTTGCCATCCATCTCGATTTTCGCGATCACCTGTTCGACATCGACCTCCTGGGGGAGGAGAAGACGGTCCATAACCTCGAGGGGCACCTCGGGGTCACGGTGTTCTTCTGAGGCAGGGGTCACATTTCGTGACACTTTGACGAGATAGAGTAAGCATTATGGAAAAGACGACAAAAAGCCTGGCTCGCCTGTTGTTGCCGCTGCTCGTCGTGGCCGGGCTGTCCGGCTGCAGCAGCATCGAGCCCTGGGTAAAACCCTACGAGCGCGACAAGCTCGCGGACCCGATCATGGCACTGGACGGCGATCCGGTGTCGGTTGCCTACATCCAGCACGTTTTCGAGGCGCGCGAGGCCGCGAAGGGCGGCGAGGGTGCCGTCGGCGGCGGCTGCGGGTGTAACTAGGGAATCGGGGATGATGCGTCGCGCACTCGTAGCCATGCTGGTGCTGGCCTTCGGAGCGGCCCATGCGGGTGTGCTGCCGGACGATCGCGCCGACGTGCTCTACCATCTTTACGATGGTGGTGGTGTCGAGATCGACGGGCCTTCCGTGCTGGTTCGCAAGAAGGTCGGAAAGAGCGTCTCCGTGGTCGGCAACTACTACGTGGACATGGTGAGCTCCGCATCGATCGACGTCATCACGACCGCGAGTCCGTATACCGAGGAGCGCACGCAGTGGTCGCTGGGCATGGACTACCTGCGCGGCAACACGACGATGCGCGTCAACTACACGGAAAGCGTCGAGTCCGACTTCGATGCAAAGTCCTACAGCCTCTCGGTCAGCCAGGACATGTTCGGTGACCTGACGACGCTGACACTGAGCTACGGCCTCGGCGATGACCTCGTGCGCAAGTCGGACGACGCGACTTTCGAGCGTCCGCTCGACCGTCAGATCTATGGGGTCGGTCTTACGCAGATTCTGACGAAGAACCTGATTTCGTCGCTCAACGTCGAAACCGTGACCGAAGAGGGCTTCCTCAATAACCCCTACCGCGTCGTGCGCTACGCCGATCCGCTGAGCGCCCTGGGTTACAGCTTCGAGCCCGAGCTGTACCCGAACACCCGCACGACGACCGCCATCGGGCTGCGCGCGCGCTACTTCCTGCCGTACCGTGCCGCGATTGAAGGCGAGTTCCGCTGGTTCACCGATACCTGGGACATCGAAGCCGTCACGGCGGCGGTCTCGTACATCCATCCCTGGGGCGACTGGACCTTCACGGGCAAGCTCCGCTGGCATGACCAGACGGCCGCACATTTCTATCGGGATATTTTCGCGCGGTCGGAGGAAACCAATTTCCGCGGTCGCGACAAGGAACTCAGCCCGCTCACGAGCTACACGCTCAAGATGCAGGCAGCCTACGAGTTCATCAGCGATGACGGTGATCCGGCGTGGGGTTTCATCAAGCGCGCCAAGGTGACCGCGTCGCTCAACATGCTCAGCGTCGATTACCACGACTTCTCCGATCTGACGGCGCTGGCGCCGGTCGGGCTGGAACCGCTCTATCAGCTCGATGCCGACGTCTTCCAGCTGTACGTATCGCTGTTCTACTAGATGGTAGGATGAGCGAAACCCCAGCCCGGGAACTTCGCGTATGACCATCATCGTCGCCGGCCTGATCGTATTAACGATAGCTGGCATCGTCTTTTACAACCGCCTGATTCGCAGCCGCAACCGCGTCGACACGGCGTGGAGTGATATCGACGTGCAGCTTCAGCGCCGGCATGACCTCGTGCCGCGGCTGGTCAAGGCGGTCGACCAATATGCCAAGTACGAACGGGCGACGCTCGAGGCCGTGACCGAGCTGCGCGCCGAGGCGATGCAACAAATCGATGTTCGCGCGCGCGGCAAGGTCGAGGAAAAGCTGGGCGCCGGGCTCGGGCGGCTCATTGCGTTGGCTGAGAGCTATCCGGATCTCAAGGCCAATGAAAATTTCCTGAACCTGCAAAACGAGCTCGTCGAGACCGAGAACTACCTGCAGTTCGCGAGACGCTATTACAACGGCTCTGTCAGGGACTACAACACGATGACCGAGAGCGTGCCGAGCAATATCGTTGCGGCGCTGTTCAACTTTTCGCCGCGCGAGTTCTTCCAGCGCTCCTCGGACGAGGCGGCCAACGTGCCGCTCGCAAAATTCGGAACGGTCGAATGATACGACGCCTCGCGCTTGTCCTGCTCTGCCTGCCGGCGCTCGCAGGCGCCGACGAGCGAATCCTGAAGTTTCACAGCGACATCCGGATCTTCGAGGACGGCATGCTCGAGGTGACGGAGACGATCACGGTGCGCGCCGAGGGACGGCAGATCCGGCGCGGCATCTACCGCGACTTTCCCGTGGAGTACGAGGACCGGCTGGGCAATGACTACCACATCACGCTCGAACCCCTTGCCGTGCTGCGCGACGACCGCCGCGAGTCCTGGCACACGGTCCGCAGCGGTCGCGATGTGCGCGTGTATTTCGGGCACCGCGATCGCTTCATCGAGCATGGCGAACACACCTACACGTTCCGCTATCGCGTCAACCGCATGCTCGGTTTCTTCGAGAAATACGACGAGCTCTACTGGAACGTGACCGGGAACCGCTGGGCATTCCCGATCGACCGTGCATCGGCAACCGTCCATCTGCCGTTCGACGTTCCCCGCGACGAGCTGCGCATCGACGGGTACACGGGCCCCTACGGATCGCGCGCGCAGGATTTCGGCCGCTTTTTCGACGGGGCGGGCAACGTCCGCTTCGAGGCCAACAACCCGCTCCCCGCGTCGCACGGCCTGACAATCGTGCTCGGCTGGCCCAAGGGCTACGTGGATGAACCGACGCAGCTGGACCGGATCGCCTGGCTGCTCAGTGACAATCGCAATCTGCTCGTGGCGCTGCTCGGTTTCGTTTTGCTCCTCGCCTATTACATTCCAACCTGGCTCAGTCATGGCAGGGACCCGGAGGAGGGCGTCGTCGTCACGCGCTACGAGCCGCCGGAGGGATTCTCGCCGGCGTCATTGCGCTACATCCGCCAGATGTACTACGACAACAAGGTCATGACGGCGGCGATCGTGAATCTTGCCGTCAAGGGCTACCTGGAGATCAACAGGGCCGGCGATACGCACTCGCTGAAAAAACTCGATGCACTGCACGCAACGGCGCCACTCGCACCCGGGGAGAGAGAGCTCTACAACGCCCTGTTTGCCGAGGGCGGGTCCGTTACGCTCGAGAACAGCAATCACAAAGTGCTCGGCAAGGCACAAAAGGCACATCGCCAGTCGCTGAAGAACGACTACAAGCACCACTTCTTCAGGACAAATGGCCCGCTGAACCTGCCAGCGATCGTTATTGTCATCGGCTCAATGATCGTCGCGGTGAAGATCGGCGCCGGGCCGACCCCGCTCGTGATCGCGACGATTGTACTGTCTTTCCTGACAATGGCTTTTTTTGCCGTGATCATGAGGCGACCCACGCTGCGCGGCCGCAAGTTGCTCGACGAAATGACGGGATTCGGGGATTACCTCGAGATCGCCGAGAAGGACGAGCTGAACCTGCGCAATCCGCCCGAGAAGACGCCGCAGCTGTTTGAAGCACTGCTGCCCTATGCGCTGGCGCTGGGTGTCGAACAGGCCTGGTCCGAGAAATTTGCCGGTGTCCTTGCCTCGATTCGCAACCCCGACGGCAGCGCATACAGCCCGTCCTGGTACAACGGAACCTGGAATACGTCCAACCTGTCGAAGGCGACGAGCGATTTGTCCAGCGGCCTGCATTCTGCCGTCAGCTCGTCGGTCACGCCTCCCGGTTCATCCTCGGGCGGTGGCGGCGGCGGGTCTTCCGGCGGCGGAGGTGGTGGCGGCGGCGGTGGTGGCTGGTAAAGTCGACCCGATCCCGAATTCACGGCAATCCAGAGAGGAAGATGAACCAGCCCGCATACAGCCGCGGCCAGAGAAGTGGCATACCCAACGTGATCTTCGCGCTCATGATCCTCAACGGGCTCATGTTCGCGCTGCAGCAGGTGCAGTTCGAATTCCTGATGATCAAATTCGCGCTGTGGCCCGCGACTCACTCGCAGTCGCCGTTCGCGCCGTGGCAACTGCTCACCTACGGCTTCTTGCACGGAAACCTGACGCACATTGCGTTCAACATGTTCGGCCTGTGGATGTTCGGGCAGGACCTCGAGCGGCTCTGGGGATCGCAACGCTTTCTCGTGTACTACCTGGTGTGTGTTGTCGGTGCGGGTGTTGTGCAGCTCATCGTGGCCGGGCTGCAGGGCGGCCTGTACCCGACCGTCGGCGCGTCGGGCGGGCTCTTCGGCCTGCTGCTCGCATTCGGGCTGACCTTTCCCAACCGCATCGTCGTGCCGCTGTTTCCGCCGATCCCGATGCGCGCGATTACGTTCGTGTTCCTCTTCGGACTGCTCGAGCTGTATCTCGGCTTCAGCGGCGCTGCGCCCGGCATAGCGAATTTCGCGCACCTCGGCGGCATGCTGTTCGGATTCCTGATGCTTCGGTTCTGGCGGCGGCGGTGACGGCGAGCCTCCTCGCGTTGGTCGTTGCGACCGCGATACTGGTATCGATTCCAGGGCCGAACGTCGCGCTGATCGTGGCCAACAGCCTCGGCTACGGACTGCGCATGGGCGTCATGACCGTGATCGGCACGACAGCAGGGCTCGCGCTGCAGCTGGCGCTCGTCGGCGCCGGCATGGTGGTCCTGATCGAACATGCCGCAGCCGCGATGTCGTGGGTGCGCTGGCTCGGCGTTATCTACCTCGTTTATCTCGGCATCCGGACCTGGAGCGCGCCAGCCGAAGACCTCTCGGACGTGCGCGCGACGCCGGCCATGTTCTGGCGCGGTTGTCTGCTCGCAGCCACCAATCCCAAGACCCTCGTGTTTCTCGTCGCGTTCTTTCCACAGTTCATCGCGGGCAATTCATCGCTCCACGTGCCGCTGTTCGCCGCGGTATACCTTGCGGTCGTCTTCGCAGGAGACAGCCTGTGGGCCATTTTTGCCAGCTATGCGCGCCCCTTGCTGGCAAAGCACGTGCGCCTGCGCAACCGGGTCGCCGGCGGATTCCTCGTTGCTGCGGGCATTGGCCTCGCCCTCGCCCGACGGTAGAGTTTCGACACCATGACGATTCACCGCAGAGAATTCCTGAGACATGTCGCGGCAGGCGGCGCGCTCGCGGCGGCGCCGCTGCTGTTGCCGGGCTGCGCCACGCAGCCGACCGGCACAATCGACGACGCGCCCGCGCTCGACAATCCCTTCAGCTCCTGGTTCGGTCTTGACGAGCCCTCTATCAACCGCATCATGTCCGTGCTGTCTGCCAATGGCGCGGACGTCGCGGATGCCTTCTTCGAGCTTTCGTCGAGTAACCGCCTGCTGGTCGAGAACGGCGAAGTAAGTGGCGCCGAAACGGACTCGCGCCGCGGCGCCGGTCTGCGCGTCGTGCGAGACGGCCGCGTCGAGTTTGCGAGTACCGAAGCGCTGGACGTAGCGTCATTGCTCGACACGGCCAATGCCGTCGCACGCAGCGCTGCGCCGGCCATCGCCTGGCAGGGTCGACGCGCCGCATCGCGAGATTTGTATCCGGTGACGGTCCCCTGGACCGACGTGACGCAAGCCGACAAGCTGCGCATTCTGCAGACGGCCGAGGCGCGGGCGCGCGCCGCGGATCCGTCGGTCGAATCGGTGGCCATGCGCTGGGAAGATACCGAACAGACGGTAATGGTCGCCACGCTCGACGGACGGCTCGTGACCGACATTCGGCCGCTGACGAGACTGTCGCTCGTCGTAACGGCCGTCAAAGGCGACGCGCGACAGACCGGATTCTCGAGCATCGCGGCAAGGGCAGGGCCGGACTGGTACACGGAGGAGAGGATCGACGCGCTCGCGAGGGAAGCTGTCGACAGGACGCTCGTACAGTTCGAGGCGCGGCGGGCGCCAAAGGGCGACAGGCCCGTGATTCTCGCTGCGGGAACCGGCGGCCTTCTGTTACACGAGGCGCTCGGGCACTGTTTCGAGGCGGATCTTGTCGGCGACAGCGCGCTGGCCGGTCAACTTGGCAACCAGGTTGCCGAGCCATTCGTTACGATTGTCGATGACGCGCACCTGGCCAGAGAGCCGGGCGCACTCAATGTCGACGACGAGGGCGTGGCCACCGGCCGTAACGTGCTCGTGGACGGCGGTGTGTTCGCGGCCTGCGTGCAGGATCGCGTGTCGGCGCGGGCGAACGGTGTCGCACCGACAGGTTCCGGGCGACGCGAGTCGTTCCGTCACGTGCCGATGCCGCGCATGACCTGCACGGTCATGGCAGACGGTCCGCACACGCGTGAGGAAATCATCGCAGCCGTGAAGGATGGCGTGATCTGCGAGACGTTCTCGGGCGGGCGTGCCGAGCTGGGCCCGGCCGGTTTCCGGTTTCACGTCAAGAACGGCTGGCTCATCGAAGGCGGCAAGATTACGGCACCGACCAAGGACTTCACCATATCCGGGAATGGCCCCGACATGCTGAAGAAGATCACCATGGTGGCCAATGACTCGCGCATGGATGCGGGCGGCTGGCTGTGCGGCAAGCAGGGCCAGACGGTGCCCGTGTCGCTGGGCATGCCGACGGTGCTCGTATCCGCGCTGACCGTGAGTTGACTCAGGCGTTCGCGGCGCCGTCGACGAGGATCGCCGTGCCGTTGATGTGCGATGCGGCATCGCTCGCAAGGAACACGGCGAGCGCGGCGACATCTTCCGGGTCCGCAACGCGGCCACTGGGAACAGCCGCATTCATCTCTTCCATGTACTCGTCGAGGGACAGGCCACTGCCTTCGGCCTCGCCTGCGAGCATCGGCGTGTCGACGTCCCCCGGGCAGATGGCATTGACGCGCAGACCATCGCGGGCATGGTCTCGAGCCATCGACTTGCTGAGTAGTACGAGTCCCCCTTTACTGGCGGCGTAGGCCACGGCATCGACGGCAGCGTTGAGGCCCCAGTCGGACGCGATGTTGACGATGCTGCCGCCGGCGTTGAGCAGGTGCGGCAGCGCGGCGCGACTGAGCCAGAATGGCACGTCGAGGTTGACGGTCATCGTGCTGCGCCAGTCGTCGTCGCTGGTCTCGGCGACGTTGCCGCGAATGATGATGCCCGCATTGTTGACGAGGCAGTCGATCTGGCCGAATTCATCGATCGTGTCGGCGACGAGTTCGTCACAGTCCTCGGATGCCTCGAGATCGCCGGCCCAGGTCACGATGTTGTCGGAAATGTCGGCGACTTCCTCGAGGCGGCCTTGGTCGCGACCGGCGGCCATGACGTCCCAGCCGTCTTCGGCGAAGGCGATCGCAATCGCAGCCCCGATACCCGAACTCGCCCCGGTGACCAGTACGACGCTCATGATGTTTTCCCCAGGCCCGTTCCGTGTTATGCAGTGTATCTCATGATTGCGAGCGAATCGTTACAGAGTCTCGGCTGGCGGCCATTCTTCGAGTCGCAGGCAAGCCCGGACGGCGGGCTGGTTCCCGCGCGCGTCCTCAATGTCCACCGCGGGCGCATCGAGGTTGCCGGAGCAGAGGGGCATTCGGCAATCGAGGTCTCCGGGAGGGCGGCCGAGCTCGGTATCACGGTCGGCGACTGGGTGCTCGTCGATCCGGCGGGACCGGTCGTGCGCGGGCGTCTCGAGCGCCAGAGCCTTTTCCAGCGGCGTGCCGCGGGCACGGGCGGCGACATCCAGCGGCTGGCGGCCAACGTCGACACGCTGTTCATCGTGACTTCCGCGAATCGCGACTTCAACGTGGCGCGGCTCGAGCGCTACCTGGCCATCGCGCAGGAAGCCGGCGTATTTCCGATCGTCGTCATTACCAAGGCGGACGAGGTGGAATCGCCGCAGGAGTTTGCCGCCAGGGCGGGCGCCCTGTCGCCGGGCCTGCTCGTCGAGGCGCTGGACGCCCGCGATCCCGCGCAGGTCGAGGCATTGCAGTCCTGGTGCGGGGAAGGGCAGACGATCGCGCTGCTCGGCTCGTCGGGGGTCGGCAAATCGACGCTCGTGAATACACTCGCGGGCGCAGACCAGACGACACATGCCGTGCGCGAGGACGATCAGCGTGGCAGACATACGACGACGTCGCGCTCGATGCACCGGTTGCCGCAGGGCGGCTGGCTCATCGATACGCCGGGCATGCGCGAACTGCAGCTGGTGGATGTCGGCGATGCACTCGACGACGTGTTTGCCGACATTGCGCGGCTGGCCGCCCGTTGCCGGTTCGCCGATTGTTCGCACGCGGCGGAGCCCGGCTGCGCCGTGCAGGAGGCCATCGCCGCAGAAGTGCTCGACCCGGACCGCTTGCGTCGCTACCTCAAGTTGCAGGCCGAAGACCGGCGCAACACGGCAACGCTGGCCGAGCGGCGTGCCCGCGACCGGCAGTTCGGCAAGATGGTCAGGACGGTCATGGCCGACAAGCGCAGAGAAAGGAACGGGAAGCACTGATGGCTGCGATCGACCTCAATGCCGATCTCGGCGAGGGCGCGCCCTGCGACGAGGCGTTGCTGCACATCGTGTCGAGCGCAAATATCGCCTGCGGCGCCCATGCGGGCGACGCCGAGACGATGGCCCGCACCGTGCAGATGGCGATCGCCAACGGCGTTGCCGTCGGCGCCCATCCGGGCTACCCGGATCGCGCCGGCTTCGGCCGCGAAAGCGGCTTTCTGCGCGGCGACGCGCTGTACGAGTCGCTGACCGAACAGGTCACGCGGCTGGCCGATATCGCGGCACAGCAGGGCGCGAAGATTGCGCACGTCAAGCCGCACGGCGCGCTGTATAACGATGCGGTACGCGACGCCGAACTCGCCGGCATCATCGCGCGGGTGGTCGCGGAAACACCCGGCTCGCCGGCTTTCATGGGCATGGCGAAGACCGAGCTGGAAGCGGCCGCCGCACGCCATGGCCTGGCGTTCATTGCCGAGGCCTTCATCGATCGTGCCTACGAAGCCGATGGCACGCTGGTTTCCCGAAAGGAGCCCGGAGCCGTGCACGAGGAACTCAGCGTGGCGACGACCCAGGCGGCGAGGCTGGCCATCGATGGGCAGGTGACAGCACGCAACGGCGAGGAGATTGCCGTGCAGGCCGATTCGCTGTGCATTCACGGGGACACGGCAGGGGCGGCGGAGAAGGCGCGCGCGGTCCGCGACGTGCTCGAGTCCCATGGAGTCGAGATTCGTGCTCACGCAATACGGTGACGATCTCATCTCGATTGCCGTCGAGCGCCCCGAAGATGCACAGGCGCTCGCGGCGCACTTGCGCAACACGGACGGGTGGCAGGAAGTCGTCCCGGGAATCGATTCCGTCGTCGTGCAGTTCGACGTGCTGAGTACATCGGCGGACCACGCCCGTGCCGCGATCGACCGCATTCTCGCTGTGGGCATCCCGGAACTCGTCGACAGCGACGAACTCGTCGAGATCCCGGTGGTCTACGGCGGCGAATTCGGACCGGATCTCGACGCGCTGAGCGCTGCAACGGGACTTTCGGCCGACGAGATCGTGCAGCTGCACACGAATCGCGAGTACCGCGTGGATATGGTCGGTTTCACGCCGGGTTTTGCGTTCATCGGCGGGCTCGATGAACGATTGCGCGTGCCGCGGCGCCAGGCGCCACGCCAGCGCGTGCCGGCCGGCTCGGTCGGTATCGCCGATGAGCGCACCGGCCTGTACGCGATGGCGAGCCCGGGCGGCTGGACGCTGATCGGCCGCACGTCCTACCGGCTGTTCGACGCGACAGCCGAACGGCCCTTCGCGCTGGCGCCGGGGATGCGAGTGCGTTTCCGTGCTGTTGAGGACCACGAGCCGTGACGATCACGGTCGTCAAGCCGGGCATGCAGACCACCATCCAGTCGCGGCCGCGAACGGGTCTCCGGCACCAGGGCGTCACCGGGGGCGGTGCGGCCGATCCGCTGTCGCTGGCTCTCGCGAATCGCCTCGTCGGCAACGCCTGGGATGCGCCTGCGCTCGAGGCCACGTTGCTCGGGCCGACACTGCGCATGGAAAACGACTGCGCGCTGGCTGTCACCGGCGCCCCGGCCGACGCGACGCTCGGCGACCGTATCGTCGCCTGGCACGAGACCGTCTTTGCGACAGCCGGGGAGGTGTTGCGTCTCGGGCCGACGCGCGCCGACGCGCGCACTTACGTTGCGTTTGCGGGCGGCATCGCGGTCGACGAGGTTCTCGGCTCCGCATCGACGAACCTGCAGGCGGAATTCGGCGGGCACGAGGGTCGGGCGTTGCGCGCCGGCGACGTGCTGCAGGTGGCCGGGGGTGACGCGCCCGCACTGGAGACGCCGGTCCGGTTCAGGTTACCGCCATCGTCGAGCCGGGGACTGCGCACCTGCACCGCGGCCGAGACGCGCCTCCTGGACGATGCGAGCTTCGCAGCGCTGTTCGACACGAACTGGGTCGTCGATCGGCGCGCCGATCGCATGGGCATGCGCCTCGACGGACCCGCACTGCACGTCGCCTCGGGAGGCCGCATGCCGAGCGCGGCCGTATTCCCGGGTACGGTCCAGTGCCCGGAGGACGGCGCGCCCTACGTCCTGTCGGTCGACGCCGGTACCGTCGGCGGGTATCCGCGCATCGCCCAGGTCGCGCGCGTCGATCGGCACGTGCTCGGTCAGCTGCGTCCCGGAGATCACGTGCGCCTGCTGCGGCGCGAAGCCGACGAGGCCGTGCAGGAACTGCGCGACAAGATCGCCTACTGGAGCGAATGGCTGCCCGACGCTGCAGAGATCATTCGCTAGACCGGTCTACCCCGATTCGTGCCGCAATGCCCGGTGCTACTATGGCCGCCTGTCCGGTCAACGAGCGATATCCATGGATTTCGAGTATTCAACGAAAGTGCAGGGCCTGAGGGAGCAGCTGCTCGCCTTCATGGATGAGCACGTCTATCCCGTCGAGGCGCTGTTCGAAGCGCAGATTCGCGAGGGCGATCGCTGGGAACCGCCCGCAATACTCGAGGACCTCAAGGAGAAGGCGCGTCGGCAGGGACTGTGGAACCTTTTCCTGCCCGTCACGTACGGCGAACTGAGCCCGGGGCTGACCAACCTCGAATACGCCCCGCTTGCCGAGATCATGGGCCGGGTGCTCTGGGCATCTGAAGTGTTCAATTGCAGCGCGCCCGACACGGGCAACATGGAAGTGCTGGCGAAATACGGCAGCAAGGAACAGCAACGGCGTTGGCTGCAACCCCTGATGCGCGGTGAAATCCGCTCGGCGTTCTGCATGACCGAGCCGGCGGTGGCCTCGTCCGACGCGACCAATATCGAAACCTCGATCCGGCGCGACGGCGACGACTACGTCATCAATGGCCGCAAGTGGTGGTCGAGCGGCGCCAACAGCAAGGCCTGCGAGATCCTGATCGTGATGGGCAAGACGGACCCCGACAACGAGAGCCGCTACCGCCAGCAGTCGATGATTCTCGTGCCGGCTGACACGCCGGGCGTGATCGTGGAGCGCTCGCTGAGCGTTTACGGCTACGACGATGCGCCGGAGGGGCATGGCGAGGTGCTGTTCGAAGACGTGCGCGTACCGGCGAGCAACCTGCTGCTCGGCGAGGGCCGTGGTTTCGAGATCGCACAGGGCCGGCTTGGTCCGGGCCGCATCCATCATTGCATGCGGCTTATCGGTCTCGCGCAGAGGGCCCTCGAACACATGTGCGTGCGCGCCGAACAACGCGTCGCGTTCGGTCGGCCGCTCGCAAAGCAGCAGTCGGTGCGCGAGGCGATCGCGACGTCGGCCTGCGATATCGAGCAGGCGCGCCTCCTGACGCTCAAGGCGGCACAGCGCATGGACAAGGGCGGCAACAAGGCGGCGATGGACCTGATCGCGATGATCAAGATCGTTGCGCCGCGCATGGCCTGCCGCGTGATCGACCGCGCCATTCAGGTGCACGGCGGCGCGGGTGTCAGCCAGGACTTCTTCCTCGCGCGGGCTTACGCCGTGGCGCGAACCATTCGTCTCGCCGACGGCCCCGACCAGGTGCACATGATGCAGCTCGGGAGGAACCTCTCCGCCGCGACGGCTGCGTCGCTCAGGGACAAGAGGTTCTGAATGGCGGCAGTGCACGAACTCGACGCGGACGTTTTGCTGCCGTACCTCGAGGCCCACGTCGACGGTTTTCACGGACCTCTCGACATCGAGAAGTTTGCCGGCGGCCAGTCGAACCCGACCTTCAAGCTGACGGCGGGGTCCGGCGTTTACGTTCTGCGGCGACAGCCGCCCGGCAAGTTGCTGAAGTCGGCGCACGCTGTTGACCGCGAGTACCGCGTCATCACGGCGCTGGCCGATACGCCGATCCCCGTCGCGCGCGCGTATCACCTGTGCGAGGACCGGGACGTGATCGGCTCGTTGTTCTACGTCATGGAGTATTGCGACGGGCGTATTTTCTGGGACGCCTCGATTCCCGAGGTCGGCAAGTCGGAGCGCGCCGCAATCTACGATGAAATGACGGACGTCCTGGCCGAGCTGCACAGCGTGGACGTCGCGGCAGTGGGGCTCGGCGATTTCGGCAAGCCGGGAAACTATTTCCGCCGCCAGTTCGAACGCTGGGCCGCTCAGTACGAAGCCTCCGAAACGCAGCGCATCGAGCCGATGGAGAAGCTCATGGCGACCCTCGGCGACAGCATTCCCGCAGACGATGGCCAGGTTGCGCTCGTGCACGGCGATTATCGCCTCGACAACCTGATTTTCGATCGAAAGAAACCCCGGGCCGTTGCGCTGCTCGACTGGGAGCTGTCGACGCTCGGTCACCCGTTCGCCGACGTCGCCTACCTGTGCATGCAGCTGCGCATGCCGCAGAGCGTTGGCGCGATGTCGGGCCTGCGCGGCAAGGACCTGGCGGCGCTGGGCATTCCGGATGAAGCCGAAATCGTAGCCCGATACTGCGAACGCGCGGGCCTCGAGGGCATCGACAATTTCGGTTACTACGTCGCGTTCAGTTTTTTCCGGCTTGCCGCGATCGTGCAGGGGGTCGCCAAGCGCGCCGCTGACGGCAACGCCTCGAGTCGCGATGCGGCCGAGGTCGGTCGGTTCGTCGAACCGCTGGCGGGATTCGGGCTGGAGGCGCTCGGCTGACGTGAAATGGTGGGCCCGCCAGGACTCGAACCTGGGACCAAGGGATTCACTGTAGCCGTTTGTTTCCAAACGGAGCGGACTATCTCATCACCCTCGACCGAATCGTTAGGGGCGGGACGCTCTAGCCTGTCATCAAGGACACTGAAGTCCCCAGGTAGTCTCTGCACCTTCCGCAGGTGTACCTGCAGCTTGGCTCAGGATTGCCACCAGCCGAACTGCTGAGGTTTCCCTGAATTCATCCCGTTCAATACGCGCCTTTCAACGCGCACGCACCATTTTGATGAGTCCCCTGCTCTAACCAACTGAGCTACAGGCCCACACAAGGAGCGCGATTCTAGCAGAAACGCTCGCGCTGATGCGCCAACTTATTGCGCTAATTCGAAGACAACGTTGACGACGGCGCGATACTCGTTTTCGCCCGCGGCGACGGGCACCGCGGCCATTTCAGCTACCATGGCGCCGCGCATCAATGGCTGCGGCGGTGCAGCGCCGCCTTCGCTGATCGATACCACGCGACCGAGCGTGCCACCCGCAGCCTCGGCATACAGCGAGGCCTTGTGCCGCGCATTCGCCACGGCGCGCGAGCGGGCCTTGTCGAGCAGCTCGGTCGCGTCGGTATTGCCGAAGGACAGCGAGCCGAGCTGGTTGCTGCCGGAGGCGACGACGGCCGCAAGCAGCTCGCCAAGACGGTCGATGTCGCGATGCCGAATCGTCAGCTGGTTGCTGACAACGTACGAGGTGATCTCCGACGTGCCGCGGCCGTCACTCGGGCGATCGTAGCGCGGGTAGACGTTGAAGCCGCTGCTCTGGCGGTCGGTCTCGGCAACGCTGAACCTGTTCAGCACCTCGACGAGCGCTGCCATGGCGCGGTTGTTGGCGGCCAGGGCATCCGTCGCTTCTCTCGCCTGGGTCGTCACGCCAACCGATATGGACGCCATATCGGGCACAGCCGTCACAACGCCCTCACCGGACACCGAGATCATGGCGGGTGGGGGCGCGCCGGTATCGGAGGCCTGGCACGACAGGGTGGCGGCCAGCGCCAGGCAAAGTGCCCAGAAGCGCATCCTAATCCTCGAGCAGGAAGCTCCTGAGCTGGTCCGAACGCGTCGGGTGCCGGAGTTTCCTGAGTGCCTTGGCTTCGATCTGGCGAATACGCTCGCGCGTGACGTCGAACTGCTTGCCGACTTCCTCGAGCGTGTGATCGGTGTTCATGTCGATACCGAAACGCATGCGCAGCACCTTGGCCTCGCGCGGCGTCAGGCCGGCCAGCACCGAATGCGTGGTTTCCTTGAGGCCCGACGACGTGGCCGAGTCGACGGGCGAGTGCACTGTCGTGTCCTCGATGAAATCGCCGAGATGTGAATCCTCGTCGTCGCCGATGGGTGTTTCCATCGAGATCGGTTCCTTCGCGATCTTGAGTACCTTGCGGACCTTGTCCTCTGGCATTTCCATGCGTTCGGCCAGCTCGTCGGGCAACGGCTCGCGACCCATCTCCTGCAGCATCTGCCGGGAGATGCGATTCAGCTTGTTGATCGTCTCGATCATGTGCACCGGGATGCGAATCGTGCGCGCCTGGTCCGCGATCGACCTCGTGATCGCCTGGCGAATCCACCAGGTCGCGTAGGTCGAGAACTTGTAACCGCGCCGATATTCGAACTTGTCCACGGCTTTCATGAGGCCGATGTTGCCTTCCTGGATGAGATCCAGGAACTGCAGCCCGCGATTGGTGTACTTCTTCGCGATCGAGATCACGAGACGCAGGTTCGCCTCGACCATTTCCTTCTTGGCGCGACGGGCTTTCGCCTCGCCGATCGACATCTGGCGGTTGATCTCCTTGATCTCGGCGATCGACAGGCGCGTCGCCTCTTCGACGGCGATCAGCTTGCGCTGCGCGCGCAGCACGTCGTCCTTGAGCTTGGCCAGCACCGACGAGTGCTTGCGCTTCGCACGGATGTGCTTGTCGATCCACTTCAGGTCGGTTTCGCTTTTCGGAAAGCTCGACAGGAAGTCTTTCCGCGGCATTCCGGCATCGCGGACACACAGCTGCATGACGAGGCGTTCCTGGCTGCGAATGATCGACACGATATCGCGCAGGTCCTTGACCAGCATGTCGAACAACTTGGGCGCCAGTTTGAGCTCCATGATCTGATCGGCGACGTCTTCTTGGGCCTTGACCGTGCGTTTGTCCTTGAGACCGTACTTGTCGAGGTACTTCATCGAGCGATTGAAGTGTCGCTTGATGACACGCACACGTGCCTTGACCTCGTCCGGGTCGGGCCCCGTGTCGACGACTTCGTCGTCATCGTCGTCGTCGGATTTCGGCGCCGGTGGCGTAATCTCGTCGGGCTCGTTCGGGTCGATGAAGCCGACTACGAAATCCTGCATGCGCGTTTCGCCGGCAATAACGCCGTCCGCGACGATGAGCATCGCTTCTACAGTCGGCGGAAAATGCACCATGTGGTACTTGACCTGATTCAGGCCGTCCTCGATGCGCTTGGCAATCTCGATTTCGCCCTGCCGCGTGAGCAGTTCGACCGTGCCCATCTCTCGCATGTACATGCGGACCGGGTCGGTCGTGCGGCCGAATTCGGCATCCACGCTGGCAAGCGCCGCCTCGGCTTCCTCGGCGGCGTCTTCGTCGGTCGCGGGGTCGTCCGTCAGTGTCGAATCATCGGTATCCGGCGCCTCTTCATACACCGTAATACCCATGTCGTTGATCATGTTGACGATGTCTTCAATCTGCTCTGGATCGACGATGTCGTTCGGCAGGTGATCGTTCACCTCAACGTAGGTCAGGTAACCCTGTTCCTTGCCCCGGGCGATCAGATTCTTGAGCTGCTGGGCCTGCTTGCTCACGGCTACGGGTGCTGGTTTCTCGGTCAAGATGTGTGCCCCTGCGGGTGGTAAAAATACAAACGGTTAATTATACGAAAACCGGAAAGTCCGATCCAGAATTAATACAGCTGCCTGAGTTCGGCCCTCTCGGCCTCGGAAAGTCCACTAAGTTTCTGTTTCTCAATGAGAAAATCGATGCGCTCCCTGCGGCCTGCGAGGGCCAGCTGGTCGATGCACTCGGCGAGCTCGGCGGCTGCGTCGAAATCCTCGTCTTCGGGCAATTCGGTCGCTGCGAGTTTGCCGAGGTGCCGGCCCTGTTCATCGTGCCGAAAACGTTCGAGCAATCCCGCAGTCGTTATATTGGGTTCGGCCTGCACGGTTTCAATAAGTGCGATCAGGAGATCCGTGCCCTTGCGTTGAACGCCGACAAGCTTTTCCAGATCCGTGCTCCGGCCGGCCGCGGGATGATTCAAGACCAGGGAGATGGCGTGCCGCACTACGGACGGCCGGCCTGCGCTCGGCGGCCGGGCGCCGCTTTTGCGGCTCCGGACGCCGGTTCCCCCGGCCCGGCCGCTCGCCGGCCCGCTGCCGAGGATCTTCTCGAGTTTCGCCCCGCTCATGCCGACGGCCCCTGCCAGGCTTTCGACGAGCAGTTCGCGATATACGCCGACCGGGATCCGGTTGACCAGCGGCCGGGCGAGCTCAGCCAGACGGGCGCGGCCGTCCACGGTCGTCATGTCGACCTGGCCGGCCAGTTCATTGATGAAGAACTCTGACAGCGCGACACCCCCGTCGAGCGCCTCGAGGAAGGCATCGGTGCCGAATTCGTTGACGTACGAGTCGGGGTCGTGGCCGTCCGGCAGGAACATGAAGCGGATCTGGCGTCCCTCGCGAATCTGCGGCAGGGCGTTCTCCAGGGCCCGCCACGCGGCCTTGCGGCCCGCGCGGTCGCCATCGAACGCGAAGCACACGTTCTCTGTCAGGCGGAACAAACGGTTCAGGTGTTCCGGCGTCGTCGCCGTCCCCAATGTCGCGACGGCGAAATCGATGCCATGGCGTGCCAGCGCGACGGCGTCCATGTACCCCTCGACGACGACGAGCTGGTCGATCTGGCGCAACGCCTGGCGCGCCTCGTACAGGCCGTAAAGCTCACGACCCTTGTGGAACAGCACGGTCTCGGGCGAATTCAGGTACTTGGGCTCGCCATCGCCGAGCGCGCGCCCGCCGAAGCCGATCGTGCGGCCCCGGGCGTCGCGGATCGGGAACATGATGCGGTCCCGGAAGCGGTCGTAATGACCGCCGTTGTCCCGCGCGATGATAAGGCCGGTTGCCAGCAGCCGCTCGACGGCCTCAGGCGACTTGCCAAACTTGTCGAGCACATTGCTCCAGCCGTCGGGCGCGTAGCCGATGCCGAATCGCCGCGCCGTAGCCCCGTCGATACCGCGTTGCCTGACGTAGTCGACGGCCTGCGGCGCCTCCTTGAGGCAGGACTGCCAGTGGCGTGCGATCGTATCGAGCAGCGAAAACAACTCGTCGTAACGTCGCGCGGGCTTGTCGCTCTCGCTGCGCGGCACGTCGACGCCCATGGACTGCGCCAGGCTCTCGATGGCCTCGACGAAACTCATGTGGTCGTATTCCATCAGGAAGCCGATAGCCGTACCGTGCGCACCGCAGCCGAAACAATGGTAGAAGCCCTTCGCGGGGCTGACCGTGAATGACGGCGTCTTCTCGTCGTGAAACGGGCAGCAGGCCTTGAACTCGCGGCCGGCCTTCTTGAGCTGCACGCGGCGGCCGACAACCTCGACGATGTCGGCGCGAGCGATGAGATCGTCGATAAAGTCCTGGGGAATCAGTCCGGCCATACAGAAACAAACGTCGCCCGGTCGAGCCCGGGTCTTGTCGGCATCGCAATTATCTTGACGAGCATAGCCGAAATGCCGTGCGATGCAGAACGAAAAAAGGACGAAACCGGCTTTTCGCAAACGGCCGAACCGAAAAATCCGGTCGACCTGTTAAATCAAAGGGCGCCCAGCCGCTCCTTGACGGTCGCACTCACGGCGCCCATATCGGCCCGACCGGCAGCTTTCGCCTTGATCTGGCCCATGACCTTGCCCATGTCCCGCATGCCCTCGGCGCCCGTGGCCGCGATGACCTCGTCGACGAGCGCCGCGAGTTCGTCCGCTGACAGTTGTTCGGGCAGGTAATTCTCCAGGACTTCGATTTCGGCTTTTTCGATGGCCGCCAGGTCGTCGCGACCGCCTTTCTCGAACTGTTCGACCGAGTCGCGGCGCTGCTTGACCATCTTGTCCAGCACGGACAACACGCCGGCATCGTCCAGTTCGACACGCTGATCGACCTCGACCTGCTTGATCGCGGCCATCATCAGTCGCACGGTCTTGAGCCGGTCCTTGTCACCGGCCTTCATGGCGGACTTCATGTCCTGTGTGATCTGGTTCTTGAGCGACATAACCAGTGGATCGATGCGCGCTCCGCGGGCGTGGAGCGACGGAGTATTAGTAGAGACGTTTGCGCTTGGCTTCTTCGCGCGACAGGCGCTTCATATGGCGTTTCACCGCCGCAGCCTTCTTGCGCTTGCGCTCCTGCGTGGGCTTCTCGTAGTACTCGCGACGACGAAGCTCGGTCAGGATTCCGGCTTTCTCGCAGGCACGCTTGAAGCGCCGCAGAGCAGCGTCAAAATACTCGTTCTCTTTTACGCGAACGCTTGGCATGGTTCAGGTATTCCATCCAGACATAAATAAACCCGGCTCGAGGCCGGGACTCAGCCGCGCATTCTAACGCCCGGATACGGCCTTTGCAAAGCCAAAAACGGGGTCGGAGCACGATTTCTCGCCAAAAAACGAGTTTCGACCCCATTATTTCTACGGATGGTAATTGGGCGCCGGTGTCCCTATTATCCGCGTCCCAATGAACATCCTCGGCATAGAAACCAGCTGTGACGAAACCGGCGTGGCGCTCTACAGCACGGAGCGCGGTCTCGTGGCGCACGAACTGCACAGCCAGGTCGACCTTCATGCCGTGTACGGCGGCGTGGTTCCCGAGATCGCCTCGCGCGATCATATTCGCCGACTTTTGCCTTTGATTCATAAGGTTATGCACGAGGCCGGCGTCGAGAAGCCCGATGCGATCGCTTACACCGCCGGGCCTGGCCTGGTCGGCGCCCTGATGGTCGGCGGCGGCGTGGCCAACGGCCTGGGTCTCGCCTGGGGCTGCCCCGTGATCCCGGTGCATCATATGGAAGGCCACCTCGTCGCGCCCATGCTCGAGGACAGCGCCCCGGAATTCCCGTTTCTCGCGCTGCTGGTCTCCGGCGGCCACTCGATGCTGATCGCCGTACGCGAGCTCGGCGATTACCGCGTCCTCGGCACCACGCTCGACGATGCGGTCGGCGAAGCTTTTGACAAGACCGCCAAGCTGCTCGGCCTCGGCTACCCGGGCGGCCCTGCGCTGGCCGCGCTGGCCGAGGAGGGCGACGAGACGGCCTTCGATCTGCCGCGGCCGATGCTCAACAAGCCCGGATTCGACTTCAGCTTCAGTGGCCTCAAGACTGCGGTCATGCTCGAGGTCCGCAAAGCCGAGGCCGAGGGTCGCCTCGATGAGTGCCGTGCCGATCTCGCAGCGTCGTTCCAGCGTGCTGCCGTCGACACGCTCGTCGAGAAATCGATACGCGCCGCGCGCGCCGAAGGGCTCGAGCGTATCGTGGTCGCCGGTGGCGTCGGGGCGAACAGCCTGCTGAGGCAGGAAATCGCGGCGCGCTTCGAAGGCGACGTGTTCTACCCGCGGCTCGCATTCTGTACCGACAACGGCGCGATGATCGCCGTCGCCGGGGCGCTGCGCCTCTCCGAGGCCGGGCCCGCCGACGAGATCCGCGCGCGGGCGCGCTGGTCGCTGGACAAGCTCGACATTCCCGGGAGGGCGGCAAGCTGATGGACAAGATATTTCTCGATGAACTCAAGGTCGAAACGATTATCGGCATCTGGGAGTGGGAGCGGAAAATCCGCCAGACCGTGGTCATCGACCTCGAGATGAGCGCCGATATCGCCACAGCCGCGGCCACGGATGATGTCGCCGATACGCTGAACTACAAAGCGGTCGCGAAGCGCATCCAGGCATTCGTGGGCGATTCCAGTTTTCAGCTCGTCGAGACGCTGGCCGAGCGCATCGCCGGCATTATCCGCGACGAATTCGACGTCGCCTGGTGCCGGGTGAAGGTCCACAAGCCGGGGGCCATTCGCGGCTCCAGAGACGTGGGCGTCGAAATCGAGCGCGGCACGATGCCGGGGTGACTCAGCGTGGCGCGCGTGTACATGAGCCTCGGCAGCAACATCGATCCTGAAGCCCACCTCCGGCTGGGCCTCGACGAACTCCGACGCAGGTACGGCCAGGTCGATGTGTCGGCGGTCTATCGCAACAAGGCCGTCGGATTCGAGGGTGACGATTTCCTGAACCTCGTCGCCGGTTTCGAGTCCGAATCCGAGCCGGCAGAGCTTTGCGAGGCGATCACGGCTATACATAACCTCGCCGGTCGCGACCGCCATGGTGGAAAATGGGAATCACGTCCGCTCGACATCGATCTGCTGCTTTACAATGACAGGGTCATAGACGAGCCGCCCGTGCGAGTGCCGCGCGAAGATGTACTCGAATACAGTTTCGTCCTGCGGCCGCTGGCCGAACTGGCCCCGGAGCTCGTGCACCCGGTGACGGGCAGGACGATGCTCGAACACTGGCAGAAATTTGATGCGTCGCGTCATCCGCTGGAAGTCGTCGACGTCAGGCTTTGAAGGAGTCACCCATGCGTAAGTTACTGGTAATGTCGTTGACAGCGCTGCTCGTCGTGGGATGCAGCAGCGACTCCAGCGACAGTTTCGGCGGCCAGCCGTCGTCGTGCAGCAATGACGCTCAGAAACAGTTCGTTCTCGACGCGCTGTATGACTGGTATTTGTGGAACGACCAGCTGCCGGCGACTATCAATATCGCGGATTACGCGACGCCGGAGTCCCTCGTCATCGAAGTCACCGAGACGTTCGGGCCTCAGGACGCCAATGGCGACCCGATCGATCGCTTCAGCTCGGTGGGTTCGCTGCAGGCCGACCAGCAGTTCTTCGGCGAGGGCCGCTACGAAGGCTTCGGCTTCAGCTGGCGCGACGAAGGCGGCGAGATGCGACTGACCGGGGCCTTTCCGGACAGCCCGGCGGATGTTGCGGGATTTGCGCGCGGCCAGACGATCGTCACGCTGGACGGCCGGGCGTATGCCGACATCGTCGCAGCCGAGGGCATCAACGCGTTTTTCGACGGCACGGACACCGTCAGCTTCGAGATTCGCAACCTCGACGCAAGCACGTTCTCGGCCGACGTGACTAAGGCCATCGTCACCATCCCGCCGGTCCCGCAGTCGCGACTGATCAATATGGGCGATGGCGTGCCGCCGGTCGGCTACATGGAATTCCGCACCTTCATCAGCACGGCGCAGCCCAGGTTCGCGACCGTGTTTGCAGAGTTCGCGGCAGCCGGGGTCAGCGATATCATCATCGACATGCGCTACAACGGCGGCGGACTCGTCAGGACGGCCGAGCTGCTCGGTGACTACCTCGGCAGCGTTGCGAATCCGGGCGAGGTTTTCTCACGCACCGAGTTCAATGCCGATCGCGCACCGGCCAACAACACCACGGATTTCTTTGCCAGCCCCGCGATTACCGACGGCCTCAACACGGTCAACCTCATCGTCATCGCGACGGACGGGACCGCCTCCGCGTCCGAGCTCGTGACGAATTCGCTGATTCCCTATGCGAGTGTCTGGATCGTCGGCGATAACACGTTCGGCAAGCCCGTCGGCCAGGTCGGTATCGAATTTTGCGAAAAGATCCTGCGCCCGACGTCGTTCCGGACGGCGAATGCGCTGGGCGACGGCGACTACTTCGACGGCCTGCCCGTCGACTGCCCCGCCGCGGACGACCTGAGTATCCCCGTGGGTGCCGACAACGACCCGAACGTGGTTGCAGCACTGTCGATCGTGCAGACGGGTGCCTGCCCGGCCCCGGCGGCGTCGACGCGTGCGCAGGCGGCAACCCTGGAGCCGCTCGTCCGTTACCCGCAGGACCGTGGCAACGCGGCCCGCGAGCTGGCCGGCGCGTTCTAGGCGTTACCAGCCAACGGAGCGGCCGCCGTCGACGGCGATGATCTGTCCCGTCACGTACGGCGCGTCGCGCAGCAGGTAGAGGACGCATCCCGCGATGTCGTCGGGGTTGCCGGCGCGTTGCAGCGGCACCTGCCGCAGGATGGATTGCTGCGCAGCGTCCGACATGCCGTCCTCGGGCCACAGGATGGCGCCCGGTGCCACGCCGTTGACGCGTATTTCGGGAGCGAGGTCCTTGGCAAGCGCACGCGTCAGCATGGCCAGCGCTGCCTTGGCCGGGCCGTACACCGGGTGATTGCGCAGCGGCCGCTGCGCGTGTATGTCAACGAGGTTGATGATCGAACCGCCGCTTTCGCAGAGGTGCGGGGCGGCCGCCTGTGAGAGGAACAGCGGCGCCTTGAAGTTGCTGCCGACGAGGTCGTCCCATTCTTTTTCCGTGATTGTTCCAACAGGCGTGGGGTAGAACGTCGACGCGTTGTTTACGAGTGCGTCGAGCCGGCCGCCCCAGTCGACGACGTCGCCGATGAGCGCGGCAATGGATGCGTCGCGCAGCAGGTCGGCCTGGAACGTCGCAGCCGAGGCATCGCGCAGTTCGTTCAGCCGGGTGGCCAGCGATTCCGCGTCGCCGGCCGATCGGCGATAATGTATGGCCACGCGCGCGCCGCAGGCGTGCAGCCGTGTCACAATAGCCGCGCCGATCCGCCGGGCCGCACCCGTTACCAGCACAACCTTGTTTTCGAGACTGCTCTCGTTCATCAGGCGATATTGACATGCAACAGGACCTGCCGCCATCACTGCCGCGGCCAGACCCGCCGAGTCTCGAGCAAAGCCGGCGTGTCGCCGAATACATCGGGCAACGTATTGACGAGGCGGGCGGCAGCATCTCCTTCGCGGAGTTCATGCATCACGCTCTCTATGCGCCGGGCCTCGGTTACTACACGGCCGGTGCGACGAAATTCGGCGAGGAAGGCGACTACGTTACGGCGCCCGAGGTGTCGTCGATCTTCGGTCGCGTCCTTGCGCGCCAGTGCGCCGACGTACTCGAACAGGTGCAGGATGGCGCTATCCTCGAATACGGCGCGGGCAGCGGCAAACTGGCCGTCGACATGCTCGAGGCACTGGCTCGCCGCGGGGCGCTGCCGTCGAAATACCTGATCCTCGAGGTCTCCCCGGACCTGCGCGAGCGCCAGCAAGTCTGCGTGTGCGAGAACCTGCCGCTGTACGCGGATCTCGTCGAATGGGTCGACGACATTCCGGACCGGCTACGCGGCGTCATCGTCGCCAACGAGGTGCTGGATTCGATTCCCGTCGAGCGTTTCGTGCGGCGGGATGCCGGCGTCATGCAGCTGCGAGTCGTGGTCGACGGGGACGGCTTCGGTTTCACCGAGGCGCCGGCGCCGGACAATCTGCGACGCTATGTCACCGTGGTCGAGAAGGAACTCGGCCGCCGATTGCCGGACGGATACACGTCGGAGGTCTGTCTCGCGACGTCACCGTGGATCGGCGGCATGTCGCATGCGCTTCGCGAAGGCGTGGCATTTCTTTTCGACTACGGCGTCTCGCGTCGCGAGTATTACGCGCCGGAACGCGCTGACGGCTGGCTGCGCTGCCATTTCCGGCATCGCGTCCACGACAACCCGCTGATCCTGCCCGGCATCCAGGATCTCACGGCATGGGTGGATTTTTCGAGCGTAGCCGGGGCCGCGGTGGCGCAGGGCTTTGACATCGCCGGTTACTCGGCGCAGGCCCAGTTCCTCATGGCCGGCGGCCTCGACGAGGAGATGCGGGAAATTTCGTCGCTGCCCCTCGAGGATCAGGTGCGATTGTCGCAGCAGGTCAAAACCCTTACGCTGCCCGGTGAGATGGGCGAGCGCTTCAAGTGCATCGCGTTGCGCAAGGGTCATGTCGCGAAGCCGGCGGCATTCGGGCTCGCCGACCGCACGCACACTTTATGATGGGCCGGGACGTCGAAACGGAGTAACGAGTGACAACGATTCAGATCATCGTGCTGGCCGTGGTGCAGGGACTCACCGAATTCCTGCCGATTTCGAGTTCCGGTCATCTCGTTCTCGTACCCTATCTCGTGGAATGGACCGACCAGGGGCTCGCATTCGACGTGGCCGTGCACTTCGGGTCGCTGCTCGCCGTCGTGGTTTTCTTCCGCGAGGACATTGCGGGGCTCCTGCGCGGCGGTGTCCAGCTTCTCGGCGGCGACATCAGGTCGCCGCAGTCTTATATGGCGCTGGCGATCGGGCTCGGCACCGTTCCCGCGGCTGTTGCCGGCATGCTGTTCGCAACCTGGATCGAGGATAACCTGCGCGATCCATCGATTATCGTCTATACCCTCGCGGGTTTCGGCGTACTCATGGCGCTCGCCGATCGCTATGCGAGACGCGACAGGGGCATCGCTGAAGTCAGGATTCGCGATGCGCTCGTTATCGGCGCTGCCCAGGCGATGGCGCTCGTACCGGGCACCTCGCGTTCGGGCATTACGATCACGGCAGGGCGGCTGCTCGGCTTCGAGCGCCAGGACGCGGCGCGCTTCTCCTTCCTGTTGTCGGCGCCCGTCATTCTGCTGGCGACGGTATACAAGGGCGCCGAACTTCTCGTCGGCAACGTGCCGGTCGCGTGGGGCGAGCTCGGGCTCGGCGTCGTCGTGTCGGCGATCGTGGCGTACCTGAGTATCGAGTTCTTCATGCGCTTCGTCACCCGTATCGGTCTCGCACCGTTTGCGGTTTACCGGCTGGCGCTGGCCGCGGTGATTCTCTATGCACTGGCGTAGCGTACTGCCGATGCTGCTGATCGCCGGCAACGCGCTGGCGGCGGACGGCTGGATCGTCGGTGTCGGCGGCGAGGGAGACACGGCCGACGGCCTGGCCGGCACCGTCTTTGCCGATGTCGCGGTTGCCGAGAAGACCTGGCTGACCGGCAGTATCGCAAGGAATTTCATCGACCGGTCGCCATTGCCGTCCATCGACACGTGGAACGGCAGCCTCGGTCTGGACCACTGGTTCGAGCCCGTCGGCGTGCGGCTTGCCGCTGCGTACTGGGGCGACAGCGACACTCTCGATTCGCGTGACTGGCGCGGCTCGGTGTACTGGCGTTCAAAACGCGTGACGCTGGGCGGCGATTTCGAGTACCGCGACTTTTCGTTTACGCTGCCCGCGACAGACGTGTTCCCCGGCCGCATCGTCCAGTTCGACGCAACCGGCGTCGGGCTGTCGACACGCTTCGACGTTTCGGAATCGGCCAGCCTCAGTCTTGCCGGCATGAAATACGACTACAGCATCAACCTGCGGCTCGGCGACAATCGCCGCCTTATCGAATTGCTCTCGTTTTCGCGGCTCAGCCTGATCAACAGTCTCGTGGACCACACCGCGATGGCCGCCCTCGGCCTCGATGTCGGGGATCGCCGCTGGCAGCTCGAGGCCGGCACGTGGCAAAGCGCCGTTGACGGGAGCCGGTCGCGGTCAGTCACCGTGCGCTTCCTGACGCCGGTCGGGAAACGCCGGGATGTCGAACTCGGGTTAGGGGTCGATGAGTCCGACATCTACGGCAGCGTGACGTTCTTTTCGGTGTTCTTCTATTTTTACGGCGACTGAGCGCTCTTCCTGAAGGCAGCGATGGCCCGCTCGCGCTCGCGCCGGATCGCCCTCGGGATCTTGCCGGCTTCACTGGCGTTCGCGACCGCGCCCGCATCGATCGAGGCCGCCGCGGCGTGCGCGCCGCGAAACAGGTCGGCCTGCCGATAGTCGCGATCCTCGAGTCCGCCGCGCCCGCGCGCGTCGGCTTCGCAGGTATGCAGGAATTGCTCGAACCGTTCGGGCCGGCGAAATGCGTCGGTTCTCTCCAGTACCTTGAGGATCGTCTTCGGCCGCAGTTCGACGGCTCGGTGTACGTGGGTATGGAACTCCGAGACCAGCAGGCCGAGATCGCGGCAGGCGTTCGGCACCGGTAAACGCTCGGCCATGCGCCGAATCAGCTGGCACCCGCGGAGCTCGTGGCCAGGGTGGCTCGGCAGCTTCGACGCTGGCGTCGTACCCTTGCCGAGATCGTGGACGAGCGCTGCGAACCGCACCTCCAGATCCGCGGAGATCTTCTCCGCCTGGTCGAGCACCATCATGACGTGCAGGCCCGTGTCGATTTCGGGATGCCATTGTGCCGGCTGCGGCACGCCAAACAGTGCGTCGACTTCCGGATACAGGATGCGCAGTGCCCCGCACGTGCGCAGCGTTTCGATGAAGACGCGGGGTTTGCGGCCGGACAGCGCCAGCTCCGTTTCCTTCCAGACGCGGTCGGGCACGAGCGCCTCAACCTCGCCGCCTTCGACCATGCGTTGCATCAGGCTCATCGTTTCGTCGGCAATCGTGAAGCCGAGGTGATGAAAACGCGCTGCAAAGCGCGCGACGCGCAGGACGCGCACGGGGTCTTCGGCAAACGCATCGGAGACGTGCCGCAGGACGCGGTTTTCAATGTCGTCGAGGCCTCCCCACGGGTCGATAAGCTGGCCATCCTCGTCCTGCGCGAGGGCGTTGATCGTCAGGTCACGACGCTGGAGGTCTTCTTCGATCGTAACGCCGGGCGAACAGTCGAACTCGAAGCCGTGATAGCCGGGCGCGGTCTTTCTCTCGGTGCGGGCCAGCGCGTATTCCTCCTTCGTCTCGGGATGCAGGAACACGGGGAAGTCCTTGCCTACGCGGCGGTAGCCGAGCGCTTCGAGTTCCTGTGGCGCGCTCCCCACGACACACCAGTCCCGCTCCTTGTGTGGAATACCGAGCTGCGCGTCACGAACCGCGCCACCTACGAGATAAACCTGCATCGTGTCATAGTACCCCAATGCCCCGACTTGTCCTCATGGTCCTGTGCCTTGCTGCGTTGCCCGGTTGTTATTACCTGCAGGCGGCGAGGGGACAATGGGAGCTGACTCGCAAGCGTGAACCGATCGAACGTGTTCTGGCGGCCGAGGACACCTCGCCCGCGCTGGCCGCGCGCCTGCGCCTCGTCCAGGAGGCGCGCCAGTTCGCCATCGATGAACTCGGACTTCCCGACAATGACACGTACCGGACCTTCGCCGACATCGAGCGAGACTACGTTGTCTGGAACGTGTTTGCGGTGCCCGAGTTTTCGATGCGCGCGAAGACGTGGTGCTTCCCGATCGTCGGCTGCATCAGCTACCGGGGCTATTTCGCCCGCGACGATGCCGAGCGCAAGGCACAGCGACTCGCGCGGCAGGGCTACGACGTTGCCGTCAGTGGCGTTGCGGCTTATTCCACGCTCGGCAAGCTGCGCGACCCGGTGCTCAGCTCCATGATGAAGTGGGATGACGTGCAGCTCGTCGGCGTGCTGTTTCACGAACTCGCGCACCAGGTCCTGTATGTCAAGGACGACACGGCATTCAATGAGTCCTTTGCCACGGCGGTGGAGGAGTTCGGGGTACTGCGCTGGCTGCGGTCGCGCGGTATGCAGCGTGAGATGGACGAGTACCTCGACCGTCGCCGCCTGCGCCAGGTCCTCATGGACCTCGTGGCGGTCGCCCGAGATGAGCTCGAGGTGATTTACGCCGCCGACATCAACGAAGACGACAAGCGCGCAGCAAAGTCGATGCGCCTCGAGGTATTGCGCAGCGCCGTCGTTGACCGGCTCGAGGAGGCCGGGCGCGACCCCGGAGGCTGGCTGACCGGCGAACTGAACAACGCTCGACTCCTGTCCATGACACTGTACGAGGGACGGCTGCCGGAATTTCGTGCCGTGTTTGCAGGCTGCGACGAGGACGTCGCGTGCTTCTACGCGGAGGCGCGCCGCCTAGCGGGCCGCTAACTGGCCCTCGACGGGCGCCGTAACCTGCCGCAACTCCTCGGAGAGCCGCCGCTGCTCGCCCGTCATCCGCCAGTGGAAGATGGCCTGTGCCGCCAGTACCCGTTTGACGTAATTGCGCGTCTCGTTGAACGGGATGTTTTCGATCCAGACGCGCGCGTCCTCCGCGCCCTTCTCGGGCAGCCACGTCTCGACGCGATGCGGCCCCGCGTTGTATGCCGCTGTTGCGAGCACCCGGTGACCGCCGAAGCGTTCGGCCATTTGTCCGAGGTAGGACGTGCCGAGGCGAATGTTGCTCGCGGGGTCTGTGAGCGTATCGAGCCCCGTATAGCGAAGGCTGATTTGCTGCGCCACGCTGTGCCCCGTCTTCGGCATCAGCTGCATCAGTCCGACCGCGCCGGCGCTCGAGCGGGCGTCGCGCATGAAGAGACTCTCGCTGCGCGCAATACCGTAGGCCCACGTGGTTTCGATCCGGGCCGCCGACGAGTAAGCCTCGAATTGCTCTTTCCACGGCAACGGATAGCGGATCGTGAGGTCGTCATAAACGCCGACGCTCGCCAGTGTGGCAATTGCACGCGAGTGCCAGCCCCAGCGATCGGCAAGAACGGCTGCCTGCAATTTCTCGTCATGATCGAGGAAACGAAGTGTCGCCTGCCACTCGGAGCGCCCGCCGCCGTCGAGGCCGACGAGAAACAGCTCGCGCGCGCGGATGATACCGGGATTGCCGGCGATTTCGGCGAGCGCGGCATCACGGGCGGGAACCGTTATCGATTGCAGCGCGTACTCCGCGCCGAGCTTGTCCGCAGCGAGGAAACCGTAGTAACTGCGCTCCTTGCTCAGTGTCTCCAGCGCGCTGCGGCCCGGTTCGGCCTGCCCTGAGCGCAGCAACGCAATGGCCTGCCAGTACTTCCATTCCTCGCGCTCGCGCTCCTGCTGCGGCATTGCCGCGACATCGTCGAGCAGCCGCTGCCACTGTTCGTCACGCAGACTGGATCGCGCGCGCCAGCGCAGCACCTCGTCGTCCTGCGCGGCCTGCGGCAGAGCCGCGAGCAGCCGGTAGGCCCCGGGCAGATTGTCGCGCGCCGTCCACAGCGCAATGTGGCGCCGCGTACGGAGCTTTTGCTCCGTGGAGAACCCGAAGCGTTTCTCGATCGTCGTCCAGGCCTGGAGTGCAGCCTCGGGATCGCGATAGGTGAGGCGCTCGGCGGCGTACACGAGCTGTTCGCGATACGTGTCACTCCTGAGGCGGTCATCGGGACGGGCCAGGAAGCCTTCCGGGTCGTCCTGGGCCTGCTTCCATCGCGCGGCTGCAGCGACGTGCTCCTCGTCGATGTGTTTGGCCAGCCATCGGGCGAGGCGGAATTCACGCGCCTCGACGGCGAGCGCAAAGCGCTCGCGATACTCGACGGGGCCGAGGAGCTGCTTGTCGTTGAGATAATCGAATACCGGGTCGCATTCTTCGACCTGGCTCGTACCTGTGAGCCACAGGTCGAGCGCGCGCCCCGGGATGCGAGCGTCCCGGCCTGCCTCGATGTCGGCTTGCAGGGAGTAGCAATCGAGGCGCGCGTTGCCCTGGCCCTGGTAGAACTGCTCGTAGATGCGCTGGAATCCCTCGAGATCGCCCCCGCGTGCCAGCGCCAGCGCGTAGCGATAGCGCAGCTGCCGGCCGGGCCGCAGCTGGCCGTATTGCGAGAGGAATTCCTCGGCTTCAGCCGAGTCGACGGACTTCAGGTTGGCGCGCAGCCACGCGGCCCTCAGATCGGGCCACAGCACGTAGTCTTGCAGGAGCTGCCGCTCGGCCGGCGCCAGCTGCTCGACGGGTGTCCAGTCGCCCCGTTCGGCGTCGGCGTAAACCTGTTTGAAGAGACGTCGCTGGTCTTCGAAATCGGCCGTCGTCGCAGCCGATGCCGGGAGCGCACAAAAAACGAGGACAGCGCCGACGGCTCGCAAGAAAAGTCGCCGGCTGCTGTCCTTCGTGTGCATCTACATAGCTTACCGTATCTGCAGCATCAGCGAGCGGTCGCCGCGCTGGATGAGCAGGAACAGGATGCGGTTGTTCCGCGCGATCTCCCGCAGGTCATTGAGGTCGCGCACCAGCACGCGGTTGACGGCCGTGATGACGTCACCGGGCCTCAGGCCGCGCTGCGCCGCGGGACTGCTTTCCTCGACCGCGGTCACCTCGACGCCGCTTTCGCTCGACGTGCTGGCCGGAGAGAAGCTCGCACCCGAAAGACCCGGGTGTATGTCGGCGCCGGCGAGCAGCTGCTCTGCCGCGCTGCCGAGCACGGCGCTCGTCGTCCGTTTCTTGTTGTCACGGATGTACCGGATACTGACATTGTCGCCCGAGCGCAGCAGGCCAATCGTGTTGCGCAGCTCGGTCGCGCCCGTGATCGTCTTGTCGTTAATGGCGATGATCACGTCGCCGACCTCGAGGCCCGCTTTTTCAGCGGCCGAATCCGGGAAGACGCGCGATACGAGCGCGCCGCCTTCAGTCTCGATGTTCAGCGTGCGCGCCGCCTCGGAATCGATGTCCTGGATATTGACGCCGAGCAGTCCGCGCCGGATTTCGCCGAAATCGATGATCTGTCCCATGATCGAGCTGGCGATCTCGGTCGGCACGGCGAAGCCGATGCCGACGTTGCCGCCCGAACGCGAGATGATCACGGAATTGATCCCGATCAGTTCGCCGCTCATGTTGACCAGCGCGCCGCCGGAATTACCCGGGTTGATCGAAGCATCGGTCTGGATGAAGTCTTCGTAGCCCTCACGGTTGATGCCGGTGCGGCCGAGCGCACTGACGATTCCCGACGTGACGGTGTGAGTCAGGCCATAGGGGTTGCCGATCGCGATCACGAAATCGCCCACGCGCACCGTGTTCGAATCACCGATCGGCATTTCCGTCAGGTTGTCGCCCTCCACCTTGATGAGCGCGATGTCCGTGGCCGCGTCAGAGCCGACGATCTCGGCATCCAGCGTGCGGCCGTCGATCAGTCCGACCTGGATTTCATCGGCCTCGCCGACAACATGGTGATTGGTGAGGATATAGCCGTTGTCGGCATCGACGATAACGCCGGAACCGGCGCCCCCGGATTCGAACGCCCGGCCGAACGGGCCGCGACGTTCCTGCACGATGCGGATGTTGACCACGGCCGGGGCAGCCTTGTCCACGAGCGGCGCCAGGCTGACGACCGGCTGACCGCCGACTGTGGACGGCAGCTGCGCGTGTGCCCCGAAGGAAACCAGGGCCAGCCACAGGCTCGCCAGAATGAGTCCGTACTTGTGCTTCATAAATTGCCTCGGAGGTGCTGCAACCACGTTATCAGATTGTGCGGGAAAGAATAGGTTCACGATGCTGAATCGCCCGTGAATTACCGCGCTGCCGGAAACGATGCCCGGACGCGGCGCAAGGTCGCGCCCGGGCCTTGTCCGGTGCGTCAGGCGGCCTCGACCGTGATCCGGCGCGCCTGGATCTCCGGCGCTTTCGGGATCGCGACCTCGAGGATGCCGTCCTGGCAGCGCGCCGTGATGGCATCGGCGTCCGCCGTGTCGGGCAGCGTGAAGCGGCGGTAGAAACGCCCCGTCGCGCGCTCGAGGCGCTGTACGCCGGTCTTGTCGTCGCCCGCAATGGCACGGCGGTGGCCGGAGACGCTCAGGACGCCGTTGTCCATGGACACGTCGATGTCGTCCGGGCTGACCCCGGGAACGTCGGCGCGCAGGACAAAACGCGTCTTTTCTTCGATGATGTCGACGGCCGGTACCCAGTCGGCGACGGGGTCCTGGCTGTCGCGCGCAGCGCCGCGGGATCCGACCAGGCGGTCGAGGTCGCGGTGCAGGAGGTCGAGATACGACCAGGGTTCAAAACGAGCAATAGTCATGGTGATTTCTCCGCAAAAGGATCGCTTTCGCTGCCTGAAGTAGGGACGATCCCACGCGTTTCAATAGCTCCGTAATGCGATAAAAGTCGCTACTATATGTAGTGGTTTCGTGATTTCATAAATCTGTCATTTTTTTTTGACATATTTTAAAGCGGATTCTCTCGTTATTATCGTAAATCACTGTTCTAAAAAATAAAAAGCCTATCTCGAAAAAAACGTTCAGGGCTTGACACTAGGGCCTTACGGGCATAATCTTGTCTGCACTTGGGCACAACATCTTGTGTCTGGATCAGTAGGGAAATGAGGCCGATTCCGGCACTCGTCGCGTGTTCTCTGGCCGCGGGCGAGCGGAGCCTTATGCTCTCGAGAAAAGAGCGAGCCATAACAACCACCGGGGTCTCCTTCAGGGAGTACAGGGGAGAAACAGGACCTATGAAGTCTGCCGTGAATCTGGATACGCACTCGGTAACCGACATCGAATTCCAGCCCGCATCTCTGGATATCTGGGATGCCAAGTACCGCCTGTCTGCAAAGGACGGGGATAAGATAGACGGGTCGATCGACGACACCTACCAGCGCGTCGCGCGGGCGCTGGCCAACGTCGAGGTCGAGTCGAAGCGCGACCACTACTTCCAGGAGTTCCTGTGGGCGCTGCGATCGGGCGCAATTCCGGCCGGCCGTATTATGTCAAACGCGGGCGCCCAGGAACACAAACCGGCGACGTCGACGATCAACTGCACGGTGTCGGGCACAGTCGGCGACTCGATGGACAATATCCTGAACAAGGTGCACGAGGCCGGGCTGACCCTGAAAGCGGGTTGTGGCATCGGCTACGAGTTCTCGACGCTGCGTCCCAAGGGCGCCTACGTGACCGGTGCTGGCGCGTACACGTCGGGTCCGCTGTCGTTCATGGATATCTACGACAAGATGTGTTTTACGGTGTCGTCGGCGGGCGGGCGCCGCGGTGCGCAGATGGGGACCTTCGACGTCGGCCATCCCGACGTCATGGAGTTCATCCGCGCCAAGCGCGAGGACGGCCGCCTGCGTCAGTTCAACCTGTCCCTGCTCATCACCGACGAGTTCATGCAGGCCGTCATCAACGGGGACGACTGGAAACTCGCCTTCCCGGTCACGCCGAAGGAGGTCGAGGACGACAAGCTCGACCTGTCCGACAGCAGCCAGTTCGTGTGGCGCGAGTGGCCGGAGGCAGGCAGCTACGTGCAGAACGCCGAGGGCCTCGTCGCGTGCAAGGTCTACAAGACGCTCCCGGCGCGCCGCGTGTGGGACGTCATCATGGCGTCGACCTACGATTTCGCCGAGCCGGGTTTCGTGTTGATCGACAAGGTCAACGAGATGAACAACAACTGGTTCTGCGAGAACATCCGCGCCACCAATCCCTGCGGTGAGCAGCCATTGCCGCCCTACGGCTCCTGCCTGCTCGGCTCGGTGAATCTCACGAAGTTCGTCGAAAAGCCGTTCACGGAAGAGGCGCGCTTCGACTGGGAAAGCTTCCGCAAGGTCGTCCGGGTGTTCACGCGCATGCTCGACAACGTCGTCGAGATCAACGGCCTGCCGCTGCCGCAGCAGCGCAACGAGATTCAGCGCAAGCGTCGCCACGGCATGGGTTTTCTGGGGCTGGGTTCGACCATCACGATGTTGCGCATGAAGTACGGTGAGCCCGCGGCCGTCGCGTTCACCGAGGAGGTGGCCAAGCAGCTCGCACTAGCGGGGTGGGAAGAGGGTCTCGAACTCGCGAGGGAAAAAGGCCCGGCGCCGATCATGAACGAGAATTTCGAGGTGACGGAAGAAATGCTGCGCAAGCGTCCCGAGATGCACGCCGCCGGCTACCAGGCCGGCGACAAGGTCCCGGGACGGATCCTGCACGCCCGCTACAGCCGCTACATGCAGCGTGTCGCGGCCGAGAACCCGGAGCTGGTCGAAGCACTGGCCGAGACCGGGTCGCGCTTCACGCATCACAGCTCCATAGCGCCGACCGGCACGATTTCGCTGTCGTTGGCCAACAATGCGTCGAACGGCATCGAACCGAGCTTCGCGCACCACTATTTCCGCAACGTCATTCGCCAGGGCAAGAAGACCAAGGAAAAAGTCGACGTTTTCTCGTTCGAGTTGCTGGCCTACCGGGCGATGATCGATACGGACGCGCTGCCCACGGGTCCCGGCGTCGAGGCGGCGCACAGCCTGCCGGACTACTTCATCACGGCGGACGAAGTCTCGCCGACGCAGCACGTCGACATCCAGGCGGCGGCGCAGAAATGGATCGACTCGTCGATTTCCAAGACGGCCAATGTCCCCACGGAATACCCGTACGGCGACTTCAAGGACATCTACCTGTACGCCTATCGTCAGGGACTCAAAGGCTGCACGACGTTCCGCTTCAACCCCGAGGCATTCCAGGGCGTCCTGGTCAAGGAGAAAGACCTCAAGAACACGACCTACACCTTCACGCTGGAAGACGGTTCGACCGTCGACCTGAAGGGCGACGAAGAGATCGAATACGACGGCGAGGTCCATACCGCTGCCAACCTCTTCGATGCGCTCAAAGAAGGCTATTACGGAAAGTTTTAATATGATCAAGATCGACAAGAAAATCGTCGGCTACGCCGTCAACAAGCCGGCCGAAAACCGGGAAGAGCCGAAGAAGGAATTCCCGCGCGAGGGCGGGGGCGACCGGGCCGAAGTCATCCGCATGCACGAGAAGCTCGAGCGTCCGGAGATGCTCGTCGGCTCGACCTACAAGGTCAAGACGCCGGTGTCCGATCACGCGATGTACGTCACGATCAACGACATCATCCTCAACGAGGGCACCGAGCACGAGAAGCGACGCCCGTTCGAGATCTTCATCAACTCCAAGAACCTCGATCACTACCAGTGGATCGTCGCGCTGACGCGCATCATCTCGGCCGTATTCCGCAAAGGCGGTGACGTGACCTTCCTCGTCGAGGAGCTGAAGGCGGTGTTCGACCCGCGCGGCGGCTACTGGCAGCCGGGCGGCAAGTTCATGCCATCGATCATTGCCGAGCTCGGGCATATCGTCGAAAAACACCTGATCGCCATCGGCATGATGGCGCCGCCGGGCCTCGACGAGCATCAAAGGAAACTCATCGAGCAGAAGCGTGCGGAATTCGAAGAGGCGCAGAAGCAGACGGACGCATTCTCCGAAGCGGAGTACCCGGAAGGCGCGCAGCTGTGCGCGAAGTGCAACACGACCGCCGTCATCATGATGGACGGGTGCATGACCTGCCTGTCCTGCGGCGACTCCAAGTGCGGCTGAGCTGACGCGGACGCAGCCGGCCGGTCTTTCGCGGGCTGCTGTCGCGGCGCCAGTCAGGTAAGATGCCGCCGTGACCCTATCGATACCCGATTTTTCGTCGACTCGCGTGGTCGTTGCCGGTGACGTGATGCTCGACCGTTACCTCTTCGGCTCGACCGGGCGCATCTCGCCGGAGGCGCCGGTGCCCGTGGTCCACGTGCAGCAGACCGACGATCGCCCGGGGGGCGCCGCCAACGTCGCTGTGAACCTCGCGGCGCTCGGCGTATCGACCCGTCTCGTCGGCGTCGTCGGCAGGGACGAGGCCGCAAGGTCACTTGCCGCCATCCTCGGCGGACGCGGTATCCAGTGCACCTTCGCCGAAGCAGAAGACCGGCCGACGATCACCAAAACACGCGTGCAGAGCCGCGGGCAGCAGCTGATCCGCCTCGACGAGGAGAAAGCGATTGCCATGCCAGGGGACGCCGTGGCGGCCGCGCTGGCCGGCACGCTCGACGGTGCCGGCGCCGTGATCCTCTCGGATTATGGCAAGGGCGCCCTTGCGGAGGTGCAGACGATGATCCGGTCCTGCCGTGACGCAGGCGTGCCCGTTCTCGTCGACCCAAAGGGAACGGACTTCGGGAAGTACCGCGGTGCATCGCTGATTACGCCGAACCAGTCGGAGTTCGAAGCGGTCGCAGGCGCTGCCGTTTCCGACGACGATCTCGTTGCCCGGGCTCGCGCGTTGATGCGTGAACTCGAGCTCGAAGCGTTGCTCGTCACGCGCAGCGAGAAAGGCATGCTGCTCGTCGAGGGCGATGCCGAACCGCTGTTCCTGTCGACCCAGGCGCGTGAAGTCTACGACGTTACCGGCGCCGGCGACACGGTCATTGCGACGCTCGCCGCGGCGCTGGCCAGCGGACAGGCGCTCAGTTCAGCGGCTGCGCTCGCCAACCTCGCCGCGGGCCTGGTCGTGCGCAAGATCGGTGTCGCCGCGGTGACGCCCGGCGAGTTGTCGGCGGCGCTGCACCAACGCGGGCAAGGTGGTCGCGGGCTGGTCGACCTGGACATGTTGCTGGCGCTCGTCGCCGAGTCCCGCGGCCGCAATGAGCGGATCGTCATGACCAACGGCTGTTTCGACGTATTGCACGCCGGGCACGTGGCCTATCTCGAAGAGGCGAAAAGCCTCGGCGACCGCCTTGTCGTCGCGGTCAATGACGACGACTCGGTGCGTCGGTTGAAGGGCGAGACGCGGCCGGTCAATGGACTCGCGGATCGCATGCTCGTGCTGGCAGGCCTCGCTGCCGTGGACTGGGTGGTTCCGTTTTCCGAGGACACGCCGGCGCGCCTCATCGAAGAAGTGCTGCCCGACGTACTCGTCAAAGGTGGCGACTACGCGCCGGACGAAATCGTGGGCGCGCGGGAAGTATTGCAGAACGGCGGCGAGGTCCGGGTCCTCGCATTCCGCGAGGGCCAATCATCGAGCCGCATCATCGACAGGCTCAGGGACGAGTAGAGACGGGCTCCGGTGCGTGTTCTCTACAACCTGCTTACCTACCTGTTACTGATTCCGTTCCTGGTTTTCTGGCTGTTTCGCGGGCTCGGCAATCGCGTCTATTTCGACCGTCTGGGCCAACGTTTCGGCATCGGGTTGCCGGAACTGGAGCGGTGCATCTGGGTTCATGCGGTCTCTGTAGGCGAAGTACAGGCTGCCGCGCCACTCATTCGCGCGCTCGCACAGCGCTTCCCTCAGCACGAAATTCTCGTCACGACCGTGACACCGACTGGCGCCGCGCGCGTCAAGGCGCTGTTCGACGACACGGTGCATCATGCTTACGTGCCGTTCGAGTTCCCGCACGCCGTAAGGGCCCTGTTCCGGCGCACCAGGCCGAGCGTCGCCCTCGTCATGGAAACCGAAATCTGGCCCAATCTCTACCGCGGCTGCGGCGTTCGCGGCATACCGCTTATCCTGGTCAGCGCACGGATCTCGCCGCGATCGGTGCCCGGTTACCGCAAGCTGCTGCCCCTGATCCGCGAGACACTGTCGCACGGCATCATCATCGCGTCACAGAGCAAGCAGGACGCGGAACGCTTCCTGTCGCTCGGCGCCAATCCGGAACGCACCTGTGTCATGGGCAACATCAAGTTCGACCTGCAACACGAGGAGGGCGTCGCTGAGCAGGGGCAGGCCGAGCGGGCCAGGTTGTTCGGCGATCGCCCTGTCTGGATTGCAGCGAGTACCCACCAGGGCGAAGAGGACATCGTACTCGACGTGCACGAGATGCTGCGCGCGCGACACGACGACCTGCTGCTCGTACTCGTACCCCGTCACCCGCAACGATTCGCAGCCGTGCGCGAGCTCATTCGACAGCGCGGCTTCAGCCTCGTGTCGAGAACCGAGGGGCGCGCGGCCGGCGAGGCGTCGGTATTTCTGTGCGATACGATGGGCGAGGTGCCGGTCTTCTACGCAGCCAGCGACGTCGCCTTCGTCGCGGGCAGCCTCGTGCCGATCGGCGGCCACAACCTGCTGGAGCCGGCCGCACTCGGGGTGCCCATCGTCACCGGTCCGCACAACTTCAATGCACAGGACATCGCCGATCTCTTCATCAGCATGGGGGCGTGCCGGAAAGTCGATGGACCCGAGGAACTCGTCGACGTCGTTAGCGAGCTGTTGAGGAATCCCGAAGAGGCGGCACGTATGGGCCGCGCCGGGCAGAAGGTCCTCGAAGAAAACCGCGGCGCGCTGCAGCGACTGCTCGTCTTGCTCGAACCGCTGGTCGACCGCGGCGGCTCGAGTGACGCGCCGACATAAGCCGGCGCTGTTCTAGTTCTTGCCGGCGCCCTGCTGCCCTTCCTCTTCGGCGAAAATCTCCTCAGGGGTTCTACGCTGCACGAGCCACTTGTCGATTTCCTCGAGATCCTGTACCTGCAGCGTGCCCGCGGCCTGCTTGAGACGCAGCGTGTTGAGGATGTAGTCGTAGCGCGCCTGTTCGTAATTCGTGATCGCGGCGTACAGCGCAAACTGCGAATTGAGGACATCGACGATCGTTCGCGTGCCGACGTCGAAACCGGCCTGCGTCGCCTCCAGCGCCGTGCGGCTCGAGGCGACGGCCTGCCGGAGCGCCCGGACGCGGCTCATTTCCGAGAGCACGCCGAGATAGGTGTCACGGGCCTGGCGCTCGGTCTCCCGCGTAACGCGCTGCAGCTGTTCCCGGGCCGCGCGGTGCAGGTACACGGCCTCGCGAACGCGTGACGATGTGCCGCCACCGGCAAACAGCGGCACCGACAATTGCAGGGAGATGCTGTCGTTCGGATTGGTCAGGCTGTCCGACTGCGACCCCAGGGACGTACTCACGGTCTGATCCGTTGTCGTCTCGTTGGTCCGGACGACCAGGTCGAGCGTCGGGTAGTGGCCGGT